>CAYMDO010000022.1:0-35503 GCA_964389365.1 uncultured Syntrophomonadaceae bacterium
CAATAATGGCTCCCGCCAAGGTTTCAAAATCTGCCATCAATTAAAAGCTCCTTTCGCTTATCTAAAGTTTTTCTCGTTCTATTATAAAGGCCAGGTTAAATAAGGGCAATCGGGATCTGCTATTTAAATTGACCGCCGCACCAGTTGTAAATCATCATAGATAGAGTACAAACCGCCCCGAGGACCTGGTCGATTTCGATATATTCATTGACCGTGTGGGCCTGGCTGACATCGCCGGGACCGTACAGTACCGTCGGGATCTTTGCATAGAGGTTAAAGATACGCATATCGGAACCATATGTGGCCGCCTCATAACCAACCGCGCTGCCCGTGATCTGCTGATGGCTGGAGGCAAGCGTTTTTATGAGGTCGCTATTTAAATCGAGGGCTGCCGGCTCAAAAAGCCCTTCGTACCATTCTACAACCGGTTGATTTTCGGTCAGCCATAAATCCCGGGCAGCGGCCGCCCGGACAGTTGACTCAAATTCTGCATGCATATCTTCGACGGTTTCGCCGGGGAAAATGCCCATCCGGCCGTGTGCTTCAAGCCGATCAGGCACACTTGATGGCCAATCGCCGGCGCTGATTATGCCGACATTTAAGGGAGCAATATTTGCAGAGTTTTCGTAGCTGCCTGCGAGCGGCCCGCTGAAGCGGGTGTGGCGTACTTTGTCCATTTGAAGCAGAGCATTATAAATCAGGTAAAACTTATCGATCACATTTACCCCTTTATATGCCATGCAAGCGTGGATTGAACGTCCTTTCAGGGTGATTTTAAAGGAGTGACATCCGGACTGGATATGGCAGACTTTAAGCTGTGTTGGCTCCAGGATCAGGCAACCGTCGGCCATAACCCCGCTTTCAACCAGGGCAAAAGCACCGCAACCGCCTGTTTCTTCACCACAGACGCTGCTAATCATGATATCGCCAATGTTCATAAAACCTAGATCGAGAAGCAATTTGAGAGCGACAATCCCTGACGCAAGGCCCCCCTTCATATCAAGCGCTCCACGTCCGTAAATCCGGCCGTTCGCATAGCGGCCGCTCAATGGATCATCATCCCAACAATCAAGATCGCCAGGTGGAACTACATCAATATGGCCGTTAAGCATCAGCGAGCGACCTCCATACCCCACCCCTGCAACAGCTGAGCCTCTCTTTACCGCCAATAGGGAATAACGGTTGTCGTAAGGAAAACCATCGTAACTGAAGCCTTTATAATGCTCAAGACGAGCCGGTTCCACCTTGATCAGGCTGGTTTCCATACCGAAGCCGTTAAGCAGGCCACACAAGAAATGCTGTATCTTTTCAGTCTCGCCAGAATAGCTGCGAATCGTCACCAAATCCTGGATCAACCTAACTAGGTAATCACGGTTCTTTATTGCCGCGTTTTTTATTTGCTCCGCTAAATCCTGCAATATCAATACCCCTTTTCTGCAATGGTACGGCTTCTTCTTTTTAAGCTGCTGATAGTGTTATATCCATCAGCCACATACCTATATAATTATATCAGCGCTTCTGCCGAATAAAAACCTTATAACCCGCAGTCCGGAACTTATTTTATATCGCGTGTAACGATTATAATGACATCCTTTTCAGGAATGTCTATGGAAGCATAGCAGGCGGTTTCCAATAATGCTATGATAAAAAACAACGCAATGACGATCAATATTGGAGTTGATACAGTGATTAGAAAAAACTGCGGTTTGATACCGATTCCCGACCTAATGAAAGCCGGAAAGCTACTGGTTGTCCAGCCCCATCCCGATGATCTGGAAATCGGGGCCGGTGCCACAGTTGCTAAACTTGTTCGTTCCGGGAAAAAAGTATCCTGCCTGACCATAACAGATGGCTCAGCAGGCACTTATGACAGCGCTGCCGATGGGTCAAAACTGGCGGCAACCAGGCGCTCCGAAACTGAAGCTGCAGCAGCAATTTTAGGGGTTACGGAACTGCACTGGCTTAATTATTCCGATGGAGGCAACCTGGCATATGAGGAAGTACGGGCCGGAATAACAAGCGCAATCCGTCTCATCAAACCCGAGGCTGTGATGGTCTGCGATCCATGGTTGCCCTACGAAGCTCACTCCGATCATATCCGTACCGGCCTGGCAACAGCCGAAGCTGCATTTCTGTCCAATATGCCCCGCTTCTGCCCGACTGATATTGAAAACGGCCTTGAGCCGCATGCTGTGAAAATCGTGGGTTTTTATTATACTGCTTACCCGAATACTTTTATCGATGTGGCAGATACCTGGGAGTTAAAAATAGGGGCCATAGGTTGTCATGTGAGCCAGTTCTCCGGTAAAAAGGCTGAACATCTTATAAACATGCTTCGCACCAGGGCTTCCGCGCTGGCGGCCGAAAGCGGGGCTGAGCTGGTGGAAGCATTTAAAGTGCTAAGCCCCGGCCACCTGCACATATTTGAAGATGCTTGGCTGAGTTAGAAAAATATTTGATGTGCCGCCAGACAGATGAAACGTCCCCTTGTCCGTGTGTTATATTGATAGTAAGGATAGGTTGTGCTTTTTCAGTTCGCGGGTAATCAGGTAAAAGGTGAAGAGAAAAGCCAGCAGGTCGCTGGCAGGCCGTGAAAACCAAACTCCATCGAGACCGAAGAAAGCAAAGAAAAACAATAAAAAGGGGATAAAAAGCAGCACTTCCCGTAATATTGAGAGCAACAGCGAGGGCAGCCCCCTGCCCGCGGCCTGGAAATAGGTGGAGAAAACAATCTGCACCCCGATTACGGGAAACATTATCACCATAATTCTAAGGGCCCGGCCGGCTAAAGCCAGCAGCTCCTGCTCCTTACTAAAAATGCCTAAAAAGGTTAGCGGCCAGGCAAAATATAAAACTCCGAATATGCTGACAATCACAGTGCTAACCAGGGCACTTTTAACCAGGGCCTCGCGTATTCTATCCATTTTACCAGCTCCGAAATTATAACCGATGATTGGCATTAACCCCTGTGAAACTCCTATTACCGGCATCAGGGCGAACATAAAGAGGCGAAAAATCAGGCCAAGCGCCGCAATCGGCAGGTGACCGTAGGCAGCGAGTATATTATTGGCAATGATCAGCGATATATTTGTAGAAACCTGCAGCACCATCGCCGGCAATCCGATCACATATATTTTGCGTATCGTCTGCGGGCAGGGTTTCAGACTGGTGATGGTAATCCTTAGTTCGCTGTTTCCGGATAAAAAAAAGTGAAGCATCATAGCCACCCCGACAATCTTGGCCAGCACAGTTGCCACGGCGGCCCCGCGTACTCCCATCCCGAGAACAAAAATAAAGATCGGGTCAAGGATAATATTGGTGAGGGCAGAGATAATCATCACTTTCATCGAAAGCTGCGGATGGCCGACAGCCCGGACAACATTATTTAATCCCATAATCAGGAAAAACATCACCGAACCTGAGGTGATCACCAGCACATATTCTCCGGTCAAATCGATAATATCGGAAGTAGCCCCGAATAACCTGAGCAGTGGATCCAAGCTGGCAAAGCCTAAAATTGCCACAAAAAAACCGTAGATCAAAGAAAGCCCAATCACCTGGCCCACAGCCCGGATTGCCTGATTGCTGTCATCGGAGCCAAGTGAACGCGAAATTAGAGAAGCGGCACCCACCCCGGTTCCGACCGCCACCGCACCGAGGAGCATCTGAAAAGGAAATGCCACAGAAAGAGCCGCGATCGGCTTGCTGCCAAGCATCCCGACGAAAATAGTGTCCACAATATTATAAGCAGCCATCACCAGCATACCGGCGGTTGCCGGAACCGAAAACCGCACCAGCAACCTGCCGATGCTCTCTTCGCCCATCCGGGCAGTGTTGTTATGTGCCATTGAACTACTCCTGTATCAACTGTAATCAAACTGTTGTGAAAGCGGCAATATGCTAATATTCTACGCCTAATTTCAGACTCAGGCAAGAAATAATGCTATCCCGGGACAGCTGAAATAATGTATACTTGAACTGCGGATATTGATTTTTACAGACAATACCAGGCGTTTAAGGTGATCTCAAAAAAATGTCGGATCAAAAACTAATCACGGTTAGAGTTTACTTGCCACCCTACCTGGAGCGTGCAAAGCTTGATGATCTGGGCTTTATCCGGATCAAGGCTGGATCAACCCTGGGGGATCTGTTTAGATTGCTGCGTGTTCCCTTTCCGATCGGAGCAGTCCACCTCTGCCGGTTAAATTATGAAAAAGCCGATTTAAAACATAAACTTGAAGATGGCGATACAGTAAGTTTTTTTTCGCTGATCTCGGGCGGTTAATAAAGCAGCATATTTCATCCTATAAAAAGGGCAGTGATGCAGATGAGCGCATTTATGGGTAAAGTTTTGTTTGTAGATTTGGGCAGCGGTTCATTCGAAGAAAGAAATATAACCGACCGGGTCTATGAAGAATACCTCTCAGGTGTAGGTTTGGGCGCCTACATTTTAAGCCGGGAAATCCCTACCGGGACTGATCCGCTGGGTCCCGGCAATGTTCTAGGCTTGATGAGCGGCCTTTTAACCGGCACCGGCAGCCTGCTGACCGGTCGCTGGATGGTGGTCTGCAAGTCGCCACTGACTGGCGGCTGGGGAGATGCCAACTGCGGCGGCACCTTTTCGCCGGCGATCAAGCACTGCGGTTACGATGGGATCTTCTTTAAAGGCATCTCAGAGAAGCCTGTCTACCTGGTAATTGACGGAACAGGAGAATACCGCCTGGAGGATGCATCTGATCTCTGGGGGTTGGATGCCGTGGAAACTGAAAATCTGCTCAGCAAAAAACACGGCGGGGAAAAAGCGCCCGCAGTGGCGGTAATAGGCCCCGCAGGCGAAAAGCTTTCGCTGATTTCCGGGATCTGCAACGACCGGGGGCGCATCGCTGCCCGCTCGGGTGTCGGTGCAGTGATGGGCTCAAAAAAATTGAAAGCAGTTGTATTAACCGGCGATGGTAAAATAGGCTGCGCAGACCGGGAAACAGTCCGTGCGCTGAGCAGGATTTTCGCAGGCAGGGTAAAAAAAGTTTCGCTGCCCCGTATTCTTAGGGGCTCAACTTTACCGTATATCGGCATGCTGATGGGCAAAATTAAGAGAGTTACCGCATTGGACGGGATGATGCTTTTGGTGCCAACCCTTAAAAAATGGGGCACCCCGATGAGCAACAGTTTGGGCGTAACTTCCGGCGATCTGCCAATTAAAAACTGGGGCGGCTCAGTAATCGATTTTAACCGCTCCCAATACAGGCACTTAAACCCCGACCTGATAATTGAGCGTGAAGAGAAAAAATATAGCTGCTACTCGTGCATAATTGGCTGCGGCGGTATTTGCCGCATTGATGATCTGGCTGGCGGTGAATTTCAAGAGACACACAAACCGGAATACGAAACATGGGCTGCTTTTGGCGGGCTGCTTCTGAATAAAGACCGTGAATCGATCTTTTACATTAATGAGCTGTTGAACCGTGCCGGGATGGACAGTATATCAGCCGGCAACACTGTTGCATTTGCCCTAGAATGTTATGAAAACGGGTTGCTGAAACCGGAAGATACAGGAGGCCTTGACCTAAAGTGGGGCAACGCCGAGGCAATTGTGACGCTGGTTAAGATGATGATTGCCCGCGAGGGTGTATTGGGGGAACTTCTGGCGGACGGGGTGAAAGCTGCTTCCGCTAAACTTGGCGAGAAAAGCAAACCTTATGCCATGCATGCCGGCGGCCAGGAACTCGGTATGCACGACCCGCGTTTTGACCCTCTGCTGGGATTGCACTTTAGCGCCGATCCTACGCCGGGCAGGCATACTATCGGCTGCGGCCAGTATTACCAGATGACTCGCCTCTGGGAAGAAGTCAGCTGGGCACCGCCTGTAACAGGCCACAACAAAGATGAGGAATACCGCAGCTCAGACAGGGAAGCGTTAAAAGGGGTAGCAGGAGCCTGCTACAAGCAGGTGGTAGATGGCTCAGGCGGGTGCCTTTTCGCAGCTATATCCGGCATTCAGCATTGGCCGCTCTTTAAATGGTTAAACGCAGCTGCCGGATGGCAGAAAAGCGCCGATCAATACATGGAAATCGGCAAGCGGATTCAGACTTTGCGACAGCAGTTTAACATCCGTGAAGGAGCGGAGCCTGCGTCGTTTCAGATGCCTGACCGCCTCGCCGGAATGCCACCATTGAAATCCGGCCCGCTGAAAGGTAAATCACTGCCGATCGGAGCAATGATGAAACTATACTGGAAACATTTTGGTTGGGACGAAAATAATGGCAGGCCTCTTGCTGCAACACTTGAAAAACTGGGGCTTTAGCAACAACTCCCCGCTCTCCAGGTTATTTTGCGGCAATGGCTAGAACTGCAGCTGTGAAGTTACATGACAAGGGAGCCGAAAAGCATAAATGCAGCGGTAATGCAAAAAGGAACAATGAGAGTCAGGGGAATGCCCGCCCTGGCAAACTCCCTGATCGAAAAATACCCGGACGCATAAGGAATGACATTGGTCGGGCTGGAGGTAACCAGCAAAAAAGCAAGCGAAGTGGCAATAGCAACCGGTCCGGCCAGCATCCAGGGATCCAATCCCATTTGGACCGACAATGCGATTACCAACGGCACCAGGATCACACCGGTTACCGTATTGCTGGAGAAGAATACTTTCAACAGTTCAACGGCAAGAACGGCCAGAAAAATACGCGGCACCATTGCCATCAACCCTAGCGGGGCAAAAGCAACAGAAGCCAGCCACTCGGCCGCCCCTGTTTCGAAAACCACTGAGCCTAAAGACAGACCTGCAGCAATTAGAACAATTGCTCCCCAGTCAATCTCTTTTTCAGCTTCTTTCCACTTAAATATGCTCACACCCGGCAAGAAAAAGAGCACTGCTGCACCTAAGGCTACCGCTTCCAGCGGCAGCGAGATGCCGGTCAGATAAAGCAGCAGCGGATCGCCAACCCAGAAGAGGACCGCTAGGCTAAATATAATCAGCGCTTTCACTTCAGCCGGATTTAGCCTGGCCTGGACAACCGGCATTGCAGCCAACAGGTCTGCTTCATTATAATCTTGATCAGTTAAAACTTCCGGCGGGTAAACACGCACCAATATCAGGTAAGCCAGCGGTAAGATCAGCAGCGCTGCCGGCACACCGACAGCCATCCAACGTAAAAAATCAATCTGGATGCCAGCCAGTTCACGCAAATAGCCGAGGGCCACAATATTAGCCCCGTTTCCAACCGGTGTTGAAATACCCCCGACCGCCGGACCCCAGGCAACGGCTATCATCAGAGCCCGGCCAAAATTGCTTTTCAGCGGCTCACAACGGCAGCGCCGTAAAATATTTAAGCCGATCGGCAGCAGGATGGCCGAAACAGACATATTTACAATCCACATTGAGAGAAATGCGCCTATAGCTAAGAAGATAAAAACCAGTTTACGGGGCTGAAAACCGATCCTGCCGATGATTACTGCCGTCAGTCGATCAGCCAGGCCTGAGCGGGTTAAGCCGGCGGAGAGGATCAGCACTCCGATAAAAAAAACTACTACCGAGTTGCCGAAACCGTAGGCCACAACTTCTTTAAAGGGCAACAGCCCGAAAAGCGGCACCAGCAAAAGCCCGGTAAGAGCCGCAACGGCAAAGGGCAACGCCTCGGTGATCCAGAGTACGATGACAAAAGCGAGTACGGCAATCGCAGTTTTCCCGTCACGGCTGAGCAGCACGGTTGCCGCATCACGGTTAAACAGATCCAGGGGTAAGGTAATGATAATTACCATGATTAAAATAGCCGCCAGCAAGGCAATATAATTGTTGCTATTGAATGATGCTTTTCCTTCAGTCTTCTTCAACTTCGCCAGCATATGTCTCTCCCGGGCAAAATATTCTTCAAGTATTCTACTATCTACATCTTATTCCTTTTTGGCGGCAACTAATTTTGAGAATGTGGTGCCAATGCTTTGTTTAACAAAAATCATCGTTGTAAATACGCGCAGCGATGCCATTTTTTTGTTGCAGCTCAATCGGCAATAAGAGGGGGAATATTGACCATTGAGTGAATATTATGGTATTATCAGGTTGACTTGCAAAGGTTTTCCGGTTTAAGATTTTCAGCGTAAATAAATAAACGGGAGGTTGTTCCTATGGGCTGGTTGGCAATTCTTTTTATTGTTGTTCTTATTGTGATCTTTTGGTTGTTGTTTGGCAATAAGCAGAAGGCTGTATCTGAACCGGCAAGCGCTGTTCCGACACGGTCATCTGCACCGGCACCCGGCAAAGCTGATGATTTAAAACTTATTGAAGGGGTTGGCCCCAAAATTGCAGAATTAATGAACAATGCAGGCATCATTACCTTCGCTCAAATGGCCGAGCGAACCAGCGAGGAACTGCGTAAAATATTAGATGACGGCGGGATAGGCGCTATCGCAGATCCGACAACCTGGCCGGAGCAGGCAGCACTGGCAGCCCAGGGTAAAATGGATGCCCTGATAGAACTGCAGGACAAGATGCAGGGCGGCCGTCAATAGCAAAACCACAGGCCACCCTACCGGCAGATGATGACAGCCGCTATTTTTCGATTCCGGTGCGGGCTGGTATTCCTTTGTCCTTGTAATGCTTAATTTGGCGCATCTCAGTCACCAGGTCGGCCCTGGCAATAATCTCATCCGGAGCAGAACGGCCTGTAAGGATTAGTTCCATGCCGGAGGGCTTCCGGTCAACCAGGGAGAGGATCTCATTCAGGCTTACCAGCCCGGCATGATACGCGGCCATAATTTCGTCCAGGATTAGAATATCGCAGGATTCTACGGCAAGCACTTCCTCTACCTGCCTCAGTTCATCCTTCAGCCTGACCTTTAATTCAGCTTTTTCCATGTCGTCCATTGAACCGAAGAATTTTTTTGTTGCGGCCAGGCGGATAATCTGAAAACGTCCTTCAAGGAGAATCGTACTTTCGAGTTCGCCGCTGGGGGCCCCTTTTAGGAACTGGAACATCACAACCATCAGCCCGCGGCCAACAGCTCTTAACCCCAACCCCAAAGCAGCTGTCGTCTTCCCCTTACCATCTCCCGTGTAAACCTGCAAGCAACCTCTCTCCAACAACTACCCTCCAAACCGTATTGTTTCATTAAATATATATTTTTAAAAGCTTTCGGTTTCGGTATCTGCCAAAACCGGTTCTGTTCCGGTTTTTTTAGTCGTCATATAATGCATGAACGCACCTGACCCGAAGATAACAGCCGCCAGGTGAACCAGCCAACCGATGAATGGGATTTTAAATATCAAGGCCAAAACCAATACCCCAATCAACACTTTTAGGACCTGGTGCAGTTCTACGCCAAATTTATTTAAAGCGAGATCTGCCAGAAAATATCCGGCAATAACCCGGGATAGATATAGCAACACAACATATAGCAGCATAGAGAGAAAACTGACCGGAATGCCAATCACGGTAATCAACAGAGCCAGGGCGGCAATTGGCGCAACAAAAACTATCAAAGCGCCTGTACCAAGGCTTGGAACCGGGTTTTCCCTGATCATGTCCGCCGAGCCGTTAGTAACAACCGGGAAAAACAGGATCATCAGCAGGGCGGCAAATAGAAGTGAAAGAATCGGGCGCATAAAACCCCAGGCGCTGCGCCCGGCGGTAACACCCGTCACTTCTGTTTTTGGAGGATCAAGCCTGGTGATTTTTCCACCGACTACCGCCTCCTTGTTAATCGTTGCTTCTGCTTCCGAAGTATAGGTTAGCTTACCGCTGACCTGGGCATTGGGCCCAATTATCAATTCGTTAATGACCGCATTGATATCGCCGCCAACCGGCCCGTCGGCTATCAGCCGGTTAAAAGTACTTTTTATGTCTCTGCCAACCGAACCGGTTATTGTCCCGTTGCTCGCTGCAGCAAATATATCCTGCCCCACTGTTCCCGTCATCGTTAATGTATTTGCCATAATCAACAGGTCGCGGCCGCTGGAACCAGAAAACGAAAAACTGTTGGAAGCACCGCGTACCGTTCCGGACACGTTACCGGTAATACGGACAGTTTCGGCGAAAACCAGCAGGCTGCCCATAATATTGCCATCTACCACTACCTCGCGGCCAAAAAGGGCTGCGTCGCCGTCTACTCTGCCACTGACCATAATCACTTCGCCGAAAAGATAGAGATCATCGTCAATCAATTCGTTACCGCCGACTGTAAGGTTGTCGCCGGCATCAATTTTTGCAGCCTCCACCGGTAACCCGGGAGGCAATAAGAACATGATCAGCAATAAAAAAACTGTTAAGATTTTACCCGGGTTCTTAAACACTTTACTTCATCTCCCATATATAGCTAATTTGTATTACAGTTGCACTACTTCATTACACTTCGCTGCCTCAACGCTACATTACTTCTCCGTATATGCTGACAAACCTCCAAAAATAGATAATTGAAATCATGCTAACAAAATATAGAGTAATTTTTTCACAGCTTAAATTTCTTCGATGACAAAAAGGAAGATGGCAACCAGGTCGGAATCGAACTGGCTGTTGCTGCAGTTTTTAATTTCTGCCAGCGCTTCGTCATGCGATTTAACTTTATTATACGTCCTTTTGTTGGTCATCGCATCATAAGCGTCGATGATTGCCAGAATCCGGCAGTCAATAGGAATCTCTGCCCCTCTTAAACCCATGGGATAACCACTGCCGTCCCAACGCTCATGATGTTTTAGGATTAAATCTGCAATGCCGGCGAGGTCCGGAGATGCGGAAGCGATGCGGTAACCTTTTTCCGGATGACCGCGCATTACTTCCCATTCATCATCGTTAAGCGGCCCGGATTTGTAGAGGATCTGATCCGGAATACCAACCTTGCCCAAATCATGCACCTGCGCCAGCAGGACGAGGTCGGCAAGTTGGTAAGACGTTAAGCCAATCTTTTCTCCCATGGCCCGGCAGAGGTTTTCCAGCCTCCTGGCGTGACCCTCGGCAATATAGTCGCGCTCGGCCAGCGCTGCCAGCAAACTTTGCACAATCTTGCCGCGGCTGCTGCTGCTGCGGCAAAGTTTGTCGCGATACATGCAGTCATCTGCCTGCCTAAAAGCCTCTTTCAGCGAAAGATCAGCGCTTTCAGCAGTGGCCATGCCGATTGAAATGCCAAGAGGCACTACATCGTCATCTTTATTGATCAGGGTTAACTTCTCCCTGATCCTCCGCAAAATTGTTTCCCCTGTAGCTTTGTCGGTCCGGCACAAAATGGCAGAAAATTCATCCCCGCCGATTCTGGCCAGTAAATCAGATCGCCGTAACGACTCCCCGAGAATCTTTGCACATCGGCAAAGCAGTTGATCACCGGTATAATGGCCGAGCGTATCGTTAATAAACTTTAAACCGTCCAGATCGGCGGTAATGATGGTAACCGGATACTCGCGACCGCCTTCCAGCCGTTCAAGTTCCGATTCGTAGCAAGCCCGGTTATGGATTCCGGTTAGCTGATCGTGAAGGCTTAAATACTGCAGTCGCTTTTCATATTCAATACGTTCCGTAACATCCTTGGCAATTCCTTTAAAACCCGTAATTAAGCCCTTCTTGTCCCTGACCAGGGAAATTGAAACCTCAATGACCCTGGTCGTTCTGTCTTTTTTAATCATCTCCAGGATCAGGCCCTTTTCAGGTACTCCCGTCTTTATAACCCGGTTGAAAGCTTTAAAGGCCAGATCGGGATCTTTATACAGCTTTTTATAGCTCGTGCCAATCAGTTCATTTTTGCCGAGACCGTCATAAAGGCGGCCTGACGCTTCGTTGCAAAAAGTAATCATACCGCCTAAGTCAGCTTCGTAATAACCCTCTTCAATAGTGGCCAATATTTCCCGGTTGCGGGCTTCACTGTCTTTCAGTTTTTGCGCCGCTTCGTGCTGCTCGGTAATATCTTCCCCAACGGTAAAATATTCTTTGATCGTCCGGTCCGGGTTAAAAATTGCGCGGTTCTTCCAACGGAAGAGCCGCCCTTTGTTGTAATGTTCGTATGTTACAACGGATTCTTCGGGAGTGAGTGCCTGAAAGCTTTCCCTGACCTGATTGCGGTATTCTGCCGGAACAAGGGCATAAAAATCTTTGCCGATTATCTCATCAACCGGCCGATCGATAATTGTTCTTGATAATTCATTAATATAAGTAACCTCGCCATCAGGGGAAATGCGGGTTACCAGTACCGGGATATCTTCCGCCAGGGCACGGTACCAATCCCGCCCCTGCCTGATAATGTCTTCGGCCCTTAACCTTTCGCTGACATCCCTGACAGAAGCAATTATTAACGCTTCTCCCTCGATGTCCACTTTTCTGAGCCTGACTTCAGTATCAAGCAGTTTACCGCTCCGGTGAAGATGCTGCCAATAGAAAGTACGGGGGATGCCTTTTAATGCATCCTGTACATATTGTGAAGCAGCTTCAGCTGATTCACACCCGCCAGGCTGCCGTTCAGGAGAAAAGTCGATCGGGGAGCGGCCAATAATCTCCTCCCGGCGATAGCCCCAGTAATGGCAGGCTTCTTCGTTGCAGTCGATAAATTTTTCGTTCATTATGAGTAAAGGGTCAGCCGAGTATTGGAATAGGAACTTATATCTGTTTTCAGGTTCCACCTTTGCTGTTTCTGCTTGAAGTTTACTGTTGTTTTTACGCGAAGCCACTCTTCGAACACCTCCAAAATCGGTGATGGTCGGTTTTGGGATTCTTTTTGCAATATGATTACACAGCCCTGGCCCGCTTCTTTAATCCCTGGAACAAGGCGCTGCCCACTGTTTTGCCTTTACGGTATTCAACCCCCGCGATGAAAAGTTTTTCAACCTGAAGCTGCAACAGCTCCCGCGGCAGCAATCGCAGCGGGTTGTGGTTTAACACAACCATATTGGCAACTTTACCTTTCTCCAGGCTGCCCAGCTCATGTTCATCAAAGGAAGTATAGGCAACATTGTAGGTAAACATACGCAGTGCCTCCTGGATTGAAACCGACTGTTCAGGGATTCCATGATTACAGGCTCCGAATATCCCATCGATCGGGTTGGGAGCCATAACCGGGCCATCTGAACCGCCGCTTACCAGGATCCTTAAATCTAACATCTTTTTAAAAGGTGACCCTCCTTTGACGCGTTCGCCAAGTATCTCTTCCAGGTAACCGGCCGGTTCAAGCGGCGAGATAAGAAAGCCCGGCTGCAGGGTAATTATAATCCCGAGATTGGCAATGCGCTGCAAAGTCTTCTCCGGAATCAGGCAGGCGTGAATCAGGGTATGGCGGTGATCAGAGCGAGGGGTATCTTCCAGGGCCGCTTCAATTGCCTTAACAGCCTGCTCCACGGCTGCATCGCCAATACAGTGCAACTGTACCTGCAGCCCGGCCCGGTTAGCCTCGGTTACGAAACTGATAACCTGCTGGTCACTGTAAAACAAGATACCGCGGTTATGTGGATTATCACTGTAATGTTCGAGCAGGGCGGCATCCCTGGCACCAAAGCAGCCATCCAGGGCACAGGCAAAACAGCCGCCGATACGAGGCAGCTTACGCTTCAGCGCTTTACCGACATCCATTGTTTGAAAATAAACGCGAAACTCCAGCTGCGAACTTCTAGCCAAAAAGCGTACCAGGTCAACATCCAGATCCCGGGGGAAACCGACTCCTTCAACTGCGTGCACCAGGCCGATACCGTAACCGGCAAGGGTATCCATACCCTTTAGCATATATTGAACAAGCTTAACCGGCGGCACTTTTGAAGAGATATAATCGGTGGCAGCAAGAAATGCTTCATGGAAAAGCCTGCCGCTTTCGAGATCGAAACCGTTCAGCAGGCGGATCTCCTTTGGCAGCATGCCGATTGCCGCAGTATTGGCTACTGCCGAGTGTCCATCGTAGCAAACCAGGTAAACCGGCCGCTCTTTTACTGCACCGTCAAGCTCAGTACGCGTTATCAGACGGTTTTCAGCAACCGAATTTGCCGAATGCCCGAACCCGAAGAGTACTTTGATTTTCGGTTCACGATCCGCATAATCCTTGATCATCGGCCCAATATCTGCAATTTTCTTTGCCCCGCGCACATCAAAGGTTGCATTAAATAGCGCCCAGTTGGAAAAATGGATATGCCCGTCACCAAAAGCCGGCAACAAGGCTCTATCCCCCAGGTCGATTATTTCCGGTAAAGGGCCGAACGAACCCGGCAGTTCGTCCCCGACAAAATCAATACGGCCCTCATCTTCTACCAGGTACTGAAAAACCGACCCTATTTGATCACAGGTAACTATCTGACCTTTATAGATCTGCATTTTTCTTTTTACACTCTCCTTCGCCACAAAAGGCAGACGGAATTTAAGAGATCTAAAAAATATTTTGTCTTTCCGCTATTTTTGTTGGAATTCGCTATAAAATAAAAAAAACCTTTGACAGAAAGCATAAATGTCCGCTATATTATTAGGAAATTATTTTCTTCGTTTCATTACCTTACTATAACAAAGCTGAAAGGAGCTAATGGCATGAGCTACCTTGAGACTGGGCTACCTGAACTGCAAAATTTGGAAAATCCTTTTGAAATTGTGCAGCAACAGTGTGACTCCTGTGCCCTGCTGCTGGGACTGCCGGAGAATATTTACGCGATAATCCGTAACCCGATGCGCGAGCTTCACGTGTCAATTCCTGTGAAAATGGATAATGGGGTTATTAAGGTTTTCAAAGGATTCCGGGTTCAATACAACAATGTCCTCGGACCAACCAAAGGCGGGATCAGATTTCACCCCGATGAGACAATTGACACAATCCGGGCCCTGGCCGCCTGGATGACCTGGAAATGCTCCCTGCTCGAGCTGCCACTGGGAGGAGCCAAGGGCGGTGTAATCTGTAATCCCAGGGAGCTGTCCCAGGGAGAACTCGAACGCCTGAGCCGCGGTTACGTTGAACGAATCTGGAATTTTATTGGCCCGGACAGGGATATCCCGGCACCGGATGTCTATACTAACCCCCAGATCATGGCCTGGATGATGGACGAGTACTCAAGACTGGCCGGGAAAAACCAATTTGGTGTAATCACCGGTAAACCGCTGTATATCGGCGGATCCATCGGCCGGAATACAGCAACAGCCAGGGGCGGAATCTATGTAATAGTTGAAGCGGCACAAACTTCCGGGATGGATTTACATGAAGCATCAATAGCTGTCCAGGGGTACGGCAATGCCGGTTTTTACCTTGCCTACCTTGCTCACGATATTTTTGGCTGTAAAATAGTAGCCGTCAGCGATCAACGCGGCGGCATCTACAATAAACACGGCCTAGACCCGTCAGCGGTCTATGAGCATAAAAGTGCAACAGGTTCAGTCATTGACTACCCTGCTGCCGATAATATTACAAACAGCGAGCTTCTCACTTTAAATGTTGACATGCTTTGCCCCAGCGCCCTGGAGAATGTGATCACCAGGAATAATGCCGGCTTGATTAAGGCCAAGATTATTGCCGAGATGGCCAACGGCCCGACCACCCCCGAGGCTGACGAAATCCTGTTTGATCGCGGCATCCAGGTACTGCCGGATTTCCTCTGTAATGCTGGCGGGGTAACCGTTTCATATTTTGAAATGGTCCAGAACTTTAACATGCTTTACTGGGAAGAAGCGGAAGTGTTTGAACGCCTGCGCAAAAAAATGGCTTTTGCCTACCATTCGGTATTGAACGCTTCCGAAAAATACCGGGTTAACCTGCGTCAGGCTGCCTACACAATCGCCATACAGCGAATCGCCGACGCCATGATGCTGCGCGGCTGGGTTTAAAAAATAATTTAAGGATGACAGGGGATAATTATGACAATTAAAGTAATTCTTAACCCTTATTCAAACCGCTGGAATGCGCAAAAGCGCTGGGCCGCCGCAGAATCAGCGATGCAGGACGCAGGAATCGATTTTTCACTGGATATTTCGGAAAAACGCGGCCAACCTGTAATCCTGGCTAAAGAAGCTGCCCTTGCCGGTTATAACCAGATAATTGCCGCCGGAGGAGATGGCACTGTCGGGGAGGTTGTTAACGGAATCGCCCAGGCTAGGGGTGAAAAACAATTGGGGACGATTGGCGTTATTCCCCTAGGCACTGCCAACGATTTTGCCTGCAACCTTGGCATACCGCTCGACCTGGCCAACGCAGCCCGGGTTATCGCTGCCCAAAAAGTCCGCACGGTTGATGTTTGCAAGGCCGGCGGCCTCTATTTCATCAATAATTCCGCAATGGGTTTGGAGCCTTACATCACAACACTGGAAAAAAAGATGACATTTTTAAAAGGGATTCCCCGCTACTTAGTTGCGGCATTAAAAGGAATCTTCAAGAATCCCAGTTGGCAGGCTAAGATTCAGTGGGATGATGGAAGTTATGAAGGGCCCCTGACCCTGATCTCCGTCGGCAATGCGCCGCGCACCGGAGGCCTGTTCTATATGGCTCCCCATGCCGACCCTGCTGACGGCAAACTTACCGCTGTGCTGGCCTATAAAAAGTCTGCCCTGAGCCTGTTGGCCCTGTTGCCGAAAACAATGACCCCGGAAGGTAAGTTTATCTTCGCTGAGGGAGTGCAGGAAATTGATGCAACCCGGATCTCCATCAGTTTAGAACGCCCTTCTCCGGCCCACACTGACGGCGAACTTTTCCCTGAGCCAATCAGCAGCCTGGAATACTCCATTATACCAGGTGTGATCGATATCCTGGTTCCTTAATGAGTAGCGTGTCAAACCCCCGTCCCCCTGACATATGTCAAACCCCCGTCCCCTTAGTTATGCGTCCCCTTAGTTACGCAGGCTGTGAATTGGGGCGGGAATACGGCCACCGCGATTGACAAATTCAGCAGCAGAAAAACGGTTGACAGCCATCACCGGGGCGCGGCCTAGCAGGCCGCCAAATTCAACCCGGTCCCCCACTTTTTTGCCGGCAGCGGGAATAACCCGCACAGCTGTTGTTTTATGATTGAATACCCCGATCGCCGCTTCATCGGCAATTATAGCCGCTATCGTTTCTACAGGGGTATCACCGGGTATGGCGATCATATCGAGGCCGACAGAGCAGACGGCGGTCATCGCCTCCAGCTTTTCAATATTTAAAGCCCCGTCATTGACGGCGGCAATCATCCCGGCATCTTCGCTGACCGGGATAAATGCACCCGACAACCCACCCACGTAGGAAGAAGCCATCGCTCCGCCTTTTTTTACAGCATCGTTCAGAAGAGCTAATGCAGCTGTCGAGCCGGGGGCGCCGCAGCGCTCGAGCCCCATCTCCTGGAGGATCTCGGCTACACTGTCGCCGACAGCAGGTGTCGGTGCCAGCGATACATCAACTATACCAAACGGCACGCCAAGTTTCCTGGCTGCAGCCCGGCCAACGAGTTCACCCATCCGGGTAATTTTGAAAGCCATCTTCTTTATCGTTTCCGAAAGCTCTCCCAAATCGGCATCGCCAACCCGCTTGATAGCGCTTTTGACCACACCCGGCCCGCTGACGCCGGTATTAATCACACAGTCCGGTTCACCGATACCGTGGAAAGCTCCGGCCATAAAAGGATTATCCTCGGGCACATTGGCAAACACCACCAGCTTGGCGCAGCCGATACTATCCTGCCTGGCGGTTAGTTCAGCAGTCTTTTTAATCACTGAACCAGCCAGCAAAATGGCATCCATATTGATTCCTGCCCGGGAGGTAGCCACGTTGATCGAAGCGCAGACCCGTTCCGTTTCGCTTAATGCCCGGGGGATTGATTCGATTAACTTGCGATCGCCGGCCGTAAAACCTTTGTGCACCAGGGCGGAAAAACCGCCGATGAAGTTTACCCCCACCTCTGCAGCAGCCCGGTCCAGTGTTTCAGCATAGCAGTAGTAATGCTCGGCCGAACTGGCCTCGGCCACAAGGGCAATCGGGGTTACTGAAATCCTTTTGTTAACAATCGGCAGGCCGTATTCGCGGGAAATCTCTTCGCCTGCCTGGACCAGCGGCCCGGCAAGGCGGGTAACTTTATCGTATATTTTGGAGCAAGCTGCCCGGTAATCGGCATCGCTGCAGTCACGCAGACTAATCCCCATGGTAATGGTCCGTATATCAAGGTTCTCTTCCTGCACCATTTTGATCGTTTCCAGGATTTCCTCAATAGTCAGCAATATTAACCCCTCCTAAATCCGGTGCATGTATTTGAATATATCTTCATGCTGCGTGTCGATACGCAGTTTTAACTCATCGCCTTTATGGGTCAGCATATCTTTCAGTATAACCAGATCTACTTTAGCCCCTTCCATATCGGCTACCAGGACCATCACAAAAAATTCCTGCATGATAGTCTGGCTGATATCAAGGATATTAACACCTTGCTCAGCCAGGATTGTTGTAACAGCAGCTATGATCCCAACCCGGTCAGGCCCGATAACCGTAATCACAACCCGGTTTCCGCCCTCGATACTTTTTAAGCGATCCATCCCTCAATCTCCTTCCTCTCCGCCTGCAGACTAAAAGCAGCGTTCATTTAAGCCTGACTGTATTTTACTCCATTTCAGTAAAACGGTTTTTCCGGTTACGCAGAACATCAAAAAGCAAAATGGCCAGCCCTGCCGCCAACCCGGGATAGAGCGGGTTGAGGCTAAGCTTCATTACCGTGCCGGCAATAACAATTGAAGGGCCGATAATTACCGCCACAGTTCCAGCCAGCGGAGAAACCCTGCCTTTTAAGAAAATCACGGCCAGAAGGGGGAAAAATACCGTTGCCCCACGCATACCGAGTGACAGGTAACTCCAGCTCAAGATCAACGCATTGTCACCGGCCAGCAGCACAACCAGCAGGGCCAGGAACATCACTGTTATAATCAACAGGCGAAAAACCAGGAGTGTCTGACGATCGCCTGTATTTGGTTTCAACCTTAAGTAAAGATCCCGGATTAGCATGGTGCATAAGCCCAGAGCCAGGCCGGCCCCGGTGCCCAATGATGCCAGCAGCAGAGTAGCCAACACGATGCCGCTAAACCAGGCCGGAAGGTGATTGAGCACAAACAGCGGCAGGGCCTGCGCCGGGTTGATATGAGGATAATTCATGCGCATAAAAAGCCCCACCCAAATGCCCCCGACACCAATTATGGGGGCCAGGGCCGCGCTCAGCAGTGCCCCGCCCCGGGCTGCCCGGAGATCGCGGCTGGAAAATATGCCCTGAAAATAGATTTGGCTCGAAAGCACCCCGACGATTAAAGAAAAGGCAGAAGCAAGGTCGGTATTAACGCCGCGGCCAAAAAGGCTGAACCAGGGAAAGGCGGGGAAATTGCTGCTGAAACCGGCGCTGCCCCCGGCCAGGGAAAATGCAACCATCCCGGATGTAACCATGCAAACAGTGGTCAGAAGAATTTTAGTCAGCCCCATCAAGCCGGTTCCCCAGGCCCCTCCAAAAACCACATAAGCCACCGTTAAAATTACGGTAAAAAGCGCCGCCAGGTGTATTTCAATTGCAAACATCGACGTTAATAAAGCCTGGGCAGAAAACACCTGGGGAACGATATTGATAAACATGCCGAGTGAAATAAATAATGCCGCGGCCGCCCCGGCTATGCTGCCAAAGCTCGAAGAGATAAGGCGGGAAATGGTTTCAAATGTGGTTTCGCGCATCGGCCGGACCATAAAGATGGCAATCAAAAGGCAGCCGATACCACCACCCAGGGTAAACCACCAAGCGGAAAAGCCATAAAGATAGGCCAGTTGGGCTGTTCCGATGGTAGAAGCGCCGCCAATCAGCGTACCTAAGATCGTCCCCAGCACTAAAAACGAGCCTGCTTTGCGGCCGCTGACCGAAAAATCTACAGTGTTGTGTACTTTTCGCCCGGCGTAGATCCCCAACCCATAGACTCCGATGATGGCAATAGCCATCCCCGCCAGGTGAGTGAAGCTTAAATCCATCTGCTGTTTCGTCCTTTGCTCACAAATTTAGCACAGGGGGGTAGCACAGGGGGACGGTTCTTCTGGGTAGCACAGGGGGACGGTTCTTCTGTGTTCGATGCGAAAGCATTTAAGGCTGATATGCTAATCATCATAGAAAACTAAAAACCTGCCCCGACCAAAAGCAGAGGCGACAAGTGCTTCTACCTTATGGCATCTGGTTTGTCCTTTTGCCGGACAAAAGTAGAGTAAAGACTAGAGGGTGCATCGGCAGAAAAACCAGCGGCGCCCTGGTTATATTCATGAGTAATTTTTATAAAAAGCGGGAAAACTTCTTCAGCACCCTCGCTAACCTTATCGACCAGACCGTCACCAGGAATTACCAGGGATCACCTGGTTGTCCTTGAAAACCCGAAACGATAAAATTAAAGAACAATGGCTCCGACCCGTTTTGCTCATAAATCATGCAAATAAGACATTATTCATAAGTTACAAACCCTTCATCATCATCACCAATGGTCACAAATACGCCATTAACGGCAATCTCCAGCATTGCACAGGCTCCTTTAATCTTCGACCCTTCTATTTCGGCTTCCGCTACCCACCAGGCACATTCATCCCTGTAACAATCCGAGGCATTACCTTCTGCATTAATTCTTAAAGGACACTTCATAAATTCAACTCCTCCTTTTCAACCTGAATCGGGTAGGCCAATTTAGCTTCCAGGTCATCTTCGAAGCTCTTCATCGCCCGGGGGAAGTCTTTTTTATACTGATTAACCAGCTCCTTTGCTCTTAGACAGCCTGATGCATGATCCGGGGCATCTCTAACCTCAGTCAGGAAGGTTTTTACATCGGCTTTATGACTTTCCGGGATCTTATCTGACACATTGCCCATCTTGTGCACCCAGCAGCGGACTCTTAACGACTGTGGCCAGATTTCATTCATCAACTGCCTTTGTGAGGCCCGGGGCGCCGTCAGTGGTTATGCTTACCGGCACTTTTAATCCACAGCTGATCATATCCCGCAAAAATTCAAGCCGTAGTCATAGCTTTCCTTGTTGCCAAGGTTTATGTGCAAAAGTACTTTCTCACCGCTGACGAGGATAGCTCAGGCACATAGGATACCTTCTTTCGGCCCTTTAAACATGCGCATCGGCTCAAAAACCGCATCTAAGAAGATGTAGGCGACATCGAAACCGGACAGACCCCTTCTGGTAAAGGCTTCGTATTCTTCCCACAGGGTTTCGGTTATTTCACTAACTAAGTATTCCAGCATTATCCGGCCACGGATTCCGGTGACATCCGGCCACTTATAAAAGGTTTCTTCCACCTCGTAATAATAAACTCCTGCAATTGAAAAAAATGCGGAGTGAAACTGTGAGATGTAAAGAACCCGTGACTATTTTAGAAATCCCTAAGGCTAACCGCAAAAGGCCTTAGCCAAAGACAAATCGCTGACAGCGTTAAGTGTGAAAAATCAACAGTTGGCGCCATTCCTCTTTAGCCCCGCTTGTATTAGTGATGAGTTTGACATATAATAAAACAAGGAATACATGGAATACCATGCGCTAATGGGGGTTTTAACATGGAACTGGCTAAAATTACAGGCAAAGGGCAAATCACTTTACCCATCAATATCCGCAGAGCTTTAAACTTAAAAGACGGCGACAAGGTAGCGTTTATCGAAAAAGATGGTCAATATGTACTTGCCAACCCGGTTTCCCTTGCTATCCGTGATGTACAAAAGGGCTTTGAAGGCGAAGCGGAGCGTCTTGGCTTGAAGGATATGGACGGTGTGTTGGGATTGGTGAAAGACATACGCAGGAGCAGGGAAAATAAGTAAATGCGCATTATGCTTGACAATGTCTTAATCTCCCTATTCATATTTAAAGCAAACACCTTGAACAGTTGCTGAGCACAGTTTGCCTTCGGCACACCTTGGCATTAAGTTCATATTTTACACCAGTTCAGTTTCTTCAAGCAGCAGACAGCGCTGCCAGTGACATAGCCACCCACACTGGGGAACTAAAGGGTATTTTCCTAGAACAGATGAACATGAGGTGGTTTATCAGAGCGCAAAAAGTGATCAGGAAACCGGAAACCATGGTCCTAGTGGCATGGAGCATAACTATTACGGTCTTCTTATTGGCTGGAGGGCTGGTGGGCAATTGGACTGAGACCAGCGAAAAAATAACCATCCCATATTTTGATTTAACAATCATCATGTAGGCGTATTTTTTAAGCCTTATGGTTATTTTAGTATCAATTGCCACGGCCCTTGCCTTGGGCATAAAAAAATTATTACCGAATTATTACTAGCCCTGCCGGGCGGGCTGTTTATGTGGCTTGCGTTGGCAGTTGTAGTCTTTGTTTTATTTGTGGATTAGTTTTACTAATCAATTGGAAGGATGATGGACAATGGGTGTTATTATTTCCCCTGAATTAGAAATGGTGCCTTATTGGCGTGAGATAAGAGATTATGTTAATGTGCGAATGGCGGAGGAGTGCGGGGAAGACCCAATACTTATCCGACTTGCCACACGCGAGGATGAAGCTCAATTACGGGAAAGCGGCAACAGTATTTTTGTTGCAATGCGCGAAGGCGGAACAATTGAATTAGTTATTGGTACTGGTAAATATTTAGAGTCCCAAGAAATCCTAAAACTGGACAGGAAATTTGGCAATGCATGTAAAAATTTTTTTTTGCACTTGTGGGTAGCCCAATTGGTGTGTAGGGGCAATATGGTAGGAGGATGTGATTCATAAGACGCTTGAAACAGATTAGGTAAACATGTTTAAAGAAAGGAGAATTACGCCGGTGGCAGAAAACCTTTTGTTTGCCAGGCGCCAAGCCGCCTTGTTGACAAAACATAAAAAAGAAGAAGTTATCAAGCCACTTCTGGAAAAAGTAGCAGGTTGCCGCATAATCGTAAAATCTGATTATGATACTGACCAGTTCGGCACTTTTACCAGAGAAATAGCCAGACCTGGCTCCCAGCTGGAAGCGGCCAGAAACAAAGCGATTAAAGGAATGGAAATTATAGGTACAGATTTAGGGATAGCCAGTGAAGGCAGTTTTGGCCCATATCCCGGCATTCCTTATTTGCCTTTAAACAGGGAAATAGTTTTACTGGTCGATGCCGCTAAGAAGCAGGAGATCTGCGGGGTGAGTCAGAACAACAATACCAACTACGCCAGTGAATTTATCGAAAGCTTTGAGCAGGCCGAAAAATTCGCCAATAAGGTCATGTTCCCCAGCCACTTCCTTGTCGTGAGGCCGGATCATGAGGAACATCCAGATTTCATAAAAGGGATCAACGAGCGGGAATGGTTACGGGAAGCGGTATGCCGGGCCCTTGCCATATCGGTTACCGGAAAGGTATTCCTGGAAACCGATATGCGGGCTTTCGCAAACCCCTCCCGGATGGAAAACATAAAAAAGGCAACTGAAGACCTGGTTGCCAAAATCAATAGTTGTTGCCCCCGTTGCCAGGCACCCGGCTTTGCGGTGGCGGAAAGTAAAAGAGGGTTGCCTTGCGAATACTGCTGTTTGCCTACACGGGAAGCAGCGGCCTTGGTCTTCGTCTGTCAAGGGTGCGGCTGGAAAGAAGAAAGACCAGTGCCGGAAAAGGCAGCGCCGGCAGCACGATGCGATTACTGCAATCCTTGAGGCTTCCCTCCGCAGAATCATTGAATAACCAGGAGACAGCTATGTCAAAGGATACTTTGTCACCGTCCAAATTTTAAGGTTGTCGCGTCGGTAAAGATTTTAAATAAAGGAGGCTGATAGAGTGACCCATTATGAGTTTTTTGCAAATATATTTTCTCCTCCAATCCTTTTTTTCACCATTGGAGTATTAGCAGCCCTTTTGCGGTCTGACTTAAAAATTCCGGATGCGGCAGGGGCAATGATTTCTGTATTTATCCTGGCTTCTATTGGCCTGAGGGCTGGTGTGGCTGTAAATAAAATCGGCATTAGCTACATTGTATTCCCCTCATTGCTTGCTACGTTTACCGGTATCCTGCTAGTAGTCGTGGCATACAATATTCTAATTAGCACGACCAAAGTCAGCACGGCAAATGCGGCGTCTATTGCCGGCCATTACGGTGCGGTAAGCAGCGTAACCCTTGCGGTGGCCATTGCTTATCTGGATAATAATGGGACAATATTTGAAGCTTTTGTGCCGGCACTCTATCCTTTTATGGACACAGCTGCACTGATTACTGCCGTTGTCCTGAGTCGCATAGGCAAGACAGAAAAGCAACCTGGCGGTATGCCGGTTACCGGCGTTCTGCGGGAAACTATGGTTTCTAGAGCTCCACTGCTGATTTTGGGGTGTTTTTTAATCGGATTCATTAATGGTGAAGCGGGAACAATTGATATTATGCCGGTGTTTAGCAAATTATTTCCCGGAATCCTGGCGATTTTTATGCTCGATATCGGCATAATTGCTGGCTCCCGCTTTTCACATCTAATGACAGTTGATTGGAAAGTTTTTGCAGTGGGGTTACTTTTACCACCGCTAAATGGCGTTGTTGCCGTTGTTCTGGCCACTCTCATTGGAATGAGTCCCGGGGGAGCTACGGTATTTGCCGCATTGGCTGCCGGGGCTTCTTACATTTCAGCGCCGGCTGTGATACGTACGTCTGTTCCTGAAGCCAATCCTTCCCTTTCTTTGGCGATGTCGCTGGGATTAGCGTTTCCCTTTAATGTTACAGTTGGAATCCCCCTTTACCACCAAGCGGCACAGATGGTTAGTGTCCTTTTGTAAGAAATATGAATAAAGGAGCAAACAGTAAATGGCCCAAAACAATGCCTGGTTGACAGTCATTATTACAGAATCAGCAATTGAAGAAAGGATAATTCGGCTGATTAAATCTTTGGGGACAAAAGGTTATACAGTTTATCGGGGATTGAGCGGTGAAGGTGATAGGGGGGTGCGATCAGGCCTCGGGGGGATTAGCGTGTTCGGAGACAATGTGAGAATTGAAACAGTTGTGTCGAGCGAGGAAGAGGCCGATACAGTTATGCGCGAAGTTATTGAGAATTATTTTAATAATTTTGCCGGGATAGCTTACGCTTCAGAAGTACGGGTAATTCGGGCTAATAAATTTTTAAAGCAGTCGTAACCCGAGTTCGACAGTGCGTAGAAAAAAAACAGGCAAATAGCCAAATAGAGGAGCAAGAGCACAGGGGGACGGTTCTTCTGTGTTCTGTGTTCCGTATACTTTGAGGTGCCGTAGGCTAAAGAAAAGCAATGCCTTCTGCCTCTTAATATAAAGCTTATTTTGAAACCTTCATCCTAACCGGAAAAAGGGTTATAAATTAAATGCTTCAGCCTGAATATCAAAACCGCGGTTAGGACCTATTAGACCTACAAAGCTCTTTCCTGGCCGTAGGTACCGCCAGCAGCTTTTCCACCAGTTTCAGCTCAAATAGATCTACTCGGCCTCTTCAAAATGGTCAGGATAAATGGCCAACTGCCCCAATAACTTGATAACTTGATACACAGTGTTCGATTGCATTGTAATATTTTAATAATTGCCTCATAATAAACACATGGGTGGTGAAAAAATGGAAAAAGAACTTTTCAGATCTGTATTCCGCAGTATCAAAGGAATCCCCTTTGCCGTTACCTATTGGGACGGTCAAACCGAAATGTACGAAGCTGAGATAAAACAGGATATGCCCTTCAGGATAATCTTCAACGAGCCTCTAAACCTATTGAAGATGCTCGCAGACTATGAGAATCAGCTCGGCGAAGCCTATATGGATGGAAAAGTAGATGTGGAGGGCGATTTTTCTGCATTGCTGAACCTGCTTTTCTGCAACGAAGATGTTTTCAAAAATACTGGTAACCACGGCCTCATTCAGCGTTTGATGAAAAGCCACAGACGAAACCCCGCGAACAAGCAGGAGGAAAACGTAGAGCTTAGTTACAACCTGGATAGCGATTTCTTTAAGCTTTGGCTCGACAGCACGTTAAGTTATTCCTGTGCTTACTTTAAAAGCCCCGAAGATACCCTTGAACAGGCCCAGCTACAAAAAATTGACCACATCCTGAAAAAGCTGCATTTGCAGGAAGGAGAAACACTGCTTGATATCGGCAGCGGGTGGGGTTGGCTAATCATTCGGGCTGCTCGCAAATACGGGGTTAAAGCGGTCGGCATTACCCTAAGTTGCGACGAAGTGAAAAAAACTAAAAAGCGGATCGATCATGAGGGGCTTGGAGACCAAGTAGAAGTACGCCTCGCAGATTACCGCGACTTAGCTGTTGAAGGGCAAACCTTCGACAAAATCCTCAGCGTCGGAATGTTTAAGTACGTAGGCAAAGAATATATCCCCACTTATTTTCAATGCCTGCAGAAAATGCTAAAGCCCCAGGGACTCTCGCTGCTTCATACAATAACCCGCTCGATCGAGTCGCCGACTGCTACCTGGCTTGAAAAATACATTTTTCCACAGGGGTATATCCCTTCCCTGCGTGAAATAGTTTGGACATTGCCGGAGTACTCCTTCCACCTTATCGATACCGAAAGCCTGCGCCTGCATTATGCGCTAACTACCGCCCGATGGGCGGAAAACTTTGATAAGGCGGTCGACAAAGTCAGAGAGAAATACGGTGAGCATTTTGTGCGGATGTGGCGCCTTTATTTGTGGGGCTGCAGTAGTTCTTTCAAATGCAGCGGGCTAGATGTTCACCAACTACTATTCAGTAAAGGTGTCTGCAACGACCTCCCCCTGGAAAGGCCGAGTTAATGCAGCACAGATCAGTAAGGCCTGAAACGCTCACCGGCACGGGATGACCACCCAAGATAAAATAGCTTCAACTTAGCGGTATTCCGGGTTTGGGTGACCAAAACAACAGTCAGCAGCCCATTTGCTTCTTTGGTTACCATGAGCCGGGATGCCGCCGTTGTCCTTCAGCATTCTGGCCAGATGCAGCAGGTTCCAGGTTAACATAGAGGCAAACGAATGCTTAGCTCAAACAGAACCCGGGCAGGCCATGTCCGCCAATAAATATTTATATTCACTCAGGCGGCCAGGCGGCATGCCGAAGTCAGCAGGCTTTAATCACCTGTCCCGCCAGTAGGCCGGGCAGCGCTTTCCCATCACGCAGCGCTTCCTGTCCGTTGATCAGCACGTGCCGCATCCCCGAAGGCCCCGCCTCCAGTTCTTTTGAAGTAGTATTGTCCCGTATACGCTCGTAGTCGAAGATGGTAATATCGGCCCAGTTACCCGCCTTCAGCGTGCCGCGCTCCTGAATTTTGAAGCGCCGGGCCGAATAGCCGGTCATTTTGGCAATAGCCTCTTCTAATGACAGGATGCCCAGCTCCTTGTGATAGCGTTGGATTACCCGGGGGAAGGTGCCAAAGGAAGCCGGGTTCTGTATGCCCCTGGCAGTAAGAATGGTGTCCGTTTCCACCAGGTTCAGCGGATGCCTTAGTATTTTCAGGTATGCGCTTTCGTCTTCTTCGTCACCGCTGTATTTGTGCAGCAGGCAGAGGGTTTTACCCCGGCCCAGCCGGCTGACCTTTAAATAGGCATCCAACACCGAACATTTCATTTCCCGGGCAATCTCACCGAAAAACATGCCGTTGTAGATGTCTGCATCGGGGCATCCCCCCCAGAGCACCTGTATATCGGCCAGAGTAAAGCCCAGCAGCTTTGTGATCAGCGCTACCTCCAGGCGCAGCCGGAAGAGGGCCGCGGGGCTTTTGAAATTCTGATCGATATTGTTTAAAAACCAGGCCGGGTAGACTACGTAGATGGTGGTGTTGCCGCACAGGTAGGGGAAGCTGTCAAAAGCCACATCCACCCCCCGCGAGTGTGCCGCGTCGATCATCTTCAAAGCTTTATCGCTGGTGGGCCATGTTTTTTTGCCCACGAAAATCAGGTGGGATACCTGCAGCCGCACCCCGGTCCTTTCAGCCAGGTCGAGCACTTCTTTAAGCGCTTTTAGATTATGGGGCTCGCTGTCGAATATATTAAACGGGTAAGCCCCGGAGAGTCGGGAAAAGGCTTTATTGTGAACCGTGAGCAGCCGACCGTATTTCTGCACGCAACGGGCCAGCTGTTCCAGCTCCGCTTGCTCTGTAAAGATGCCCGGCTCGTAGCCCAGGCCCAGGGAAAGTCCGAAAGAGCCTTCCTCAAAAGATTGGGTCACCATGCGTTCCATGCTGTCCATAGCTTCTTGCCCCGGGTAGGCATGCGCTCTCCCCAGGCAGGAAAAGCGCATGGTGCCGTGGCCGCTGAGCATAGCCAGGTTTAAAGAAATGCCCTGCGCTTTTAACGTATCCAGGAAAGAATCCATCGTGCCCCATGAAAGATTTAGGGGCCGCTGGTAGATGAATTCGGAAGTTTCCTGGATCAGCGGCAGGTGGGCCGATCCCTGGGCCAAAGGTGCAGGGGAAAAGCCGCAGTTGCCGCCGATCACTGTAGTAATCCCCTGTTCCAGCAGCGGGGCCAGGATAGTCGGGTGCTCCTCTAAGGGAAAGATCCAGTCGGCGTGCGAATGCATATCGATAAAGCCGGGGCAGACGGTCAACCCGGTTGCGTCAAGTGTTTTACCGGCGGGCGGCTCTGCGTTGTCCGCGTGGTTTCCCCCGGTAAGGCGGGGAATAATGGCGGCGATACGGCCGCCCTGAATATATAGATCACCCGGGTAAGCTTCCTTTCCAGTCCCGTCCACGATAGTTCCGCCGCGAATTGCCAGCTCGTAGTCCATTCTCCGAAACACCGCCTTTATCTTGCAACTAATTCTGATAAATCAAGCTATTTACGTTTAATTATGTAAATACCTTAGTCGTGCTGTCACCAAACGATTTGGCAAATGATAGGCAGCGAGAACGCGGACCGGGCAGGGTGTCAATCCACCGACCACACTGGCCAGAACCCTTTCCATCCCGGCTCCGCAGTACAATTACCCTAGCTTCCCGGTAATATTCAACCTGACTATGCTCGGTTTTAACCGTATCAAAAACATCAGGCTCCGCTCTTGTAGCCAGAACGGTGCACCCCATGGCAGCCAGTCGTCCGAATATCGCAGCAGCCTGTTCAACTGTTTTCCCGGGACAGTAGAATATATACGAAAAACCGCTCCACAGATGACGATGATGATCGATTTGAGCAAATCCGAGATTTTCGTTAGGCAGAATCTGCAATTGCTCAAGAATCTGCTCGACGGACAAATCACCAGCTTTTTATACAGCCAGTAGGTCAAAGATCTTTTTCTTATCGCTTGTTCATGATCGCTTGTTCATGCATTCTTATTTTTCATTTTTCCGAACCTGATAGATCAGTTTATCACTATAGTAACCCAATGTCCTGGTTTTGAAAAGGAATGCCTGCCCGGACAAGGTACATAAACGAAGATTAATATTGACATACGATCCGGCAACCAGGTTGCCACCGGTGTCGATTTCTTCTGCTGTACCGCCGGAAACCTTAAGCTCGACTGCGGCTGCCGGACTATCACCGATTGCGATATCAAAGCGCTTATCCGGTTCCCCAAGGGATTTGATTAATATTGTGTTGTTGCTGAATTGTTTCAACCCGGACTAATAAACAACCTCACCAGTTAAGCCACCACTTTTGATGATTTCAATTCTTATTAACCGGTCAAAGTGCACGTAATAGATCCAGTTACCAACCACGTTAAGCTGGTGAGATCTAGTGCCGTTCCCGATCATTTTTCTTTCCGTCCGATCAGTGCGAATCTTGTAAATGCAACCGGCATCATCTTCATTAACATAATAAATCCAATCACCAACTACATTCAGTGTTTTAGTGCTGTCGTCATTTACTTCGGAAAAACTCATTACATTTACATCAGTTTTATAGATTGACCTGTTGGACTTATCGATATAGTAGATTTAGTCGCCTGGCACATTGAGACTTTCTGCTGAATAGCTGACTTTTAGCCGGGTTAGCTGAGTACCGTCAGTCCGGACCTTATAAATACGGTGGTTGTCATTACCTTTTGTATAATAAATCCAGTCGCCTACAACATTGATATACTTAGAATTATCAACATTAAGACCTGTACGGCCGGTTCCGCCTGTTTTAATTTTATACAGCTTTCCTCCCTCACTATAGTTAGAGTAATAAATTTAGTTATTTTTTGTCGCCGCTCTGCCTGAATTAATAATGTTGCCGAATGTGTTACACATCGATTTGGCAAGCACAATCTCAATTTTGCCCTCCGGTTCAGGATCGGCCAGATCGGCCACCTTCGATATGGGTATCTCGCTTGGTTTAAATCGGTCGATTAACATATTCAACGGAGTTTGTGAGTTGGCAGTCTCCGTTACAGGTGGATTTTCAGCAGCAGATTCTGAAGTTTGTGCCGGGGTTTCGGCCGGAGTTTCTTCTGATTGTTCCAGGGGTTGCGTGCCGGTGCTATCCTGGTACTTCTTTTGTATCATCAAGAAACGGCTGACAATACCTGCATTCAACAGCAACTTCTTATATCTCTTCACCACAATAAGGGCATATCTTATTCCTACTTTCAGTCATCTTAAAAGAACCTCCCGTATAATTTGAATTTCTACTGCATGTAGTTTACATTTGCACACCCTCAGGTTTCAGAAATTCGATGGTTGCTGTTAGTAAAAGCAGCTGCAAAACCAGATATAATCGCCACTTTTTATAACTACATCCTTCAATAAAATTATATCCTGCCGTTTTTGCAATTGCAAGAATTCTCGATTACTAATCACACATTCCCCAAATGCTATGCAATTATTCCGATACCATCAAAACACGCAATGCATTGATTGCGGGCGGATTACCGTACGTAATGGCAGCAGTTTACAGGACAACTTAGTTGTCCGTGTTTACCCGATTACAAAACCATAATCGGCGTAAATGATCCTGAGGCACACGGAGCTGTTCTGCGTGGCTGCACCATTGAAGAAGAGGCAATTATCGGCATGGGTGCTGATATTCAAGATTTATGAATACCCTGATATACAGTGTTCTGAATATGATAACTTGATACACCGTGTTCAATAATCAAAATCACTGCAAAAAAGTTGGAGCGGGTGATGGGAATCGAACCCACGTATCTAGCTTGGAAGGCTAGGGCTCTACCATTGAGCTACACCCGCTCTTTTTACCGAAGCCGTCCAACGATCCGCAACAACAGGCTCCGCTAATATAATATAAACTTTTCTTTTTGTCATTGCAAGTATTTTGCAGATTAAAGCAGGAACCGAACCGCTATTTATCGAAATTGATTTAATAAACTAACATAATGGAGGTTGCATGATGCGCAAAAAGTGGTTCTGGATAATTATTTTAATAATGATTGCGCTAATCCTTGCAGCCGGGGGAGCCGCCTACTGGGTCGCCCGGGGCGGGCTGCCTAAAACAAGCGGCACTGTCATCGCCGGAGTTGGCGAACCGGTAGAAATTTATCGAGATCAGTATGGCGTTCCCCACATTATCGCCTCTACAATGGAAGATCTTATCTTTGCCCAGGGTTATGCCCAGGCTCAGGATAGGATGTGGCAAATGGATATGAGCCGCCGCGGCGTAAGCGGCAAGCTTTCTGAAATACTCGGCGCTGATTTCGTGGAAACCGATTATTTTACTCTTACAGTTGGTTTTTTGCGCGCTGCCGAAAAAAACTACAGCCTATTAAGCGGCGAGGCAAAGATTTTGCTTGAAGCTTACGCTGCCGGTGTTAATGCTTACATAGAGGGCAATGCCGGTCGTTTATCGCCGGAATTTACATTGCTTGGCTACAGGCCAGAGCCCTGGACCCCCCTGGACAGTCTGGCTATCGGCGTTTATATGTCCTGGTACCTGGGCGGCAATATGCAAAGCGAACTCTTTCATGCCGCCCTGGTTGAAGAGGTGGGTGTTGATCTTGCTGCAGAGCTTTTTCCCGACTATCCCGAGTACGGGCCGGTTATCGCCCCGACAATTACCGAGGGCCTTACGCTTGACGAAGATGAAGCAGCCAAACTGCTCGATCTGTCCCGTATTGCCGAGTTGAACGGTAAAACCAAGTTTGTCCCCGGGCTGGGCTCCAACAACTGGGTAATCAGCGGCAAATTAACAGGCGGGCGCGGCGCTATTTTAGCCAACGATATGCATCTGGGAATGGGCCTTCCTTCGATCTGGCATAATATCCACCTGATCCTGGAGGATGAAATCAATATTACCGGGGTAATGTTTGCTGGTGTGCCTGGGGTGATCGTTGGCTTTAACGAATACATTGCCTGGGGCGTTACCAACACCGGCCCGGATGTACAGGACCTGTACCTGCTCGAACTAAACCCCGAGAACCCAAGCCAGTACCGATACATGAATCAGTGGGTTGAAGCCGACGTATTTACCAATGAAATATGGATCAAGGGCGAAGATGAACCGCTGGAGATCGAGATTGCAGAAACCCGTTTCGGGCCGATAGTCAGCGGGGTTGTCGGTTTGGATATCCCGATGAGCCTGCGCTGGACTGCTCTTGACGGTACACGCGAGTACGATGCTATTCTCGGCTTAATGCGGGCAACCAACTGGGATGAATTTACCGCAGCCCTGAATAATTTCATGTCTCCCACTCAAAACTTCGTCTATGCCGACCGGGAAGGCAATATCGGCTACCGGGCCAACGGCCGGATCCCGATTCGACGCAGCGGGGAAGGGCTATTGCCTGCAGACGGCCGCAGCGACATCAACGAGTGGATCGGCTATATACCTTTTGATGAATTGCCGACAGTCTACAACCCGCCGGAAGGCATTATTGTTACCGCCAACCACCGCGTGATTGACGAGGATTACCCTTACTTTATATCCTACCAATGGGCTCCGCCCTACCGGGCGATGAGCATTTGGGCCGAGCTGGAGCAAAGCGGAGACTACAGCCTTGAAGATATGATCCGCGGCCAAACCAGCTTTATAAATTCCCAGGCCCTTACGCTTCATAAGGTATTACGCGAAGCTCTGCTGAAAGCAGAGCTCGAGCAGACCGGGGCTGAGGCCATGGATATCTTTTTCGAATGGTTGGAAAATCCTCGCGAAGAAGCAGATGCTGTCGGGCCCACCATATATAATGTGCTTTATTACAATATGCTGGAGTTAACTTTTTTGGACGAAATGGGCGAAGAAATATATGAGCGTTTCCAGCACAACCGGGGCAACGTCAACGCGTTTGACCGTATGCTGTTAAGCGGCAAGTCTGGCTGGTTCAACAACATCGAAACGGAAGGGGCTGAAGCAAGAGATGATATAATTATCCTGGCCTTCAAGGAAACTCTGCACTACTTATCAGAAAAAATCGGGCCCGATCCGGAAAGCTGGAGTTGGGGAAAACTGCATACAATAACCTTAAGGCACCATCTTGGCTCGGTGGACCTTCTGGCCGTGTTATATAACCGCGGGCCCTACCCGGTGGGCGGTTCATACCTTACGCCGGCCGCTATGAGCTACCAGCTGTCCGATCCGTACGTGGTAACCCATTCGGCACCCTGGCGCTACATGGTTGATATGGATAATTACGAAGCATTTGATGTCCTGGCCGGTGGCATTTCAGGTCACCCGCTCAGCAAACACTACAACGATCAGACCGAAATGTGGCTTGCCGGAGAATATAAGCAGATGATCTTCAGTGCAGACAGCGTAAAAGCTCTGCCGAATAAGCTGGTCCTGGAGCCTCGTTAGTTTATCAGTTACAGGGAGGGATCGTAATGCCTGTCTATGAGTATCTCTGCAAAGCTTGTGGGAAAATTATGGAGGTTAAAGAAACCCTTGCTGAAAAAGAAAAAGGCGGTCAACGCGCCTGCAAAAACTGCGGCAGCATGAATGTAGTTCAGTATTTCGGCAACATGCAGGTGATCGCCTCCACGCACCTGCATTAGCAGCTTTACTATTTTTCCGGGCTTAATTCTATCATGAAAACCACCCGGGTTAAATTGGTATTGGTTGGCACAATAGTTGTATGTTACAATTAGTGCGCAATACATTTACGATGAAAGCAGTCCGGAGATGGAACTTAACGACATCCGCATATTTCGCGATTCCGTAAGACAGCTGCAGCGTTCCCTTGGCTGGCAGGCAAAAAACGATGCTGTATGCTGCGGCGTTACCATCACCCAGTGCCACGCCCTGTTGGAAATTGAGAATAAACAGGAACTTTCGCTGGTGGATTTGGCAAACGCGCTCAGCCTTGACCCCAGTACGTTAAGCAGGACTGTTGAGACGATGGTTGCCGGCGAATTGGTGGAACGCTCCGCTAACCCTGAGGACCGGCGCTATGTAACCCTTTCGCTGACCGGCAGGGGAAAGGAAGTTTATAATCGCATCAACCAGGCCTATGACAGTTACTATCAGGCGATCTTTAGCAGGATCCCATCTGACAAACAGCAGCAGGTCATAGAAAGCATCAGCCTGTTTGCCCGCGCTGTGTTCGAAAGCGATAGAAATACTTGCTGTATGGAGGGAAGAACAGATGTCAGATGAAAAACGGTATCTGCCGATGTATAACAGCGATGCCGCTCCCTGTTGCGAACTACCGCGGGAGCCGGAAGGGGTAATCAATTATGCAGACAACAAAGGTTTCGTAACCGGCGTAATTGCGACGGCCGCCGGCCCGGTGCCCCGCATAGCGACCGTGCTTTCAGCAGCGGATAAAATCGGGGCCTTTAAAGCACGCTGGGGAGTGGGCCGGATGAGTTATGCTGTTGCTCCCGGCCTTTATGCTGCTGGCAGCCCGACACCGGAATCTCCAGTCCTTGTCTCCGCCAATTACAAGTTGAGCTTTGACGGCCTGCGCAAAGAACTCGGTGGCCAGAATCTCTGGGTTCTGGTCATTGACACAAAAGGGATCAATGTCTGGTGCGCTGCCGGAAAAGGCACCTTCGGCACGGCCGAGGTAGTGCGGATGATCAACAAAGCTTCATTACCCGAAATGGTAAATCACCGCCAATTAATCCTGCCACAGCTTGGGGCACCGGGGGTAGCCGCCCACCGGGTAAAGGCTGAAAGCGGATTTAAGGTTACCTACGGCCCGGTCCGGGCCGGTGACCTGCCGGCCTTCATAAGAAATAGATTTAAAGCTGAACCGGGAATGCGCCGCACCACTTTTTCCCTGCCGGAGCGTCTGGTGCTAACGCCGGTTGAGATTGTTGCCATGCTGAAGCCGCTGGCCGGCCTGGTGCTGGCTGTTTTCCTGCTCAGCTCCGCTGCCCTTTTAAATGGCAGCAACCAGTACAGCTTTTCCGCCGCACTGGTTCAAACTAGCCTAGTTTTACTGCCATTTGCCGGTGCAGCCCTGATCGGCACTGTGATCGTACCGGCCTTGCTGCCGTACATTCCGGGCCGCGCTTTATCCTGGAAGGGGTGGCTTTGCGGTATGGCTTTTGCTGTTTTGCTGGTTGCGACAGTTTACGGCAGCGCTTCATGGCTGCTGAAAGGCTCCTACCTGCTAGCCCTGCCGGCAATTACATCGTTTTTAAGCCTTAACTTTACCGGCTCGACAACCTATACTTCACTTTCGGGAGTGGTCAGGGAGATGGGCGTGGCGCTGCCGGCAATCATCGTCTTTGCCTCCCTCGGAGCCATAGCGCTGGTAATCTTTATTTTCGCCGTAACTGCTTAGGCATCGCCTAATCAACCAGATATATTTGTTCTTTGAAAACCG
>CAYMDO010000023.1:0-24420 GCA_964389365.1 uncultured Syntrophomonadaceae bacterium
CTGCCTGGCTGAGTGTAAAACCGGCCATGCGGGCTGCAATTTCCATGACCTGTTCCTGGTATACAATTACACCATATGTTTCATTGAGTATCGGTTCCAGAACAGGATGAGCATAACGGATTTTTTTTCTGCCGTGTTTGCTCTTGATAAAAACCGGAATCTGATCCATCGGCCCCGGCCGGTATAGAGCAACAACCGCAATGATGTCTTCGAACTTATTCGGGATCAATTCCATCAATACTGATCGCATGCCGGAACTTTCAAGTTGAAATACACCTGTCGTATCGCCCTGCGAAAGCAAATCAAAGGTTTTTTGATCATTTAAAGATATACTTTCGATGTCGATTACTTCAGCGGTCCTGCGGGTAATGCTGCTGAGCGCCGCACCAATAATACTTAATGTTTTGAGACCTAAAAAATCCATCTTCAACAGCCCCAGGATTTCGAGGGTCATCATTGGAAATTGTGTTACAATACCGCTATCATTTGCCTTATACAGTGGAACATAATTCACCAGCGGCTCTTTGGCAATCACTACTCCGGCAGCGTGGGTTGAAGCGTGGCGCGGCATCCCTTCCACTGCCATAGAAGTATCGAGCAAGTGCCTGAATGGTTCTTCCCGGTACTTGGCTTGCAGTTCCTTACTCTGCTCCAAGGCCCTGGTGATGGTCATCTTCGGTTCATTCGGGATTAGTTTTGCAATCCGGTCCACATCAGCATAAGGAATTGCCAAAGCCCTGCCTACATCTCGCACCGCAGCCCTGGCGGCCATGGTCCCGAAGGTAATTATTTGTGCTACCCGCTCCTGGCCGTACTTTTCACAAACATAATTCAAAACCCGTTCCCGCTTGTCATCACAAAAGTCGATGTCAATATCGGGCATCGATATTCGATCGGGGTTTAAAAACCGTTCAAAAAGCAGCCCGTACCGCAAAGGTTCGATATTCGTAATGCCCAGGCAGTATGCGACAAGACTGCCTGCCGCCGATCCTCTTCCGGGTCCGACTAGGATACCGTTATGCCTCGCATATTCGATCAGATCCCAGACAATCAGAAAATAATTGGCGAAATCCATCTGACAGATTACAGATAACTCATATTGCAAACGGTCTTCCAGTTCCGGAGCCACTGTTGAGTAGCGGCTGTTCAAACCCTTATAACAGATTTCGCGCAGGTATTCTTCAGCTTCTCTGCCTTCCGGCAATGGATAAACAGGTAGATGGCGTTGATCAAATTGCCAGTCCAGATGACATCTCTCGGCAATCATCAGGCTGTTGCTAAGTGCTTCAGGGCAATCGCTAAAAGCGGCAGTCATCTCGTCTGCTGTTTTGAAATAAAATTCCGGGGTATTGAAACGCATTCTATCTGTTTCGTCTACTGTTTTTCCGGTTTGAATACAGAGTAAAACATCGTGCATTTCCGCATCACTGCGGGATAAATAGTGTACATCATTTGTGGCAACCAACGGGATTCCCAGTTCAGCGGCAATTTTTTTTAATTCTTTATTAACAATTTTTTGTTCTGGGATGCCATGATCGTGCAATTCCAGGAAAAAATTGCCTTCCCCGAAAATACGTTGATAAAGAGTTGCAGTTTCCCTGGCTGCGTCAAACTGCCCATTAAGGATCTGGCAAGGTATTTTGCCGGCCAGGCAGGCACTGAGCCCGATCAATCCACTGGAATATTCAGCAAGCAGTTCGTGATCGATTCTCGGTTTGTAATAAAAACCTTCAATGTACGAAGCTGAAACGAGTTTTGTCAGGTTCCTGTAACCCTCCTCGTTTTCGGCAAGCAAAACCAGGTGGTATTGCAGATCATCTTTCCTGACTTCTTTCTGTAACCTTGACCTGGTGGCAATATAAACTTCACAGCCAATTATCGGCTTAATACCGGCCTTAACAGCTTCCCGGTAAAAATCAATTACCCCGAACATCGTCCCGTGATCGGTAATTGCAAGAGCCGGCATATCTAATTGCAAAGCTCTTTCGATCATCTTTGTGATCCTCGCAGCCCCGTCCAGTAAGCTGTACTCACTGTGGCAGTGCAGGTGGATAAAACCCTGATTGGCCATCGTTGATTCCTCCCCATGCCAAACCAATCACCTTAATTTTCGATTTGCTGTTGAAGAGATCCTTTAATATTCACCTATTTTTTTTACGTTACCGTGTGTGATAGAATTTACCCGCCACTACCAGACTTTAATTACTATGATTTTCAGGAAGAGGCAGTTATGTTCCGGGATCGAGAAATCAGGCTGGTATTAAATATCATTTTGGTTGCCGCTGTTGTTGCTATCCTGTTCTGAGTTATTTACCGGTTAGCGCCGGTTATTTCCCCGTTGTTCTATTTCTTGATTCCCGGTTTGATTGTTGAGATGAGACAGCTAATATTTTTCTTTACGCGCGGTGTGATTAAAGATATCCCGAGGCTTGTTTCCCAACTTTAAGGAGATCGATACCCGCATTAACCTTGAACTGACAACTGCCTTAGTCGAGTATACACAGCAGTTTATCCGCCAGGCTCCGGCAAATATTCAGATCTTACTGCGTAATCCGGCTGCCCTCTCAGTGAATGTGATAACCAATATCTGGGTAATTTTTGCCGTAATATTTCTGGTTTTTTACCCGGTTATCGATATAGAAAAAGCCAGGCTCAACCTGACTTTGCAGTTTCCGAAAATCGATAAAGATAATATAGCCCATCTACCACGTATTATAGATCAAAAAGTTGGAGCTTATATTCGCGGTACATTAATGAAATGCCTTTTTGCCGGCCTGTTAACCCGGCCCGGTTTAACCCTGATGGGCATGCCTTTTGCACTGATGCTGGGGATTATGGCAGGGCCGTTCAATGTTATACAGTTATCATCACCTTACTGATCGGAGCTCAGCTGATGGGCGTTTTAGGCATAATCCTGGCCATATCAATTACAGCAGCTAAAAAGTTCTGCTCTATCATTACTACCTGGTTCGACGTTAAGCCGAAACAACAGGAAACATTTTATCGTAGCTTCAGTGCATCCCCGGAAAGTTCTGTTGCCTCAAAGCTTCGTAAATTACTATAGCCACGGAGTTGCCAAGGTTCAGTGAACGCGGAATCATATCATGCATGGGTATACGCAGAGTAATATCTGTAATCTTAATGATCGATTCGTCCAGTCCGCTGGTTTCACGGCCAAATACCAAATAGTCATCATATCGATAGTTAAAACGGTGATAATGATAGTCGCCGCGGGTGGAAAAGCTGACCAGACGCCCCGGTTCACGACTGTTTAAAAAAGCTGCAAAATCTTTATGAACTTGCAGATTTAAATGTTTCCAGTAATCAAGGCCGGGCCGACGCAGTTCTTTTTCGGCCAGTGAAAAACCAAGCGGTTCGATCAGGTGCAGCCTGGTTCCCGTTAAAACACATGTCCGCGCCACATTTCCGGTATTTGGTGGTATTTCCGGTTCAACAAGCACTATATTCATTATTTTTTGTTTTGCTTTCCGTTATTAACTCCGGGAAGGCCATGTTTTTCTGTCTTTAAAGCCTCGTTGAACTGTTTCAGTTTTTGAAGTACTTTATCATCGAAGGTCCCGGCTTTATAAGTGCCATCTTTTTTTATTACGCCGGCTTCCATGCCCGTCAGCAATTCCAATCCCTCATCAACTGTTTTTATAGCATATATATGAAACTTGCCTTTTCTGACTGCCTCCACAACTTCTTTTTTCAACATCAGGTTCTTTTTATTCCGCTCCGGAATAATTACGCCCTGACTGCCGTTTAACCCGACACTTTTACAGGCCTGGTAAAATCCTTCAATTTTGCTGTTTATGCCACCAACCGGCTGAATTTCTCCTTTTTGGTTAACCGAGCCGGTTAAAGCCAGGTCCTGGCGTAAAGGGATCTCTGCCAGGCTGGAAAGGATGCAAATCAGTTCTGCCGCTGAAGCGCTGTCTCCGTCTACCCCACCATAGGATTGCTCGAAAGCTACAGAAGCAGTAAGGTTTATAGGAACCCTGGAGCCGTAGCGCATCCCGATACAGCCGCTTAATATTAAAACACCCTTGCTGTGAATCTTACCGCTTAAATCGCTTTCCCGTTCAATATTTATTATACCCTTGCGGCCAATACAAGTCGTTGCGGTAATCCTTGACGGCCTGCCGAAACTGTAATCACCCTGGTTTAAAACGGACAGGGCGTTGACTTGCCCTACTTGTGAACCCTTAAGGTCAAGCAGGATTAAATTTTCCCTGATCGCTTCTACCACTTTCTGTTCATATTTGCCCGAACGGTATACCATTTCATCCAGTGCTTTCTGCACCTGCTTTTTGCCGACTACTTTTACCCCGTCCAATTCAGCCCAGGTCTCGGCTTCAAAAAGAAGATCGACAATTTCATTAAAACGAGTGCTCAGTTTATCCTGCTTTTCTGCCAGGCGGGTACTGTATTCAACTATTTCATTTACGGCAAAATGATCAAAATGGCGCAGCCCCTGTTTTTTGCAGTGATATGATATAAAACCGGCCATCTTTTTTATATTGTCGCTGTGGCGTTCCATTTCGATATCAAAATCAGCTTTAATCTTAAACAACTTACGAAAGTCTTCGTCATAATGATAAAGGACCTGGTAAAAATAAGGGTTTCCGATCATTACGACTTTTATATTAAGGGGTATCGGCTGCGGGCGCAGGGTAGCCATCGCAACCAGGCCAAAATGCTCCCCAATGTTCTCAATCCGGATTTCGCGGGTCCTTAAAACTCTTTTTAGCACATCCCACGATTGGAGGGCAGTCAGGACATTCCTTGCCTGCAGGATCAGGTAACCGCCGTTGGCCCGGTGCAGAGCACCCGGCTTAATCATCGAAAAATCGGTAACAACCATCCCAAATCGGTTTTCATACTCGACCCGGCCAAGTAGGTTGTAATAAGACGGGTTTGTTTCGTAGACCAGCGGCGCCCCCCTGGTCCCACGATTATCAACCAATAAATTTACTGTATAACGCATCTCAGCCTGTTCCTGGCTCTGGCGTCTTAACCAGAGCATCGGATTTGGTTGTTCTTCATCTTCACCGCGGAAATCGCCAAGATTAGAAAGAACATCATCCCTGAAAGCATCCAGGTACTTAACCAGTGCCGGATATTCTTTATATTCTTCTGTTAGCTCGCTAAAAAGGTGGCCGATTGACGCAAGACCGATGCGTTGATCAAGCTCTTTTAATTTATCTTTCAGTTCTCTTTCAACTTTCTGAACCCGCCGCATGATCTCCATTGCTTTAAGCTGCACTTCGGTGGATTTTTTCTCCAGTTGATCTTTTTCTTCCTGATCGAGCTTGGCGTATTCTTCTTCGCTGATCTGTTCGCCTTCATGCAGCGGGATTGTCACGAAACCGGAACTGGTTCGCTTCAGGGTAAAGCCCTGATCTTGAGCTGCTTTGTTCAGCGCTTCAAAGAGAATACCCCTTGCTTCCTGGAATTCTTTGATGTAAACAGACTTTTGGCGCTCATAATCCTCTCCGTCAAAAGCTTTCGGAATATTTTGTTTCAGATCTTCGAGCAGTTCCTGGATTTCCGTACAAAAAGAGTATCCCATACCAGCCGGCAGGTTTAAGGCAAGCGGTTCTCCCGGATAGTCGAAATTATACACGTATACCCAGTCATCCGGAACCGGTTCATCGACCGCCATTTTTTCGATAATCGACAGGGCATAGCTTGATTTACCGGTGCCGGTCAACCCGGTCATAAAAATATTGTATCCCGGTCTCTTGATTTTCAGCCCGAATTCAGTGGCCCTGACAGCCCTCTCCTGGCCAATCATTCCTTCCAGTGGTGGGACCTCTGCTGTGGTATTAAAAGTGAACTCATCAGGGCTGCATAATGGTCTCAAATCCTCAACTTTTAAAATTTCCCAAGCCATCTATATTCCCCTTTCCAACGCAAAGAAACAATAATCTTTTAAAAAGCAGATGTTACATTCCGGATGGCGCGAATGACAGATTGTCCTGCCGTGCCGAATTAAACGGTGGTGGGTAGCGGTCCATTCCTGCTCCGGAATCACCTTCTTCAAATATTCTTCGGCACGGGCAACGTTAGATGCAGCAACGAGGCCGATTCTTTTTGATACGCGAAAAACATGGGTATCAACTGCCAAAGCAGGAAGGCCAAAAGCGCTGCTTATGACAACATTGGCAGTTTTTCGCCCGACACCCGGAAGCTTGATCAGCTCTTTAAAATTACCCGGTATCTCCCCGTGATGCTGTTCAACAATAATCCTGCTGGCTTCAACCAGGTAACGGCTCTTATGACGGTATAAGCCACAGCTTTTCAAGTAAGGCTCCAACCGATCCGGTTCAGTTTGGGCCAGATGCTCAACTGTAGGAAACACTTCAAAAAGAGCGCCCGTGATCTTATTTACCTGTTGATCAGTAGTTTGTGCTGACAGCACAGTTGCCACAAAAAGCTGATAAGGGTTCCTATAGTTCAAACTTGTTTTTGCGTCCGGGTAGCGGTTGGCAAGTAATACCCTGATCCTGTCAATTACCCGGCGATCGGTGATCACTTCGTGCTTATTCGACATACAACATTATAGATCGGGGTTCTTCTAAGGTAAAGAATAACATTTATCTGATTCGCCCAACAAATGCATTTTCAGTTATACTTACCAAACCTGTCGACTACAGATCCCGTTCATGATAAACATAATATAATGCCGTGTCTAGCACTGTGTTATAACGCCTTTTTGTTTCAGCTGATCAATCCGGTTATCGCTGTAGCCCAGCTCTATTAGTATGATTTCGCTGTGTTCGCCGTGCCGCGGCGCTTGCCGCCTGAGGCTGCCCGGTCGATCAGAAAAAAGCAGTGGAAAGCCGATTAATTTTTCAGTCTTGCTATCATCCAGTTTGTTTTCCAACCAATAATTGTTTTCACGGTGCAGGGGATGCAAAACCGCCTCATCCATATTTAAAACTGGCTCACAGCAGGCATCGGCTGTATCAAAAACCGAACACCATTCCGCTCTTGTTTTTTGGCTGAAAAGCTCGCTAACCTGATCAATCAATTCCTGCCTTACTGCTAAGTCAAACTGCCTGTCAACCCACTGGGGCATGTTAACGGCATCGCAAAAATTTTTCCAGAATACCGGCTCCAGGGCTCCAAGGCTCATGTACTTCTGATCCGCTGTGCAGTAGATATTATAACAGGCAAAAGCACCGGTGATGTGCCCGCTGCCGGCGCGAGGCAGCCTGCTGCCAATTGCCGTGGCTGAAGCAGCAAAAGCCAGTAGAGGCAGCTGACCCCTGGTCATCGCTATATCAACATAAGACCCTTCGCCGCTTTTCTCTTTTTGATAGAGGGCAAACATAATACCGTTTACAGCCATGAGCGAACCGGCAGCAATGTCAGCCACCTGTATGGCAGGCATTGCCGGCGATCTGCCCTCGACGGCGCTGAGATCGAGAAGCCCGGTGAGCGCGGTGTAGTTCAGGTCATGGCCTGCCCTGAGTGCGTAACTTCCCTTTTGCCCATACCCGGTAATCGAGGCGTAGACCAGTCTTGGATTAACCTGTTTCAGGTTTTCATAAGCGATGCCGAGTTTTGCCATTACTCCCGGCCTGAATCCTTCAACGAGGACATCAGCTCCGGCAGCGAGCCTTTCAATTACTTCACGGCCTTCTTCGGTTTTAAGGTTCAGGGCCAGGCTGCGCTTATTGCGGTTTAGCTGCCTGAAAAAAGAGCCGCTGCCCTTACCCGAAATGCCGACGAACCTTGTCGGATCGCCGGCATTGGGATCTTCAACCTTAATCACTTCAGCCCCGTAATCGCCCAATAACATGGTACAGAGCGGCCCGGGAAGCAACCTGGTCAGGTCAATCACTTTTAAACCTTTAAGCGGCATGGCTGAAATATCATTCATAAGACTTAACGATGCGAATAGCGGGGTAATAGCATCGGCCCCACCCTAGCGCCTGCTGCTCCGGTAGCTTCCAGTTCCCGGTTAAAGAGTTCCAGATGTTCCATGTTTAAGCCTACCGGAACACTAAGGTGCTTACTGGCTGCAGCAGCATGCCTGCCGGCCCGCCGTCCGAAAACAATGATGTCGAGCAGAGAGTTGCCCATTAAACGGTTTGTACCGTGAATACCGCCGGCGGCTTCACCCGCTACATAAAGGTTTTCGACCGTACTAAGGCTATTTTCATTAATTAACAGCCCACCGTTTTGGTAGTGCAGGGTGGGGTAAATAAGCATTGGTTCTTTGCGGATATCTACACCGAATCGCTGAAACTGGCGCATCATTGCCGGAAGCTGGCGCTCGACGGTGCCCTCACCGTGAGTCAGTTCGATAATCGGCGAGTCAAGCCAGACGGCTGTTAACCCGGTAGGAAGTGGAATACCTAACTTACGCTCGTGGCACTCCTTTAAAATAGCGGAGGATTCTACATCACGTGTTTCCAAATGGTAAACAAACTGTTCACCGTTGATATTCAGCGGTGTGGCGCCAAGACCTCTTGTTTTCTCAGTTACAAGCAGCCCAAGCAGCTGTGGCGGGTATGCGCCGCCGGTTGGGTGGTATTGTATCGAGTCGGCATAAATTGCTTTAGCTCCGGCCCGGTAACCGATTACCAGCCCGTCAGCAGTTGCCCCATAGTGATTGCTGGTTGGAAACCCACGGTAGTGCAATCGTCCGGAACCACCTGTAGCTACAATCACCGTCTTCGCCCTGGCTATCAGGTATTGTTCAGTTTCGATATTAAACAGAACAGCGCCTGCAGCACGGCCATTCTGATCAATAATTAGCTCAACGGCTGCGCAAAACTCAACAACAGGCACACCTTTATTCAGCACTTCATCACGCAGGGTGCGCATGATTTCCGCGCCGGTATAATCCCTGGCGGCGTGCATTCTTTTTCGTGATGTCCCGCCGCCGTGAATGGTGATCATCGTGCCGTCTGCTTTCTTGTCAAACATGGTTCCCATATCTTCCAGCCACCTAATCACCAGGGGAGCATCCATAACAAGGGCCCTGGCCAGTTCCGGTATATTTTCAAAACGGCCGCCGCCAACAACATCAAGATAGTGGATTGCAGGCGTATCATTCTCTTTATCGGCAGCCTGGATCCCGCCCTGGGCCATCATCGTATTGGCATCCCCAAAGCGAAGCTTCGTTGCGATCATCACGTTTACGCCGGCCTCGTGGGCCTCGAGGGCCGCAGAAGCTCCGGCACCGCCGCCTCCGATGATCAAAACATCCACGTCGTAATCCGGTTCAGCCTGCAGATCGAGATCTATGCCCCGCAGCCTGCTCCATGATTCAAAAACATCGGCCATCTCGACCGGCATTCTGGCGCCTTTATTGACTCCTACTTTTAATTCCCTAAAACCGTCAGAATTATAATCGGGGTGAAATTGTTCCAGTACATCCTGGCGTTCTTCCTGTGTCATACGCGGAAAATGAACACCGACCCGGGAGGCCCTGCTCTCTTCTACTTTCTTAACCAATTCACCTAATTTACCTGTATACGCCATTTTAATCCTCCTCTCCGGATCCCTTACTCAATTTCCCGTTTGTTATACATATCCTGCAATGTAGCCTGATCGGAGTTAATAAGGTTATCTATATCGGCATCACATTCACCATTTTCTATCGCCTCCGCCCTTCTAGCCAGGAAAGCATCCGGCTTCGCCAGATAACGGCCGTATAAACGCCTGGCAGTCAGGGCTGCATTATAATGCACGATATTGGCAGGGCAGCGTGAAACACACAGGCCGCACATCAGGCAGTCAAATGATAGATCTGCCGCTTTCTCATAGTCGCCGCGCTGGATATACGCGATATATTGCATTACATCGATATCCTGGGGGCAGACCTTAGTACATGAACTGCACCCGAGACAACGGTAGACTTCGGGATAGAGCTGGGCGAAGTGGGCAACCGAAGGTTTGATCTCGCTAAGAACGAATCTAGCCTTGCGGCCCGGAAAGAAAGGTATTTGGGCCAGGTACATGCCATCTTCCACCTTTGTCTGACAGGCCAGGCCCACTTTAAGTTCATAATCACCGGCCAAACGGTAAACCGTAGCACAGGCACCGCAGAAACCGGCCCGGCAACCGCAACCCCTTTTCAGTTGGTAACCGGCATATTCCATCCCGTCCATGATTGTCAGTGTTTCCGGAACTGTGTAGCGCTTGCCCATTATGTAGATGTCAACTAATTTAATTTCGTCAATCATAGTTTCCTCCTTCGGCTAAGCGCTTTTATTCTGCCGGCGGCGCAGGGATGAAGCCTTCATCCATCAGCATCTTAGTCTGTTTCTGGGCTTTACCGATGGATTCTTCAGCCAGCTTATAAATCTCTTCTTTGCTGAGCTTAATCCTCGCAACTCCTTCCTCGATCGCTTTTAAAGCAGTAGCTGTAGCTACCCTGGGAAATACCTCCCACATATCCATGGTGGGAAGTATCATCTCCGGATTCATGCCGCCATCAGGCGCACAGGCTGCCAATTCCTCCGCCGCGGCGATGCACATCGAATCGGTAATCTTTGTCGCCTGGACATCTAGCACACCGCGGAAAATTGCCGGAAAGCCAAGCGAGTTATTAACCTGGTTCGGAAAATCAGAACGACCGGTAGATACGATCTTTGCCCCGGCTTCAAGCGCTTCCCAGGGCCAGATTTCCGGAATCGGATTGGCACAGGCAAATACGATAGCATCATCTGCCATACTTGTGATCCATTCTTTCTTAATAATATCCGGGCCGGGAGTTGAAAGACCGATGATCACATCTGCGCCAACAGCTGCTTCAGCTGCTGACCCAACCAGGTTACCATCATTAGTGGTTTGGCATAGTTCCCATTTAACCGGGTGCTGTTCCCTGAGTTCAGTTCTCCCTTTGTGCAGCGTTCCCTTACTGTCAACCATGATCATCTTTCCGGTGTCAGCGCCTGCAGCCTTGAGCAACCTGACAGTACAGATATTAGCAGCTCCGGCACCGATCATCAGGATCTTCACATCGCCCATCTTCTTGCCGACAATTTTCAGGGCATTTATTAAACCGGCAACAGTGACCATTGCAGTTCCCTGCTGGTCATCGTGCCAGACCGGGATGTGGCATTCTTCCTGCAGCCGGTCCAAAATATAAAAACACTTCGGGCTCTCAATATCTTCTAAGTTTATACCTCCAAAGCAGGGTTGGAGCATCTTGACAAATTTAATAAATTCTTCAGGATCTTTTGTATCTACACATACCGGGAAAGCGTCAACGCCACCCAGATATTTAAAAAGAAGCGCTTTTCCTTCCATTACGGGCATACTGGCCTCTGGTCCGATATCACCCAAACCCAGTACCCGGGTCCCGTCAGAGACAACCGCCAGCAAATTAGCTTTATTGGTATATTTATATACATCTTCCTTATTTTGGGCTATAGCCTTGCAAGGTTCAGCCACACCGGGTGTATACCAGATCGCAAAATCTTTAATATCACGGACACAGCATTTTAAATCAACCTGAATTTTCCCCTTATAAAAAGGATGCAGCTTCATTGCATCGGCCGCCGGTTTTTTGGCCTTGGCCAGCAGTTCTTCTTTATTCGTACCCATAATATTTTCCCCGCTTTCTTTTTTTAATTGAGTTTTTTTACAGATCCCGCGTATCTTTCTCTCGCTCAGCGCGCATACTGCTTTGCACCTTCCGCGTAAAGATCGTTTCCGTAAGCATCATTTATAACCGTTGACGGAAAATCTATTACCTCCAGGCGGTGGATTGCTTCCGCCCCCAGCTCGGGATAAGCCACAACTTCACAACGCTTGATCTTCTTGGACAACAGTGCACCGGCGCCGCCAACAGCAGCCAGATAGATCCCCTTATGTAATTGCAAAGCGTCCTTTACGGCCTGGCTGCGTAACCCCTTGCCGATACATGCTTTCATGCCTTTTTCGAGCATCTGGGGCGTGTAGGCATCCATTCGTCCGCTGGTAGTGGGGCCGGCTGATCCGATAGCCTGCCCCGGCCTGGCCGGCGTGGGCCCTACGTAGTATATAAACTGACCCTTCAGGTCGATCGGCAGGGGTTCGCCCTGATCCATCAGTTCTACCAGTTTTTTGTGTGCTGCGTCGCGGGCAGTATATATAACCCCACTGATTAAAACATTATCTCCCGCTTTTAAATCTAGAATAACTTCATCGGAGAGTGGCGCAGAAATCCGCTTCGGTTCCATCGATATAAGACCTCCTTATTCTTCGTGTTATAACTCTCGTTCAAGATGACGGCAAGCATGACAATTTATGTTTACAGAAGCAGCCATGCTGGCAATATGCGAAGGGAATGTTTCGATATGAACCGCCAGGGCAAATGTGCGCCCGCCAAAACCCTGCGGACCGATCCCGAGGTCATTTATTTTTTCAAGTATTTTTTGTTCCAGTGCCGCAAAAGGTTCCTCAGGATTTTTTGAACCAACCTTTCTGAAAAGGGCTTTTTTTGCCAGCACAGCAACTTTATCAAAAGTTCCGCCGATTCCGACTCCGACAACGATTGGAGGGCAGGGATTGGGACCGGCTGCCTTGACATGATTGACCACGAAATCAATCACTCCTGCTTCACCGTCTGAGGGTTTCAACATCTTAACGGTACTCATATTTTCACTGCCGCCGCCCTTGGGGGCAAATGCGATTCTTACTTTATCACCCGGGACCAGCTCTGTGTATATTACTGCCGGTGTATTATCTCCGGTATTCTTACGTTTATAAAGTGGATCATCGACGATCGACTTGCGCAGGTAGCCTTCAGTGTAACCCCGGCGCACTCCCTCGTGTATCGCATCTTCCAGCGATCCGCCGGTCAGGTGCACCTCCTGGCCCCACTCGATGAAAAAAACAGCAAATCCTGTATCCTGGCAGATCGGGATTTGCTCATTTTTCGCAATTTCAACATTCTCAATCAGCTGTTTTAACACTTCTCTTCCGGTCGGCGATTCTTCTGTGTTCAGGGATTTCTTCAGGGCTTCGAATACATCTTCGCCCACATAGATGTTTGCTTCCTGGCACATCTCAGCCACATGATCACTGATGACAGACGCGGCAATTTCCCGCAAACCAAACACCTCCTAATAATATTGCGGCGGTCTTGCAATAATAATTCTTTTTCTGCTAATCCTGAAAAATTCCTGCTCATTATTTTAGATTTTATTATAATTCTAATTTTTATTGCTGAACTTCGGCAGAAAATTTAGCAACCTTATCCAGCAAACGATTATAGTCGCGATTTATCTCGTGCTGAAGCTCTTTTTGCCGGCGTTCATCCATCAGCTTAAAACGGCGCTGCCTTCCTAAATATTCACTGAGAGATACACTTTTAATATCTGCCGGGACTGTCAGTTTCCAGCTTGAGCCGTTTCGAACTTCATAAAGGGGGAAAAAACCGGTTGCCACTGCCAGCCGCGACACTTCAATTGTATCAGAAGATTCCGTTCCCCAACCGGGTGGGCAGGGGGCCAGGATGTGAATAAACCGAAACCCTCCGATTGATTGGGCAGTTTTCAGCTTCTCTTCCAGGTCTGCCGGAAAGGCAACTGTGGCAGTTGCGGCGTATGGCACAGCATGTGCCGCCATAATCTGCATAATGTCTTTCTTCTCTCCCTCTTTGTAAAGAGGATAAGGCGCTGTGTTGGTACGGGCCCCAAAAGGAGTTGCTGAACTGGTCTGCATTCCCGTGTTCATATACGCTTCATTGTCGTAACAAACAAAAATGAAATCTTCATTGCGTTGAGCGGCTCCGGAAAGCGCCTGTAGCCCTATATCAAAAGTGCCTCCGTCCCCGGCCAGCACAATCACTGTAGTATCATGATGACCCCTAGCATTCAAGCCCCTGCGAACACCGCTGCCAACAGAGCCGGCACTTGGAAACGGGCAGTGCAGAACCGGGCACTTTAGGGCTGTCAAAGGCGGCATGCCGGCGATAATGCTCCAACAAGATGCGGTCAGCACCATGGCAATATTCTGTCCCAGTGCTTTTGTCAGATAGCGGACTGCAAGGGCTGCGCCGCAGCCGGGGCAGGCATTGTGCCCGGGGTAGATCATTTCGTCCTGAGTGTTTAAATCGGCAATTTTCATTAAAAATCATCCCCCCACCGCTGAGCGAAATTATCTTCGCTCGCTGTTGATTGCACCATATCGAGTAACATCTTCTCAGTCAGGTCCACTCCGCCCGCCAGGATCAAGCTCCTGACCAGAGGCGGGCTTTTCAGATCATATAGGGCATTACGCAGCTCCTGGGCAAAGATTCCACCCATGCCGACAGAGCAGTTGCGATCTATAACCAGTAATTCTGTTAAGCCGTATTCAATGATAGACTGTCTTATCTCAGCTGCCGGAAACGGCCTGAACCAGCGCGGCTGGATTAAACCTGTTTCTGGCAGTGCAGGCAATGACCATTTCACAGTTTCTGCGGTGGCCCCTGCAGTGACGATCGCTCTTTTAGCGCCAACCGGAAACTCATGCTCTACCACATGGTAACTTCTGCCAAATTGTTTATAGAAATTCCGGTTAAGCTCCTGAAATAATCCGGGCAGCCTCAACATCGCCTGATGCCGATCCTTGACCAGCTTCAAGTGTGTTTCTCCGGTTGACAGGCCGTGCAGGTTGCCCGGTTGGCCGGGTATAATCTGCGGTAAAAAAAAGCAGGCGGGCCGACCAGGTTACGCACCTGGTTTACATCGGCTACATCTACAGCCTCATAGGTGTGTGATATATAAAAACCGTCAAATATCACCATGCAGGGCAACAGCAGCTTTTCGGCAATGAAATAAGCCTGAACCACCATATCAAATACCTCCTGTGCGTTTGCACAGTAAAGCTGAAGCCAACCGGTATCCCTCTGGCTCAGGCTGTCGCCCTGATCCGGGTCAAGACACCACGGTGCGCCAATAGTCCGGTTAACATTAACCATGACAATCGGAAGCCTTGCTCCGCTGCACCAGTGTATCATTTCGTGCATGTATGCCAGGCCGTGTGATGCAGTGGCAGTAAAAACCCTGGCTCCCGCTGCTGCTGCACCGTTGCAGCAGGCCAGGGCCGCATATTCTGATTCTACGCTGACAAATTCGCCTGCAAGCTCTCCACTGGCTGTAAAATCAGCTAGTGTCTCAACGATAGCCGTTTGCGGTGTAATCGGGTAGGCAGCAACGAGGTCAACTCCGACACGCTGCACTGCTGTTGCGGCAGCCTGGCTGCCGCTGATCATCTGAAAAGCCATTATATGCTGCCTCCTTTCATCACCAGTGCCTGTGAAGGGCATTCTTTAACGCAAATTCCACAGCCCTTACAGTAATCAAGGTTAAACTCATATTTACCGTTAACCCGGTCAACTGCAAGATCGGGACAAAAAAGATAGCAAATCCCGCAGGAATTACAGGTTCCACAACCCAGGCAACGCTCCGCTTCCTGCCGCGGGTCAGCCTCTTTCTGCTGCAATTCTAGATTAACCTCCGCTGCCAGGTTCAGCTCTTCAAACGAGACAGTTTCTTTGGGAAGTAACTCCTGTTCAGCATACGCCAAATCTTCATAGATTGACCGTATCGCACTGGCTGCCAACCGGCCGGCCCTAATCGCTTCAGAAACTGTGGCCGGGCCGCTCACCAGGTCACCGCCTGCAAATACGGTTTTTGCGCTGTCAATTGTGCCGAGTACGCTGTAATCCGTCATTTGCCCCAGAGCCATTATTACTGAATCACACTGCCTTAAAAAATTTTTCGTACTGTCGATCAGCAGACCTATTCTATCTGTTCTGCTGTGATCAACAGTTATCCCGCATACACGGCCGCTCTTCAGCTCAATGCTACGCGGCAGAACATTGAAAACCATTTCGACCCCTTCTCTTTCGGCAGCCTCTATTTCGCCCTGATCGGCCGGCATCTCAATCCGGCTGCGCCTGTAAAGCATGGTTACATGTTGGACCCCATCCACGCGCAGCGCAGAGCGGGCGCAATCAACAGCTGCGTTCCCACCGCCGACAACAACAACAGAACTCCCTATAGTTTGCGGAACACCGGTATTATAATTACTTAAAAAATCAAGAGCGTTAAAAACGTCCTCGCTTTCTTCTCCCGGAATGCCTGACATCCGTGGAATCCAGGCCCCGGTGGCTAAAAATACCTGGTCAAATTCCTGATAAAGTTCATTGAGATCAAAATCGCTTCCGAGAGTGCGGTTAGTATTAAATACAACCCCTTCGCTGCTTAAGATCTCCACTTCCCGTTTCAGGACCTTGCGGGGCAAACGATATTCCGGAATACCGAGGGCCAGCATCCCTCCGATCTGCGCCGAGCGTTCATAAACGCATACCTGGTAACCTGCCTGTACGAGAAAGAAGGCACAGCTCAAACCTGCCGGGCCTGATCCAATCACTGCAATGTTTTTCTTATTTTTAATGATCTCTTTAGAGGGCGTATAATTATTCAGGCGCCACTCACCGACAGCTTTTTCAACTTCCCGAATAGCAATTCCCTGATCGAGCAGATTGCGGTTACAATTTTCCTGGCATGGATTGAAACAAACATAACCTGTTATAGCAGGAAACGGGTTTTTACGGCTCATGGTTAGCCAGGCATCTTCCCACTGCCCCCTTTTTACAGCATCGAGCCAGGATGGGATTTCGCCGTTCAGCAGGCAACTCTGACGACAGGGAGAAAGGCGAAGTTTTCTTTCCGGTGTCATAAAACGCCATTCTCCGGTTTTATTGGCGCTGATCGCGACCATACCGCAGGTGTAGGCTGTTGTATCTTTAGCCGGCGCCTGTAACAAAATCCGACACCTCCTCTACTTTTTCATAACCGTCAATGGTTGCGTTTATATTGGCATCAATGCTGACAGATACACGTTGCTTTATTGATTTAATCAATGTATCAACCGAAACCAGGCCGCTGACTTTGGCCATAGCGCCGAGCATTACGGTATTAACCATTGGGAAACTGCCGATTGCCAGATTATGCTTCCAGGCAATTTCGCGGGCATCTACCTGGTAAATCCGGAAACGCTGGTTTTCAAAAAGCTCCGGCGGCACTGTTTCCTGCCAACCTGCACCGGCATTTATAAGCAGTTTTCCTTCATCCCTGATGCCGGCATACAACGTGCTTCCGCTTATTGTCGCATCAAAAACCACTACAAAATCAGGATTATAAATACGGCTTCGCGGCATCAAACGCTCCGAGCCGACCCTGATAAAAGCCGTTACCGGTGCCCCTCTTCTTTCAGCTCCGAAAAGGGAAAACGCACGGGCATAACGCCCATCGCGGAAAACTGCTTCCGCGAACACCGAAGCGGCAATTACTATTCCCTGGCCTCCACGTCCATGTAGCCTGAATTCAGAAATTTTCCCTTCCACCTGCATCCCTCCTTGCAATATTATGCGTGCAGAGCAGTTTATTGTATAGGTTGCGAATTAATATATCGAGGGTTCTTGCCGCTTCAGCTTTATTGCCGTCGGCTTCGTTGAGGGCTTTTAGTAAAGGCTCCGTCTCCATATCCAAAAAGCTCGCTTTCCAGTAATGTATCAGTGAGCGAGGCGCAGTTAACCCTGATAAACAGGTAATCTTTACGTCCGCTGTCATAGTGTATCGCGTGGGCAAATAACTCTTTCCCGGTTCCGCATTCGCCACGCAACAGAACCGATACCGGTGTAGCCGCCGCCTGCTTTGCCCTATCGATTGTTTCAAGTAATTCCTTACTGTTGCCAATAATATCTTCAAAAGTATATCCGGGCTCCAGTTTTCGGACTAGCCTGCGGGTTCTTTCCAGTTCCTCCATCAGAAGCCGCAGCTCCGAGATGTCGTGTATCACCCCGACACTGCCCTTTATTTTACCTTCAATGTACAGGGGCGCGCAGCTCACAATAACTTCGCGCCGTAATGGCCCCACTTTCATACGGACCCCTTTGACTGCCCTTCCGGTTTTCAGGACCTTTAAATGCACGCTTTCCCCCTCGGCAATATCGACAGTGGCCGGCTGATGCAGCACCTGATCTCCCGTCATCCCAATAATTCTTTTGTAGGCATGGTTGATGATAATACCTTTTCCCGTTTCATCTACAACAGAAACTGCATCGTGGAGCGAATCTACGATCGCCTGCAACAGCAGCCAGTTATCCAGATAAAAAACCAAATTCTTTACCGGTTGTTTCATAACGTCAGTCATAGCATCCGGCCCTTTCGCTTAACCCTCTTCCAAAAGCTTTTGCAATTCCCGCTCCCCGATGATGGTCAGGCCAATTTTCTCAGCTCTGGCAAGTTTGCTGCCCGGATCCGATCCGAGTACCAGGTAATCGGTTTTGCGGCTCACCGTGTTGACAATCTTTCCTCCCCGATTTTCAATCAGTGCCGCAGCTTCTTCACGTGTATAATTACTAAGCCCGCCGGTGAAAATAAAAGTTTTGCCGGCCAGGGAATTGCTCGACTGATCTTCTTTAAGGGTTTCCGTAAAATTGACTCCGGCTTTTCTGAGTTTATCAAGCAGCTGGACGGTTTCTAGTTTGCCAAAAAATAATACTACCGTTTCTGCTATTTTAGGACCTATTTCTTCAATTACCAGCAACTCATCAGCGGTCGCTACACCCAGAAGATCCAGGTTTAAGTACTTTTCGGCCAGCAAGCGGGAGGCTTTTTCTCCCACATTCCTGATCCCAAAACCGAATAACAGCTTTCTTAACGGGTTGGTCTTACTTTTTTCAATCGCCGCCAGCAAATTTGTTGCCGACTTATCCGCCATACGCGGTAAAGCTGTCAGTGCTTCCTTCTTCAGGTAATAAAGATCGCCGATATCAGCAACCAACCCATGCTGAAATAGCAGCTCAGCAGCAGCAGGCCCCAATCCTTCTATATCCATTGCCCCGCGCGAAGCAAAGTGACATATTTTTTCTATCAGCTGCGCGGTACAGGAGGGATTCAGGCAACGGCGGGCCGCTTCATCCTGCAATCTAATTGTTTCCGAGCCACAGGAAGGGCACACGCCGGGCATCGAAAAAGGAACCTCACGGCCGCTTCGCCTCCCCTTCAATACATGCAGCACTTCCGGAATAATTTCCCCTGCTTTGCGGACCACAACCGTATCACCGATCATGATCCCTTTATCCCTGATTAAATCTTCGTTGTGCAGGCTGGCCCGTTGTACTATCGTACCGCTCAGAACAAGCGGCTCAAGAATTGCTACCGGTGTGATCACCCCGGTGCGTCCGACATTAAACTGGATGTCCAGTACCCTGGTTTCTTTTTCTTCAGGTGGAAATTTATAGGCAATAGCCCAGCGGGGGCTGCGGGCAGTGTTTCCAAGTTCTTTTTGCTGTTCAAGACTATTGACTTTAATTACCACTCCATCAATATCATAAGGCAAGTTTGACCTTTCTTTTTGCATTAGCGAACAAAAAGCCCATACCTGGCTAATACCGCTGCGGAGGCTGCGAATCTTATTGACGGGTAATCTTTCTTGATCAAGATAATTCAAAACAGACTCCTGCGTATCCAGCCGCAGGTTATTGTCACCAAGCCCGTAAATGAATATTTTCAGTGGACGCCTGGCTGTTACCTGAGGGTCCAGTTGCCTCAAAGAGCCGGCAGCGGCATTGCGGGGATTGGCAAACAACGGCAGTGCTTCCTGCTCTCGTTCATAGTTGAGCGCTGTAAAATCTTCTTTGCTGAAATATACTTCACCCCGCACTTCAAGAGTCAGGGGTTCAGGCAGTTTGAGGGGAACCTGCCTGATGGTTCTTAAATTTTGCGTCACATCTTCGCCTGTATGCCCGTCCCCCCTGGTCGAGCCTTTAACCAGGACACCATTTTCATAATGCAAGGATACAGCCAGACCGTCAATTTTGAGCTCACAGTAATACGCTGTAACCTCTTCCTGAAGCAGCCGTTGCACTCTCAGGCCAAATTCTACAACTTCTTCTTCGCTGAAAGCATTATCAAGGCCGAGCATCGGTATTTTATGTTCTACCGTTGTAAATACGGAAAGAGGTTTTGAGCCTACCCGGCAAGTCGGCGAGCTGAGATCCTGCAAATCAGGATAGCTCTTTTCCAACTCTTCCAGTTCGCGCATCAGCCGATCAAATTGGGCATCGCTTATTTCCGGTTTATCGAGGACATGATAATGGTAATTGTGATGTTCTATTTCTTTTCGCAGTCTGTCTGCATATTTTTTTATTTTGTCCATTTCCTGTTCTTTCATCAAAAAGCTCCTGCTTTCGCCGGGTAATCTTTAATATTTAATAATGAAAAATAGTACGCCGTTCTTACTATTCGTGTTTTTTGAATGTTTTTCCTTTATAGCTAAAATCCTTGACAAAATCCTGAACCGGGTTATAATCAGATCATTAACATAACGACCGGTCGGTTTATGGAGGATTATGAATAACCTGCAGCGCAGTGCCCAGACAAAAAAATCAATAATGGAAGCTGCTGCATCTTTATTTGCCCGGGAAGGTTATGAATTAGCAGGAGTTGCCGAAATCTGCGAGCTGGCCGGTGTGAGCAAAGGAGCCTTTTACTACCACTTTGAGAGTAAAGAGGCAGTTTTTATGGCCTTGATCGACACCTGGCTCGGCACCCTCGAAAATACCCTCAATGAAATCTCTTTCCAGGCTCAAAGTGTACCTGACGGATTACATGAGATGGCAGGCATGATGCAGCCGGTATTTGAGAACAATAAGTACTTTATGGGGCTTTTTCTGGAGTTGTGGAGGCATGCCAACCGTAACGAAAAGATCAGGCAGGCCACTGTTGCTCCTTATCGCCGTTTCGAAGAAACTTTTGCCCGCCTGATTGAACGCGGCATAAAAGAAGGAACAATCGATCAAGTGAATTCCGGAACCGCCGCCCAATTGCTGCTCTCGCTGTCCAGCGGACTTTTTTTACAGGCATCATTAGAAACAAGTAATGCTAAGTGGGGGGAAAAACTCCAGGAAAGCATTGTCATATTATTAAATGGTCTGAAACGGAGGGATTGAGATGATCCTGGTCACCGGAGCTTCGGGACATCTGGGAAATGTACTGGTGCGTGAATTGATCGCACGGGGAGAAAAAGTAAGGGCTCTTGTTTACCCGGGAGAACCATTAAAATCGCTGCAGGGTATGCTGATTGAAGTGATCGTTGGTGATGTGCTCGACCGGGAGTTAATGAACCGGGCCATGCAAAATGTGGACACAGTATTTCACCTGGCCGGTATTATCGCGATCAGGCCTGGCAGTGAGGAATTAATGAGGCTGGTCAATGTTGAAGGAACACGTACTGCCGCTGAAGTCGCTTTAGAAAACAAGATCAGGCGGTTTATCCATGTCAGTTCTGTTCACGCTTTCAGGCGAGACCCATCTGCCGCTGTAATCGATGAAACCGCACCTTTGGCCCTGGACAGCCCTCAGGGATCGTATGACCGAACCAAAGCTGAGGGAACAAAAATTGTCTTGGATCTGGTTAACCAAGGTTTAAATGCGGTTATTGCCTGTCCAAGCGGGATTATCGGCATGCACGATTACGCCGGATCGGAAATTGGCAAGGCCCTGATCTCGTTTGCCAATAACAAACCGGATATTCTGGTTGACGGAGCTTACGATTTTGTTGATGTGCGTGACGTGGTCAGTGGCTTGATCCTGGCCAGCCAGAAAGGTTCTAACGGGGAAATCTATATCTTATCAGGTTACCACACGTCTGTGGAAAAACTTTGCCAGATGGCCCAGGCGGCCACCGGGACAAAAAGCCCGAAGATCAAAGTGCCGATCCGTTATGCAATTTTCTTTATCGGCCTAATCGAGGGTCTGGTCAGCTGGTTGAAAATTAAATCACGTTACACCGTTTATTCCCTGCATACCTTGCTGGAAAGTTCAGCATTCAGTTCCAACAAAGCCAAAACTGAACTTGGTTACCAGTCCAGGCCGCTGTCAGAAACGGTTGCCGACTTTATAACCTGGACTTCCCATATTGTGGCAAAAGGTAAAACAGGTGCAAAAAGAGACAGGCATGAAGGCGCTGCCTGATCTCATGTTTACTGTTCAGGCTAATTTCCCGGTGATGTAGCTGCAGATCTTTTCCAACTCGTCACCGGGGGTAAATACCTGATCAGCATAGCCCTTGTTGATCAGAAAAGCAGCGTCTTCTTCGGGAATAATCCCTCCCACTATCAGCAGGACATCTTCCATCGAATTGTCTGCCAGCAGCTTTTTTATCTTTGGAACCAGAGTCATATGCGCGCCGGAAAGGATACTTAACCCGACGACTCCAACATCCTCCTGCAGCGCCGTTTCCGCAACCTGTTCGGGGGTCTGGTGGAGTCCAGTGTAAATTACCTCCATACCTGCATCGCGCAAAGCTCTGGCCACTACCCTGGCCCCGCGATCGTGCCCGTCAAGGCCCGGTTTTGCCACCAGCACCCGGATTTTTTTGCCGTTCACTCCCCCACCTCCATTCATTCTAGAATATAGGCTTTTCTCTGTGCTCACCGAATACTTCTTTCAGCGTAGAGACGATTTCTCCTTCCGTGGCGTAGCATTTAACCGCTAATAGTATTTTGGGAATCAGGTTTTGATTAGTTGTGGCCGCTGCCTTCAAATCGTTTAAAGCAGTGCTGACTGCCAGGTTATCGCGTTTTTCCCGCAGTTCTTTCAGCCTTTTAACCTGTTTTTCTTCGACAGCAGGGTCTATTCTTAAAAGATCAATCTGCGGCTTTTCTTCACCGGAAAAGCGGTTAACCCCGACTACAACGCGTTCTTTGCTGTCTACCTCACGCTGGAATTTATAAGCGGCATCGGCAATCTCCTGCTGGAAAAAACCGCAATCAATCGCTTTAAATACTCCGCCAAGCTTATCGATCTTTTCAAAATATACTTCTGCTTCAGACTCCATTTGGCATGTCAGCGCTTCAACAAAGTAAGACCCGGCCAGAGGATCGATCGTTTTGGCTACACCGCTTTCGTGGGCTATGATTTGCTGTGTCCGTAAGGCGATTTTAACTGCCTTTTCAGTTGGTAACGCCAGCACTTCATCCATCGAGTTGGTATGCAACGACTGAGTTCCGCCAAGCACCGCCGATAAGGCCTCAAGGGCCGTACGCACGATATTGTTTTCCGGTTCCTGAGCGGTTAAACTGCATCCGGCTGTCTGGGTGTGAAAACGCAGCTTTAGGGAGCGTGGATCTTTGGCGCCGTATTGTTCTTTTAAGCGGCGGGCCCAGATCCTGCGGGCTGCCCTGTATTTACAAATCTCTTCAAAAAAATCGAGATGTGCGTTAAAAAAAAATGAAAGGCGCGGTGCAAAGCTGTCTACGTCCAAACCAGCTGCAATTCCGGCTTCAATATAAGCAAAACCGTCGGCCAGTGTAAAAGCAAGCTCCTGGACTGCAGTTGAACCGGCTTCCCTGATATGGTAACCGCTGATGCTGATCGTATTCCATTTGGGTACATGATCAGCGGCAAATGCAAAGATGTCGGTAATCAGGCGTATTGAAGGTTCAGGCGGAAAAATCCATGACTTTTGGGCAATATATTCTTTCAAAATATCATTTTGAATTGTCCCTCCTACCTGGCGCAGGCTGACCCCCTGTTTTTCCGCATTAGCCAGATAAAAACACCAGAGTATTGCTGCCGGACCGTTTATCGTCATCGAGGTGGTTACTTTATCTAAAGGAATCTGATCAAAGAGTACCTCCATATCCTCCAGGGAATCGATCGCTACGCCACAGCGCCCGACTTCTCCCTCAGCACGTTCATGATCAGAATCGTAACCCATAATTGTCGGCATATCAAAAGCGACCGACAGACCGGTCTGACCTTGCTTCAGCAAGTAGCGGCAGCGGCAGTTCGAGTCGGATGCATCGCCGAAACCGGAAAACTGCCTCATTGTCCAGTAGCGGCCCCGGTACATATTATCCTGAACTCCCCTGGTGTAAGGATAACTGCCGGGGAAGTTTAAATCTCGCTCATAATCCAGATTTTCCAAATCGAGCGGCGTGTAGAGCGGCTTTACCGGCATACCGGATATGGTTTTGCGGTCACCCGGACGATCGGCCGCAGCGGAAACCCTGTCTTGCCATTCATTGAGCTTTTTCCTAAAATTATTCATCTGTTCATGGATGTTCACCAGATCACCTTCTTCAGCTCTTCTGTTCAAAAAAACTTATCGAATCAAGCAATTCGCAGGCTGAACTGTAAGGATCCTTTTCGCGCCGGAAAATTTTATCGATCAACTCTTCAAGCAGGTATTTTTCCCTGGCCACTTCCCATACTCTTTTTTTTACCAGGTATTCTACCTGCTCGGTCAGTTCTCTGCGTACCCGATGAAAACGCACTTCCGACAGCCTGCCGCTGGCTTCCATGTACCGGCGATGATCCTGTATAGCAGCCCAGAGCTTTTCAATACCCTCGCCCCTGATCGAAACTGTAGGGATAACTGCCGGGCGCCAGGGTACGCCGTTTT
>CAYMDO010000023.1:24430-35455 GCA_964389365.1 uncultured Syntrophomonadaceae bacterium
CATGTTTATTTCAGATACCGTTTTTTCCATACCGGGCAAATCAGCTTTATTGATCACAAAAAGGTCGGCAATTTCCATAATTCCCGCCTTTAGCGTCTGTACGCTATCCCCGCCTGCCGGGGTTAATACCACTAGTGTTGTATCGGCTGTTTTAACAATATCGACTTCAGACTGGCCTACCCCGACAGTTTCAACAATAATAAGGTCCTTTCCAAAAGCGTCCAGGACCTGGATCGCTTCCCTTGTTGACCTTGACAGGCCACCCAGACTGCCCCTGGTACCCATGCTGCGAATAAAAACCTTGGGATCAAGGGCATGGTCCTGCATCCGGATACGGTCACCTAAGATGGCTCCCCCGCTGAAAGGGCTTGTTGGATCGACCGCAATGATCCCGGCGCTTAACCCGGCTGTCCTGACCTCCTTCAGCAGCCGGTCAACAAGTGAGCTTTTGCCTGTGCCCGGTGCCCCGGTAATGCCCACCACGTAAGCATTACCGGTATGCGGGTAAATTGCCTTTAAAAGTTCTGTTTTCTGACAGTCTTCGTTTTCAATAAGAGTAATCAGGCGTGCTGCAGCCCGCCTGTTCCCCTTAAGCAGTTCTTCGACTAACTGCTTCATTGTGTCACCTCGTAGCCAAATTCACCATGGTTGTGCCTGTTAATACTCGATACCCGGGCAACATTCTGCACCCTGGCTGTAGTGATGTTTAATTGCCAATATCTCGCTGACCGTGTCGGCTCTTTTTACCAGATCAGAAGATGCATTGCGGCCGGTTAAAACAACTGTTACATTTTGCGGCTTATGATCAAGCAACTGCAGTAGATCCGCTTCGGCAATCAGCCCGTAATCAACTGCTACATTAATCTCGTCAAGTACTACCAGGTCAAAATTTCCGCCCAGGATTGCCTCCCCTGCCCTTACAAACCCGGCTTGCGCCAGTTCAATATCAATCTGTTCCGGATTTTCACGGTTTACGAAATCGTCACGGCCTGCACGCACCAGGGTCAAGTTCGGCATATCTGCCATGGCGAGAAACTCCCCGTAATCACGTCCTTTCATAAAATGGATCATGCATACCCGGTAGCCGTGCCCAAGGGCCCTGAGCGCCTGGCCGACCGCAGCGGTAGTTTTGCCTTTGCCGTCTCCGGTAATAACCATGATCAAGCCCGGCTTGTTAGAGATCATGACTAACCTTCCTTTCGTCATTCTACGCAGCGTAATCATAGCCAGCTTACCTGCCTGCCAATCGGTAATGTCAGAAACAAGACCGGCTAAGATAATAAATTACGCGAAATTACAAGGCGCTGCACCTCGCTGGTGCCCTCGTATAGCTGAGTGATTTTGGCATCGCGCATAAAACGCTCCACCGGATAATCGCGGGTATAACCGTAGCCGCCAAAAACCTGTACAGCGTTGGTCGTAACTTCCATCGCTGTTTCTGCTGCAAAAAGTTTTGCCATCGCCGATGCCTGGCTGTAGGGTAATCCGGCGCTTTCCAGGTAAGCGGCCTGGTAGGTTAATAACCGGGCTGCTTCAATTTTTGTGCCCATATCAGCCAACATAAATGATATAGCCTGAAAATTAGCTATCGGCTGGCCAAACTGTTCGCGGTTTTTGGCATAATTTATCGCCTCTTCCATCGCCCCCTGGGCTATACCGACAGCCTGGGCCGCGATACCGTTACGGCCGCCGTCCAAAGTGCTCATGGCAATCTTGAAACCTTCTCCCTCCGCTCCAAGCAGGTTTTCTATCGGAACCCGGCAGTTTTCAAAAACCAGCTCAAGCGTAGGAGATGAACGTAAACCCATTTTGCGTTCTTTCTTGCCGAAAGAAAAACCGGCAGCGCCTTTCTCGACGATAAACGCGCTGATTCCCTTGGTTTTCTTCTCTTTGTCGGTAACAGCAAAGACTATATAAATTTCTGCTTCAGCACCATTGGTGATGAAAATTTTGTTCCCGTTAAGCAGGTAATCGTCACCTTCAAGTTTTGCCGTCGTCTTTTGGTTGGCAGCATCCGTTCCGGCTGTCGGTTCGGTCAGGGCATAGGCGCCAAGCTTTTCCCCCAGGGCCATTGGTTCTAAATATTTTTTCTTTTGTTCCTCGTTGCCGTACTTGAAAATAGGCCAACCGGCCAATGATGTATGCGCTGATAAAGTTGTCCCTGAAGAAGCGTCAACCCGCGATAATTCTTCGACGGCAATTACGTAGCTAATGAAATCACATCCCCCTCCACCGTATTCTTCAGGCCAGGGAATGCCGGTCAATCCCAGCTGTCCCATTTTATCGAAGATCTCCCGGGAAAACTGTTCCTTGTCATCACGTTCTTCCGCACCTTGTTTGAGCTCCTTTTCAGCAAAATCCCTTACCATTTTACGGGTCATTTCCTGCTCTTCCGTCAAAACAAAATTCATTAAATACCCTGCCTCCCTTTTTTCGATTTAAGAAAGCTTTACCGGTTTAACAGTTCCCTGGCAACGACAATACGCTGGATCTGGTTTGAACCCTCGTAAATCTGCGGTGCCTTGGCATCGCAAAAGTAACGGGTTAAGGGATTATCTTCACCACAGCCATAGCTGTAACAGAGATCAAGGCACCTTGTGGTAGCTTCCATTGCCAGATCTGTGGCCATTATTTTCGCCATCGATGCTTCCCTGGTACAGCGTTTTCCACGGCTTTTTGCCATCGCCGCCCTGTAGGCCATAAGTCTTGCCGCTGCTGTTTTAGCGGCCAGGTCAGCGATAACAAACGCAGTCGACTGTGCTGTTTTTATACCTGTACTTTCCTGTTGTTTCAAATGACTGACTGTGAACTCAAGCGCGGCCCTAGCCAGGCCGAGCCCCTGGGCAGCAATTCCGATCCGCCCCCCGTCAAGCAGGGACATGGCGATGCCAAAACCGGCCTTCTCTGCCCCCAGCCTGCCAGCTGCCGGGATAAATAGATCTTCCATCCTGATTTCCGACGTGTGAGACCGATTGAGTCCCATTTTTTTTTCCGGCGGTCCGACGGTAAGGCCGGGGCTGCCTTTTTCCACTAAAAAAGCAGTGATGCCTTTACTCCCCAGATTACGATCAATGGTGGCAAACACGGTAAACAATCCGGCTTCGCCGCCGCCGGTAATAAACAGCTTACTGCCGTTCAGTAAATAACCGCCGCCGGCAGCGGTTGCTGTTGCGCTAATAGCGGCGGCATCAGAGCCGGCTGCCGACTCTGTTAATGCGAAAGCGCCCAGCATTTTTCCGCTCGCCAGATCGGGCAGATACCTTGCTTTCTGTTCCTCAGACCCGTAATAAAGCAGCGGGAAAGAGCCCACAGAGGTATGCACTGATATTATTACGCCGGTTGAAGCGCAAACCCGTGATACCTCTTCGAGCATCAGGATATAGGTAAGATAATCTTCCCCCTGCCCTCCCCACTCCTTCGGTATGGGCAATCCCATGTACCCTCGTTCCCCGGCTTTTTCCAGGTTCCGGCGGGGAAAATGGTTGCCTTGATCCAGGTCGGAGTTGGCAAAACAACTGAACTCTTCCTGGCGGTTACGGTGATAATCAGATAATACTAACTCCAAAGGTCACGCTCCCCCGGCATTTTTAGACTTTAACAATAACCGCCTCGCCCTGGGCTGCGCCGCTGCAAATTGTCGCCAATCCATAACCGCCTCCGCGACGGCGGAGTTCCGCTATCAGGGTGATCAGAATCCGGGCGCCGCTGGCACCGATCGGGTGTCCGATTGCAACAGCGCCACCGTTCACATTGATAATTTTTTCGTTCCAACCACCGAGCTTGATGCAGGTTAGAGCTACAGCGGCAAAGGCCTCGTTGACCTCGATCAGCGCAAGGTCGGTAGTATCAAGGCCCGCTTTATCCAGAGCCAATGCAGCGGCGGCATAAGGTACCGTGGCTATATAGCGGGGCTCAAGCGATACCGAGCTTTGAGCGACAATTTCAGCGAGCGGTTCTAATTGAAGCTCTTTCGCTTTTTGAAGCGAAGCTAATACAAGTGCTGCGGCTCCATCGCTGATCGCCGGCGCATTACCGGCTGTAATCAAACCATCTTCCTCAAAAGCGGGCGGTAGCCGAGCCAGTTTTTCATAAGTAGTGTCGGCGCGGGGCAGCTCGTCTCGCATAAACCGCACCGGCTCTCCTTTGCGCTGCGGTACTGTTACGGCAACCAGTTCTTCATCAAGCATACCATCCTCTGCCGCTTTGACAGCTAGCTGGTGGCTGCGCAGGGCAAAATAGTCCATTTGCTCCCGTGTTATCCCTTCCTCTGCCGGTACTGCGCTGCCGTGTACTCCCATGTGCACCTGGTGAAACGGGCACCAAAGCCCGTCATGCACCATACCGTCGACCAACGTGGCATCACCCATCCTGTAACCTTCACGTGCCTTCTGCAGGTAATAGGGTACAGCGCTCATATTTTCCATTCCCCCGGCTACAACCACTCCAGCTTCCCCGCAGCGGATTAGCGACTCGCCCAAATTTGCCGAACGTAAGCCGGAAGCGCAAACTTTATTTATCGTTTCGGAGGGAACTTTTGCCGGCATTCCGGCTTTTATCGTAGCCTGTCTGGAGGGAATCTGCCCGGCACCGGCTTGAACTACCATTCCCATCAGCACGTTATCAACCAGATCTCCTGATATTTTTGCGCGTCTAAGCGCTTCCTTTATAGCAATTGCTCCAAGATCGACAGCCGGGATTGAAGAAAGTGAACCCATAAAGCGCCCGAAGGGAGTGCGGGCATAACCGACAATAACGGCCCTATCCACCTACATACCACCTCCACGGTTACGATTAAAATTCACTAACTATCCGGCGCCAAAGCCCTGTAAGCAATGTCACGGCGGTAGTATGCACCTTTAAAATCAATGGTGTTAACTGCCCGGTATGCACCCTTTACAGCGCCGGCAAGATCGTGATCCCATGCTGTAACCCCAAGGATCCGGCCTCCTGCCGTCACAAGGCGGTCCTCATTCAGGTCAGTGCCGGCATGAAATACCGCAACCTTACCTCCCCCGTCAGCTTCTGCCTGCTCGATACCACTAATGGGCAGACCCCTTTCGTAATGTCCGGGATAGCCCGCCGAAGCCATAACCACACAGACTGCAGGGTCAGAAAACCATTCGGCTTTTGCTTCGCCAAAGTCACCGCTGGCAGCAGCAGCCAGCAGCGGCAGCAAGTCAGATTTAAAGCGCGGCAAAATTGCCTGGGTCTCCGGATCGCCAAAACGGACATTAAATTCCAGCACGTTTAGCTGTGAACGGGAAATCATTAAACCGGCGTAAATAACGCCGCGAAAATCAATTTTTTCACAGCGAAAGCCTTCCAGGAGCGGAGAAAATACTTCCTCTTCAGCTTTACGGGCCATTTCCTTCGTAAAGAGCGGCGCCGGTGAGTAAGCCCCCATACCACCTGTATTGGAACCAGTATCTTGTTCGCCGATTGCTTTATGATCCTGTGCGGAAGGCAGCATGATCAGTTCTTTCCCATCGCATAATGCCAGGACAGAAACCTCTTCGCCGTTCAGGCATTGTTCGATAATTACCCTATTCCCGGCAGCGCCAAATGCTTTTTCTACCATGATATCATAAAGCGCCTGCTCAGCCTCTGCCGGGCCGGATGCAACTACGACTCCTTTACCGGCTGCCAGGCCATCAGCCTTGATTACTACCGAACCGCCATAAAAGCGGGACAAATGATACCGGGCTTCGTCGAAGTCATCAAAAACGGCAAAATCAGCTGTCGGGATGCCCCACCTTTTCATCTGTCTTTTTGCCCATACTTTACTTCCTTCAAGCAGAGATCCATCTTTACCCGGACCGAATACATCAATTCCTTTCAATCTCAGACTGTCGGCCAACCCGAGAACCAGAGGCGCTTCCGGACCGATTACAACCAGGTTGATCTTTTCACGTACGGCCCAGCCGGTTAATCCATATATATCCTCTGCTTCCAAGTCAACATTCTCAGCGATCCCGGCGGTGCCGGGATTGCCGGGCGCACAATAAAGCTTATTCAGCATCGGGCTGCCGGATAATTTCCAGGCCAGGGCATGTTCCCTGCCTCCACTGCCAACGATCAAAACCCGCATTAAATCACCCTTTCCGGCTGCGTCAGCCACTGGCAGCGCTGACTAAAAAATATTATTAGTGTTTAAAATAACGCCTGCCCGTAAATACCATAGCTAACCCGAACCGATCACAAACTGCGATAGACTCCTTATCATTAAGCGATCCCCCGGGTTGAACCAGGGCAGTGATGCCTGCTTGCGCAGCTTCCTCCGCCACATCGGGAAAGGGGAAAAAAGCATCCGAGCCTAACACCGCACCCTTGGCTTTGCTTCCGCTCTGTTCGATGGCAATTCTGGCAGCGCCAATGCGGTTCATCTGCCCGGCCCCGACTCCGATTGTTTGTTCTCCTTTGGCGATAACAATAGCATTCGAGCGAACGTGTTTGACTACTTTCTGGGCAAATGACAGCCCCAGCCACTCCTGATCCGAAGGAGTACGCCTGCTGACCACCGTACCTTCCCGTATATTAACCGGTTCCCTGTCAACGGTTTGCACAAGGACTGCCCCGGCAGCAATCTTAAGGTCGTAAAAGGCCTGCATATCGATTTCGCGTGGTATCTGCAGAACCCGCAGATCTTTTTTCTGGCTGAGGATCGCCAGCGCTTCATCAGTAAACTGCGGAGCCGCTATCACTTCCAGGTAAGTATCCAGCATTATTTTAGCAGCGTTTCCGTCAACAATTGTGTTCACTGCCAGGATTCCACCAAATATCGACACCGGATCAGCTTCATAGGCCAGCCGGTAAGCGGCGCTCGCTGAATCGGCTGAACCGACTCCGCAGGGGTTGGCGTGTTTTACCGCCACTACAGTCGGCCGATCAAATTCTGACGCTAAATCCCAGGCAACGCCCAGATCGTGCAAATTATTAAACGATAGCTCTTTCCCTTTCAACTGTACCGCAGATGCCAAACCGGCTCTTAAACCTGAGTACTGGTAAAAAGCCGCCCGCTGCTGGGGATTCTCGCCGTATCTCAGTTCCTGGACCTTATTTAAACCGATGCAGAGCTGTTTCGGGAAAAAAACGGCTGAAGGCAATGGCAAACTGTTGAAATAAGCGGCAATCGCCGCATCGTAGCAGGCGGTGTAGGCAAAAGCTTCGGCTGCCAGTTTCATCCTGGTTTGTGCGCTTACTAAGCCTGCTTCCTGCAACTCACGGATCACTTCGCAGTAACGGTCAGGGTTAACTACTACCGTAACATGATGATGATTTTTTGCAGCCGCCCTGATCATGGTCGGGCCACCGATATCAATATTATCCATTGCTTCCTCATGACAAAAAACTTCGCGGCTTATAACCTGTTCAAAAGGGTAAAGGTTTGCCACTACTATTTGAATCGGCTCAATGCCGTGTTCTTCCAAATCTTTCTGCTGCTCACGGCTAGTGGTTTGTGCTAATATAGCTCCGTGAATTTTGGGGTGCAGAGTTTTTACCCTTCCCTGCAGTATTTCTGGAAAACCGGTCACTTCAGATACTTTGCTTACGTTTAACCCCGCTTTCATCAATGTTTTTGCCGTCCCACCCGTAGAAAGCAGCTCATAGCCGAGAGCTGTAAGCTCCGCAGCCAGTTCAACTACACCTCGCTTGTCAAATACGCTGATCATAGCGCGTTTTTTATTGGTCGACAATATAACACCTTCTTCCTACCACTTTAAGTTTATCGCGGCAAAAAAGAGCTATCGCTGTCGGGTAGATGCGATATTCGGCTGCATGAATCCGTTGTTCGAGCGTTGTCTCAGTTTCCTGTTGAATAACCGGTACCGCTTCCTGTAATATAACCGGTCCGCTGTCAAGCCCCGTATCAACAAAATGGACCGTGCAGCCGGTCACTTTTACTCCGTATTCATAGGCTTGTAATATTCCGTCAGTACCTGGAAATGCAGGGAGCAGCGAAGGGTGAACGTTCATGATTCTCATAGGGAACGCTTTTACGAAAAGAGGTGAAAGTATACGCATAAAACCGGCAAGAACAACCAGGTCAGTCTTTACTGCATTTAACTTGGCAATTAAAGCCCGTTCATATCTTTCCCGTCCATCAAAGGCAGCCGGATCAAGAAAATGGGCCTCAATTGATTTCTTTTCAGCCCTTTTTAAAGCAAAAGCATCAGCGCAATCGCTGATCACAACAACAATCTTTCCGGATATCTCGTTTCGTTCGGTGGCATCGATGATCGCCTGAAGATTAGTTCCCTGTCCGGAAACAAGTACGGCGATATGCTTCATCCAATGGTTCCTCCCGGTTTACTAATATTGACTGATATCTATTTCTCCCTCATCTTTGTTAATCCTTTTCTTCTAACATATAATGCTTAAGGTTGACGGCAAATAAGTGCTGCTGTATCACAATATTTCAACCCGGTTGTCACCGCTGATCACTGTTCCGATCAATCCGGGCGAAAGGTAGAACGGGCCAGGCCTTTAATCCTACCTACAGTTTCTTCGCCGGCTTCAATATCAACACCAGTCTTGCGGTAATCCATTTGTTCGCCCACTGGCAAATGTATCCCCTTTTAGTAAAAGCCTGCCGCATTTAATACGGCAGGCTTCCTTTATCCTGGCGCCTTCCCGGCGCCTCCGGGCAGCAGGCTTTTTCTTAAAATATACTGTAACTGACTGCTACACCAACGGTAACAACAGAAGCCATAACCATCAGTTTGATCAGTATGTTCAGGCTCGGACCCGATGTATCTTTAAAGGGGTCGCCTACCGTATCTCCAACTACGGCAGCCTTGTGGTTTTCCGAACCTTTTCCGCCGTAGTTTCCTTCTTCTATATATTTCTTGGCATTATCCCATGCCCCGCCGGCATTGGCCATAAAAATTGCCATGGCAAAACCGCTTGAAATTGTTCCGACCAGCAGGCCGGTTACCCCGGCAACTCCAATAATTAGACCGACTACCACGGGAATCAGCAGGGCAATCAGGGATGGCAGCATCATCTCACGCTGGGCGCCCCTGGTAGAAATCTCCACGCAGCGCGCATAGTCGGGTTCTGCTTTTCCCTCCATAATACCGGGAATCTCCTTAAACTGACGGCGTACCTCCTCAACCATCTTCTCAGCCGCCCGACCGACAGCATTCATGGTTATCCCGCTAAAAAGAAAGACCGACAGGACCCCGATAAAAGTCCCCACAATTACCAGCGGGTTCATCAGGTGAATATCGTAATGGTGGATAAAGTCGATAAAATTAGCCTGATATGCCGGAACGCCGTTAATCAGCGCTTCCGGCATTCCAAGAAACTTAACAAACATGATTTTTACTTCTTCAATATAAGCGGCAAGCAGGGCCAACGCTGTGAGCGCCGCACTGCCGATTGCAAAACCCTTCCCGGTAGCGGCAGTGGTGTTCCCGAGGGAGTCAAGGGCATCGGTGCGCTTGCGCACTTCTTCACCCAGGTGGCTCATTTCAGCGTTTCCGCCGGCATTGTCGGCAATCGGGCCGTAGGCATCAGTTGCCAGCGTTATACCCAGGGTAGAGAGCATCCCTACTGCAGCTATACCGATTCCATATAGGCCCATGTTCAGGCTCAACACATCAAATCTGAAGCCGGAAGAAAAAGCGTAGGCCAGTATTATGGCTACGGCAACAATTCCAAGTGGTACGGCTGAAGAAATCAGGCCTGTGCCGACCCCGCTAATGATAATTGTAGCCGGGCCGGTACTTGATGAAGCGGCAATTTTCTGTGTCGGCTTATAAGCTGAAGCCGTAAAGTACTCTGTAGACTGGCCGATGGCTATCCCGGATAGTAAACCGACAACAATCGAACCCCAAATGCCCCAGTAATTTGGCAGTTTTAAGAAGTAAAGCACTAACCAGGAAAGGAGAAGAATCAGGGCCGCACTGGTATTAACGCCCAGGCCAAGGGCTTTTAACAGCTCTTTCTGGCTTGCCCCTTCCTTTGTCCGGACCATGAATACGCCGAAAATTGAAAGCAGTGTGCCCACCCCGGCGATCAGCATCGGGGCAATAACAGCATTAAACTGAATTCCATGCCCGTAACTGATAAAAGCGGCAGCGCCAAGCAGGGATGCAGCAAGAATAGAACCGGCAAAAGATTCAAAGAGATCCGCACCCATCCCGGCAACATCACCTACATTATCGCCGACATTGTCCGCAATGGTAGCAGGATTGCGTGGATCATCTTCCGGAATACCTGCTTCAACCTTGCCCACCAAGTCAGCGCCGACATCAGCGGCTTTGGTGTAAATACCGCCACCCACGCGTGCAAAAAGGGCCTGGGTTGATGCACCCATACCAAAAGTAAGCATTGTCGCCGACACAGTGAGCAGTTTCATACCCGGCTCGGCTTCAGGAACAAAAATATTAAGGACAATAAACCATAAAGATATATCCAGTAATACCAGTCCCACGACGACCAGGCCCATCACCGCGCCCGAACGGAAAGCCAGTTTCAGGCCGCTGTCAAGCGAATTACGGCAGGCATTGGCAACCCTGGCCGAAGCAAAAGTTGCAGCTTTCATGCCAAAGAACCCGGCAAGGCCGGAAAATATTCCCCCCGTCAGAAAAGCAAAAGGCACCCAATTGTTCTGGATGCCAAGCCCGTAAGCGAGGATGGCAAAAATAACCGTTACAACGGCAAAAACTATGGCAACAACTTTATACTGCTGCCGAAGATAGGCGCCGGCGCCCTTGCGGACATGTTCGGCAATCTTCTTCATGGTTTCAGTACCTTCATCGTAGCCCATCATTTGCTTGAAAAAATAGTATGCAAATACAAGGGCCATCAGTGCGCTAAACGGTACTAAATAAAATATTACAGGCATTTCTGTTCCTCCTACTACTAATATTCAGATCATATCTTATCAATGCTCAAAAACCTTAATCATTATATTAAAGATATGTGGCTTTGGCAACAGCAGCCGCTTGAAAAACAGGCATTCCGCAAATACTTTTTAAAAAACTCTCCAAATCCATTAATTTGCCGAACTTGGAGTTA
>CAYMDO010000024.1:0-35294 GCA_964389365.1 uncultured Syntrophomonadaceae bacterium
CGGTTTTCAAAGAACAAATATATCTGGTTGATTAGGCGATGCCTAAGCAGTTACCTCTTTTTTAATAATTGCAGTATATTGATTATTCACAGCCTTCACCTCGTTTCTTTTCCGTTTAATTATATCACACGCGACCTTTACTTTTTCTTCAACAGTTTCAGTATGCGTGGAGCGGAGCAGGTAATATCACCGGCGCCCATGGTGATAATCAGATCGCCGGGCCGGGCAGTGGCAGCGATTGTTTCTTCCAGAACGGTGATGTTATCGTTTTGAGTTACAGGGGGAGCTGTATTCAGCTCGCTGATGCGGGTGGCTAATGCGGCAGATGTGATGCCGGGCAGGGGCGCTTCACCGGCGGAATAGATTGCATGCAAGAATAGCTGGTCAGAGTCAGCAAAGGCTGAGGCAAACTCCTCAAACAGGGCGGCGGTGCGGCTGTAGCGGTGCGGCTGAAAGAGGCAGAGCACGCGGCGGCCGGAAAGGCGGGCAGCTTCTAAGGTAACGCGGATCTCAGTCGGGTGGTGGGCATAGTCATCGATAACAGTGATGTTGTTAGCTTCGCCAATTAGTTCAAAACGGCGGCCGGCACCGCTGAAATCCTTCAGGGCGGGAACGCAGGCAGCAAGGTCGGGCACGAGCTGATCGGCCAGGGCCAGGGCGCCAACAGCATTGCTCACATTATGCAGGCCCGGCACGCCAAGGGTAATGTCAGGCACGATAATTGAGCCCCGGCGGATCAGATCAAAACGGGAGGCGTGCGGCTCAAGGCCGATATTAACGGCGCTGTATTCCGCGGCAGGCGGTGCGGCAGACGGTGCGGCAGACGGACAGCACGGCGGCATATTATTAGGGCTGTAGTTAATACCAGCTTCTTCCGGGCCTATCAAGCTTTGATCCTTAAAAGATGATAACTTACCCGGGTGATAAAAACCTGACCTGCCTGTATAGGTGGCTGCTGCAAAGTCAGAGACGATATAGTAAATTACGCGGCAATTCGGCTCGGCTCCCAGCTGGCACAGTGCCGGGTCATCGGCATTGAGGATGGCAATGCCGTCTTCTCCGGGCACATGTGATAGAAAATCGGCATAGGCCTGCTGCAGGCGGGTGTAATCGTTACCGTAATGCTCGAGGTGATCCGGTTCAATCCCGGTTACCAGGGCTACGCGCGGGTAGTAGCGGGTAAAAGAGCTGTCGCTTTCGTCGGCTTCGGCCACCAGGTAGGGCCCGGAGCCGAGGCGGGCGTTGCTGCCGAACGCCGGCACCACGCCGCCGACTATTGCGGTGGGATCCAACCCGGCTGCCTCGAGCAGCAGGGCGATCATCGCCGTGGTTGTGGTTTTGCCGTGCGCCCCGGCGATAGCGATGCCATAAGCGCTGTTAAGCAGGGCGGCCAGCAGTTCGGAGCGGTGCCAGAGGGGGATGCCGAGTCGTGCGGTTTCGTCCATTTCCGGGTTTCCGGCATTGATGGCAGTTGAATAGATCACGAGATCTGCCTTACCGATATTACCGGCCCGGTGGCCGACAGAAACTGCTGCACCGGCAGCAGCAAGCGCTGCGGTAATTGACGACTCCCGGATATCGGAGCCGCTTACCCGGCAGCCTTTCTTAAGCAGAATAAATGCCAGGGCGCTCATCCCGTAGCCGCCGATACCGATAAAATGTATGTGCCTGGCCTTTTCCGGCAGGGTCAAGATGCAGCCCCTTTCTTTGTGCTACCCTTCAATGTTTTTCGGTTAAACCTGCTTAATTATAGCAGACGGGTGCCGCCCGAACAAACAGGCGCTGCAGATATGAACCGTTGCCGGAAAAGCGGGCACTCTGCTGCCGGTAGTTTAGTTAAGTTGTTATGTAACCAGAACATAGGTTTTGGTCTTTAAAAGCCTGCTATCAAGCCGGTGATTTTAATGCCAATATAAGTAATCCACACTATACACAAGGTTATCAACAGGCTAACACTCTAATCTTTACGGTTTACCCATCTTTTGAACAGATGAAACAGGTGGTTAACGTAATATTATGGGGATTTATGCCAGCCGTTCAATCCAAGGCCGGGGCAGGCATTAAGGCTGAGTGCGGCAAAATTGCCGGCAAGGTAATGCGGGTAGGCAGCGGCCGCTATCGTCGCCGCGTTGTCGGTGCACAGCGCAGGCGGCGGGCAGTACAGGTCTGTTTGCGGCAGAGTTAGCGCAAGCTGTTTTGCAAGCCGGCAACGCAAACGGCTGTTGGCAGCCACACCGCCGGCCAGCAAAACTGATTCTGCCCGGTGGGCGGCAGCAGCCGCGGCAGTTTTCTCAACCAGCACATCAACCAGCGCTTCCTGGAAAGAGGCTGCCAGGTCCGGCAAGTTTGGTTCTTCCCCGCGGCGCCGCGAATGGTAAAGGTGATTAATTACAGCCGTTTTCAACCCGCTGAAACTGAAATCACAGCCGGAGTCCGCATCAAGCCAGGCCCGGGGGAAATCAACGGCAGCCGGATCACCGCTGCGGGCTATTTGATCAATCAGCGGCCCTCCGGGGTAGCCAAGCCCAAGCACGCGGGCCACCTTGTCAAAAACCTCTCCCGCAGCGTCATCCCTGGTACGGCCAAGGGATCTTGACGAACGGTCATTTTCAGCCAGCAGCAGTTCGGTGTGCCCGCCAGAAACTATGAGGACCACAGCCGGGTACAGGCGCGGTGCGCCGCTTAAATAGTTGGCGCAGAGGTGCGCTTCAAGGTGGTTTACCGCTATCAGGGGGAGACACAGGCTGTAGGCGAGGGCTTTGGCGGTGGCCACCCCGACCAGCAGGGCACCGACCAGGCCGGGCCCATGGGTGACGGCAATAGCCTGCAGATCTTTAAAAGTCAGGCAGGCTTCTGCCAAAGCGCCGTCGATCAGGGAATTGATCAACAGCAGGTGCTGGCGGGAAGCGATTTCTGGCACCACTCCGCCAAAGCGGGCATGGAGTTCAACTTGGGACGAGACCAAGCTGCTTAATATATGGGTGCCGTTTTCAACAATGGCGACAGCGGTTTCATCGCACGAGGTTTCGATTCCCAGGATTTTGATTTTGGCATTTTGTTTGTTCACAGCATCACCCCGGCCCTGCCCCGTCCATCTATGGAGAGGGATCTTATTGGAAACGCATAACCACCGCCCTGCTCGCGAATCACGGGAGCGGGAGCAGCTGTTTGGTCATGATCAGGGCGTCTTCATCTTTATAATAACAGCGTCGGCAGCCGTAAACTTCAAAACCCAGTTTTTCATAAAAAGTGCGCGCAGCGATGTTGCTCGGCCTGACTTCAAGCGTGATACAGCCGGCGCCACATGGCAGGGCATTTTCGATCAACGCTTCAATCAAACGGGTGGCCAGGCCGCGGCGGCGGTATGCTTCGTCAACAGCCAGGGTAGTGATATGAATTTCATCAATAATAACCCAGGCGCCGATATAGGCGACTACCCGTGATTGATGGCGGAGAACCAGATAAATTGCAAGCGCGTTGGTGCTTAACTCCCTGGTAAATGACTCTGCCGGCCAGGGATCGTTGAAGGACGCCTGTTCCAGGGCGGCTACCGCTTCGACATCATCAAGGGTCATTTTATCTATTTTTATTTGATTTGCAGACATTGCTTAACGTTTATTATCCTTTTTTATTCTGCCTGGCAAAAAAATACGTATGTTCTGCAGCCTGCCAGCTTATTTTTCACCCTGATCATTTTTTGAAACCAGCCTCTCCGCCTCGGGCAGGCGGAGGTAAATTGGAAGCAGCTCTTCATAAGTAGATTTTGGGTTAGCAGCCAGCTGCCGCTGACCGACCAGGGCGACCAGCGAAGCGCGGCAGAACCTGAACGGCGCGGCTGTAATCACTGCCGATCCGGGCGGCAAGGCATAGACCAGGGCGGATGCGTAACTGTTCAGGCCTTCGCCGATAAAGATAACCGGTTGATCGTACGATTTTAGCTTTAAGACCAGATCTGCTAAAGCAAGCGCTGCCGGTCCGATAATTTTAAGCAAAGCATGTGGAGGCTCATGCGTGCGGCGGTAAAGCGCTGTATAAACCTGGCTGCGGCGGGCATCAAGCAGAGGGCAGATCAGGGTGCCGGGAAACGGAATGGCCTCGGCGAGGGCTTCCAGGGTGCAGACAGAAACCGCCGGGATGCTTAAGCCCTGGGCCAGGGCGCGGGCAGTCGAAACGCCGATCCTTAAACCCGTAAACGAACCGGGCCCGGCGGCAACAGCGATGGCCTCCAGCGCTTCGCGTTCTATTCCGCTTTCGGTGAGCAGGTTGTCAAGCAGCGGCATCAGCCGTTCGGAGTGCGTTTTCTTTATGTTTAAAGTAGCCTCGGCCAGCACGGTTTCATGCTGCAACAGGGCAACAGAACAGGACAGGGTAGTGGTATCAATGCCGAGTATGATCATAGTGAAACTCCTTCAACACTACTCTGCAAAATAAAGCGAGCCGTCGGTACGCCAGGTAACTGCTTCGACAAAGGCCTCGATCAGTTTCGAGGCAGCAGGGCCGTGTGGAGTAAAAAGCAGGCGGCGCCCCTCTCCTAAATCATCGTCGAAACGCTCGATGTCAACCTGGATGAATTCATCGGGCAGCAGTCCGGGCAAACGCTCGGCCCATTCGATAAAGGCGATGCCTTCTCCGGGCAGGTATTCGCTGAATCCCAGCCCTGCCGTGTCTTCATCCCCGGAGAGGCGGTAAAAATCAAAGTGGTAGAGAGTCAGTCGGCCGCTATAGGTTTTAAGCAGCACGAAGGTGGGGCTGGTTACCGGCCCTGCTACACCCAGGCCCCGTGCCGCACCGCGCACGAAGACGGTCTTGCCAACGCCTAGATCGCCCTGCAGGGCCACAACCAGGGGCAAACTTAAGGTACGCCCGAGCGTCTCGCCCAGAGAGGCTGTTTCTGCTTCAGTGCGGGTAGTAATATAGGCTTCGGCCTGGCGCATACTTTATACCTTCATTTCTATGGGCTAATTGGTACACCGATTATACCTCACCATTAGAGTTGCAGGCAAACATAAGGCAGGCAAAGTAATGAATGCATATTGCATGCAGACGTAAGTTGTGTTACAGTTAACTTAGACCATCTGACTGGAGTTGAATAAAATGCCGACCCTGCAGGTTAGAAACCTTCCGGATCATATCTACAGAAGAATAGCGGCACTGGCTAAAGCTAAGAACAGCAGTATTACCAAAGAAACGATCCATCTATTGGCAAAATCTTTACAGGTTGATGAAGTGCAGTCCCAGCAGAAATATTTGTTGATTAATAAAATGCTTGAAAATGCTCCAAAAAATAGCGAGCAGCTGATCGATCCCGCAATCTTAGTCAGAGAAGATCGCGATCGATGATCACTATCATTGATGCGAATGCCGCACTTGAACTAGCTCTTGGGAAACCGAAGAAAGACAAGGTTGCAGAAGTTCTTCAAGCATCAAATTGGATAGTTGCTCCCTCTCTGTACTTGTATGAGGTTGCCAACGTAATGTGGAAGTATTACCGCTCAGGTTCTCTCGATGAACGAGCTATAAAAAATCTGATCACCGATTGCGAGGATCTGGTTAACGAATATATTCCGGCATCAGCGCTGTTTAAAGAAGCTGTTGCCCTAGCATGCAAGATAAATCATTCTGCTTACGATACTGCTTACCTTACTGCCTGTCGGCTAAAAGATGCCCGCCTGCTTTCATTTGACTTGCGTTTAGCAGCAGCAGCCAAGGAGCTAGGCATCACTGTCTGTTAAGCTGATAGCCAGTTCTTCCCAGCGGTGCAGTAAACCGTCAAGCTGCGCCTGAACCTCTTCTAATTCTGCGCCGAGCTCTTTCAGGCGCAGGTGATCACCGTAAAGCTCAGGATTGGATAACGTTTCTTCAAGCGCCTTGATTTCAGCTTCTTTGGCGCTGATCTGCTGCTCTATTTTGTTCTGCTGCGATCTAAGGAGCCGCTCCTCCTTCTGCAGGGACTGGCGCTTCAGGTGATCCTGCTGCCGGCGACGTTTTTCTGCAAGTTTAGAGTTTTCACCAGGCGCGCTTCCGGCACCTTCGTTTTCAGTCATCTGCAGATATTCGGCAAAAGTATTCTCATAAACCCTTAGCTGCCCGTTACCAAGCGCAAAGACCCGGTTGGCCAGGCCTTTCAGGAAGTAGCGGTCATGTGAAACGATAACCAGCGTTCCGGGATACTCTTTTAGCACTTTTTCCAGTTCTTCCAGGGCAAGCAGGTCGAGATGGCTGGTCGGTTCATCCATTAGGAGGCAGTTGCCGCTGCTTAAAGCCAGGCGGGCCAGGGCCAGGCGGCTTTTCTCCCCCCCGCTTAAGTCACGGACCTGCTTAAACACGTCATCACCACGGAATTGGTAGCGGCCAAGATGGTTGCGGGCAGCTTTAACATCAAGGCCGGAGGCGCCGGTGATCACCTCAACCAGGTTATGGGAAAGCTGAAGCTGTTCCTGCTCCTGCGAAAAGTAGACAACCCGCACGGCCAAACCGAGGCGAACGCTGCCGTTCTGCGGCTCAAGCTCTCCGGCAATCATTTTAAGCAGGGTGGTTTTGCCGGCACCGTTCGGGCCGACCAGGGCAACACGGTCGCCCCAGCGGATTTCGAAAGCAAGTTCATCAAAGAGCGGAATTCCGTCAAAGCTGCAGCTTACTTCTTCGAAGGCGATCACCAGGCGGCCGCTTTGGCCGCTGAACCCAAGACCGGGATGAAAACGCTGTTCACCCGCCGGATTTTCAACGAGATCTATCTTATCGAGCCGTTTCTGACGGCTGCGGGCCTGGCGCTTCGAGCGCTCGTCGGCTTTCGCCTCGCGGATCAGCCGTTCTTCCCTGGTTTTTAAGAGCTGCTGCTGCCGGTAATCGCTTTCAAGGCTAAGGAGTTCGTGTTCCAATTTTTGGCGGTAAGTACTGTAGTTGCCCTTGTATGTTTTTATTGTGTGCCCTTTAAAGGCAAAAATCCGGCCTGCTACCCGGTCGAGGAAAAACCGGTCGTGGCTGACCACGATCAGGGCACAGCTGATATCGCGCAAATATTTTTCAAGCCACTCGAGAGCAGAAAGATCAAGAAAATTGGTCGGTTCATCAAGCAGCAGCAGGTCAAGGTCACGCAGCAAAAGGCCGGCCAACCTGGCCCTGGTTTTCTCGCCGCCGCTAAAGGTGGCGATATCGCGTTTAAAATCGTTTTCAGTAAAGCCGAGGCCTCGGGCTACACCAAGCAGCCGGCTTTCAACTAGATAGCCGCCTGCATTTTCGAAGCGGGCAGTGAGGGCCGCGTAACGCTCGTAAGCCTGGTCAAGCTTTGCTTGCCTTGCTTTATCGCTGTTATCCGGCGCAGTTACCGCAGAAATTTGTGCGGATAGAATCGAAAGCTCGTTTTTAAGGTCATAGATGTGGCGCAACGGGTATTCGAGGTGGGCGCGCAGGGTGGCAGTTGGCAGGTCAGGCGGCTGCTGGGCCAGGTAGCCGATTTGGGCATCGCTGGCCAGGTGCACGGTACCTGCATCGGCTTCCAGCTCGCCGGCGATTATTTTAAGCAGCGTGGTTTTGCCGGAGCCGTTAGGTCCGACCAGGCTGGTTTTTTCGCCCGGCTGCAGCTGAAAAGAAACAGCATCCAGAATGGTTTCGGCGCCGTACATTTTACTGATTTTTGACAGAGCAAGCAGTGGCAATTTCTGTGAACTCCTTTTTCAGCCCGCTTCGGCATATTTGCACCCGTCCCAACCCTTGCTTCATAGAAAAGCGCTGCAGGGCATCTTGTTTCATCAAAAAAAGGCCGCGCGGAACCCCGTATACAGCTCCGAAGGACAGTAACCGATAAGTCATGCCGAAAATATTGGGCAGCCTGCCGAAAGGACAGGTTAGTTTTTACAGATAGTTGACACTGGTAAGGATATCACAAGTCCGGTGATAAATGAAGATTGTCCGGTATAACTGGAGCTGCAGCAGATCCTGTTTTTAGGTGTGTAAATTAAACCAAGGTCGATACCAGTCGGGCGATGCTCAGGCAGGCCGTAAGGCCGGGTGATTCGATGCCGATCAAATTAATGATACCGGGCAGGTTACGGGCGCTCTCTTCCCTGATCATAAAATCACGGAACGGGCCGCCCGGGCCGGAAAGTTTTGGCCTGATGCCTGCCATCTCGGGTTCCAGGTCTTCCAAGGTCAGAAACGGCATAAAGGTTACGGCTGACTGGTAAAAATTGGCGGCATTTTCCGGATTAACCGAGCAGTCGTCAAGATTACCTGTGTAAACAGCATTGGGCCCAAGGCGCAGTCGGTTATCGAGGGTTTTGGTCAGGTGGATGCCCAGGCCGGCCAGTTCAGGCAGGGGCGGAGGGTAGACCAGGTGATCGACCAGGCCTGATCGTGCCGGAGGCAGGCTGAAGTATTCGCCTTTGCAGGGATATTGCCGATAACCGGCCTGATCGATGTCAATACCGGCGAGGGCAGCAACCGGGTCGGCATAAAGGCCGGCGCAGTTTACCAGGCAGCCGGTTTCAATTTCGTCAGTGCTGAAATCGGGGTTAGTAAGCTGCAGCCTGTAACCTCCATCACCATTTATTTTTTCAATGGACTGAAGCGAATGGCAGTAGGCAATCAGCACCCCGTTTTGCAGGGCTACCTGCTCCAGGCGGTTCATCAGGGCAAACGAATTGATAATACCGGTAGAAGGCGAAAACAGTGCCTGCCTGGCTTTGATCTGCGGTTCCAGTTGGGATACCTGCGCCTGGTCAAGCTCTACCAGGTCTGTAACCCCATTGGAAACCGCCTGCCGGAGGAGGGATTCGAGGGAAGTTATTTCTTCCGGGTTGTTGGCAACGACCAGTTTGCCGATCTGCCGGTGGGGTATGCGATAGCGGCGGCAGAATTCGTAAAGCATCTCTTTCCCTTCAACGCAGAGCCTGGCTTTCAGGCTGCCGGCCGGGTAGTAGATTCCGGCATGGATCACTTCGCTGTTACGGGAAGAGGTTTCCAGGCCGAAGCTGCCGTGTTTCTCCACTAGGGCAATCATCGCACTTTCATAGCGGCCTGACAGTTCGGCAGCTACCGCCAGGCCTATCACCCCGGCGCCAATTATTACAATATCGGTCTTTTCACTGGCATTGTTACCGTTAATGTTGCCTATTGCCCCTTATAAACTGCAGATTAGGACTTAAATATTCAATTGCGCGGCCTGAAATTGCTTCAGGATCTAACCTGCCACGCTGAGCACTGCTTCGCGCAGGCTGTTTAATTTTCTGCCCGCTTCGGTGGGGTTAGCGGCGCAAGCAGACAGATATATCTTCACTTTTGGTTCGGTGCCTGACGGGCGTATGGCAAACCAGGAACCGTCTGACAAAGCGTATTTTAAAACAGGCGAGCCGGGCAGGGCTAAGTTGAATTGCTCCCCGCTTTTTAGATTAAAGCCTTTGCCGCTGCCATAATCCCTCTTTTCAACTATTTCCAGCCCGGCAAAAACTGCAGGCAGGTCATGAAAAGCCGCAACATGACGGCCGGCTTTGGATATGTCGTCCAGCTCAATGGTCAGCAGCTCGTCCAGGTAATAACCAACCCGCTGCTGGATCTGTTCCAGCACCTGCAGCAGGTTCAGGCCCCGTTCCTTATAGTAGGCAGTCATCTCTGCGATCAGGAACGAGGCGATAACCGCATCCTTATCGCGGACAAAAGTGCCGGCCAGGTAACCGCCGCTTTCTTCGTAGCCGAAAATAAATTGGGGGGCGCCTTTTTCCTCAAAATGCTTCATCCGGTCGCCAATGTACTTAAAGCCCGTTAATGTTTCGACTACTTTGAGGCCGTACGCTTCAGCAACCCGGCGGCCGAGATCACCGGTGACAATTGTTTTTATCAAAACCGGATCTGCCGGCATTGTGCCGTTTTCAAGGTGGCGGCTGCAAATATATTCAATAAGCAAAGCCCCCATCTGGTTACCGCTGAGGATTTTCAGATCGCCGCCATGATCCCGGATCGCCGTACCGACCCTGTCGCAGTCGGGATCGGTGGCCAGCACCAATTCAGCGCCGACCCGATCGGCCAGATCCAAAGCCATGGTCAGCGCTGCCGGGTCTTCGGGGTTAGGTACCTGCACGGTACTGAAGTTATAATCGGGCTCCATCTGCTCTTTAACTAGGTGCAGGTCGATACAGCGGGTTTGTTCCAGCAGCCCGGGAATAAATACCGTGCCTGTGCCGTGGAGCGGGGTAAAAACAACCTTTAAACATTTTGCCGGATTACTAAGCGAAAGCGATTTAACCGCTTCAAGATATTTTCGGCTGTAAGCAGGGTCAACTATTTTAAACAGGCCCTGTTTGATCGCATCATTTTTAGCAATTGTATTAACGCCCGCAAACAGGTCAACCGGCGCAATGGCATCAATCAGGCAGTCAATAAAGGGGCTGACCGCCTGCCCGCCGTCAGGCCCGTATACTTTATACCCGTTGTACTGCGGCGGGTTGTGGCTGGCGGTAATGACAATGCCTGCGGCGCAGCCCAGGGTACGGGTAGCATAAGAAAGAGCCGGAGTCGGGCAGATAGAGCCGAAAAGCAGCGCCACAATGCCGTTTGCCGCCAGTACCAGGGCAGCGGCTTCGGCAAATTCTGCCGAATAACGGCGGGTGTCGTACGCGATCGCCACCCGGGGAGGCTGTGCCGGTTGTCTGCCTGCACCTTTTTGCCGAGTGTTGATATAATCGGCCAGGCCCTGGGTGGCCCGGCGGATGGTATAACAGTTGATGCGGTTAAGTCCCGGCCCGATTATACCGCGCATACCGCCGGTGCCAAAGACCAGTTCACGGCCGAAGTGGCCTTCGATTAAGGCTGGCAGGTTTTGCATGGCGAGGAGCTCTTCTTTTATCTGCGGGTCAAGATCTGGCTGGGCCAGCCAGCGATCGTATTCGGCTGAAGCTTCCGGTGATATTTCAACTTCAGCCGGACATTCGGTTTCAGGTTGCGGATTTGAGGTTGCTTCACTGACGCCGCCCCACCCTTTCTCTGGTGATAATAAGGGGGAACTTAGCGCTTCCCCCACCGGGCGGGAGGGATCAGCGCGGCCTTCCTGCCTCGAGAGAGTGGGTGCATCTACGTCCCCACCGCCCTTGGAGGAAAGGCAGGTTGGGTCAGAACGGCCATAATCATCTTCGTAACGTAATATATCGTCTTCGCCGAAATAATCTCCGTGTTGCACCTCGATCACAACCAACTCGTTTGCCTGCCCGCGATTTTCCATACGGTGGCGCGCACCTTTTGGGATATATGCGCTCTCACTTTTTCTCAATACGACCTGATTATCGTCGATGGTCACCAGGGCTTCCCCTTCCGCTACCACCCAGTTTTCCGCTCGATGTTTGTGGCTCTGCAGGCTTAAACGGGCACCCGGGCTGATGCTGATCCTCTTCACCTGGTAGTTTGCACCAGTTTCCAGGGAGGTAAAGCTGCCCCACGGGCGGTATACGGTGCGGTGCTCCTTTGCCTCAACCGCATTTGAATCGCTTAACTTTTTTACAATGTCTTTAACTGCCTGGGTGCGACTTTTGTCGCAAACCAAAAGGGAGTCGGCTGTATCGATAACCACAACGTTATTTAAGCCCACAGCCCCGATCAGGCGGGACTGGCTGATGATCAGGCTTTCTTTTGTGTCCAGGGCGATGACCTTACCCTGAAAGTAGTTTTCATCAGCATCCCTGGCCAAAGCCTGGTGATAAGCTTCCCAGCTGCCGAGATCATTCCAGGAGATAGCGGCAGGAATGACTGTAACCTTTTCTGCCTTTTCGAGAATTCCGCAATCAACGGAGGTTTTTTCCATCGACTGGTACAGCTCTTTTAAGCGGCCGGGGCGGTTGAAATCAATTTTGGCCATAGCTTTACTGGTCGCGGGCAGGTGCAGTTTATATTCATCCAGCAGAGCGCCGACTTTAAAAACAAACATCCCGCTGTTCCAGAGGTAACGCGAATCTTTAAGGTATTCTTCGGCGGTTTTCAGATCGGGCTTCTCGACAAACTTAGCTACTTTAAAAGTTTTTTCATTTAACTGTTCCCCACAGCATATATAGCCGTAGCCTGTTTCAGGGTAGACGGGCTGGATGCCAAATGTAACCAATCCATAGGCAGCTGCTGCTGCAGAGCCGTCTATTAGCAGGGAGGCAAATTCTTTATTATCGGGGATCAGGTGATCCGACGGCAATACTGCCATTATAGCCTGCGGGCCTGCTTCTTCCTGTAAAAACCGGGCGGCGAGGCCGATGGCCGGGGCAGTATTACGGGCTTCCGGTTCTTCTAGCAAACGAATACCTGTTATTCCAAGTTGGGCCAGCTGACGCTTGATTTCGGTGGTTTGATCGGCATGAGTGACAATGATTATTTTTTCGGCAGGGGTGCCGGCGCTGATCCTTTTAATAGTGGCCTGGAAGAGGGAGATAAAGCCGCTATCGCCCCCGGACCGCACCGGGACCAGGGGCAGGTATTGCTTTGGAAACCGCTCGCGGCTGAGCGGCCACAGCCTGGTACCGCTGCCGCCGGCAAGGATTACAACGTACATCTGATCACTCCCTTCAATTCCCGGTTCTTATTGCCCATAATATATCTAGTTGACATCTGCCCGGCCAACCGGGGAGTTTGTTTAAAAAAAGTATCTTTTTATTTGGGCAAAATTATGCGCTACCGCTTCTTTTCCCCGGACATAACCCATGTGGCCGGGCAAAAGCAGCTCAACATCTTCCAAGCCGGATAATTTTTCCACACTGCCGCCCATAATACCGGTGTCGCCGCCGGGCAGGTCGGTGCGCCCGATGCTGTTCTGAAATATCGTATCACCACTGATCAGGGCTTTTTCTCCAGGCAGGTAATAGCACACACAACCCGGTGAATGTCCGGGTGATGTAATGACTTGGATTTTTTCGCCTGCGCTTTTCTGCGGATCGAGGGGCAGTTCTCCTTCTTCCGGGTAGAAGTCCGGTTTCAGATCCGGAAGTTCCCTGCCGCTGCGCGAGGCATAATGCCGGGTGATGGCTTCTAAAATAAATTCATCGCCGCGGTTAATGCCTAAACGGGCCCCGCTTTCTTTACGCACCATCCCGGCCGCTTCAACGTGATCAGGATGCCCGTGGGTGCAAAGGATCAGATCGATTTCGCCCAGCTTCAGGCCGTCAGTTTCAACCTGGTGCCGCAGAGTTTCAAGACAGCTTTCATTAAAATCATTATAAATGTGCCCGGGGTCAAAGAGAACCGTTTGGCTGCCCGCATAGATAATACTGTTGCAGTTATTGGCCCTGCCCTGCCAGGGATACCAATAAAGTTTTTCAGTCAGCTGCATATACACCCTCCTAAACCTTAAATATTCCGGTAGTTTAAAAACCGTTTGTATCATATCATATATTTATCCGGTAAGCTTTCGCTGCCACAATTAAAAAAGCCCGGTAATGAAGAACTCACCGGGCTTTTTGCTTGCTTGGGGCTACCCCCCGGCAACCGGCGGGAAGACCGCCACCTGCTCGCCATCCTGCAGCTGGTAATCCGGCTGGCGGGCTTTATGCCTGACAAAAACCTGCTTTACTTCTTCCTTCGGCACTCCCAGTTTGTCCAACAGATCGGGCACAACAGAACCCTCGTTCAGCTCTACCGTAAACTGTTGATCACCCTTTCCTTCCGGGTTATAGCGGGAAAGTGTAGCGTACAGGCGAACTTTAACCTTCATCTCTGCCCCTGCCTGTTAATCCCAGAAGGAGTCATGCTCTTCTTCGGTTACATCCCATACATGATTGTGCGGCGGCAGTTTCTCGTATTTCATGAATTCCGGCATACGGTCAGCTTCCTTACCAAGCCCGGCTTTCAGGTTGAAGTTTCTTTCTATCCGCAAAATCTCATCACCGATTCTGCCAACATCGTCTGCCGTATATTTCGTTCCAAGCATGCCATTTGCGGTTTCTACCACCCCTTCAAAGCCACTGGGAATATCTAAGATCGGAAAAGCGATAAAGATGCAGTAACCTGCTGAATCAAGAAACGCAGTTGCATCCTGCAGCCCCTTGGAAAGCTTGACTTTATCCATCTTTGAAAGCGGATCGGCTTTGCCGCCAACGGCCAGGATTTCAGGGGCAATAGTGTACCCGGCAGTATGGTCTGCACCCATAGTCGACTGAGCGTACGTAATGCCGATCCCTTTAACCGCGCGCGGCTCATAAGCAGGCATACCCTGCCGTTTTACGGTAGGGATGCGGGTAACGCCGTAAGCTTCGCCGGTAAATTGCGCACCCTGGCCCAAAATGTGGCCCAGCGGTGTACGGTTGCGGATTTCATCCATCATTTTCAGCGCTGCCGGTCCGTCGCCAAACTCAGCCAGGCCGGCTTCCATCGCCACGCCAATCGCCACCCCGGCTTCAATGGTGTCAAGCCCCAGGTCATTGCACTGCCTGACCAGCTCGGCAATAACATCCAGGTCATCGATACCGCAGTTGGCGCCAAGAGACCAGATAGACTCATATTCAACGCTTGAAACAAGCTCGCTGCCATCTTTATTCGCGTAGACGGTCGAGCAGTTAATGATGCAACCCGGGTGACAGCGGTGCCCCATGGCACCGGCTCCGCCACGTTTCTGGGCAGTTTCGGCCAACGCCTCACCGCTGATTTTTGATGCTCCTTCAAATACGCCTGAGCTGAAATTATTGGTCGGCAAACCGCCCGCTTCATTGAGAATATTAATCAGCACAGCAGTGCCGTAACTGTTGAGCGCCCCGCCTTTCTTGGTTACATCGTGGGAGAGAATCGCGTCAGCCAGCTTTTTCTGTCCTGACCGGAGCAGTTCTTCATCGGCAGGGGTAACGCCCGGGGCATCGGTATCGTCAAGGACAATTGCTTTCAGCCCTTTGCTCCCCATAACAGCACCGAGTCCACCACGTCCGGCATAACGGGCGGCGCGGCCTTCGGGGTCGTTAAAGGCAAGCCCGGCCATAGCCATTTTTGCTTCACCGGCCGGCCCGTTGACTGCAAAAGCTGTTTTATCGCCAAATTTTTCCCAGATCTTACGGCCGCTTTCGTATGCCCCAAGGCCTTTCAGGTCTTCGGCCGGTTCCAGCTTTCCGCCCTTTACATTAAGCTGTAATAACCAGGTTTTACCATCATCGGGCAACCCTTCCACGACAATCGCCGCAAAACCCATGCGGGCCAGCTTTTGCGAGAAGGGTGTCCCGGCATTGGCTTCCTTGATCCCGCCGGTGAGGGGAGATTTGCCGCCCACGGATATCCTGCCGGAGTTAGGGGCACGGGTTCCGGATAAAAACCCGGGCGCGAATATTAGTTTATTGTTGGGACCTAACGGATGACAACCTGCGGGGACTTCGTCACTGACCATCATGGAACTCAGCCAGCGACCACCTTTGCCTTTGTACTTACCCGGCAAAGGCTCAATCTTGACTGTCTTTTCTTTCATATTGACACGTACAAGCTTGTCCATCCATACTCCTCCTTCAAATATTTTGTGATCGTACATACAGAAGCGGAGAGTTAACTTGTTAGTCAAGATCACCTACTCGATTATAACATAATAGCCAATTGTCTGTCTATTGATTCAAATGCAGCTTTTGCGGTTTGTTAAAGAACTTGGTGCCCAATGATTTGGCCGGAACCGGGGTAATGCTGCGCCGTCGGCAAAGCATGCACTTCTTCAATTAAATGTCAGTGTAATACAAAATTTCAATACAGCTGCGGCTGCCAATTTGCCCGCTTGCCGACCGGGGGTCAAAATACCAGATTTACAGGAAAAGGCGCAGGACCGCAATCAAGATCATCCCGGTAAGCACCGTGGCAAAAAGGTTTTTTGTCAAATAAGCAATAGCAAAGAGAGGAACCGCCGCCCATAAAGCTGTGTTGGTCTCTAACCCAACATTAACAACGCCACCAGGGGCAAAAAGCGCCGGGGCCAACAGCGCCGCCAGAACAGCAACAGGGACATGTGAAAGCCAGAGGGCAACCACGGAGGGTAGCTCACGGTTAGCAAACAGCAGTATCGGCACAACACGCAAGATAATTGTAACAATAGCCATAAGGATAATCAGTATGGTGATATTATTCATTTCAACTTACCCCTTTCGGGAAGCTGTTTTTTTCGAGTATGGCGCCAAAGGTGGCAGCAATAATAGTTGCCATAATAATATAAAGCCGGCTGAAACCAAGCAGGAAAAAACATAGCCCCAGAGCGGCAGCCAGCAGGGCAATATAAAATTGGCTTCTCTTTTCGATCTGCATCACCAAAAGAGCGATAAACATTGCCGGCAGGGCAAAATCAATGCCGTAAGCCTCCGTATCAAACATCAGGCGTCCGCCAATCCAGGCACCGATGACGGTACCGCTGACCCAGGCCAGCTGAGCGGACAAATTAAGGGCAAAGAGCTGGGTAAAAGCAGGGGTTCCGGATTTGCGGAAATAAGCGGAATGAACTGCAAAAGATTCATCTGTCAGTTCGAAGCCAAATAAAACCTGCTGCAAGGGTTTAAGCTGCTTCAAGTAAGGCGCCAGGGAAGCGCTCATCAGCAGGTGGCGCAGGTTTACAAGAAAAACAGTCATGGTAATGGCAAGTATTGAAGCCCCGGCGCTAATTAACCCGACTGAAATAAGTTGGGCCGAACCGGCAAAAACAAAGACCGACATGGCGGCAGCACTGTAAATGCTCAACCCTGCGGTGGAAGCAAGCACACCAAAAGCTATCCCAATCGGCAGGTAGCCGAGGATAATTGGAACAGCCCTGATCATACCGACCAGGGCTTCTCTTTTTTCACCTTTACACGCGGCAATTGCGGCAGACCAGCTTTGCTTGAAACTCTGCACCGGTTCACCCTTTTTTATGATCTGTTTCAAACAATCACCTGCAGCTTTAATAACAATACCGGCATCAAAAACGAGAGTTATATTAATAAACAGGTTCGCGCCGGCTGTTCAAGAGCGTATCAACGGTCAGCTTAACCGAAAAACAGTATCGCCTCCCCTTACTTTATCCATAACTTTCAGGCCGACCAGATCCCCGGCTTTGGCCTGATCAATATTCTGATGCTCAACCTGAATCGATTTTACATCCTGCACCAGGTCGGTAGTTGAACCGACTACAGCTATGCGATCCCCAACTTTTAGCATATCGTCGAGCTGGATTATGGCCACACCGATCTTGCTGTAATAATGTGCAACCCGGCCGATATTATGTCGTTCCATGGCGAAGAGCACGTCCTTTCATAATTTTTGTACGTTATTCGCCGTTGAAAGACTGATACCTTTATGTTATTTGAAAAAAGCGATAATTCTGTTCTATTCGGCCGGGCTAGATATATTTACCAATTTTATCGGTCAGGGCCTGCTTGCTCATTGCCCCGGTAAAGCTGTCAATGACCTGCCCGCCCTTAAAAAGAAACATGGCCGGTATACCCATGACCTCATATTTTTGCGCCAGATCGGGGTTCTCATCCACATTGACTTTTACGACCTTCAGCCTGCTGTCATTAGCGGCCGCCACCTCTTCCAGCACCGGTCCGAGCATTTTACAGGGGCCGCACCAGGGGGCCCAAAAATCAACTAAAACAGGAAGCGTTTCCTGCAACACCTCTTGGTCAAATTGGGGTTCATTTATTTCCATAACTGCTCCTGCCATTATCATTACCTCCTTGAAAAAATTGTTCTGTTTTCAAGCTTGACAAATCCGTATAAAATTATTCTACACCAGCGTTGCAAAGTGGGTCAATAGAACCGGCCCCGAGTTAACGCCTGTCATAATATGAGGTTCACCGGCTTATGCCTGCCTGTCTACTATTTGATTTTGGTTTATTAAGATCATCACCGGGCGGCGAACCGACAGCCCGCTAATGGCAAGCCCACGGTGGTCGAGCTGCAAATCGCCAACCTGGCGCTGCATCTTTATTAGTGCACAGCACATGCAGCTAAAATAGCCGGGGATGCCTGAATAGAGCTCCCCTGCTTCGTTTGAGCCGTACCTGGCATCGGGCATGTAAATATCGGTAAGCCCTTCCGGCACACAGGCAATCAACACCGCAACTCCGGGGGCAAAGGGAAGGAATGAAGCCCGGCAATCTTGAATTTTGATTAGAGTTTTATATCCGGTGTAATCCCGGTGTAGTGCGATTTGATCAAAAACGTTTAAAGCTTTGATATAATAATGGAACTCAAGGGAGGCATTTAAAATGATTAAGCAAATTTCTGTTTTTCTCGAAAACAAGTCGGGACGCCTGGTCAGGGTAGCACAGATTCTGGGGGACGTCGGTATCAACATTCGGGGAGTTTCTATAGCCGATACTTCAGATTTCGGCATCCTGCGCATGATCGTTGATCAACCGGATAAGGCCATCGCCGAATTGAAAGAAAAGGGGGTTATGGCAACAGTAACCGATGTGATCGCCCTCGAGGTTCCCGACCGGCCCGGCGGGCTGGCACAGGTTCTAACTTACCTTGACGACGCTTCAATAAATATTGAATACCTTTATTCTTTCATTGAAAAACCGATTCACAGCGCGATTATCATAATGCGCGTCGAAGGCATTGCCGATGCTCTTCAAGTACTGCATGACAATAAGGTTCCCACCGTACCCGGAGATAGGATCTACGGCTTTTAGTTGTAGCTACAGGAGTTAAAAAAACTGATGCGGATAGAAACACGGAAAGATTTTTGGGATCCGGTCGAGAGAAAAACGAGGCAAAAGCGGGCTGGAATGCATATTGAGGAGGCAGTCGGTGCGTCAATTGAAGGTTAAGTGACGGGGCCTGTTCAACGATTAGGTACGCCCGCTATTCTATAACCTTCGCATTACCCGGGCCCCTGGGGCAGCCAGGCTGTAATCTTCAGCTCTTTCATTACAGCTTTTACAACCTCATCAAGCTCGCTTTCGCGTTCTTTATCCAGCGGGGCAGGCAGGTGATTCTCTTGAATGTCTTTCACCTTTTTATTCGCCCGTTCAAAGATAGTGCTGCTCCCGGATTCCTCCCAGTTCTTGCGATCCTGGCGATCAATCACTTTCGAGGGCATGTACGGTTCGCTCTTGAAAAATTTCATGGTCAGGCCTGTTTCAAGGTAGGTTCCGCCCGGGCCGATCTCTTTGATCAGATCAACAGCCATTGTTTCATCTGTAAATTCAATCCCTCTCTGAGCACGTAAAGCCATACCGCAGATATCATTATCGATTACAAGTTTTTCCAGGCTGAAAGTGTTAATGAAATCAAGCGCGCCGGCTCCGGAAATCACATTGATCCCGGCCAGCAGGGCTATCGTGCCGCTCATTGCCGTTTCCGCACCAGCCTGCATATCGACCAGTTTCGAATCGCTGAGAGCAGCATAGGTGTGGGTCGGCAAATTAAAATACTTACCCATCTGGGCATATGCGGCAGAAATCATCGTCGCCTCGACAGCGCTCATCGGGGTTGTGCTGAAGCGCATATCAAACTGCACCGGGGCACCGCCATATACTACCGGGGCCCCCGGATTGGCACACTGGGCCAATACAATGCCGCTCAAAGTTTCGGCAGTATGGACGATCAGCGAGCCGGCCAGGGTAACCGGTGTGGCAGCGCCTGGCATAGGCACTGAGATCAACTCCTGGGGCAGGTTATAACGGGCGCAGTCAATGATGTTTTCGGCGCTGATGTGGGTCCATTTTAGCGGCTGCGAAGGGCAAATATCAAAAATTGCCGGCGGCTTTTCACTTAACTGCTCGTAACCGCCAACTGCCGCGGCAAGCATCTCGCGCATATGCCTGACCCCTTCCACGCTAAAAGCTCCCGTAATAACAGCTTTGGGTGAGTTTTTCAGGCATAGGTAAAGCCGGTAACTATCGCCGATCAATTCCGGAACATCGTAGCAAACTACCGCCGTCGATTGCAGGCTGATATTTTCAAGCGCGTCATTGACGCGGCTGATTTGAACCAGGTCTCCCGATTCGGTCCTGCGTACCGTTACTCCATCTGATTCCATAAATTTGATTACGGAAGAGCCCGGGTCAAAGTACGTTTTGTTGCCGCCCAGCTCAGCCGCAGGCTCTCCGGCCCTGTTATACAGCATAAAACCGGCAGGGGTTTTTTTAATCGCATCATCAACCATTTCCGGCGTAATTTTTGCAATGTGTTGTTCGAAGTCAATTTTTGCGCCGTGATCCTTTAAAATTTTTAAAGCTTCCCCGGATTCAAATTTAACACCGGTATGCTCCAGAATATGCAGCGCTTTTTCATGAACCACCCTGATCTGCTGATCGCTGATCAGGCGCAGTTTCGGTTGGTTATGGTAAGCGTAACGTTCCATAAAAAACTCCTTTATATTATTAACCTGACAACTTGGCACACAGTGTAAGCTGCGGCAGGTTATTCTTTTATTCTTTTACGGATGGCTCCATGGCAAAATGCTGGCCGTTAAGCAGCGACGCAACGCCGGTATCGTAACTGTTATGCATTCCCCCGCAAAGCGGGCAGGGCTGCTCGGGATCTACATACCGCGGCGGTTCTGTGTATGAATAGAGCCCGCCCTCGAAGTTACGCACCACCACTCTATGCGGCGACTGACTGATCATGTACTGGGGCATTACCGGAATCTTCCCGCCTCCGCCGGGGGCGTCCACGACAAAAGTCGGTATCCCGAGGCCGGTAGTATGGCCGCGCAGGTTTTCAATTATTTCGATACCGGCAGCCACTGAAGTCCGGAAATGCCCGATGCCCTGCGAAAGATCGCACTGGTATATATAGTAAGGCCGAACGCGTATCCGTAACAGCTCATGAACCAGTTTCTTCATCACTGCCGGGCAGTCATTGATTCCGGCCAGCAGCACAGACTGGTTGCCCAGAGGAATTCCGGCATCGGCTAGGCGGGCGCAGGCAGCTTCAGCTTCCGGGGTAATCTCTTTTGGGTTGTTAAAGTGCATATTCAGGTAAACCGGGTGGCACTTTTTAAGTATCGCACACAGTTCGGCGGTTATCCTCTGGGGCATAACCACCGGGGTGCGGCTGCCGAAGCGGATCATTTCTACGTGCGGGATGGCACGCAGGCTTTTTAAAATATGTTCGATCAGCTCATCGCCGATTAACAGCCCGTCTCCCCCTGAAATCAGAACGTCCCTGACCGCCGGAGTTCTTTTAACATAATCGATGGCAGCATCTATATGTTCACGTGTGCTTGCTTTATCGGTATGGCCGGCCATCCTGCGCCTCGTGCAGTGACGGCAGTACATTGAACACTGATCGGTAACAAGCAGCAGTACCCGGTCAGGATAGCGGTGGGTGAGGCCGGGCACAGGCGAATCAACATCTTCATGCAGCGGATCTGCCATATCTGATACAGAACGGTGTGTTTCGTGCACGGTTGGTATTGCCTGCTTGCGCACCGGGCAATTCCGGTCTTCAGGATCCATCAGGGAGGCGTAGTAAGGGGTGATAGCCATCCTGAACTGCTGCAGGCATTTTTCAACCCCTTCAATTTCATCGCCGGTCAGTTCAACTACCTGTTTCAGCTGATCAAGATTGGTTACCCGGTTTCGCACCTGCCAGTGCCAGTCGTTCCACTCGTCTTTGCTTACATTTTTCCATAAGGGTATTTCCCGGAAATCGCGCATCTTCATAACTCCTCCCATATATGCTTATTCGTCAACAGCTTAAAGTCAGCTCGTAAGATACAGAATCAGTCTGAAAACCTATTTTTTCGTAAAGCCGGCGTGCCGGAATATTGTCGCTCAGGGCCCATAATTCGAGCCGGCTGAGCTTCCTATCCCTGGCAGCGGCCACAACTTCCTTGATCAATGCTGTAGCAAGACCACGGCCGCGGTAGGCAGGGTCAACAATCACATCTTCGACATGACCGTAAAAATTGTCATTCCATGTAGAATAATGACCGAGATGCAGGCTGGCAGTGCCGGTTACCACACCTTCAATCAGGATAATGAACACTAGGATTTTCTGCGGATGTTCGACAGCATAACGATAAGAACGATCCAGTATCTCAGGCGATACCTGCTTATTGTAGAATTTTAGCAGCATAGACCAAAGACGGCACACTTCCTGTTTGTCCTCCAGGTTGGCAACCCTGACCTGCATAATACCTCTCCTTTCCATCGCGCATTGTACCCGTACCATTGTAGCAAAAATGATCTGCCGGGGTAAACATTTTTTGCGGAGGGGAAAAAATGAAGCCGGCCAGAAGGCCGGCTTCTTCATACCGTGCTGAGGATACTCAGTTACAGTTACTTTTTATTACTGGCAGCTATCATCTCGGCGTTACCGGTTGGCTTGCCAACCAGTTTGACGAAGACGATCAGGACAACAAGGCCGAGAATGATCGAGATGACCGGATGTACTCCCAAACCGGCCGGGATAAACCCGAACACACCGGATACCACAGCTGCAGTCAATGCATAAGGAAGCTGGGTCCGCACGTGGTCGATATGGTCGGAACCGGCACCGGTTGATGACAGGATCGTGGTGTCTGAAAGCGGCGAGCAGTGGTCACCGAAGATAGCACCGGTCAGTACCGAACCAAGGGTCGGGATCAGGAATTCCGGCCCGCCGATGGCAGCAGCAACCGGCAAGGCCAGGGGGACAACGATACCCATGGTGCCCCACGAAGTACCCATTGCAAAAGACATCACGCAGGAGATGATGAAGATCAGCAGGGGCAGCAGCGCCGCAGAAATTCCTGAGCGCTCAACTATACCTACCAGGTATTCGGCTGCTCCCAGTTCACCTGAGATATAGCTCAATGACCAGGCCAGAACCAGGATGATCAGAGCCGGGAAAACCGACTTTGCACCGTCGATAATAGTATCAACGGCCTGCTGCAGCGGTACGATACGCTGGATAAGAACCATAACTAGGGTAACCAGCGCACCGAGGCTGGAAGCCCAAAGAAGCACTACGCTGGAATCGGCATCGCCAAAAGCGGTCATCAGGCCGACTTCCGGCCCGTTACCGAGTATGTAGAGGCCAATAAAGGTTGCTGCAATGATCACGACGATCGGCACAACAAAGTTGAACCAGCGCAGCGGGGTTCCCTCAGCCGGCTGGAGAACGGCGGTGTCTGTAGCCGAAAGCGGTTCAGCACCGTCGCGCAGCAGTTTGCCTTCAGTCCGGGCACGTACTTCTGCGTTGTACATGGGGCCGTAGTCCTTCATCATGATGGCCAGGATCAGCACCAGGGCCAGGGCGAAGATGCTGTAAAAACGGTACGGAATGGACTGCAGGAAAATCAGGTAAACCGGGACGTTTTCCTGACCGATGGCAGCATAGCCTTCACCGATAACACCTAGCTCAAAGCCGATCCAGGTTGAAATCAGGGCGAAGGTGGCAACCGGGGCTGCGGTGGAGTCAACAATGTAGGATAGCTTTTCCCTCGATACCCTTACTGCATCGGTAATCGGACGGGCTGTATTACCGGCAATAATACAACTGGAATAATCATCAAAAAAGATGATCATACCCATCAGCCAGGCTGCCAGCATCCCTCCGCGGGCAGTTTTAGCTTTTTTGGTAAGGGCGTTGGCTATCGCCTGGGCACCGCCGGCTTTTGTTACCAGGCCGAGAGTACCGGCAATGATCATGGTGAAGATCAGTATTGCCGCATACCAGGGGTCGGCAGCGCTTTCAAGCATGTAAGTATCAATTGAACGGAAGAATCCTGTAATCGGGCTGGCGTGTAAGATTGATGCGCCAAGCCATACGGCAATGAATAGTGAAACGATAACCTGTCGGGTAGCAATGGCCAGAACAATAGCTAGAACTGGCGGCAGAATTGAAAGAATACCATAATCCATAAATTAATTACCTCCTAACTGTTATTAACCCTTATCGGGCATCACAGTAAAAATTGAACGGTAAAACATTCTTCCCTCCTTTCTGAATATATGCATACCTTATTTATTTTTCGCGGTCAGTAAAAATATTCCTGCCTGCAAACCCCACTTTTTTATAAAAATACTTTAAAATAAGCTATACTATGTGCAGGGCAGATTATTACAGCGAGGAAACTTATTATGACGGTAAACATAAACTGGATTGATATCGTAATCGCAGTAATCCTCTTTGTCGCGATGATCAAGGGGATCAGTGCCGGGTTGATCAGGAGCCTTTTCTCCATTACGGGGCTTTTCGCGGGGCTGATGGCAGCTAAGACTTACTATGTCCGGCTGGGCAACCACCTGCCGATACGGGACTGGCTGCCAACAGTCGCTGCCGACACGTTTTCTTTCCTGGCAATTTTTATTGTATCGGCTGCTGCCATCTATTACATCGGCTCCTTCATTTCCGGTTCGCTCCTGAGCCGTTCCATGAAAAAAGCAGATCGCTTCCTGGGAAGTTTTATCGGCCTGTTAGCAGGCACCATCCTGGTCGGGGCACTGATCATTATTTTTACAGCCTTTCCACTATCCGATTCTTTTCCCGGGCAGGTCGGTGAATCTTTCCTGGCTGAACCGATTGCAGACAATGTTTATATCGCTTACGACACAATTACCGGGATCCTTAACGCAGAGCTGCCGAAGCTGACAATTTACCCGGAAGATCTCGGCACATATTTCAGCACTGTAAGTACCGATGCGGATCTTAACCGGGTAGATTTTAAAACACTTGACAGCGCAACCTGTTTTGTCTGCGGTGGCGAGGTCGATTATCTGGGTATACTTGAAAACGGAAAAAGTTCGGTGTCACCGAAGTTTGTTTGCACGTTTTGCGGAAGAACCAGCGATGGGTGCCAAACTTACGAAGGTTACCATATAATGTACGGCCAGTGCCCGGTAGCCCTGGGCAACCAGGGCTACCGTCTCGATTGCGGAATCTGGGCCAACAACAGCTACCACCGGCCCACCGGTCCCTGCCCGGTCTGCGGTACGGAATAACCTTAAATGATCAGCAACTGGTTTTGTTAAGCCTTCATCAGCTCGAGGACCTTGGTAACACCTTCCCCGGCGTCCTCCGCGTAGGCATCGGCCCCAATCTTGTCAGCCCAGCGCTGGGTACAGGGTGCCCCGCCGACGATTGTCTTGTATTTATCACGCAGGCCGCGTTCGCGCAGTACTTTCTCCAGTTTCTCCTGGTTGGGCATGGTTGTGGTCAAAAGGGCGCTTGTACCGATCACCCTGGCGCCGTGCTCCTCTGCCGCTTCAATAATTTTATCGACCGGAACGTCACGCCCGAGGTCGATCACTTCCACGCCCTGGGTCTGGATCAGGGCAATGGCAATGCTTTTACCGATATCGTGGACATCGCCTTCAACGGTGGCAAAAATCATCTTGCCGATCTTTTTTGCAGCGGCGCCTGAAATGGCGCTCTCCAGGATTTCTGTCGCCGCTTTCATAGCCTCGGCTGACAGGATCATCTCCGGCAGGAATACCTCGCCCCGGCTGAAAAGCTCCCCAATTTCACGAATACCGGCGCTGTAACCGTCAGTCAGCACCCTTACCGGATCAAGGCCTTCATCAAGCGCTTGTTTGGCAACGCTAACCGCCTGATCTTCATTTATGTCAATAATCGATTGCTTTGCTGCTTCGAGAATTGATTCCAGGCTCATTTATTTCGCTCCTTCTTTATTCAGCCCGGCTCTCGCCATAAAGAGCTCCACTGAATTGATTTTTATGCCGAGTTTGCGGGCAATATTAAACTTTGCCTCAATCCCTTTTGGCGATTTATTTAAATCAAACGAGCGGCCAAACCCATACTTGGCCCTGATTTCGGCCATCAGGTCTGAGTCACTTAAATCAATCGGCTTAACGCCGAGTTTATCCGCTACGTATTGTTTGGCTGCATCGATCTTCATGCTTTTTGCGAGCTGCATCCGCAGGACCAGGTCTCCGGCTGTGCGAATTCCGCTCATGCAGGAAGATACGGCGTGAGCCACTTCCAAGCTAAAAGTATCGCCTACGCCTATCTATAACCCGTCGGCTTTGCCGATTTCGATCAACGCCTTGTCAGCCCTGGTTACTACATCAATCGGCGGTATTTCACTCATCGGTATGCCGCCCACTCCCATGCCCACATTGACATGAACCGGAATTTCAGCCGCTTCTGTGCAGGCCTTGACAAATGTAACGGTGCGGGCAATATTCCACGGGAAAGACATATTGGTATTGGTGTTTACCACGGCACCAAAGATGTTTGCCCCCGCTTTTTCAGCCAGTTTTACCTGCCTGTGCGGGTAAAGGCCGGCTATTTTTACCCCGTTATATTCGATCCTACCGTGCATACCAAGAACAAACTCCCCGGCTGCGCCGAGCTCAACCCCTAAGTCGGGGTATTTTTCTTTGATCTTCTCGGTGGCCAGCAGACCGGCCAGAAAATCGGCATCACCCGAAGCGCCGCAGGTATCAAGGTTAATGCCGTCAGCCCCGGCTTCATACATTTCCCCGGCCACGAAGACTATATCGCGCACAGCATGCTCCACTGCCTCTTCCTGGGCAGCCCGCGCTTCTTCGATCTTGGCCAGCGGCAGCAGCTCGGACCAGTTCTCCACCGGGCCATCCGGCTTGGTATAGAGCCCTAAGTTGGGCATTGAACCGTAGAGCACCGGCATCACCGCGTTGTGCTGGGCCAGTTCCATCACCGGGGTTTCGTTGTGCACAATTTGCTTAACTGCCTTGTAGCTGTAGTCCATGTTACCGATATCAACCGAGTCGGCACCCAACACCTTTTCGCTAACCAGCACCGCCATTGACCTTTCCATCGCAATATTGGCATGGTAAGTTATTTTACAGCTGCCGGAGTCCGAGGTGCTGACCACCTCGCGCCCGCGCTCTACACCGACAATGTTGCCGGGCATGGTGATAATCTGGTACAAATATTCCATTTCTTCCTGCGTCAGCTCGGATACTTTACCGCGGTCTGCCGCATCTTTTACGCCTTTCAGGATATCTTCACGGATCTCACCGGCGGACATGTAAACGCCCGAACCGTCTCCCATCCTTGTAAAGAATTCACTCACTTACAAGCACTCCTTCCGCTGTTAATCATACTCGCCTAATCCACATACCGTGTACACAAAAAAACCGCCGGCAATTATGAATCGTGCAGGCGCCTTACCATGATGATAATGCCCGTTATATTAAAAACTGCTGTCAGGTACATGCTTTTTCAGCTCCAACTAAAGATTATAATTGAAGACGGGATAAAGTCAATCCTGTTAAGGTTTATGGCAGGCTGCCAACTGACTGCAGGTTAGTGGAGCGGTTCGATCAGCTGCGGGGAATCGTTTGACGGCTTGTTTACCAGGCGGGAAACGGGGTAACAGGTGAGATGTTCACCGGGGTACGGTTTTAACAGCTGCTGCAAGCGGCCTTCGCCGGTCAGCGGGCTAAGCCAGTCGTTAAAGGATTGCGGCGGAATAATAACCGGCATGCGGTCATGCAGCTCTGCGACAAGAGAGTTCGGTTCGGTAGTAAGTATGGTAAAGGTTTCGAGAGGCCGTCCCGCTTCCCGGTCCCATCTTTCCCACAACCCGGCAAGGGAGATCAGGTCCCCGTTCTTGGCGGTTATGAAGTAAGGCTGCTTGCCACCGGTTTCACTTTTCCACTCGTAAAAACCGCTGGCCGGAATCAGCAGGCGCCTTTTTTTGTAAGCATCGCGAAATGCAGGCTTATACCGGGCCGTTTCGGCGCGGGCGTTGATCATGCGGTTACCAATCGTTTCATCCCTGGACCAAAATGGAACCAACCCCCATTTTAAAAGCGCCAGTTCCCTCTTTCCTTCCGCTGCAGAAAGCCTCACCACGGGCACTTGCTGGGCAGGGGCAATATTGAAACGAGGCTTGAATTCAATAGCGGGATAATAATCAAGTTCGAAAAGCATGTCCAAGATTTTTTTCTCGGTAACCAGGGCGAAACGCCCGCACATCAGCCATCACCTTCTTATTTTATGCTCATACATCATAAAAACCCAGGTTAAAACGGTGAATACTGGGCACGCCATGCGGAACAAAAGCGATCCGGTCGCCCGGTTTCAGAATTGTCGACAGGGGTTTTAATTGACGGTTGATAAAGACCACTTCAACATCTTCCTCCGGGATATTCAGCTTCCGGCGAAGTTCGTCAGCGGTAACCGTTTCTTTCAGCTCATAGCTCATCGGGATCGGCCAATTCCGCTCAGCAAAAAGAAAATGAAGTTTACCAAAAGCAAGCACCTCTACCTGTGGCAACTAAAACACCTGCTTCCTGATCAGCGTAAGCGTTTATATTGCCGGCGCTTCAACCGGCAGCTGCTTATGATCCGACAAAACTACGAGCGCATCGGCCACAACAGGCCTGGCGCCGCTGATCATGACCGGGTTCAGGTCGATTTCGGCAATCTCCGGGTGAAGCAGGCTCAAGCTGCCAATTGCCTGCAGGATAAAAACCAGCTCTTCCTGATCGGTCGCCGGCATACCGCGATAAGGGCCAAGCAGCTCTTTGGCCCTGATATCGTGCAGCATCTCCCTTGCTTCCTCCGCATTTAGAGGCGCGATACGCAAAGTCCTGTCCTGTAGAGCTTCAGCCAAAACGCCGCCGAGCCCAAAGAGTATACAGGCCCCGAATGAACCATGCCTTACCATCCCAACCATCAGTTCCCGTTCAGATTTGATCATTTTCGACAGCAGGAGCGGTATCTCCTGCCCTGCAGCTTCCATTACCAATCGGTAAGCCTCGCGCACCTCATCCTCGTTCCGGACATTCAGATATATTAAACCTTTGCCGGTTTTATGGGCAAACATGGATGAGCAGCCTTTGATTGCCAATGGATAGCCGATAGCAACAGCCGCCTCTACCGCTTCGTCCGGCGAGTGCGTCAGCATTTCCGGTACTGTCGGCACTCCGTAAGCAGCCAGTAATTGCTTCGATTTATATTCATCAAGCACGCTGCACCCTTTTTCAATCGCTTCCCTGATCAGCCGTGAGGCAAATTCAGAAACCGGAGGCAAAACCGGCGGCCGGTAAGCCTGCCGCTGCCTGACCATCCGGTAGCGATGGAGCGCCAGCATTGCCCTGGCGGCCTTTTCCGGTCCGTCAAACACCGGGATGCCCTTCTCCCGGTAAGCGTCTGTATAGTTGTCTTCCCTGCCGAAGAATGAAGAAAGCGCCACCGGCAAATGGTAGCGGCCAAAAACGGAGAGGGAACCGGTGAGATCGCGTTCAAACTGGCTGATAAAGTCTGTTGCGCTGATCCCGCCAAATAGCTCCTGCACGTGCGGGTGGATCGCTTTTAAGAACCCGGTACCCATCAAACCGTGAACTACCAACCCGTCCACTTCGCCGCTTTTTAAAAGCAGCTCGGGCAGGATAGTGCTTATTGCCTCGGCATCCATATGAAACGTAAGATCGACCGGATTGCCCGCAGCGCCGTGCGGCGGCAGGTGTTTTCTTATCTCGCCCTGCAGTTCTCCGGAAAAAGCCGGTATCTCCAGACCGCCTTCGTTGCAGGTGTGCGAAATAGCCGTGCCCGGACCGCCGGAATTGGTCAGGACACCGATCCGCCTGCCTTTCAGCGGCGGCTGGCCGGCCAGCATCCAACCCTGGTTATATAGCTCCTCTACCGAATCGACGCGCAAAATTCCAGCCTGCTTAAAAAGGCCGTCATAAAGATAGTCCGGACCGGCAAGGGCCCCGGTATGGCTCGAACCCGCCCTGGCCCCGGCGGCAGATCCGCCAACATACTGGGCTACCACCGGTTTCAGGGCGGTTACCTTTCGGGCTACTTCCAGAAAATAACAGGCATCCTTTAACCCTTCTATATAGAGCGCTACCGCTTTGCACTGCGGATCCGAGCCCAGGTATTCCAGCGCGTCGGTCAGATTAAGATCGGCTTCATTGCCGACACTGATCGCTTTGGCCAGGCGGATACCTTTTTGCTGCAGGTAGGGTAAAGTCTGGGTGATATAAGTACCGCTCTGCGAAACCATCCCCAGCAAGCCGGGTTTACCGCTTAACGGGCAAACCGTAACATTCAAAGGCAGCTCGCTGTTGATAACCCCCATGCAATTGGGCCCGAGAAACCTGATCCCGTAATGCTGCGCAACTTCTTTTAATTTATCTTCCAGAATCGCTCCTTCAACGCCGATCTCGCGAAAGCCGGCAGTTATAACAATGGCCCTCCTGGTGCCTATCTTTCCGAAGTCTTCCATTATTTTGACCACCTGCGGCGCCGGTAAAACAAACATTACCAGGTCCGGCGCTTCCGGCAGGTCGAAAGCTGACGGGTAAGCCTTGAAGCCGAATACTTTTTCTTCCGTAGGGTGAATGGGAAAATATTTTCCGGGAAATCCGTCTTTAACTATGCTCAAAGCCTGGATTGCTCCCATTTTCAGCGGATTGTTCCCGGCACCAACCGTAGCGATTGAGCGGGGGTTGAGCAGCAGATGCAGCGGATTGTTTGTCAACGATATCGCCTCCCCCTAAGAAGTTCAAGACAATTAAACTATATCCTGCTAATAATCAATATAAAAAAGGCTAATCCCGCTGCGGTGTAGAATTAAAACCGCACGATAATTCAAACCCGGGAGGAGCATATGCAATGAAGCTGTTTGAACCGATTAAAATTGGACGCCTTGAACTAAAAAACCGGATTGCGATGCCGGCTATGCACCTTTGTTATACGCCTGACGGTATGGTGAATGAACGTTTAACCCGCTATTATGAAACCCGGGCTGCAGGCGGGGCCGGTATGGTTACTTTGGGCGGCTGTACGATTGACCGGCTCGGCTCGGGCCCGATGATGGTTGGATTACACGACGACATATTTATTGACGGCTTGAATAAGTTTACGACCAGGATCAGGGCATCTGGCGCTGCGGTTGCAGCACAGCTTTACCAGGCGGGGCGCTACACGCACAGCATCGTGAGCGGCCAGCAGCCTGCAGCGCCGTCAGCCATCGCTTCGCGCTTAACCAGGGAAACACCGCGCGAAATGACCCTCGAAGATATCCGTACAGTAATCGAAAACTTTGGAGAAGCGGCCAGGCGCGCCAAGGAAGCAGGTTTTGATGCTGTTGAGGCAATTGCCAGCGCCGGTTACCTGATCTGCCAGTTTCTTTCCCCTCTCACAAATCAGCGTGAAGACCAATATGGCGGCACCTGGGAAAACCGGACCCGCTTCGGAATCGAGGTGGTCAAAAAAATCAGGGAAAAAACCGGGCCCGCTTTTACGGTAATAGTGCGCCTTTCCGGAAACGATTTTATGCCCGGCAGCAGTACCAACGAGGAAGCCGCTGCCTTCGCCTTACTGCTGGAAGCAGCCGGGGCAGATTGCTTCAATGTAACGGGCGGCTGGCATGAATCACGGGTGCCCCAGATTACCGGCGAACTGCCCCGCGGTGGATTTGCTTACCTGGCCGGGGGCATTAAGCGGGCAGTCAGCGTACCGGTTATTGCCAGCAACCGGATAAACGATCCCCGGGTTGCCGAGGCGATTTTGCAGCATCATCTGGCTGATTTGGTCAATATGGGCAGGCCGCTGCTGGCAGATCCCGAACTGCCGAACAAAACCGCAGCAGGCGACTACAACGCCATCAGGCGCTGCATAGCCTGCAACCAGGGCTGCCTGGACATGGTATTCACTTTCCAGGATGTTCAATGCACTGTCAACCCGCTCGCCGGAAAAGAAGATCGGATAAATGTTTTGCCGGCTGAAACCGCAAAGAATATTCTTATTATCGGCGGAGGCCCTGCCGGGATGGAAGCAGCTTATACAGCGGCTTCCCGGGGCCACAGGGTTACCCTGTGGGAAAAAAACAACCGGTTGGGCGGCAATCTAAGTTATGCAGCAATGCCTCCCGGTAAAGAAGATTTTATTACCCTGCTTGACTACTATGAAGAGATGCTGGCCCGTTACGGGGTAGGCGTGATGCTTAATCACGAAGCCGACGCCGAAGAAATAATTCAATTTGGCGCCGACCTGGTTGTACTGGCCAGCGGCAGCCTGCCGGTAGAGGCGCCCTTCCCCGCCAGCAACCCGAAGATGATCTCAACCGCCCTTGAAGTGCTGGATAGCTCAGTAATTCCCGGCAAAAAAGTAGTGGTAGTCGGCGGCGGGTCCGTAGGCTGCGAAACAGCAGTCGCCATAGCGGTAATGGGCGCTGTTTCCGCTGAAACGGTTAAATTTTTGCTGGAAAATGATGCCGAGACCCCGGAGAAGATAAAAGAGTTGGCCAACCGCGGCACACGCGAGGTAACACTGGTGGAAATGGAAAAAGGTATCGGCCGTGACATCGGGATCAGTACGCGGTGGGTCGTTTTAAAAAGTATGGACCGGAACGGGGTCCGGATCCTCGATCAGCATCTGGTTAACGAAGTGACCGATGATGGTGTCCTGGTTGAAAAAGATGGCACTCAAACACTGCTGCCTGCCGATACGGTAGTGCTGGCGATTGGGGCGAGAGCCAACAACCGGTTGGCCGGAGAATTGGAAGGTAAGGTGAAAGAGCTGCACGTATTAGGCGATGCTTTAAGCCCGCGCAAACTGACCGAAGCGATCCGCGAGGGATTCGACCTGGCCCGCTCCTTGTAATATGATTACCGGGTATCCAGTTACACTTTGCAAGCCTTTTTGCCCTGGCCTACCCACTCCTCTGCCCTGCCGGGGGGAGGGGGTAAACGGGCAACAGGTTGCGCTGCAGTTTAAGCCACCATATTATTTTCCGGCGATGAACTCCTCGGTCATCCGGCAGGCCAGGTGGTCGGGATACTGAACAGGCGGGTGCTTTGAAAAGAAAGCCGAAGGGCCTTCCAAAACACCGCCCAGGCCACGTTCCAACGCTAACCTGCAGCACCTGATGGCATCAATAGCGATCCCGGCTGAATTGGGCGAGTCCTCAACGCTTAAACGCATCTCGAGGTTAATCGGCACATTGCCGAATATCTGGCCTTCCATACGCAGGAAGCAGACCTTGTTATCTCTTTGCCAGGGAACATAATCACTGGGCCCGATATGGATGTCGCGGTCATCCAGCCTCTCAGCAGCGGCTGACTGTACCGCTTCGGTTTTGGAGATGCGCTTGGTGGCGAGGCGTTCGTGGTTTGTCATATTGAGGAAATCGGTGTTGCCGCCGGTATTTAGCTGGTAAGAACGGTTCAGTTTTACACCCCGCTTGCCGAACAGTTCCGCCAGGGCCCGGTGAACGATGGTAGCCCCCAGCTGCGATTTGATATCATCGCCGATGATCGGGATTTTCCGCTCCGCAAAGCGGGCAGCCCAGGCCGGGTCACTGGCGATAAAAACCGGAATATTGTTGATAAAAGCGACACCGGCTTCAAGGGCGCACTCCGCATAAAACCGGGTTGCCGCCTCCGAGCCGGCCGGCAAATAGTTCAATATTACTTCCGCTTTGGATTCGCGCAAGGTATTAACGATCTGTGCCTGATCAGCTTCTTTCTCGTCGGACACAAGGAAGCTATACTGCGGGTCATGTTCCAGCATATGCGCTGAGACCCCGTCCAAGATCCTTCCCATCCGCACTGTTACCCCGCCGGGCGGCATACCGGCATTAAAAACCGCAGCACAGTTCGGCGGGGCGAAGATTGCTTCATTTATATCTACACCCACTTTACGGCGATCTATATCAAAAGCGGCACAAACTTCAATATCGTAAGGATGATAGCCGCCAATCGACCAGTGCATCAGGCCGATAGCGTCCTTTTCTTCAACTCCGCGATAGTAATGAATGCCCTGGATCAATGCGGTGGCACAGTTGCCTACACCGATGATTGCAACGCGTATTTTAGACATATAATAATTCCCTCTTCCCAACAGTCATGATTTGCCGTCATAAACCCAAAAAATATTATAACCGATAGTCAGCAAATAAGGAAACGGTAAAGATACCGGCAAGGCTAGCTGTGCTATAATCAAAAAAACAGCGGATTGGAGTGTTTTTTATGGTTAAGAACCCGGTTAAAGTTGGAGAAACAAAACAGTTGGAAATCTACCGCCTTGAAACCGACCCTTTCGGCACCAATGCCTACCAGTTGCTCTGCAAAAAGTCAGGCGAAGCTGTGATTGTTGATGCACCAGGCAATGCCGATATTATCCTTAATCACTTAAGCGGCTATAAAGTTAAGATGATTGTTATTACTCACGGACACATCGATCATATAATGGCTTTGGAAGAAATTAAAAACTCTCTCTCGGCCCCGCTTGCCGCCCATGCATAGGACAGCGCCATGCTGCCCATAAAACCGGACAGGAACTTAACTGACGGCGACCGGCTTACCTGCGGAGAGCAGGATACACTAGTCATGCACACTCCAGGCCACACAAGCGGCAGTATCTGCCTGTTAACCGGGCAGTACCTGCTGTCCGGCGATACAATATTTCCGGGCGGACCGGGCAAGACCGCCTCCCCTGCTGATTTCAGATTGATCTACAGCTCAATTCAAGAGAAAATTTTACCACTGCCAGATGAAACGGTGATTCTATCCGGACACGGAGAACAGGCCACCTTAGGTACAGAAAGAAAACTGATCGACACATTCAGAGCCAGGGTAACCGCTGAACATCTCTGCGGCGACATTACCTGGCAGTAGCTTTTCAGTCATTCCGGAACTTTTTACCAGAGAATTTCTACAAGGCGAAAAGCTTCTGCCAGCTCAAAATCCTGGTTGGCGGCTGCATCTCTTGCGCGCTGGCGCAGCCATTGTTCAATCGCCTCTGCCTGATGGCCGCCCACCTGGCTCTGGTGGCAGCGCAGGGCAGCAAGTTTGGTTTCAAATGTAGCGGTAATATCGGAAAAGTAGTTCGGGTCTTCACTGGCCCAAAGCAGGATTTCTTTTACTTTGTGTGGCATTAAACCTTCCTCATAGAGATCGGGGTAAGAAAGGTGATCACGGGCGTAAGGAAAAGCCGCATCCAGTACTACCTGTCCGGTAATACGGTGATCGCGGTGCCAGATATAGCGGCGGTAAGGGTCGGCTGTAACCAGCATGCCGGGTTTGTAGATTCTGATCTGACGGACTATTTCTTTACGAAATTCCGGAGTATCTTCAAGGGCCTGATCTTCAAAACCAAGAAATATTACTTCCGCAACCCCGAGCAGGTCGGCAGCTGCCTGCTGCTCCATCATGCGCGTTTTCGCCAGTTCTTTTGGGTCTACCGCCGGATCGCCGGTACCCTTTTCACCATAAGTGCAGATCGCATAAACAACTCTATTACCCTCATTCACCCATTTGGCAACCGAGCCGGCCACACCAAATTCAGAATCATCCGGATGGGGGGCAATAACCAATATATCGGCCAGCTTACCGCTCACTTTTTTCGCTCCTTTTGCCTTGTAAAGTAAATTTTATTATAGCGTATTTTGTAACTGCTTAGGCATCGCCTAATCAACCAGATATATTTGTTCTTTGAAA
>CAYMDO010000025.1:0-29858 GCA_964389365.1 uncultured Syntrophomonadaceae bacterium
GTAACTGCTCAGGCTGATTTTCAGCCATTAAGCATTTCGTTCTTTGAAAACCGAAAAAACACTAAAACTCTGGAATAAAGGGTTTGCCGTGGAAGACATCGCTAATGGCTGAGAAAGCAGGTAGCGAATTCTTTCTGGCAGTGGAGATGTAGCCGCGGATGCGGCAGAACATATCCGCTCCTTTTGCGCTGCGGAAAACACCGGAGATTTTCTGCTTTAGCTTAACCATCCGCAGATCTCTTTCCGCCTGATTATTATCAAAAGCAACACGGTAATCTTCCATGAAGGCTAAGACCTCATGGCGATGTTCACTAAGCCGCTTTAACATGTTCCTGGCCTTACCCTGCCTGGGTCGGCCTCTTTTCTTCACCGGTTCAGGTGGCGGATTAGCCAAATATTTTGATGCGATGATGCGTGTCAAGGGGACGGGGGTTTGACAACCCACTTATGTCTTTTGAACAACTCCCCTATTTGTTTTTGTCAAAAATAAAATCTGGCAGTTGATACTTTTTTGCAAAACAAGGCATTTCCAGCTCCAACTTCTCTTGCGGGCTCGTCTCGCTATTTTGTCACCTCGGAAACAGATAGCCAAGGCAACCTGAAGTTGTCAAACCACCGTCCCCTTGACACCGTATTATAGCTCTATTTACTTTCCAGGGCCACTCGCGAGGCAGAGTGGGAGTTGAGCATATGGCCCATTGAATCGTCGATTAAAATGCCTAAGACGTTTGAAGGCGGCAAACCGGTAATCTTAACCCAGGCCCGGTTAACAGCAATCGGAATCAGATCGGGGCCAACGATCATAACTCCTTCGTCAAAGCAATCAATGACCTGCTGGATCGATTGCATTACCGAGAAAAATTGCCCGAAACGATCCTCAAAATTCTGGCCTAGCCGGGTTGTATCCTGGATCATAAAAATAAAATAGTTTTTTTCTTTATGCCGGCGGTAATTAAATGAGGTAACCAAGTAGATTATTTCATTTACTACGAGAAAATGGCCTGGGTTGGACATCCCGGAGCACATTGCCTCCATCAAGTGTGGGTCGCCTTTTAAATCTCTGGCTGGCAGGCCGACCGGATTTTCAGCATTGTTCCAGAAGAGGCTGCAGCCAGCATCGTTAATAGCGACGACCTTTCCTTGACTGTCAATTACGATTATACCTGTATTGACGGTATTGCATACCTGAATCAGCAGCAAAAAATCTTCCAAGGCGCACCCCTCTTTTGTCATAAAATATATATTATTTATAATCGATGCGCAATATTGGCGATTCAATTATACCATTAGGCTCAGCATTGCTGCAAAAACTACACAGTAGCGGATCGCGTCATATAATTGTAGGGAAAAGGAACTTCATATTCGCCTCACACCGTTATACACTCAGTACTCCCGAGGCAATCAACAATCATGTCAATGACTAACTCTAATGAGAGGGGTGTAATTTATGCCCCTCTTATTTTAGATATTCTTAATAGCGGCCTGTTTATTATGATAAAGTAAAATGAATTAGGGTGTTCCCTTTTGAGGTTAGAGGCAGTTGGGGAAGCCAGTATTGATGCTTATTAGAGCAGGGGAGGCTGGCGGGCTTCTTTCTTTATAGGGTAAACCCAGGGAGAACCTTAAGGAGCTGCCATGAATGATCTGCAGAAAATAGCCGGCCTATACAGGGGATTTCTCTTGTTCAACCTGGGCATGTTAGTGATCATCTTTGTTGTTTTTCCTGAACCCTTTTCGCTGCTCAGGGATCCGCTCAGTTGGTTGGGCAAGACGGGGTCAGGTAATGGTTTGGCTTTTTACAAATCTTTTTGGCTCTTTTCAGCCGCCCTGATATTTAATATTGCCAGGTGGAGTCATATTTTATATCAATTAGCGCGGCAGCCTGCCTGGAGAAAACCGTTGGTGCGCATTGCCGGATGGTCTGTTCTGGTGGGTTTTATCCTCTTGCTATTACCATACGACATTTCTGATGCCATCCACAGTGCCGGCGGTTCGCTTGTTGGACTGGGGATGTGGGTTTTTAGCACCTTGCTGTTACTGCGCTCGGCCGGCATGTTAAAGCCTGTAATTAACGTGGGGTTGCACTTGATCCTCCATGCCAGCGCTCTTTATTGCATCTATAGTTTCGCTCTCAATACACCCTTAAAAGGATTGAGCCAGAGGCCGGCAATCCTGGCCATTGTGGTTGTCACCAATATCTGTCTCTATCTGCAGCTCCGGGAATTGCAGCAAACAGGCAAACGGGAGGAAATCGATAGTGTGGATGGATTATGATTGATAAAACCGGTATAGTAAATTATAAAGTGGGTTTACGGTTTTAAAAAAGGGGAACAAAGCCACGGCACAGAAAACTGAAGAGTCGGTTTGGGATTACCCCCGTCCGCCACAGGTTGAGGCTTTCAACGGGTAGATTGAAGTGTATCACGGCGGTTTTGTCCTGGCGAAGAGCAGCAATACTTACAGGGTGCTTGAAACCAGCCATCCTCCGGTATTTTATATTCCGCCTGCCGATATCATGATGGAGCTGCTTAGTAAAACGAACGGGACAAGCATCTGTGAGTTTAAAGGAACAGCTGTCTATTATGATTTATCCATGCCGGAGCAGCAGATAAAAAATGCTGCCTGGTCTTACGAAACTTTGAAGCGCGGGTTTGAGGCTATTAAGAGTTACATGGCTTTTTATCCTTCAAAACTTGAGGCCTGTTATGTGGATGGCGAACAGGTCATACCCCAGGAAGGTGATTTCTACGGAGGTGGGTTCACTGCCAATATTAAAGGCCCTTTTAAAGGCGGTCCAGGAACCAGGGGCAGGTGAAAATTGTTTTATATAACGGAAAAAGCTGATATTTGTTGGGTGGAGCCATGAATTTTGATTATGGTGAACCGGCGCATGTTGAAGTTGTAATCTGAAGCGATGATTGTAGCTTGGATAAGTTCGTTAACTCTCCGTCATCCAGCCTGATTTTGGTTCTGGTTGAGCGTTACTTCTGTGCCCGCCGCTTCCAGGAAGTTTACCAGTGGGCACCTCAAGGCAGCTCTCGGTTGCCTAAAAAGTAAAAGGGGAAAATAACGTTTTATAGAAGCCTGTCCATGTAAAAGCTCAAGTACTACAGAAGTTTCAGGAGGGTAAAAGATGAAAGCGCTGCTCGTTATTGATATGCTCGTTGATTTTATTGATCCGAAAGGAGCCCTATATATCGGTCCTGTTGCCCGGGAGATAGTTCCCGAGGTAAAAGCAAGGGTGCAGGAGTACCGGTTAAAAGGCGACCCTGTTATCTACCTATGTGATCATCATCTGGCAGCTGATCGCGAGTTTGAGATGTTTCCGCCACACGGCCTCAGGGGGAGTGGTGGTGAAGAAATTATTCCGGAGCTTACACCACAACCCGGCGAAAGGGTTATTTATAAGAGGCGGTTCAGTGCTTTTTTCGGAACTGATCTGGATTTAACCCTGCGTGACTTAGGGGTAACCGAGATTGAGCTGGTAGGGGTTTGTACCAATATTTGCATTCTCTATACTGCGGCTGAAGCCAGGATGCACAGTTACAAGGTCAAGGTTCCCGTTAAAGGTGTGGCCAGTTTCGACCAGGCAGCGCATGATTTTGCCTTAAATGAATTGGATAAAACACTCGGTGTTAAGTTGATCGCGTATAATTAAGTGCGCAAAATGATAGGATGAAGGAAAGCCATCAGCATCTCCGAATTAGGCAAGTGACTATCAAACCGAAAAGGAGATAAGATCTGACGGACCCCCTTAATTCTACTGTACCGTCTGAAAAAATGCTATTTAGATTCCTAAACACACCCGATCCCACGCTGGCCATGTTCGTATGGCTCTGTGACCGGCTGATGGAGGTGGAAGTTACGGCAAAGCTTGGCGCCGGGAAACATGAGCGCACCGATTTGCTTAAGCGAATACCAGGCAGGCTTTAGGCCGAGGCGCTTTGATACGCGCATGGGTACCATGTACCTGATGGTGCCAAAATTGAAAAGGGGTCTTTCCCAGCACGGATACCTATATCCGCCTGGTAACCAGCTACCTGATCGAATACAGTGGGGACTAATCTACTTTCAGGGCATATGTTGATTTTGACGTCTTAAACCATATTGCAGCAGATTTACATACGGCTGCTTAATACAGATTTCGGAGACTGACGCTTTATTTAAGTTGATCAGATCGTAGTTGTCACTTTCAAGGATTAAACTAACATCAGCATCAATCGACAGCTCTTCTTTAAGGCTAAGGTTGCGGTTAAAAAGTATAGCCAGGTCGATGTCGCTTAGGTCTGGATTATATGAAGGCGATCCATAAGAACCAAAAAGGTATACTGTAGTAATCGCCTCATGATTTTTGAAGTGATTTACTAAATCAGCCATTTTCTCATTTAATTTGATTTGATTCATAGCCCTATGCCGGGCAGATGCCCGATTTCTACCTCATTTTATATATATACACGATACTGGCTCGCCAACCTGATTGCATTATATAACAGTATTTGTAATCTTGCACTTTTTATCGCTTCGCAAGTCATCAGCTTATCTTCCTGGGCCTTTATCCCTGTTATATTTAGATAATGGCAGGTGGTTGTGACACATAAGTGGCAGGGGTAAGGGGTGGCTATTGGCATAGATTATTGTTCATGTTTTTTTACTTAAGCCTGCAATAATAAAGGGGATAAGGGGATTGAACATGAGTCTTTCAGATAATAAAACGATGGAGCCGGCAAGAGGACTTGAACCCCCAACATGCTGATTACGATTCAGCTGCTCTACCGTTTGAGCTATGCCGGCCCGCCACACTAAGTATTATAGCGCAGATTGCCGGCAGGTTCAACAGCTTTGCAGGTTGAGATCGCCCCAGGCGGCGATTTTCTCCCCGACTATCAGCATGGCCCCTGTCAGGCCTTCGATCCGCCCGGCACAGTCAATCGCCCGCTGCAGGTCTTCATCGGCCCTGACCCGGTTACCAAGAGCTGTGGCAGCTGCATCAGCCAGCGCTGCCGAAGGGGCGGTTGCGACAGAGGCATCGGCGCAACCGAAGCTGACCGATGGACCCAGGGTGCCCGAAGAGGTGCAGATGCCGAGCGGAGTCCGGCACGGATCGATCTGCATGGCAAGCCTGCCGCTTAAAGGGGAACTGCCGGCAAAAACTCCGACGGCTACCGGTTCATTTACTTTTAAAAATAGATCGCCGCCGTTTTCGACAATAACTTCCTCAGCCGTTTTAAGCAGGAAAAGCCCAACCTGCTCGGCCACCGCCCCGGCCACTGCAGCCATGGGGCCGACACCGGCCATGTTGGCAGCGCGAACCATTTCAAGGATTATTGCAGGCGCGCCCGGGGCAACCAGACAAGGTTCAAAAGCCGCCTGCAGGTAGGGGTTTGCAGCCAGGTATCGTTCAAGGGGGTGGCGGATTGCCAGCACCGCCGCTTCGGCAGCGCTTACTAAATCATCACTGTAACTTTGACGGTTAACGGCAATCCACAGGTCTGTCTCTTTAACCTTTACGGTAAAAGAAACAAAACGGCCACCGGTAGCTTCCCGGCGGTAAATCCGGACGCTGCTGTTCACCTGCCGCCATTGTTTTCCGCCAGCGCTTCCATAGCCCTGGCCGGGCAAGCCCGCAGGCAGAGCTCGCAGATAATGCATTTATCTTCTTCAAAATGCACCGTCATTTCAGGCCGCTTAAAATTCAGGGCTTCCGTGGGGCAGATCACTGTGCAGGCGCCGCAGTGGGTACAACGCTCTTCGCTCCAGCTGATTTGCTGTTCCAGGTTGATAATTTCCAGTTCCTGCTTCTTCAACCACTGTACTGCATGGCGGTAATCGGCATCATCGCCGCTTAGTTCCATCATCAGGCGCCCTTCCTTACGGGGGTTGATATCGGCGCGCAGGATATTAACCATCAGGCAGTAATCCTTGATCAAGTGATAAATAACCGGCTGCTCTACAACATGGGGGGGAAAACGCAAAACAATTTTCTTTTTGATCATCCCTAACCCTCCTGCCCTTCGGGGTCGTGATCCGGCATCGGCTTAAACTTAATACCCGCCTCCGTTGAGGGCAGGGCGGCGGATGGCGCTGTTAAGGCAAAACTGCCTTTTCCAATCCAGCCTTTCAGGGTAGCGGCAATTTCACGGGCGCCGGCATAACTGGAAAGTGAGGCGGTGGGCAGTTGTTTTCCCTGTAATGTTATGGTGCCGCTCCTGAGCTCGGCATAACTTACATGCCCCAGGTTTTCGCTCTCACGGTTGGGATAGGCTTTGCAGTAGTCTACAACCGGGGCATACAGATCGGCATCGCTTACAGCGCAGTAGCCCATAATTTCTTCGTTTAAAATCGGAATGGGGACCCCTAAGCCAACTTGCAGCGTTGCCCCGTAACCTAAATAACTTAAGCCTCTCAACCAGCGGGGCTGCATTTGCTTTAAATCGCCAACCAGGGCCAGTGTAGCTGAAGGGTAGCGGGGATTTCCGTTTTCCAGGCGTTCGACCGACGGATTGTGCTGGGTGCCGTGCCAGGCCACATAACCGATACCGCCGCCCAGGAAAATCCGGGTGCCGATGCCGATCGTCTTCAGCAGCGGATCGTTAAAGAGAGGGCTTAGCTGGCCTGCTGAGCTGTAGTTGGCGTTACCCAGGTCAGGCTTGAGAATACCCATGTAAGTATAAATCGTCTTATGCCCCAGGTTAACGGCCACATTGTAGTTCTGGTAGGCGTTGCGCGGGTTATAGAGGACTGCTTCGTTGATTTCATCGAGGCGGAAAAGAGTTTCGTATTTTTTGCGCGGATAGCAGTCAGTACCGTAAGCCTTGCCTTCTAAATGGACTTCTTTGCCGGCTACCAGGTCTTCGATTACATGCCCTCCGCCGTAGCTGAAATCGCCGGGATGGCTACGGTTGGCGGGATCATTTTTTGGCAGGGCGGTGGCCCCGATGTAGAGATCAACGGCGGCAATTCCGCTGTAGGCCTCAACACCGTTCAGGGTTACCTCGTTCAGCTTAATCCTCGGCCTGGAATGCCCGACATTCAGGAAAGCACCGGAAGAACACATCGGGCCGAAGGTGCCGGTGGTGACGACATCAACCGTACGGGCGGCTTCTTCAAGGCCTCTTTCCCTGACTACTGTTATGATTTCCTCAGCCGTAAACACCACTGCTTTGCCGGCTTTGATTTTTTCGTTTATTTCTTCGATAGTGCGGTTAACTTTCATCCGCCCACCTCCCTTGGGTAACTGCCGGTTGTGGTGATTACCCCAACCGGCACCGGCTATACAGCCCTCCCCTGCCGTTCGCAGCCTTGCTATTATCTGGAGGCGATCAGTGCTGCGAGGTCGACGACGCGGCAGGAGTAGGCCCACTCGTTATCGTACCAGCCCAGCACACGGGCCATGTTACCGCCGATCACCATGGTTGAAAGCCCGTCAACTGTTGATGAGAACGGGTTGCCCTTAAAATCGGAAGAAACCAAAGGCTCATCGCTGTACGCGAAATATTTTGAACCGGCGGCTGCACTATTCAAAGCTTCGTTCACCAGCTCAGTGGTTACATCTTTTCCCAGCAAGGCAACAAAGTCAACCAGCGATACAGTCGGGGTCGGCACCCTGATTGAAAGGCCATCAATTTTGCCCTTCAGCTCCGGAATTACTTCGCCGACCGATTTTGCCGCACCGGTAGTGGAGGGAATCATCGACAACGCTGCCGCCCGCGCCCGCCTTAAATCGGAATGGGGGAAATCAAGCAGCTGCTGATCGTTGGTATAGGCATGGGTGGTGTTCATCAACCCTTTGACAATCCCGAAATTTTCATGCAGCACTTTGGCAATCGGCGCCAGCGCGTTGGTGGTGCAGGAGGCGTTCGAGATAATAATGTGCCTGGCCGGATCGTACAGGTGATCGTTAACACCAAGGACCATCATGATATCCGCTTCACCGGGAGCGGTTATAATAACCCGCTCTGCTCCGGCGCTTAAATGTGCGGAGGCTTTCTCTTTTGTGCGAAAAATCCCGGTTGATTCCACAACCAGGTCAACCCCGGCTTCTTTCCAGGGAATCTTCGCCGGTTCCCGCTCCGAGGTAACCCGGATTCTCTCCCCGTTGATTATAAAACCGTCGTCATCGCCCGTAATATCAGCATCGAGAACGCCATAGTTAGAGTCGTATTTCAGCAGGTGGGCCAGGGTAACATTACTGGCCAGGTCGTTGACAGCCACGACTTTAATCCGATCCTGCTTCATTAAGGCTCTCATCGTCAGCCTGCCAATGCGGCCGAAACCGTTGATCCCAATTCTTAACATAATTATTACCTCCCTCATCGCTGCAACCTTTTTTATAGTATACCTTATTTGTTTTTGTTGATAAAGATCGGGTTTGAGTAAATCCAGGGGCGTGGCCGGCCAAAAAGTGGTTGATAAAAGACCTGCAGCCGGTAGACGCCGTGTTGTAGCACCGGAAAAGAGAGGCTGCTGCCGCTGCAGGTGAGAATCTCCCGGCCATTTCTGACCAGCTTAAAAAGGGCCCTCCTTGTTGGGGCAGCAGCCTCCAGGGTTAAACCCGGGGCGAAGTCAAGCGAGGCACCCATCATGTAGCGTTTATCAGCGGAAGCTGCATAGAAGTTGAATCCGCTGCCCCTTGCCAGGCTGTCAAATGAGACAAAACAGCACCCTTTATTGATAGCGCCTAAGATCTGGGTTTTGGCTTGCTGAAAATTATCTGCCAGCTCTTCTTCCAGAAGCAGGTAAGTGTTGATCGTGCTGAAGACATATTTATAGCCGAAGATCTGCAGGGGCAGAAAACCTAACCGGTATATATTGGCATGGGCATCGCTTCCGCCGATAGCGGTAACCCGGTGCCCGGCGCAGTTATAGCAATCCCAGAGGGCCAGCAGTTCGGGTGGCGCCCCCCTCATTGCCGCCTTGCGGTTAAAGAAAAAATAATAGATCGTGCGCAGCGGGGAGGGAAGCAGGCCGCGCCAGTGCGAAGTGTAGTTCCAGATTTCAAGGCCGGTAAAACCGAAAACCGGCCAGTATGCCCAGGGATAGGCCCGGCCTTTTTCCAGGTAGGGAGAACCTTTCTCAAAAGGGTGGGCAATAAACCCAGAGCCGCCGGCAGCGTTCACGGCATTGATTACATTTTGCGGGTTACCGGGATCGGAAGCGGGGGGTTCCTGCAGGCCAAAAGCCAGGTAATGGCTGTGCGGCCTGTTAATCTCAACTCCGACCAACAGTGCAACCCGGCCATAGTAGCCTTCAAGATGGCGTCCCGCCGTTGTTTCATGGTCGGTAATTATAACATAGCGCAAATCGTTGGCGGCAGCGGCAGCGGCGATCTGATCAAAGCTGCCGCTGCCATCTGAATAGCGGCTGTGGATATGGATATTGCCGGCACAGGTATAACAGGGTTTATGGTGGCCTTCTTTATTCATCATCCTAAAGCGGACCGTGTGGCTACGCCTACATCTTGGCGCGGACCACATCTTTGATCTTCATCAGCCTGGTCCGGGCTCCCCGCTCGTTTTCCTCGAGCTTCATGGTTATATACTTGATCGTTTCGGCCAGTTTCGGGATCAGAACATACTCCAAAGCATTCACCCGGCGGCGGGTTTTTTCAATTTCTTCGGCCAGCAGCTGGACAGCTTTTTCGACCTCGGCTAATTCCATTAGGCGGGAGAGTACCGCTGACAGGGTTTCAATCGATGCGTCAAGCTCAGCTGTTGTCTCGGCAAAGCCGTACGGGTAAATACTGTTTTCTTCGCCCCGGGTCAGCTCTTCTTCGGCCCAGCTAAATTTTGGCGCATATACACTCATGATATTTTGTTTGTGTATCTCAAGGCTTAGCTTTCTCGTAGGGTACATCAGCGCTTCTTCTAGAATTTCGGCCGGCATCACTGCCCGCGCCAGCAAAAATTGGGCAAAAGCACCGGAAAGCTCTTTTTCAATCTCCTCGCGCAGCTCTTTGTTCTTGCGCACCAGGATCAGAAACTGGCGGATCAGCTCATCGCGTTTATCTTTCAGCAGCTTATGGCCCCGCTCCGCCATTTTCAGGCGTTTTTTCAGGCGGTTTAGTTCCATGCGGGTGGGATTAACCCGGACTTCCATGACCTAAACCTCCTCCTGCTCGGGCAGGTATTTGGCAAGGAATTCATCGCGTACCCTTTTTAACTCGGGGCGCGGTAGCAGTGCCAGCAGTTCCCAGCCGAGCTGCAGGGTTTCTTCAACACTGCGATCTTCTTCTTCACCCTGTGATACGTAACGGCTTTCAAACTCACCGGCAAAGCGCAAAAACTTTTTATCGGCCTCAGAGAGGGCTGCTTCCCCCAGGATTGCCGCCAGCTCTTTGGCTTCTTTACCGCGGGCGTAAGCCGCGTAAAGCTGGTTCATGGTGTCGGCATGGTCTTCCCGGGTTTTTCCGGCACCGATACCTTTATCTTTCAGCCGTGAAAGCGACGGCAGCACATCGATCGGCGGGTACATACCCTTTCGGTGCAGCTCCTGGCTCAGGATAATCTGCCCCTCGGTAATATAACCGGTCAGGTCGGGGATGGGGTGGGTCTTATCATTTTCAGGCATGGTTAAGATCGGCAGCTGTGTGATCGATCCGGCCCGCCCCTGGATCCTGCCAGCCCGTTCGTAAATGGTCGAGAGATCGGTGTATAGATAGCCGGGATAGCCGCGCCGGCCGGGCACTTCTTTACGGGCAGCGGAGATTTCACGCAGCGCTTCAGCATAGTTGGTCAGGTCTGTTAAAATAACCAGCACATGCATATCTTTCTCGTAAGCCAGGTATTCTGCGGCGGTCAGCGCCATCCGCGGGGTGGCAATCCGTTCGATTGCCGGGTCGTCAGCGAGGTTGATAAACAGTATCGCCCTTTCGATTGCCCCGGTTTTGCGGAAATCGCCGATAAAGTAATCGGCTTCTTCAAAAGTAATACCCATTGCTGCAAAAACAACGGCAAAATTCGATCCTGTCCCAAGCACCCTGGCCTGGCGGGCAATCTGTGCCGCCAGCCTGGAGTGGGGAAGGCCGGAGCTGGAAAATATAGGCAACTTCTGTCCCCTTACCATGGTGTTCATGCCGTCGATAGCCGATACCCCGGTTTGGATGAATTCGGAAGGGTAATCGCGGGCGTACGGGTTTATCGGAAAGCCGTTAATATCAAGCCGCGTTTCGGGAATAATTTTCGGCCCCTTATCACGTGGTTCTCCAAGACCGCTAAAAACACGGCCGAGCATATCCATAGAAACGGGCAGCTCGATCGATTTGCCCAGGAAACGGACTTTGGCTTTGCTGACATTAAGGCCGGTTGAACCTTCAAATACCTGGACCAGCGCCCGGTCACGGTCTACCTCAAGCACCTGGCCGCGGCGAACCTCTCCCCCGGGCATCTCTATTTCGGTCAGTTCGCCGTATTTAATCCCTTCAACTTTCTCAACCAGCATGAGCGGGCCGGCAATATCGACAATAGTTTTGTACTCTTTAAGCATCTTCTTCTCCTCCTTCGCCGGCAATCTCAGCTATCTGCCCTTTGATCTCCTGCTCGATTGAATCAAGTTCTTTTAGTTCGTCCTCAGGCACGTAACGGGCCCGGGCAATCCGTTCACGAACCGGCAGGGCAAAGAGCCGTTCAAGGTCAAGATCAAGTTCGCCCTTTTCAATCAGGGCCCCGGCTTGGTGGTGGAAGTTAAGGATCAGTTCGAGCATGCGAAACTGCTTGTGCAGCGAGCTATAGGTATCAACTTCGTGCATCGCGTTCTGGTGGAGAAAGTCCTCGCGCAGGGACTTGGCTGTCTCCAGGATCAGCCGTTCCCGGGCCGACAAAGCATCAACCCCGACCAGGCGCACTATCTCTTCCAGTTCGGCTTCTTCCTGCAGCAGGCGCATCGCTTCGCGCCGCATCCGGTTCCACTGTTCGCCAACCGCTTCGCGGAAATAATCCGCCACATTGTCCAGATACAGCGAATAGCTGAGCAGCCAGTTAATCGCCGGGAAGTGGCGCCTGTAAGCAAGGGAGGCATCAAGCCCCCAGAAGACCTTGACAATCCTTAAGGTTGCCTGGGATACAGGTTCGGACAGGTCACCACCGGGAGGCGATACGGCCCCCACCACGGTCAGCGCACCTTCTTTATGTTCGCTGCCCAGGCAGATTGTCCGCCCCGCGCGTTCATAGAAGTCGGCCAGCCGTGAGCCAAGATACGCCGGGTAGCCCTCCTCGCCGGGCATCTCTTCCAGGCGGCCCGACATTTCGCGTAAAGCTTCCGCCCAGCGGGAAGTCGAGTCGGCCATCAGGGCCACATTGTAGCCCATGTCCCGGAAATATTCTGCAATGGTAATTCCGGTGTAGATAGAGGCTTCACGAGCCGCCACAGGCATGTTCGAAGTATTGGCAATCAAAACCGTTCTTTTCATCAACGGCTCACCCGATTTGGGATCTTTCAGCTCGGGGAACTCCAGCAGAACGTCGGTCATCTCGTTGCCGCGCTCTCCGCAGCCGATATAGACCACTATTTCAGCATCGGCCCATTTAGCCAGCTGGTGCTGGGTTACTGTTTTACCGCTGCCGAAGGGGCCGGGGATACAGGCGGTCCCACCCTTGGCAACCGGGAAAAAGGCATCTATAATACGCTGGCCGGTGATCATCGGGATCTGCGGGCCCAGCTTTTCCTTGTAGGGCCTGCCTTTACGGATTGGCCAACGCTGCATCATGATCAGGTCAACGATGCCTTCGGAGGTTTCAAGGCGGGCAACAACATCGGTTACTGTTGCTTCGCGGCTGCTGATCTCCCTGATGGTTCCGGGCAGACAGCTTGGCGGCACCATGATCCGGTGTTCAATTAAGGTTGTCTCCTGGACTGTGCCGATAATATCTCCCGGATTAACCCGGTCGCCTTCCATTACTTTAGGCATAAAATGCCACCTGCGCCCGCGATCCAAAGGCTCAACTTCAATACCCCTGGTGATGTAGTCGCCAACCTGCCTGCGGATCACATCAAGCGGCCGCTGTACGCCGTCAAAGATCGCTTCGATTAAACCGGGACCGAGTTCCACGCTTAAAGGGCCGCCCGTGGTATAAACGGGTTCACCCGGGCCCAGGCCGCCGGTTTCCTCGTAAACCTGGATTGAAGCCCGATCACCGTGCAATTCAATTATTTCACCCAGCAACCGGGCTTCACTAACCCTGACCATATCGTACATCCGGGCATCGACCATTTGATCTGCAACAACAAGGGGACCGGAAACTTTTATAATCCTGCCAACATCCAAGATATCAACCTTCTTTCCTGAAAAGAATATCTGCGCCGATCGCTTTTTCAACGTTTCGCTTTATCTGTTCCATCCCGATACCGAGCGTCCCCTTGCTGTTGGGAATCAGGACCACAGCCGGCAGAAAGCGTTTGTTCAGCCCGTCGAGAATATCGTGCAGTTCGCCGGCCAGTTCTTCGGTGATAAAGATAACCCCGTAATCATCTGCAACCAGCTTCTTAAGTATTTTTAGAGCCGCTTCGCTGCCCGTGACCGGGAAAGTATCGACGCCGATTGTCTTAAACCCAAGTATTGAATCTTTATCGCCAATTACGGCAATCTTATAGGTAGCCATCGCGTAATCGCTCCCTGATCGCTTCAGCTGGCAGTTTATTTATTTTGCCGACCAGAATTAAGCGTATATTTTTTATTTCCATCTCTTTGGCCCAAAGATAACAAATCAATGGTTCGGGGCCAAAAGGAGTCCATTTGCCTTTTTTAAGATAAGCACTGATATAGTTGTCGGAGAGTTTTTCAAGGCGGGATGCGCTGCCCCGATCGATCCAATCGCGCACTCCTTCACTGACCAGCCCGGCATAATCGGTCATTGCGAGGGCCGTGATCAACGCTTCAAACGGTTCGTCGATCAATGATGTAAAGCGGTCCACGGCAAGCATACCTCCGGGCAGCAGTATTTTACACAAAAACTCGCGGTCAAAACCCATCCGCTTAACCCTGATCAGCGTCCTGATGTTAATCAGGTCAATCTGCCGGCTAAAGAGGCCGGTTAAAAATGATGATTTATTATCAGCAGCCCCGGCAAGCAGTTGGCTGTAAAGGACCTGATCAAGCGCAACGTCAATCAACTGCGGGTTGCGGCTCAGCAGGAATTCCTCGCTGATCTTTTCTGCTGCCCTGCGCAGCTCTTTCGGCAAATCGCGGAAATCATCCTCATTTACAGCATACTGCAGTTTGACCGGATCAAGTGTCCCTGCCTCGATCAGCAGGTCGCTTTTCAGGCCTAAATACTTTTCTTTAAAAAGTACTTTTAGGTTATGCACGTCGTAGCGCAGCGCAAGGATCCCGATCAACTCCGGAGACGGGCTCATTTTTAGAACCGTGTTAAAAACGTTTTTGGATTCTGCCGCCAACAGCTGCTCAAAATCATGCAAATCGGCCAACTCACCAACGGCACCGGCGTAATCTGATTCAGCCAAAACTTTTATGGATTCTTCAGCGCTGGCCGCATCGATCATTCTTTCCAGCCGACTGCGATCCAGCAGCCGGGTTTCGAGAGACCTGACACGGCCGACAGCGTAAGCATAGATTGTTTGATCTGAAACTACCATTTAAATTTGCTCTCCTTTCCAGCAGGAAAGCCTATTCCGGTGATTTAAAGAGCACCGAAGCTACTTCCGGCTCCATTTCGTCGCGCAGCATGCCGAGCAGCGCCTCTAAGGAGCAGTTGATCTCCACCCCTTCGGCCAGCAGCACAAAGCCGCCGCGAATATCGCGCGCTTCCGTTGCCGGGACCAGCTGACCCTCTTTACCGTCTTTTATTAACTGCCCGTTTACTTCTTTCCAGAAACCGGCCGGTATCCGCTTTTGATCAGCAGCCGACAGGGCAACGGCCTCCCTGCCGCTGGCCACATTTTTGATCAACATCCGCCCGAGCAGCGCCAGGTATGCCTGATCGTCAACCTCCAGCAATTCTTCAAGGCTGCGGTCAAATACGGCTGATATCAGATCCTGTTTGACTGCCAGGACCTCTTTACGGGCTTCCAGATCAGCAACACCGAGAATGCGGCGCTTGCGTTCAGCCGCCTCTTTTTGGGCCTGTTCCACGATTTTCTCCGCCTGGCGGGATGCAGTCTCGCCGGCCTCTTTTTCCAGCTCCGCGGTTTTCAGGTTTGCCTCAGATATGATCGCTTTGGATTTTGCATCGGCATCCTCCAAAATGCGGCTGATAATCCGTTCTGCTCCCTCTTTCATTCCACTCACTCCTTCTTATACAGGAATACCGAAGAGCAGCATGATTGAGGCCAGCAAAGCCAGCACAGCATAAGTTTCAACCATAACCGCATAGACAATGCCCTTTCCGAGTTCTTCCGGTCTTTTTGCAACCAGGCCTACCGCTGCAGCGGAAACACGACCCTGGTGAATTGCAGAAAGAAAACCGACTATGGCAACCGGAATCGAGGCCATCAGAAACGAATAACCGTCAGCAACGCTTAGCGACAAAAGCTCTCCGCCGATGATACCTACTCGCTGCATGATAATAAAACCGGTTAAGAGACCGTAAATACCCTGTGTTCCCGGCAGCGCCTGCAGGAGCAGGGTTTGACCGAATTTATCGGGATCTTCGGTTACCAGGCCGGCTGCACTCTGGCCGACAATACCAACACCAATCGCAGATCCGATGCCGGCAAGCCCGACTGCGAGGGCTGCCCCCAGCAGCGCTATCTGAATTCCATCCATCATTTAATGCCTCCCTTATGTTTCTTTTGTTTCTACAATGTCAACATAGCTTCTCATAATACCGAAGGGCTTGAAGTTTCGCCCTCCACCTTCAAAAAATTTACCGAAAAATTCTATGTACTGCAGGCGGCTGGTATGAACAAACGAGCCCAGCGTGCTGATCACAATATTAAACAGGTGCCCGCCAAAAAGTAAAACCACCATGATAATCGTGCCCACGGTACTGCCGGCGATCATCCCGCCCATCGAGTTAATCGCTGAGGCAATAACCCCGGTGGCCAAACCGAGTGCTAGCAGGCGCGAATATGAAAGAATATCGCTTAAATAGCCGGTGATATTATAAAGGCTGAGCAATCCGCTGAAAAACTTCTTGAGAACACCCTGCTGTGAACGCCCCTGGGTTAATATCAGGCCGGCTGCGCCACCGACAGCCAGGTAGCGTCCGGCTGCCGAAAACTCTGGCAAAAACAGCATGACTAACCCATTCAGAAAGATAAACCAGAACCCCTGGTCAAAGAGAGCGCTAAAAAAATGCCCGGCCTTAATGTTGCGATAAGCCTGCAGCCCCATGCCAAAATAGATATGGATCAGGCCGATGGCAAAACAGTAAAAAAGCATGCGCATCGGATCGTCTAACGGGTTGAACCAGAGCGCCGGCAGTTTAAGCAGGTCGCCAAAGTAACTGCCGAGCAGGGCGCCAAAAAGGGTGGCAGAAAGACCACCATAAAAAAGCAGCTGTAACAGCTGCCTGCCCATACCGCTTAACCTTAGTTTGCGCATCATGAAGAGGGCAGCCAGGGACAATACCAGCCCATACCCGGCGTCGGAAAGGCAAACCCCGAAGAAAACAAAGAAAAACGGGGCAAGATAGGGAGTGGGATCGAGCTCACCTTTTCGCGGGGTGCTGTAAAGCCTGGTAACCACCTCGTATGCATCGGCGGGGCCTTTGTTGTGCAGGAGAACCGGCACCTCCTCGCGGGGCAACGGATCACGGGAAACCACCATAGCGGTTTTTGTATGATCAGCTATCGTTTTTTCAAGATCGGCCAGAACAGGCGCAGGAACCCAGCCTTCCAGCAGAAAACTGTTATAGGTCCGGGCCAGGTTTGAAACAGCTTCCGCTTTTTTATACTCATTGTCGGCATAATCGTAACAGGCCATCAGCATCGGCCGGTGTTCCAAAAGCTTTTCGACTTTCATAAGCGCCGCGCTTCTCTTACCGGCAATGTTTTCTAGATCGTGCTTCAGGATTTCGATGTTTTCTTTCGCCGTTCCGCTGTATGCGTTCAGCGGGGCCGTTGTAACCGCCTTCTCCCTGAAGATATCGCGGGCTGGCACAGATTCTTCGGCATAGCAGGCAAAGAAGAAGTAGGTATATTCATTGTCGCTGGATATTTTCTCCAAACAAGCGGTCGTCACCGCCTCGGCCAGCCTGGCCTGAACAGATTCAAAATTATCGATGGGGGCGGTGTACAAACCCATCAGCGTTAAAGCGCTTTCCCGGATCTCTTCTAAGGGCAGGTCGATCCCCGACCAGGGAGCAAGCTCGGCGAGCAGGTTAGCATAGCAGGTCTCTTCATTGCGAATCCCGGCCAGATCATCTTCAGCCAGGCGGCAGGATTCGTAGTGTTCCCTGACCAGCTCAAGGTCTTCGATATAGGCGTTGTACTGGGAGGGGGTCAGCTCCAGCCTGGCCCCGGTAAACTGCTGCAGGAAACTTTTACGGATTGGGAAGTGTCGCTGGAAAAAATCCAGGCAGTAACGGATCATCGAAAGCCTTTCATCAAACCCTGAAGCTGATGCAGCCGTGATTTCCGGTTCGAGCAGTGTTTCGAGTTCATCCCAGGCGCTGCCGGCTTTAATGTCAACAAGCTGCAAGGAACCAAACTTCTGGAGCAGGTCAAAGACCTGCTCTTTTTCCTGGCGGTGTCCGAGCAGGAAAACTTTTTTCATCTCAATGATCGGCATAAGTTTTCACTACCTTTTCTATCAAAAGGGCTACCGCTTCCTTCAGGCGCCCGCCTGCCTCATCCCGGAGACCGGCAATGGCAGCCTGCTGTTTTTCGCGTAAGGGCTGCAATTCTGCTTCGGCCTCTGCCTCCGCTTGACGAAGCAATCTTTTTGCTTCTTCTTCTGCGGCTGCGATCACTTTCTGCCTGGTTGCGGAAGCGCTCTCTTCTGCCTGCCTGAATAGCTGCCGTGCTTCCTGCTGCGTGTCACGGATAGTTTTTTCCGCTATGCTCTCTGCCTCTTTAATTGCCTTGACCAGTTCGAGAGTCAAAAGCAACACCACCTGTCAGTTAATAACCGGCGATCAGCCGGAAGGGCGTTGATTCGTTGATTATGCACATTAAAAAAGCGGTATGCTATAAGCTGGGGCATACACGCGAAATATTATACAATAATTTTTATCTTTATTCCAGCTTCGGTAAAGAGCTTTTTTGCAAGCTCATCCGGATAATTCTGGGCCAGCGCGATTGACTCGACCCCGGCGTTAATCAGCATCTTGGCGCAGACAGCACAGGGATAGTGTGTGCAGTACAGTGTGGCGCCCTCAATGGCCACCCCGTGTACTGCCGCCTGAATAATGGCATTCTGTTCCGCATGCAGGCCCCGGCAGAGTTCATGCCTTTCACCGGAGGGCACATTGAGTTGTTCCCGCAGGCAGCCTATCTCGCCGCAATGGCTGAGCCCGGTGGGTGCTCCGTTGTAGCCGGTGGACAGGATTCTCCTGTTCAGCACCAGCAGCGCCCCCACCCGCCGGCGCTGGCAGGTGGAACGTTTGGCAACCACCTCTGCAATATCCATAAAATAATTATCCCAATCCGGCCTCTGCATTTTCAGCCTCCCGCAAAAGCGTTCAGGCCGTCCCGAAGAGGCGGTCTCCGGCGTCTCCCAGGCCCGGCACAATATAGGCATTTTCGTTTAGTTTTTCATCCAGGGCCCCAAGATAGATTTTCAGATCAGGGTGGCTAGCGGTTATCTTTTTTATCCCTTCGGGAGCTGCTATCAGGCTCAGCAGCCTGATATTTTTAACCCCCGCTTTTTTTAGCATGTCAACGGCATATGTTGCAGAACCTCCGGTAGCCAGCATCGGTTCAAGCAGGAAGCAGTCGAGTTCATCTATATCAGGAGGCAAGTTGCAGTAATATTCAACGGGAACATGCGTGTCGTGATCGCGATAGAGGCCGATGTGGCCGGCACGGGCATTGGGAAAAAGCCTCAGGGCGCCCGATACCATGCCAAGGCCGGCCCGAAGGACTGCCACAAAAACAGGATTGGGGTTTTTAACCAACACTCCTTTTGCTGCCGCAACGGGGGTAACTATATCAGTTTCGACGGTCTGCATATCCCTGGTGGCTTCATAAACCAAAAGAGCGGTAATCTCTTCGACCAGGTCGCGAAACTGCCAGTTTTCAGTTTCCTTCTTACGGCAGAGGGTCAATTTGTGCCGGACCAGCGGATGATTAACAACGACTACATTTTCCATCAAAACTCATCTCCTTTTATTCTTCTAGCAAACAGGGAATTTATCGGCGAACAGCTTCACCTTCTTTTTCAGTTGATCCAGGCGCCGTCGATCGTTGCGATTGTCTATAGCCGCACTGATAATTTCAGCAATTTTTACCATCTCTTCCGGACCCATTCCGCGCGAGGTAAGAGTTGGCGTCCCCAGCCTGATGCCGCTCGGATCATTAGCCCCCCTCGGGTCGTAGGGAATAACATTTTTGTTGGCTGTAATCAGCACTTCTTCAAGCAGGCGCTCGGCATCATTGCCGCTGATCCTCTTTTGGCGGAGATCTACCAGTACCAGGTGGGTATCAGTGCCTCCGGTGACCAGGTCAAACCCCAGGTCCGACAGGGAGGCGGCCAGTGATTCGGCGTTTCTGAGAACATTTTTCTGGTAGGTAACGAACTCGGGCTGTTGGGCTTCCATGAAGGCAACCGCCTTCGCGGCAATGATATGCATCAGGGGGCCTCCCTGCAAGCCGGGAAAAACAGCTTTATCTATGCGGGACGCGTATTCTTTCCGGCTCAGGATCAGCCCGCCCCGCGGCCCGCGAAACGTTTTATGGGTAGTCGCCGTAACAATATCGGCAAAACCGACCGGGCTGGGATGAACCCCGGCAGCAATCAGGCCGGCTGTATGGGCCATGTCAACCATAAAAATTGCCCCGACTTCAGCGGCCAGATCCTTAAAACCGGAAAAATCGATTTGCCTGGGATAAGAACTGGCGCCTGCTATAATCAATTTGGGCCTGACTTCCAGCGCCCTGGCCCTGACCTGCTCCAAATCGATCAGGTTCGAACTGCGGTCAACCCCATAGCTGAAAGCATGGTAGTAACGGCCGGAAATATTTACTTTGCTGCCGTGGGTCAGGTGTCCGCCATGGCTTAAATCCATACCGAGCAGGCGATCGCCCGGGTCCAGCAGGGCCAGATAAACAGCCATATTAGCGGAAGTGCCGGAATGAGGTTGCACATTTACATGCTCGGCTCCAAAAATTCGCAGCGCCCTGGTGCGCGCCAGCTCTTCCGCCCGGTCAACATAAGTACACCCGCCGTAATAGCGAGCCCCCGGGTACCCTTCGGCGTATTTGTTGGTTAACTCCGAACCCTGCGCTTCAAGCACCGCGCGGCTGACCAGATTTTCCGAGGCGATCATAATCAGGTTGTCCTGCTGGCGGTTTCGTTCTTCTTCCATTGCAGCAGCAATTTCAGGGTCTGTTTGTGCTAACGGTGCTCTGCTGACAGAACCTTCAGCGAGGCTCATACCGGGTGTTCAACTCCATTCTGTAAACTGTACTCCTGCCGACTGCATTACCCGCCATTCAGAAAAGGGGCTGTTTTTTGCGCCGGCATATTCTTGCCTAATACTGCTCCAGCTTTTCAATCTTGCCCAGGCGCCTGGCGTGCCTCCCGCCGGTATAATCTGCACTGAGAAATATACCGACGATCTCTTCGGCCAGTCCGGGACCGATAACCCTTGCCCCCATAGCAAGCACGTTGGCATTGTTATGTTCCCTGGCAAGACGGGCGGAATAGGGTTCACTGCACAGCGCCGCCCTGATTCCCCTGTGTTTATTGGCCGCTATAGACATCCCGATGCCCGTGCCGCAGATCAAAATCCCGACCGTAAACTCACCGGCAGTAATAGCCTGCGCAACCAGGGCAGCCTGATCGGGGTAGTCGGCGCTCTCTTCACTGTAAACTCCAAAATCTCTGTATTTTAGGCCTGAGGATTGCAGGAAGCTGATGACCTGCTCTTTTAGTTGGAAACCAGCGTGGTCGCTGCCGAGGGCAATATGCATTTAATCAACCTTCCCCTAATTTAATGATTAGATTCTTTAAAGCAAATCTGATTTCCTCCATCGCCTGACGATATTTTTCCGGATCTTTACCAAAAGGATCTTTAATATCTGCCGGTGCAAGGCCGCTGTATTCAGTCAGCAGGTAAACCTTGGAAGAGCTTTCAGGAAAGCGTAAGGCAACCTGTCTCAACTGATCGGCGGTCATAGTCAGGATCAGATCGGCATCTTTTACCAACTCCTGATCAAGTTGTTTTGCCATGCGGTGAGGATCATGCCCGACCTCTTCATCCTGAAGGATCAAAACCACATTTTCAGAAATCAGCTGGCCGGAATAAACTGCGAGCCCGGCCGAAAAGACCTGCACCTCGAATCCAGGCTCATTACTGCTCAATTCCTGCTTCATGAGCGCTTCTGCCAGTGGGCTGCGGCAGGTGTTGCCGGTACAGACAAATAGGATCTTAAGCAATTTCAACCTCCCGTTTTAAATTCTTAAAGTACGTCCTGCCGCCTTGCGCAACCGGTTCATAACAGCCAACCCGAGGCCGGTAATGGATGTTTCTTCGGCGAGAATCAAATCCGTACCGGAGTCATCCATCATGCGCAATGCCCGGTACAGGTTAGCGGCCTGCCTGCCATGCTGTCCTTCTATACCCCACCCTTTGCCCGGGAAGCTGCTCAGTACACCTACCCGCAAACCCTGCTTGCGGTAATAAGCAGCCATTGTTTGCAGCAAAACCCGGCGCCGGTCAGGTGAACCGGTGATCAGGAACAGGGGAGCCCTGGGCGCATAATGCCGGTATTTCATGCCCGGTGAACTGGGCCTCAGAGCCGAAAACCTGGTTCCGGCCACCGGGATACGGCAGTTTAGCGCTGTTTCGAGATCTTCACGTGACAGCCCTCCGGGCCTCAGAATTACCGGCTGCCTGCCGCTTAAATCCAGCACGGTTGACTCGACGCCGATGCGGCAACGCTGCCCCATGATTACAGCATCGATTAAACCGCTCAAATCGGTGATCACATGCTGCGGCGATGTTGGGCTGGGATGCCCGGCCAGGTTAGCGCTTGGTGCGGCAAGAGGTGCCCCGGTCGCTGTAATTAACCGCAGGGCTAGCAAGTGATCCGGCATTCGTACCGCAACGGTTGGCAGCCCGGCACTGACTTCCGGTGCTAGAGCAGGATTTCTTTTCAAAACCATGCTCAAAGGACCGGGCCAGAAACGGCCGGCCAGGAAAAGCGCTTCCGGTGATGGGCTGTCGATCACACCGGCTAATTGATCCAGATCAGCGATATGCACGATCAGGGGGTTATCGGCCGGTCGCCCTTTAGCCAAAAAAATTTTTTTAACCGCAGCCGGGTCGGTGGCAACCGCCCCGAGCCCATAGACGGTTTCGGTTGGAAATGCAACAAGACCGCCCGCTTGTAATAATGCGGCGGCCTTTTTAATTGCGTGGCGGCTACCATCCAGCAGGAGGGTGCCCCTGACTTTTTTTACAGCACCGGTCATTGGTTTACCTCATGCAATCAATTATTCTTCCAGGACCAGGTAAGCAATATTATTGGCATGGTCGGCAACCCGCTCCAGGTTACTTAATAGATCAAGATAGATAACACCTGCTCCCGGATAACATTTCTTGGTGTTAATACGCTCGATATGCCTTTTACGCAGCCTTTTCTCTTCTTCGTCGATGATATCGTCCCCGGCGACTACCTCACGGGCAAGCTCTTTATTCTCCTGTTCGACAGCTCTGATCGCCCGCTCCAGCATGGAAAGGACCTTGTCGTACATCTCCGTAATCTCCTCAATGGCACTGCTTGAAAAAGGCAGCCTCTCTTCGGTCTTTAACTCGGACAACTGCATGATATTTTCAGCGTGGTCTCCGATGCGTTCCACATCACTTGCCGCAGACATAATTGCCGCGACCTGCTTCGATTGTGCGCCGGACAGCGAATGCTGCGACAGCTCTGCCATGTAAACATTTATCTCTTTTTCAAGCCCGTCAACCAGTTCTTCCATCTGTTCAATGTGCTTGATCCTCTTCAGATCGTCACGCAGGAAAACCTGCATCGACTCACTGAGCATATCCCGAGCAATACCGGCCATCCTGAGCAGCTCCTGCTTCGCGGCGCCAATAGCCACCGATGGCGTTTTCAGGATCCTTGAATCCAGGTGTTTCGGCCCAAACTCCAGCTTTTTATCTTCGCCCGGCACAATACGGCAAACCAGCCTGGAAAATTGTTTTATAAAAGGTATAAAGAGGACAGTATTAAGAACATTAAACAATGTGTGGGCGTTGGCAACCTGGCGCGGTATTGTAGCTGCGGTTTCCAAAATCAGCGCTGTAAAGGGCTTAAGGAAAACCAGGGCAAGGATCACGCCAACGATATTAAAGAGTATATGCGCTACTGCGGCGCGCCTGGCTGCCACATTGGTGCCGATACTGGCCAACAGCGCTGTTACACAGGTGCCGATATTGGTGCCTAGAACCAGCGGTACTGCCGCCTGAAAAGGGATCAGGTCCTGCATGGTCAGGGCAAGGATCACACCGGTAGCAGCGCTGCTGCTTTGTATGATAGCGGTGAAGACGGCCCCGAAAAGAATACCGAGGATTGGGTAACGGCTGAATTGGGCCAGCAGTAGATGAAACCCCTGATTATCACGCAGTGGGCTCAACCCGTTGGACATAGTAGTCATACCGAGAAAGAGCAGGCCGAAACCGAGGATCGTCTGGCCGAGATAACGATGATAGCGGCGGCGTCCAAAAAAGTTGAGGAGGGAACCGATACCGATAGCCGGGAGGGCGATGACCCCGACCTTAAAAGAGACGATCTGGGCTGTAACGGTTGTCCCGATATTGGCACCGATGATTACACTTATCGCCTGAGTGAGGTTCATCATCCCGGCATTGGCAAAACCGACAACCATTACTGTCGAGGTGCTGCTGCTTTGAACCAGCATGGTAACAACACACCCGGTGAATATTCCCAGGACCGGGTTATTGGTCAGCACTTCGAGAATTTTACGGAATCGATCGCCTGCAGCCTTCTGCATACCGGAAGCCATGATCTGGATGCCAAAAAGGAAAAGCCCTAACCCGCCAAAACTGCCGAAGAAAATATTCCAGAACAATGGAAATCCCCCTGTAAATTAGTTGGTAGCCACCATGTTACTGCTTTTCACATTATAGAGTACCACCCTGCTGATTTCAATTTATTATTGGCGTGCGGCAGAGGTATGCGGGATGCGGCATATGCTATAATCTCTTCAAAAGTACCCGGGGGTGACGGCATGCCTGACTTAATCCGTTTCGGCATTTCAATGGAAAAAAAACTGTTGGACAGGCTGGACAGGGAGATCGTCAACCGTGGTTTTCCAAACCGCTCTGAAGCAATAAGGGATCTGATTCGCAACCAGCTGGTTGAAGTGGATTGGTCGCGGGACGATGAAGAAGTGGCAGGTACAATTACTATCATTTACAACCATCATGTACGGGGGCTTAGCGATCTGCTGCTCGCCGTGCAGCATGAACATCACGATTTGATCATATCTGTAATGCATGTTCACCTGGAGCATGAACACTGCCTGGAAGTGTTGGTGATCAAAGGCCCGGCCGGCGATGCAAAACTGCTCGCCAACCGTTTGATCGGGGTCAAAGGGATCAAACACGGCAAACTGACAATCACATCCACCGGCAAAGAATTGAATTAAAAAACCGTATACCTTTCTTTTATCAGGCATACGCCGGCGGCATCTTCATCCACCGGGCGAGATATTTCGCGATAAACCCGCACGGGCACCGGAAATTCCGGGCTTATTTCAGGTGCCGCCCGAAACAGGCAGGATTAAAGCAGGCCAAAAACTGCCCGGGGGTGATCGGCAAGGTCTCGCCGGCAGCCAATCATCCTGAAGAGGCGGCTTTCTTTGAAGAGAGTATTCACCATCTGCTCCAGGGCAGACCCGATTTCCACAACCAACATCGCCGGAGGCTCAGCATGGAGGGAAATTGATTCCAGGATTGCCCTGTAACTGACACAACCATCTTCACCTCCATAGAGCGCCTCACCGGGTTCATAATCAACGACAGAAGCGGGAAGGCCGGCCATTTCAGAGGTGCTGATGTAGGGCGGATTGCTGACAATCAGCTGGAACCGCGGAACCGGAAAAATAGATTTCAACGGCTCGAAATAGCTGCCCTGCAAAAACTTAACCCGCCCGCCAAGTTTATAGATGGAGGCATTCCGCCCTGCTATCTTAAGCGCACCCGGAGATACATCTACCGCCCATACTTCAGCAGACGGCAGTTCCAGGGCCAGGGTAATTGCCAGCACCCCGCTTCCGGTGCCAATATCGAGAATCCGTAGTCCGCTCTTTAACAGATTGGAATTTCTGGCCCACCCCAGAGCCAGATCTAAAAGCAGCTCAGTTTCAGGGCGCGGGATCAGCACGTCCCTCCCGATTATAAATGGGCGGCCATAAAAATGTTTTTCATTGGTAATGTAGGCCAGGGGCTCGTGATTAACGCGACGCTTCAGCGTTGCTTCATAGTTTTTCAGGCCGGCCTCAGGCAGGGTACCAGCCATTTTTGTATATAGCTGAAGACGATCCAGGCCCAATACGCTTGCCAACAACAGTTCGGCTTCAGCCCTGGGGTTGCTGATGCCCGCTTCACGTAACCTAAAAGAAGCCCTTTTAAGAGCTTCTTCCAATGTTATTTCCATGATCTGCTTTAGCTCCCGCCGGCTTTTAGCTGTTCAGCCCGCTCGTTGGCAGCCAGCTCATTGATAATTTCATCAAGATCACCTGCCAGGATCAGGTCCATCTTGTGGAGGGTAAGGCCGATCCGGTGATCGGTGACCCGGTTCTGGGGAAAGTTGTAGGTTCTGATCCGCTCGCTGCGGTCGCCGGTACCAACCATGGTCTTCCTGGTTTTTGCCAGCTCGGCGTTCTGCTCCGAGATAAATTTGTCCATCAGGCGGCTGCGAAGGATACGCAGCGCTTTTTCTTTGTTCTGCAGCTGCGATTTTTCATCCTGGCAGCTGACGACCACGCCTGTTGGCATATGGGTAATGCGCACTGCCGACTGGGTAGTGTTAACGCTCTGGCCGCCTGGGCCGGTGGCGCAGAATGTATCAATTCTCAGATCCTGGGGGTTGATTTCAACTTCCACCTCTTCTGCCTCGGGCAGTACGGCTACTGTGGCCGCCGATGTATGAATCCTTCCCCCTGACTCGGTCGAGGGGATTCTCTGGACACGGTGAACACCGCTTTCATATTTTAGGCGGCTGAAGGCTCCTTTTCCTTCCACGCCGAGAACCACTTCCTTGTAGCCGCCGATATCAGTTTCATGGGAGTCCATCAGTTCAGAGCGGTAACCGCTTTTTTCCGCAAAACGGATATACATTTTAAGCAGGTCAGCTGCAAACAGAGCCGCTTCTTCCCCTCCGGTGCCGGCCCTGATTTCAATAAAAACGTTCTTTTCATCATACGGATCTTTCGGCAGGAGTTGTTCTTTAAGTTCTTCTGCATATTTTTCTTTTTTCTGCTGTAGCAGATCAACCTCGGCACTGAGAAATTCAGTCATTTCTGTTTCAATACTTGTATTCAGCATTTCTTCCGCTTCTGCCAGTTCACAATCTACCTGCTTCAGGAGGCGGGCCAGCTCGACTGCCGGGGTAATGGCGGCCATCTCCCTGGTCATGCTCAGCCATTCTTCACGCTGTTCGAGTGTTTTGGGATCGCTGAGCAGCTTTTCAAGTTCAGCATAACGCGTTTCGAGGGCCTCTAATTTTTCATACATAAGCGGTCACCCCGGGGCGACCGCCGCTGTCGCCAATCGCAATCATCAGTGTCACTTCCTTGCCTGGGAAAAAGCAGAGTTTCCACTCTGCTTAAGGTTTTACATGCCGTATTTACGTTTAAACCTTTCAACCCGGCCACCGGTATCAACAAATTTCTGTTTGCCGGTGAAGAAGGGATGGCATTTTGAACAGATCTCAACCTTAAGCGTTTCCCTGGTGGATCCGGTTTCAAAGGTTTCGCCACAGGCACATGTAACCAGCGTATTGTAATATTTTGGATGGATATCCGCTTTCATCAAACTACTCCTCCTTCGTCATTCCCGAATAATGATATTAGCACAAAGCAATCGGCAATGCAACAGCCAGATGCCTGCCGGAATCAGGGTTAAACTTAATTTGGGAATTTACCTAAGTAAGATTGGTTTATTACATCTTGCTACATGGTATGCATATTGCCCAGGAAATCTTCGTTGGATTGTGTTTTTCGCATCCGGTCAAGCAAGGCCTCAAGAAACTCGATTGAAGTACTGCTGCCCATCGCTCTCCTCAAGGCCCACATCAATTCAATCTTATGTTCATCAAGGAGCAGTTCTTCTCTCCTGGTCCCGGAACGCGAAATATCTATCGCCGGAAAGATGCGCCGTTCGGAAATCCGCCGGTCAAGGTGCAGCTCCATATTGCCGGTACCTTTAAACTCCTCGTAAACCACATCGTCCATACGGCTTCCGGTATCAACTATGGCCGTTGCTAACACGGTCAGGCTGCCCCCTCCGTCAATATTTCGGGCAGCCCCAAAGAACCTCTTCGGCTTATAAAAGGCCCCCGGATCGATACCCCCGGAAAGTGTCCTGCCGCTGGGCGGAATCACAAGGTTATAAGCCCTGGTTAACCTGGTAATACTGTCCAGGAGCACGGCGACATCGCGGCCCTGTTCAACCAGGCGCTGTGAACGCTCCAGGACCAGTTCGGCAACCCGTATGTGGTTTTCCGGTTTCTGGTCAAAGGTTGAGCTGACCACATCGGCATTAACACTGCGTTCCATATCGGTTACCTCTTCGGGCCTTTCGTCTATCAGAAGGATAATCATCTCGATTTCCGGGTGATTAACCGATATGCTGTTCGCCAGCTGTTTCAGGAGCATTGTCTTACCGGCTTTAGGCGGCGACACAATCAACCCGCGCTGGCCCTTGCCAATCGGAATTAACAGATCGATGATTCGCGTTGAAAGAATCTGCGGTTTTGTTTCCATCCTGATTTGTTCATCCGGATGGATCGGCACCAGCGAGGTAAAAACCGGGCGCCCGGAAAGCTTTTCCGGATCTTCTCCATTTACCTCTTCAACCTGCAGCAGGGCATAATAACGCTCATTATCCTTTGGCGGGCGGATCTGGCCGGAGATTATGTCCCCGGTTCGCATGTTAAAGCGACGGATCTGCGAGGCTGATATGTAAATATCATCATCGGAAAAATTGTATTTTTTACGCCTCAAAAACCCGAAACCATCGGCCATGATTTCAAGCATGCCCGATTCCACCTCAGGCAACCCTGTAACCTGGGCCAGGCCGTTTTTGTCGGGAAGCCTGCTTTCGCCCGGCAGGCTGCCTTCTTTCAACCTGCTGCTGAGAGCCGCAAGAAGCTCCGGTTTACGCATTGTTGACTGACCTTTGATCTCAAGTACCCTGGCTAACCGGTGCAGTTCCGCCAAGTTTAATTCCCTTAGTTTTGCTGTTTCCACCTTCATACACCACCTGAGATTTATATTCCTCTTGCACTGTAAAGCATATAAAATGCTGCCAAATAAGAGATAAATACTAACATGGTATCAAAACCGATTCTGGCGAACTGTTTCTGTGATCTGTATGTTAAGCCGAAGACAATGATTGTGCTCATCATAACTACCACAACTGCAGAAAGCAGGTGTTGCCCCGATACAGCCTGCAATAACGGGCCCCGAAAATAGAATAAATCAGCAAGGGCGATGATAAAGATGTTCATAAAGTTGGCCCCGAAAATATTTGCAACAGCCATATCAAGATAACCAAGCCGTACAGCCGTGATCGTAGTCACTGTTTCCGGCAGCGATGTGCTGATCGCCAGCAGGATCGAACCGACGAATGTCTGCCCGAGGCCGGTTTCGATTGCAATCCGGTCGGCAGCATCGGTCAGGAAGACTCCGGCAATAATAATCAGGCCTGCTGCCAGGGCAAAATTTGACAAAGCTTTTTTTGTGGAGATCCGTCCCTTTTTCCCAGCGGCGCGCTCAGCTTCATCGGAAAGCTGCGGCATATTTTTCTGCTCGTAGCGAAAAATAAACCTGCTGCCCAGAATATAAACCAAGGCTATCAGAATAGATTCAAATCCAACCCAGCCAAAAGATACGGCAAAGAGGCCGGTTATCGGTATCGATGCAAGACAGATCGTAATAATGCTGAGGCTCGCAACGATGGCATGCCCTTTGCTGATGCGGGCAGTTAAAGGGCCCCGGCCTTCCACCAGATCAATTACCGCCAGCAGTGAAAGATTATAGAGGCCGCTGCCCAGGATATTACCCAGTGCCAGGTCCGGGGCATCGATAATGACAGCCCTTAAAGTTGTAACCAGCTCCGGCAGCGATGTAGCAAGGGGCAGCATCAGCGCGCCGATCCAGGCAGAGCCGATGCCAGTGTTGTCAGCCACAAAAGCGGCATTTTTTGTGAGCTTGGTTCCGGCAAAAACGATTATCGCGGCACAAATAAGAAACTGTATCCAGTGGTTGATCATAGAGCTCCTTAAACAGTATTCAATTATGGCTCTGGTAACGTGATTTTTAAGGTTTATAAGCAGAAACTAATTATTAGCACCTGTAGAGGATCTAATCAGTTCTCAAGCTTAATAAAGGTCAAAAAACAGGTCATCTGCCATGTAAATACATAGAAATTTTATTCCGGTAGCAGTATATTCTCTGTTGATTTCAACAATCCTGCCTAGATAAAAAAATTTACCGTAACTGCTCAGGCTGATTTTTCAGCCATTAAGCATTTCGTTCTTTGAAAACC
>CAYMDO010000026.1:0-28466 GCA_964389365.1 uncultured Syntrophomonadaceae bacterium
AAACAGACACGATATTTAACGATCGGCATACGGTATACACCTCCCCTGATTTATGAGAAAAGTATACCATGGAATTTAGTTAATGTATATATTTAGTGTTGACAGTCTACTAGTTTTTCCTCTCGATACGGTGGTCAAAACAACAATCAATATCCCTGTTGTTGGATCAAGGCAGGTTTCAGTGCCGCTTCGCGCCAATATTCCGGTTAACACCGTCATTACAGTACCGATCAGGATGGACCTGCCGGTCTCAACCGAGTATCACCTTCAGGCTGTCATTCCGGTTGAAATTTCCCTGCCTCCGAAAACGATCAATGCCATTAAGAACACGCTTGATGGTATTGAAAAAAAGCTTCGCTAAAACAGGGCGTCCATGTTTCGATTGGGTTTTATGATAACCCTAAAAAACTAGTCGGACCAGAGGCCCTTTTTCTCTTTGCGGGCTTCATTTACAAACGCCGAAAAGTATTCGACGTATTTCACATTAGGCTGAAAGATGACCTGCCTGGCATAGCCGTTCAGCAGCATGCGGGCGTTGAACATTTTCGCCCTGATTTCTGCTTCACCGGCTGCCTCCGGCTTTTCCAGCCAGAGATAGGCCAGCATCCTGCCGTACTGATCCCGTTTTCCTTCATCAAACTCGAGCCAGGCAACCTGGCCGTCAAGCATGTCAGAGGCATACTCTGTCGATTCAACCCCGAAATGCTCCTCGCCACTGGTGGGATCTTTTATCTCCGGTGCGTCAATTCCGATCAGGCGCACCTTCTCTTCCAGGCCGCTGCTGAAGCGCACATAGATGCTGTCGCCGTCAATAATTTTTGTTACCCTGACCCTGGTCAGCTCCGGCCCTTCGGCCGTTTTTCCCGGCACATAAATACACCCGCCGGCCATAACCATGATCAGCGCTGTCAAGATCAACAGCTGTAATTGCCGGCACGCGCGTTTACACAAATTATGGCCCTCCGCCTGCTCTGTCAAAGCTCTTTGAAGCCGAAAAAACACCTTTATTACAATATCATTATTTTGCCATATTATCAGGTTTTTATAAATTCCCTCAGGTTGGCAGCCTTCCTTCCTGCAGCAGCCGGCCAACCGGGCCAAAAGCTGATGGCAACAGCGGCAAAAAAATGTTATAATGATTGTAATTTTATAGCAGGCTCCGAGCCTAGTTGCCTACAGCCCTTTTGGGTAATGGTGAAAGGCCAGGGCTGGTGGAGAAATCCCCCAGCCTCCCGTAATTGGAAAGGAGACTATGCCGCCAGGCCGTGTTTTCCGGATACCAGGGACGCGGCTTTTTAATTGATCCGGGGTGAACCGATGAAATTGATGCAGGTCAGCGACCCTGTCGCCGTGCTACAGTTGATCAAAAAAGAGTTTATGGCGCTGCCCGCCGAGACGGTTGCCATTGAAGCGGCGGGGGGGCTCTGCCTGGCTGAAGGGCTGAAATCCCCCGGGGATGTGCCCGGCTTTGATCGCTCCACGGTAGACGGTTATGCCGTTGCGGCCCGGGATAGTTTTGGCGCCGGCGAAAGTATGCCGGCAATGTTCGAGCTGGCGGGCGAGGTTTTGATGGGCAGAAGCGCTCCGCCGATCAATCCCGGGCAATGCAGCCTGATTCATACCGGCGGCATGCTTCCCGGAAACACCGATGCGGTGATCATGGCAGAGGACGCCGAAGCCTGCGGCAGCATTGTAAACGTTTATAAACAGGCAGCGCCGGGCGAAAACGTAATCCACAGGGGCGAAGATTTGCGGGCCGGCTCCACGGCCCTCAAAGCGGGCCGGCTTCTCCGGGCGGCGGAAATCGGCATGCTGGCTTCGATCGGCATCACAGAAGTTAAGGTCCACCGCCAACCGCAAATCGGATTTTTCTCCAGCGGTGACGAACTGGTGCCTTACAGATCCAAGCAGCTTGGGCCCGGCCAGATCAGGGACAGCAACGCCCCGGCGGTCAGTTACCTGGCGCGGCAGTTTGGCGCCGGTTTTCGGTACGGCGGCATACTGCCCGACAACTTTGAAGCCTTTTTGGGAGAAAGCAGGGCCATGCTCGGCGAGGTAGATTTCCTGGTTTTTTCCGGCGGCAGTTCGGTGGGCGACCGTGACTTTACGGCCCGGACGATGCAGGAACTCGGCAGGCCGGGCCTGCTGGTTGAGGGGATTGCCATCCAGCCCGGAAAACCGACCCTGCTGGCCAAAAGCGGTTTCAAGCCGGTGCTGGGACTGCCGGGCCACCCGGTTTCTGCCCTCGTTATTTTTTCGATCTTCGGCCGGGCGATTATCGAACAGCTATCCGGCCGCGCGGAGGAGAAGCTGACGCCGACCCTGAGTGCCGGCCTGCTCCGTAATATTGCTTCACGTACCGGGCGCACCGACTATGTGCGGGTAAAGCTTGGCAGGGACAAAGCTACAGGTGAGCTGACGGCTGCTCCCGTCTTCGGCCGCTCGGGGTTGCTGCGCACTTTATCCGAAGCCGATGGCCTTATTGTTGTGCCGCCTGAAAAGGAAGGGCTGAACGCCGGAGACAGAGTGGAAGTTTTCTTGTGGGAGTAACCCTGCAGGGCAAGTTGAGCGGAGGTTTGTGATGCGGAAGGTATATTTGAGCAATACACCCAGGCGGGAGGCGCTTGAAAGTTTCCTGGCCAGGGTTGATATGCCCCGCCGGATTGAAAGTGTCCGGGTGAGCGAAGCGCTCGGCCGGGTTACGGCGGAACCGGTTTTTGCCGGGCTTTCCATGCCCGGTTATCATGCTGCTGCGATGGACGGTATAGCAGTACAAGCTGCAGCCACTTTCAGCGCCTCCGATCAGAGGCCGCTGATCCTGGAACCGGGGCTTGGATTTGCCTGTGTCAATACAGGCAATCCTTTGCCGCCGGGATTCGATGCAGTGATTAAGATCGAAGAGCTGCAGTTTTTTGATGACGGCAGGGTTGAACTGCTGGCGCCGGCTGCTCCCTGGCAGCATGTGCGTCCCGTCGGGGAGGACGTCGTGGCCGGAGAGCTGATTGTTTCCGCCTTCCACCGCCTTAAACCGCCAGACCTGGGCGCTATCCTGGCGGGCGGAATTACCAGGGTAAATGTTCTGGCAAAGCCCCTGGCAGCTGTCGTCCCCAGCGGCTCCGATCTGGTTGAACCCGGCAAAAGGCTGGATCACGGCCGCATCCCCGACTTTAACAGTACAGTAATTGCCGCCTACCTTGAGCAGTGGGGGGCTGCCCCGATCATAGGGCCGATCGTTCCCGATGAACCGGACCAGATCAGGCGGGCCCTGCTTTCAGCCCTGGAGGCGGCAGACCTGGTGCTAATCAGCGCCGGGTCATCCGCCGGTGAAAAAGATTACACTTACCGGGTGATCAGCGAACTAGGCGAAGTGTTCCTGCACGGGGTCGCCACCAGGCCCGGAAAACCGACAATCCTCGGCCGGGTGCGGCAGAAGCCGGTAATTGGGCTGCCCGGTTATCCGGTATCGGCGTACTTGAGCCTTGAATGGTTTGGCCTGCCGCTGATCAGCCGTTACCTGGGTTTGCCTGTTCCCGAACGCCCCCGGATCTCGGTGACCCTTGGCCGCCGCGTTGTTTCAGAAATGGGAGTCGAGGAGCATGTCCGGGCAACCATCGGCTGCGTGAACGGCCGTTACATTGCCAATCCGCTGGCCCGCGGCGCAGGGGTGACGATGTCGCTGGTCAGGGCAGATGGCCTGCTGGTCATCCCCGAAAACTCGCTGGGGTATGAACAGGGTGAAGATATAGAGATCGAACTTTACAAGCCGGATAACGAGCTGCGCCATAACCTGCTGGCAGCGGGCAGCCACGATCTGGTTATTGACCTTCTGGCAACAGCGTTGAAAAAAGAGGATGCGAGGCTTAACCTTTCGTCAGCGCATCTGGGCAGCATGGGCGGCATCACAGCCATCGGCCGCGGGCAGGCCCACCTGGCCGGGGTGCACCTGTTTGACCCCGAAAGCGGGGAGTATAACACCCCCTACATCAGGCGAATGCTGCCGGGGCAGGATCTGAAACTGATCAATTTAACTTACCGGATGCAGGGCTGGATCGTTCCGGCGGGCAACCCGGAAAAGATCAGCTCGATCGGCGATTTGGCTGACACAAAAAATGGTTATGTTAACCGCCAGAAAGGCGCCGGCACCCGACTGCTTTTTGATCATCTCCTGAAAGGAGCAAAGCTCTCCCCGGCCCGGGTTAAAGGCTACGGGAGGGAAGAATATACCCACCTCAATGTTGCTGCCGCTATAGCTGCCGGCACTGCTTCGGCCGGCCTCGGTATTCTGCCTGCAGCCAGGGCTTTTGGCCTCGATTTTATCCCCCTGGTCGAAGAACGTTACGACCTGCTGCTGAGCAGCTCATTTCTAAAAACCCGGGAAGCGGAGCTGTTACAGAAAATAATAACCGACCCAAAATTTACAGGCGAAGTTGAAGCGCTCGGCGGGTACAGCATGCGCGAAGCAGGCTCGCTGATAGAAATTTAAAGATTCGGGGGTAAAATAATGCCGCTTATTGATCAGCATGGAAGAACCCACGATTATTTAAGAATATCGGTTACCGACCGCTGCAACCTGCGCTGCCTCTACTGCATGGGCAAAGACGGCATTAGCCAGGTATCTCACCATGATATACTCAGCTATGAAGAAATAACAGCGCTAGTAAGGGCCGGGGCTGAACTCGGCATCTCCAAAATCCGCCTGACCGGCGGCGAACCTTTGGTGCGCAAAAATTTACCCGACCTGGTCAAATTGATCAAGACCGTCCCCGGAATCAAAGATTTGGCCCTGACTACAAACGGCACCCTGCTCTCCGGGCAGGCAGCCGGGCTGAAAAAAGCCGGGCTGGACCGGGTCAACATCAGCCTCGATAGTTTGAAACCCGGCATTTACCGCCAGGCAACCCGCTGCGGGGATATCGAAATGGTTTTAGACGGAATTGAAAAAGCGCTGCACTTCGGCTTAAAACCGGTAAAAATAAATACCGTCCTGATGAAAGGGATCAATGAAACAGAGGTGGCCGACTTTATCAGGCTGACCCTGGAAAAACCGCTTCACGTCCGTTTTATCGAGTACATGCCGATCGGTGAACATGACCGGGAGTACCGGGATCACTACCTCCCGCTCTCCTATGTCGAAGAAACAGCCGCAAAAGCAGGCCTGCCGCTTACCCCGGCGCCTTTGCCCGGAGGGGCAGGCCCGGCTGAAGCTTATACTGTAAAGGGCGGCCAGGGGACGGTCGGCCTGATTCATCCGATCAGCAGGCATTTTTGCGACAAGTGCAACCGCCTGCGCCTGACCGCCGAGGGCAATCTCAAGGCCTGCCTTTACTGGCAGGACGAGTATTCGGTGAAAGCGGTAATCAATGACCGGGAAGCGCTGAAAAAGCTGCTAACCAGGATTCTCAGTGAAAAACCGGTCGAGCACCAGATGGCTGGAGACGGTTCCTGCGGCTCCGTTAATCCGGGCGCTATGCGGACCATGTCCAAAACCGGAGGTTAAACTGATGAACCCGGTAATCATCAACCTTGTAGCAGCCCGGTCGGATACCGGCAAAACGACGGTGATCGAAAAGCTGCTGCCCGAATTGAAAGCAAGAGGGATCAGGGTGGCAGCCCTGAAAGGCAATTTGCGCCACCACGATTTGGACCTGCCGGGCAAGGACAGCTGGCGTTATGCCCGGGCGGGCGCGGAAGTGGCCGGTTTTACCACTCCTGAAGGCTTCCTGCTGCACGGCAGCAGCGGACAGGAGGGCAGCGATAAAGCTGTGGCAGCGTTATTGCGCGATGTGGACCTGATTTTAATTGAAGGCGACAAAAAAAGCGGTAACCCGAAGATAGAGGTGGTGCGCAGCGCGGTCAACCCGAAACCGCTGCTGTCCGACGGTACTGTGGCAATTTTCAGCGACCAAAAAACCGCCGTCAGCGGACTGCCGCTGTTGGACATAAATGATACCAAAGCCCAGGCCGATTTTATAATCGACCGCTTTTTATACGGGGGGAGAGCCAGTACTATGGATGAAACAAACCTGACCCATTTTGACAATTCCGGACGGCCTCGCATGGTTGATGTTTCCGCCAAGGAACCGAGCCTTCGTGAAGCCTGTGCCGGCGGAGAAGTAAAGATGGCGGCTAAAACGCTTCGGCTGGTAAAAGCCGGGCATATGGCGAAAGGCGATGTGCTGGCTGTTGCCCAGGTAGCAGCCGTGATGGCGGTAAAGGAAACCGGGCGGTTGATCCCGATGGCCCACCCGCTGGACATATCGGGCGTGGATGTCAATTTCGAAACGGTGGAAAACCCCGAGCCGAAAATTGAGATCAGGGTCCGGGTAAAACTGACTGGGCAAACCGGGGTGGAGATGGAAGCGCTGACCGGCGTCAGTATTGCTGCCCTGACCATTTACGATATGTGTAAAGCCGTTGATAAAAATATGACCATACAAAATATCCGCCTGCTGGAAAAGAAGGGGGGACGCTCGGGGCACTATTGCCGCGGGCAAAGCTGATGGCAGTAATTATCGCAGTATCAACAAGCTTAAATAAGGGGGAACGAAAAAATAATATTGGCGAGGGTTTGCTGCTGAAAGGCTTAGGCCTGGAAGGCGATGCCCACGCCGGCTTTGGACACCGCCAGGTCAGCCTGCTGGCAGAAGAAAGCATCAACAAGATGCGCGAACAGGGGCTCGGCGTAGGGCCCGGCGATTTCGCCGAAAACCTGACAACCGCCGGCTTGGACCTGGTCAGCCTGCCGCCTGGCACCAGGCTGAAGGCCGGCAGGGAAGCAATCCTGCTGGTAACCCAGATCGGCAAGGAATGCCATAACCGCTGTGCGATCTACTACCAGGCCGGCGACTGCGTAATGCCCCGGGAAGGGATCTTTGCAGAGGTGCTGCTGGGGGGGAAGGTTAAAACAGGGGACCTGATCAGGGTTGGCCCATCCTACAGCTTCGGGGTCGTCACTGCCAGCGATAAGGGCTCCTGCGGCGATCGGGAAGATTTAAGCGGCCCGGCGATAGCGGATATCCTGCAGCCCTGGGGCAGCGTGGTTGAAACCGTAATCGTTCCGGACGAAATAGATCGCCTGTCATCGGCAATGCGGGATATGGTTAACAGGGGGTTTAACGCTGTTTTTACAACCGGAGGTACCGGCCTGAGCCCGCGCGACGTAACCCCGGAAGCAACCCTGGCGGTAATTGATCGCCCTGTGCCCGGCATTGCAGAAGCAATCCGCCGGGAGACAGCTTCAGCCACCCCGAAAGCAATGCTTTCACGGGCTGTTGCCGGAATCAGCGCTTCAACTTTGATTATCAACCTGCCGGGCAGTCCGAAAGCGGTGGCCGAGTGCCTGGCCGTCCTGACGCCGGTTTTGGATCATGCCCTTGAAACAGTAAGCGGAAGCGGCGGAGAATGCGCCAGGGCTTAATCTTTAAGAGCGCTGAGGATTGAGCGCAGGCGCTCGCGGTAACCGGCTGCTTCGATCACGGTACCGGTAACAACGATATCGGCGCCTGCCTGCCTGACCCGGCGGGCATCAATAGCCGTGCGGATACCGCCGCCAACTATCAGGGGAACATCAATCTCCCTTTTGACCGCCCTGATCATACCGGCCGGGACCGGCTGTGCAGACCCGTTGCCGGCTTCGAGGTAAACATAAGACATCCCCATATACTGGGCGGTTAAAGCATAGCCGATTGCCTGCCAGAAGTTGTCGCGGGCCACCAGTTCGGCCTCGCCGATTTCACCTAGTTTCATCCCCGGCTCGACCAGGATAAAACCGACAGAGAGCGTTTCGATACCCAGCCTTTTAAGAACCGGGGCTATTTTTGCCTGTGTGCCGCTTATAAACCTTGAATTACGAGAATTTAAAAGGCTAAGGAACAGGAATGCATCGAGATTCAGGCTGATCGAATCCGAACCGGTCGGGAAAAAAAGTACCGGAATCGAGGCCCTTTTCTTCACTACAGCTGCCGTCTCGGTTAGCGTACTCTGATTAACCCCGGAAGATCCGCCGACAAAAATCAGATCGCTGCCCACTTCCTGCGCTGTTTCGGCCAGGCGTCCGGCAGCCTCGGGAGCCTGTCGGGCCGGATCGATTAATGTGACATGAACTGCCCCGTCATTTAGCTTCTGATCTAAGTATGTTTTAATTTTCATTTAAACAACCTTCTCACTTGGTTCAGATATTACCTGCCCTTTTACTGCGTGATCATAAGCAGAACCTAAGAAGTTTCTGGCTTAGCAACAACTGATTACTAACATTATAGTGCAGTTCAGGGGGTTTGACAACTGACCGCCGGGGAGGCCGGCATTTAGTAAAGAACACTATAGCAGCCTGAGGCGTCAGCCGCAGCCAGCTTTCTTTTAATCAGGCTTTCCAGGTGTTTGCGAACCATTTGCTCCTCGAAGTAACGCAATAGTTCCTGGCCGTTGTGCCGCCTGTAGATAAACTTCTTTTCGGCAAGCTCTGCCAGGGTAAGCGGTTTCCCTTTTATCGCATCGAGAATTTTCTGATCGCGCCGATCCAGCACTTCTGCATAAGCGGCCAATTTACTGTCGATATTTTTAGTAAAAGGCATGCTGTGGCCGGTGGCAATCAGCTCCGGCTTTAACGCCCGCAGCTTGCTGATGGAGGCCCGAAACTGGCCGAGATCCGAAACAGGGTTGCCGTACCAGGGGCCGAAGGCGGTAAGGTCTATATCGGTGGCGAAAATAAAACCATATTCCGCGATGAGGTAACCGCAGTGCCCCGCGGTGTGCCCCGGCAAGTGCAGAACCTGGAGAGCCAGCCTGCCGGTATCAACCAGGTCACCGTCTTCCAGGTAACGATCGATCTCAGTCGGTTGGTACCCGGTCTGGCTGACCATTTTCCAGTATGCTTCGATGTTAAACCGGTCGAGGCCGCTAAGGCGGAAAAAGTGTTCGGCGTTTTCCACGCCGGGGGCATCAGCCCTGTGGATGGCAAAACTGGCTCCTGCAAACAGGTGGTTACCGGCTACATGATCGCGGTGGAAATGGCTCAACACCACCTGCCGTGTTCTGGGCACCAGGCTTTTTAACGCCGGCCCAACCCCGGTATCGATCAGCAGGCTCTCCTCGCCCTCAATAAAAAGCGAGTGGGCATACGGGTAGCGGCCGCGGTTATCGCCTTCGACAAACCAGATTCCCGGCCTGATCTCCTTCATTAGCCTTCACCCCCCCGGCAATATTCCCATCTGCCGGCAGTCAGCATGAAACAGCTTTTAGGCGCAAAAAACCCGCTTCAAGCTTGTTTGGCCGATCCCTGAAGCGGGTTTCAAAACCAAAGCAAATAACGGGTATTTACCGTTTGGAAAACTGAGGGGCGCGACGGGCTTTTTTCAAACCGTATTTCTTTCTTTCTTTCATCCGCTGGTCACGGGTCAGGTAGCCGTTCTTTTTAAGGGCCGGCCGGTATTCCCCGTCAGCGTGCAGCAAAGCCCGGGCTATGCCGTGCCTGATTGCCCCGGCCTGACCGGAAAAACCTCCGCCTTCTACCTTGGCTATTACATCAAAACTGCCGTCGGTTTCAGTGGTAACCAGGGGTTGCCTGACAATAAGCTTAAGCGTTTCGAGGCCAAAGTACTGATCCATATCCTTGCCGTTGATTACAATCCGGCCGCTGCCCGGTAACAGGCGTACCCTTGCCACCGATTCCTTGCGGCGCCCTGTGCCTAAGTATTGCAGTTCACTCAAGAGTCAGGACCTCCTTCCATCTGAATATCAGTCACCCTTCCTTCCCAAACCTGCGGGTTCTGGGCCTGTTGAGTATGCCGGCTGTCTTTGTAAACACGCAGTTTCTTAAGCATCGCCCGGCCCAGCTTATTGTGGGGCAGCATGCCGCGAACCGCAAGGTAAACAGCTTGCTCCGGCTTTTTATCCATCATGGTGGCGTAATCAATTTTTTTCAGGCCGCCCGGATAGCCCGAGTGCCTGTAATAAAATTTTTGCTCTAATTTGCGCCCCGTTAAGACTGCCTGGCCGGCATTTAAAATGACCACATGGTCGCCTGTGTCAAGGTGGGGAGTAAATTCCGGCTTGTGTTTTCCCCTTAAAAGACGGGCTGCTTCGGTTGCAATCCGGCCCAGTGGGCGTCCCGCGGCATCAATAATATACCAGCGGCGTTTTATTTCATGGGACTTAGCCATGTATGTGGTCCGCATCAATACCCTCTCCTTTAATCTCATCCAATAAAGCCACAAACTACATTCTAATACACCAACCCAACCCTGTCAAGCTGCTCAAACAGCTTTTTTTCTGGCTGTACCGGCTTTTTCCGGGGGCGCTAATCACGCCGAGGCCGGTAAATAACCCGGTCGAGGCAAAGCCCGCAGGCGGGCGCCGTGGGGCCTACTGCATTTTTGTCCAAACCGGCCAGGGCCGCCTTAACCCGCTCCGGCTGCAGTTCTCCTTTCCCAACCCGGATCAGGGTTCCGGTAATCAGGCGCACCATGTGATACAGAAACCCGGAGCCTTCAAAAAATATTGTCAGCAGCTGCTCCTCCGGATAGAATACCGGCTCGACCCGGCTAAGGTTCCTGACAGTACCGGTTACGTCACTGCCGGCCGATTGGAATGCCGCAAAATCGTGTTCGCCGGCAAAAAGACAGGCTGCAGCTGCTAGTGCCCCCGGATCGAGAAAATCAGGCAGATGCCAGCTGAAGCAACGCCTTAAAACCTGCGGGTGCAGTGCCCGGTCCAGGGTGTAGCTGTACTTTTTCCCGATGGCATCATAACGGGCATGAAAACATTCGGGCACCTCTTCGGCCCCGGTTACAACTATTGCATCTGGCAGAATGGAGTTAAGGGCATAAGGCAGTTTTTCAGGAACTATCCGGAACGGCGCAAAAAAGCTGGCAGCCTGCCCCCGGGCATGGACCCCGGCATCAGTCCTGCCGGCGCCGTAAATCCGAAGCGGCTGCTTGTATATGACTGCGAGCGCCTTTTCGATCTCTTCCTGTATGGTTGGCGCATTGGCCTGCATTTGAAACCCGCTGTAGGCGGTACCGTCGTAGCTGATCCAGAGCAGGGTGTTTTGCATCTTTTAAAAACTCTCCTCAGATATTAACTGCGATTACAGCTGCCAGGAGCAGCAGGGCAACCAGCAGGGCCAACCAGTCCTTAACCTTGATTAAATCTTCGTGCAGCCTGGTCCGCGTGGCTCCAAGCCGGTAGCCCCGCGCTTCCATCGCCAGGGCTAATTCGTCAGCCCGCCTGAAGGCGCTGACAAAAAGCGGGACGATCAGCGGCACCAGATTACCGGCCCTGCGAAAAATGGAGCCGCTTTCAAAATCAGCGCCCCGTGATACCTGGGCCCTCATCAGGCGCTGGCTTTCTTCGATCAGGGTCGGGATAAACCGCAGGGCGATCGACATGATCATTACTACTTCCTCCGCCGGCAGGCCGATACGGCAAAAGGGCTTCAGGAAATAGCCGAGGCCGTGAGTCAGGGAAAGCGGCGTTGTCGTCAGGGTCAGCAGCAGCGAAAAGAGGACCAGGGTGATCAGCCTGGTGATCACGAAAAGCCCTTCCTTTAATCCGTCCGATTCAACCGTTAGCGGGCCGAGCCGCAAAAGCACTACCCCGCCTTTGGTGAAAAAGAGGAATACGATCAGGGCAAAAAGCGCGATATAGAGTATCGGGCGCAGCCCTTTTATAAGGCTTGCAAAAGGAACCCGGGCCGCTGAAAACAGCAGGAGAACAGCAGCCAGCATCGCCAGGAGCCCCAGGTTGGATTTTAAGGCAAAAAGTATGTTCAGTATAACGATCAGGACCAGGACCTTGATGCGCGGGTTCATCCGGTGGATAACTGAATTGCCCGGCTGGTAATGACCGAGAGTCATGCTGCGGCTCATCGCAGGTCAGCCCTTTTCAGTTTGAGAATTTCCGCGCCAGCTGCCTGTATTGTATAAATATCTGATCGGAGAGGCAGGCCACGGGCTGCCAGTTCATCGATTATTTCTGTCGCCTGGGGCAGGGAAAGCCCCAATTCTTTTAGTTCATGGCGCCTGCCCAAAACATCCCCGGCCTCACCGGCCATCGCCAGCCTCCCTCCGCTCAGCACCAACAGGTTATCCGCCAGCGCAGCTATTCCATCCAGGTGATGGGTTGAAACCAGGACGGTGATCTTCTCCGCCCGGTTCAGCGTGGAGAGCAGTTCAAAAAGCATTGCTTTTCCTGCCGGATCTAACCCCGCTGCCGGTTCGTCCAAAACCAGCACTTCAGGTTCCAGGGAGAGCACCGCGGCCAATGCAACCAGCCTTTTCTGCCCGGCGCTAAGGTGAAAAGGGTGGCGGCCAGCCAAACCTTTATGGCTGAGGCCCACCCGTTCTACGGCCTTAATCACGCGTGCTTCAACTTTATCTTCAGCTAAACCCAAATTGCGCGGTGCAAAAGCAATTTCGTCAAACACGGTCTCAGAAAAAAACTGGTCCTCCGGCATCTGAAAAACCAGCCCGACCCTTCTCCTGAGGGAGCGCAGGTCAGATTTACCGGGCCCGATAAGCTTCCCGTCAAAATAGACCTGGCCGGAAGTGGGCTTAAGCAGCCCGTTCAGGTGTTGGATAAGGGTGGTTTTACCGGAGCCGCTCGGGCCGATAAGCAGCGTAAAACTACCGCGCCCGAGGCTGAAAGAAATATCCTTCAAAGCGTCTGCGGCAAACGGTGTGCCCGGCATGTAGGTATAGGTTAATTTATTTGTTCCGATAAACACAGGCTATCAACCAGCTCCCGGTTGCGCATAATTGTTACGGGCAGGTTTAAGCCCCCCCGCCTGAGCAGTTCGGACAGCTCAGCCGCAGCTGTCCCCTCCAGGCCGATCCGGTGCAGCAGCTCCAGGTTGGTGAGGACCTCTTCCGGTTTACCATCTGCAATAATCCTCCCCTGTTCAAGAAGAATAATGCGGTCAGCTTCCGCCGCCTCGGCCGGGTTATGGGTAACGTGGACAACAGCCAGCGATTCAATTTTGTTCAGATCTTTTACCGTACTTAAAACCTCGCGCCTGCCGGCCGGATCCAACATGGCCGTCGGTTCATCCATCAGGATGCAGTCCGGCTGCATGGCCAAAATGCCGGCTATCGCAGTGCGCTGCTTCTCCCCGCCCGATAACAGGTGCGGGGGGTGCTGCAGCAGGCCGGCCAGGCCAAGCCTGTTTGCCACTTCATCAACCCGGCGGCGAATCTCCCCCGATGGCAAAGCCAGGTTTTCCAGGCCGAAAGCAATATCTTCCTCGACTGTAGTGGCCACAATCTGATTGTCGGGATTCTGAAAAATCATGCCGCAGGCCTGCCGAACCAGATCCAGGTGCTGCGAATTGAAAGTAGAAATGCCCTTAACCAAAACCTCTCCTTGCGAGGGTATCAGCAGGGCATTCAGCAGTTTGAGCAAAGTTGTTTTTCCGGAACCGTTCGCGCCGAGCAAAGCCAGGTATTCGCCCCGGCCAATTCTTAAGTTTACACCGTTTAAAGCCGGCAAACCGGCTGCTCCTGCTCCGGCATAAGTATAGTGAAGCGATTTTGCCTCTATAACTGTTTCAGCTTTAAATCCCGCCATCTTTTATTCGGATAACAGTTCCAGGATTACCATCGGGGCGCTGTCACCCCGGCGCGGCCCAATCGGTATGGTCCGGGTATAACCGCCGTCGCGTCCTTCCAGCTTGGGACCGATCTTTTCAAAAAGTTTGGTAACAACATCTTCGTCAAGCAAATAAGCCAAAGCCTGACGCCGCGAGTGCAGGTCGCTTCTCTTGGCCAGGGTGACCATCTTTTCAGCAATCGGGCGGATTGCTGAAGCCCTGGCGGCTGTTGTCTCGATCTTGCCCGCCTTTAAAAAAGAGGTAACCAGGCCGCGCAACAGGGCTCGCCTGGAGCCGCTTTTTCGACTCAGCTTCTGGTATGGCATAATAACTAATCCTCCTTGCAGGCTTACTCTTCTCTTTTGTTGAACTTAAAACCCAGTTCTTCCAGCTTTTCTTCAACTTCTCCCAGCGATTTTTTGCCTAGATTGCGTACTTTCATCATTTCGTTTTCAGTTTTGCGTACAAGCTCTCCGACTGTATTTATTCCGGCCCGCTTGAGACAGTTGTATGAACGCACAGTCAAATCGAGCTCCTCGATCGTCATGTCGAGGATCCGTTCCTGCCCTTCTTCATGGTGGAAGGAAGGCATCTTCACTTCCTGATCCTGCTCGGTCAGGTTAGCAAAAAGCGCAATGTGGGTGCTCAATATTTTTGCTGACAGGCTAATCGCTTCATCCGGCCTGATGCTGCCGTCAGTCCATACTTCGATTGTCAGCTTGTCATAGTCAGTTTTCATGCCAACCCGGGTATTTTCAACCCGGTAATTGACTTTGCGGATCGGTGAAAACATCGAATCGACAGGTATTACACCGATCGGCTGCTGCGGGTGCTTGTTGCGCTCTGCCGGCACATACCCGCGGCCGTTGACAGCAGTCATTTCCATATAAATACGGCCATTTTCCTCCAGGGTACAGATATGCTGCTCCGTATTTAAGATCTCCACATCAGATGGGGCCTTAATATCCCTGGCCTTAATCGCCCCTGCCTGGTCGATATCGATAACCAGGTTCTGCGGTCCGTCGCTGTGTATTTTCAGCGAAACAGCCTTCAGGTTGAGAATAATTTCAATCGTGTCTTCGAGCACGCCCGGCAGGTTAGAAAACTCATGCAGCGCACCGTCAAACTTAACGTTGGTAATTGCGGCACCCGGTAAAGAAGAAAGCAAAATCCGGCGCAGGGCATTACCGAGCGTCGTCCCGTAACCTCTTTCCAGCGGCTCAACAACATACCGGCCGTAGTTATTCAGTTCGTTCTTCTCTTCCAATTCAATCTTCGGCTTTTCAATTTCAATCATAGCTCTCTCAATTTACCCTCCCTGCTTGATGTATTGAGGGTTAACAAATTACTTAGCGTGAATAAAGTTCTACGATCAGGTGCTCGGTAACCGGTACGTCAATTTCTTCGCGCTGCGGAATCCTGATCACTTTGCCCTGCAATAATTCATGATTTGCTTCCAACCAGTCCACTACGGCATGCTGGTCACGTTCCTCAATAATATGCTTGAATACAGGTTTGCTCCTGCTTTTTTCACGAACGGCAACTTCATCGCCAACCCTGGTCAGGAAAGACGGTATATCAACCTTGTGCCCGTTAACCTGGAAATGGCCGTGGTTAATCAACTGCCTTGCCTCGGTCCGCGACCGGGCCAGGCCCAGGCGGTACACGACGTTGTCCAGGCGGCTTTCAAGCAGCTGTAAAAGAATCTCACCGGTTACTCCCCGACGGCGGTCAGCCTCTTTAAAGTAGCGGCGAAACTGCCTTTCAAAGACTCCATAGATCCGGCGGGCTTTTTGCTTTTCACGCAGCTGCTGCCCGTACTCGGAAAACTTCTGGCGTCCCTGGCCGTGCTCTCCAGGTGGGTAAGCATGGCGTACGACGGCACATTTATCGGTAAAACAGCGGTCCCCTTTCAGGTATAGCTTATCTTTTTCCCTGCGGCATAAACGACAAACTGCTTCAGTGTGGCGTCCCATCTTAGCTTAATGTTACACCTCCTTAAAAAATTTATAATTATACTCTGCGCCTTTTTGGTGGGCGGCAGCCGTTATGCGGTATTGGCGTAACGTCTTTTATGGCATTGACCTCTAACCCGGTGGCCTGAAGCGAGCGAATCGCAGCTTCGCGGCCGGCTCCCGGGCCCTTTACAAACACTTCAACATGTCTCATGCCATGCTCCATAGCTACCTTGGCAGCTGCTTCGGCAGCCAACTGCGCGGCAAAGGGGGTTGATTTGCGGGAACCTTTGTAGCCCACATTGCCTGCACTTGACCAGGATATGGCATTGCCGTCTAAATCGGTTATACTGATGAAAGTATTGTTAAAGGTCGATTTGATATGCGCAACACCGCGTTCGATATTCTTTCTTTCACGCCGCTTGGTGCGGGTAACCTTTTTCTTGACCAATTTTTGCTTCTTCCTCCCTTCTTAACGGCAGCTTAGCTTTTACGGCGGACACCGACTGTCTTGCGCGGCCCTTTTCGGGTACGGGCGTTGTTTTTCGTCTTCTGCCCCCGAACCGGCATTCCGCGGCGGTGCCTGATGCCGCGATAGCAGCCAATTTCTACCAAGCGCTTAATGTTCAGGGCAACCTCCCGCCTTAAATCGCCTTCGACAGCGTAGTTCTTGTCGATAAATTCGCGCAGGCGGCCCAATTCGTCTTCCGTAAGATCTTTAACCCGCGTATCGGGGTTAACCCCGGTATGCTCAAGAATATCGTGCGCCCGGTTACCACCGATACCGTAAATATAGGTCAGCGCAACTTCAACTCGTTTGTCACGCGGTAAATCTACACCTGCAATCCTGGCCAATCGAGTAACACCTCCTTAATATTAATACCCTCCCCCGGCATTACCCCTGGCGCTGCTTATGCTTCGGGTTCTGGCAGATAATGACAACCCTGCCTTTGCGCCGGATAATTTTGCACTTCTCACACATTTTTTTTACTGAGGGCCTCACCTTCACAACTGTTCAGCCTCCTTACTTGTAACGATAGGTAATGCGCCCCCGAGTTAAATCGTAAGGCGATAATTCTACCAGGACACGGTCGCCCGGTAAAATGCGGATAAAATTCATCCTGATCTTTCCCGAGACATGGGCCAGCACCTTGTGTCCATTTTTCAGCTCAACCCTGAACATGGCATTCGGCAGCGGTTCCACGACTGTGCCTTCAACTTCTACAACATCTTTCTTTTTACTCATTTCACCTTAAACCTCCTCTTCGGGAGCTCCTTCAACCGGAGTTAACTCTTTGATCAGGCGGATTATCCGGCTGTCACGCAGCTTATCCGCTCCGTCAGGCCCTCCCAGATCAGCCCTGCGATCGTAGCGCTGCAGGTGAGCCTTGTTTTTCTTTTTCGGCTTCTCCAGAGGCCTGCAGTACCCGTCAACCAGGAGAACGGTCCTTTGATCGATCTCCCGCAGTACGAGGTAGTGTTTACCTTTATCCCTGCCGGCCACAGAACGGACCAGCTGCCCCGGTTTTAGCTCAACCACTGCTTTACCCCCCTTAACCAAGGTTGGAAGAGGTCAGTACTTCGGGTCCGTTTTCACCGAGTGCCACGGTATGCTCAAAATGAGCAGAAAGGCTGCCATCGGCTGTCACAACTGTCCACTGATCTTCCAGCACCTGTATTTCCCAGGTGCCGATGTTAACCATCGGTTCGATCGCAAGCACCAGCCCGGGCTGCAAAACGGGGCCGTGTCCCGGCATCCCGAAATTCGGCACCTGCGGCTCCTCGTGCATCTCCTGGCCGATTCCATGGCCAACGTAGTTGCGGACCACCGAAAAAGAGTTCTTTTCCACGTAAGCCTGAACCGCGTGAGAGAGGTCGGAAAGCCTGGCGCCGTGGTGCATTGCCTCGATTGCCTTCTGCAAAGAGGTTCTGGTAACATCTATTAACTTCCGGGCGTTTTTGTCTATCCCGCCAACCGGAAAAGTGGCGGCAGCATCGCCGTAATAACCTTTAAGGCGGACACCGACGTCAATGCTGATTATATCGCCCTCTTCAAGCCGGCGCAACCCGGGTATGCCGTGCACCACCTGATCATTGACGGAGGTGCAGATCGATGCCGGGAAACTATGATATCCGAGAAAGGCAGGCTCTGCCTTGTGCCTGCGGATCTCTTTTTCGGCGATCTTATCCAGCATTGCGGTGGTAATGCCAACCGTGATCGCTTTTTCGAGTTCTGCCAGCACCGAGGCCACTATCCGGCCCGCTTCGCGCATCTGGTTTATTTCCCGTTTCGATTTTAACTTAACCATTTGTGATCTCTATTTCATGAAACCACGGTAGCTGCGCATCAGCATATGGCTCTCGATCTGTTTAAAGGTTTCAAGAACCACACCGACAACGATAATCAAACCAGTTCCGCCGAAAACAATGCTCATACCGGTTACCCTTTCCATGATGATCGGGAAAACCGCGATAAAAGCCAGTGAAAATGCGCCGGCAGTTGTCAGCCTCGAGGTTACCCGGGCCAGGTACTCGGCAGTCGGCCGTCCCGGGCGCAGGCCGGGAATAAAACCACCGTATTTCTTGATATTACTGGCCACCTGGAACGGATCGAACTGAACCGCAGTGTAAAAATAGGTAAACAGTATAATCAGGATAATATATAAAACCAGGTTCAGGGTGCTTCCCCATCCGAGCATATCGGCAAGTTTCTGCGCAATCGGATGCTGAATGAAGCTGACCAGGGTCTGCGGAAGGCTTAACAGCACCGAAGCGAAAATTACCGGGATAACACCAGCCTGGTTAACTTTCATAGGAATGTGTGTTGCCTGGCCGCCATACATCTTGCGGCCGACCACGCGCTTGCTGTATTGCACGTTAATCCGCCGCTGCCCCTGGTCAAGGCCGATAATCCCCACAATCAGTCCAAGGAGCACCAGGATAACAACCCCGATAACCAGCATATTGATCTGGCCGATGCGCAGCTGTTCAGCTGCCAGCGCCACGCCAATCGGAAAACCGGCAATGATCCCGGCAAAGATAATCAGCGAAATGCCGTTGCCGATCCCCTTTTCGGTAATCAGCTCGCCCATCCACATCAAAAAAGCGGTTCCGGCGGTCATGGAGACTATAATCGTTACATAGGAAAGAGCCGTTTTGTCAATAACCGCATCCCCGGCAATCAACGTCGACAGGCCAAGGGCCTGGATCACCGCAAGCACAACGGTTCCATAGCGGGTTATCTGCGATATTTTCTTGCGCCCTTCCGGCCCTTCCTGGCTCCACTCCTTCAGCTTGGGGATTACGATAGTCATCAGGTTCATGATAATCGAGGCGTTGATATAAGGCATAATCCCCAATGCAAAGATCGTAAATTTTTCCAGGTTGCCGCCGCCGATTATGTTTACAAACCCAAAAATCGTATCGGACTGGAAAAATTCAGCCAGCCGGGACGCATCAACACCCGGAACGGGGATCGCCGAGCCAACCCGGAAAACAACGAACATCGCCAGGGTAAAAAGCAACCTCTGCCTCAGTTCTTTAATGCGCCATGCAGTGCGTACTGTTTCCAGCAACTTAGATCACCTCTGCCTTCCCGCCGGCTGCTTCAACCTTCTCCAGGGCCTGCTTGCTGAAACGGTTGGCCCTGACTTCCAGTTTGCGATCCAGTTCGCCGTTGCCGAGAACTTTAAGCGGATCGCTTAAATTTTTAATCAGCCCCGCCTGATAAAGCATTTCCCGGGTAATAACAGTACCGTGGTCAAAAGCGGCTAGGTCGCTGACATTAACAATATTCCACTTCTGCTTAAAGATATTTGTAAATCCGCGCTTCGGCAGGCGCTGGAAATACGGCATCTGCCCACCTTCAAACCCGCGGCGGATGCCTGAACCGGTCCGTGACTTCTGGCCTTTTTGTCCGCGACCGGCTGTTTTGCCCAGCCCTGAAGCCATTCCTCTTCCTTTACGCTTAGCCGCTTTACTGGCTCCCTCAGGAGGCCTTAATTCGTGTAAACGCATCGGCTACACCTCCCATAATGCCACTCTCTCAATATTACTTGCATTCCTCGACTGTTACCAGGTAACTTATTGCCTTGGCCATTCCCCTGATCGGATCCGTAGCGTCATGAATAACTGTCTGGCCGATCTTCCTTAAACCAAGCGCCTTTGTAGTCCGGCGGTGGCTTGGCTTACAGGCCAGCGGGCTGCGAACCAGGGTAATCGATATTTTTTTTGCCATAGCTCTGATTCTCCTTAACCGAGCAGCTTCTCAATTTCAATGCCGCGTACCGCGCTTACTTCTTCTGCCCGTTTTAGCGATTTCAAACCCTCAATAGTTGCTCCGACGATATTTATTGCGTTTGATGAGCCGAGAGATTTGGTTAGGATATCCCTGACTCCGGCCAGTTCCAGTACGGCACGTACCGGGCCGCCGGCAATTACACCGGTACCTTCTGAAGCAGGTTTCAGCATAACCCGGCCTGCACCGAACCGGCCGACTATCGGGTGGGTAATAGTGGTCCCGGCCATGGGAACGCGGATCAGGTTTTTCTTTGCTTCTTCAATCCCTTTTCGGATTGCTTCCGGCACTTCGCCGGCTTTGCCAATGCCGGTGCCGACAACGCCATGCTGGTCGCCGATTACGACAAGCGCGCTGAAGCTGAAACGGCGTCCGCCTTTGACAACCTTGGCTACGCGGTTAACCTGCACTACTTTTTCAACTAACTCCTGTGATGGTTCAATCTTTGACACCCTTGCCACTCCCCCTTTCTAAAAGATTAACCCGTTCTCGCGGGCTCCTTCTGCCAGTTCCTTGACCCGTCCGTGATAAAGGTAGCCGCCACGGTCAAAAACAACCTCCTTGATCCCCTTGCCGACTGCGCGGCGGGCCAGGAGAGCCCCTACTTTATGCGCTGCTTCCTTGTTCCCCCCGTTGGGATGGTCAGCACGCATCGTCGGCTCAAGGCTGGAGGCGGCAGCCAGGGTGTTGCCGGCAAGATCATCAATCAACTGGGCATAAATATGCTTGCTGCTGCGAAACACGTTAAGGCGCGGGCGTTCCGCAGTGCCGCTAATCTTGTTGCGCACCCGCTGCTGACGCTTTTTCCGGCTGATAAAACGATAATATGCCTTCTGCAATTGTATACACCTCCAAGCGGCTTATTTGCCGGATTTACCGACTTTCTGGCGAACTTTTTCGCCTTCGTAACGGATACCCTTGCCCTTGTAGGGTTCCGGGGGGAAGGTTCTGCGAATCACCGCAGCAAGGTTCCCCACTTTTTGCTTGTCAATCCCCCTGACCACAATCCTGGTCGGGCTGGGCACTTCAATTTCCATATCCGTCCCGGGGTCAAATTCAACGGGATGCGAATAACCCACGTTAAGCAACAGCTTCGCACCCTGCATGGAGGCTTTATAGCCAACTCCTACCAGCTCAAGGTTACGGCTGTATCCTTCGGTAACGCCGACGACCATATTGTCGATTAACGTGCGGACCAAACCGTGCAGCGCACGGTGCTGGGGGTTGTCAGTCGGTCTTTTTACCAAAATCTGGCCATCTTCCCGCTCAATAATCATTTCTCGCGGCAACTCCCGCGAAAGCTGCCCCTTGGGGCCTTTAACCGTGATATTATTGCCGTCAAGCTGCACATCGACTGTATCGGGCAGCATGACCGGCTTTCTGCCGGTTCGAGACATCGGTAAACCTCCTCGCTATGCTACCAGATGTAGCATATAACTTCTCCGCCGCTGCCCGTATCACGAGCCTGGCGATCGCTCATCAAACCCTGTGAGGTCGAAATAACGGCTATTCCCAAACCTCCGAGGACCTTGGGCAGTTCATCCTTATTTACGTACACCCGTAAACCGGGCTTGCTGATCCGCTTCAGGCCGCTGATGATCCTTTCCTGGTTCGGCCCGTATTTTAAGTGCAGGCGCAAAATGCCCTGCTTGTTGTCTTTGATCAGCTCGTAATCTTTGATAAACCCTTCCTGCTTCATGATCGCCGCGATTGAACGCTTGACGTTCGAAGCAGGGACTTCAACTGATTTATGCCGTACATTATTGGCATTACGCACTCTCGTCAGCATATCGGCAATCGGATCTGTCATCATTGGCAATCACAACCTCCTCTCGTTCTCTCATCATCCTACCAGCTGGCTTTTTTGATACCAGGTATTTTCCCCTCGTTGGCCAGATGACGAAAGCAAAGGCGGCACAGGCCGAATTTGCGTAAGTAAGCCCTCGGTCGGCCGCAGATATGGCAGCGATTATAATGGCGGACTGAGAATTTTGGCTCTCTCTTGGCCTTGGCGATTAAAGATTTCTTGGCCATCCTTTCCCTCCTTAAACTTGCGCGTTCGCTTCTGCTTTAAGCCGTTTTAAACGGCAGCCCCATCAGGGTCAGAAGTTCGCGGGCTTCTTCATCGGTTCCGGCGCTGGTCACAATCGTGATGTCCATGCCGAGAACCTTTTCCACTTGACTGTATTCAATTTCGGGAAAAATCAGCTGTTCCTTGATGCCGATAGTAAAGTTACCACGGCCGTCAAACGAATGGGGCGATATGCCCCGGAAATCCCTGACCCTGGGCAGCGCAATACTGAATAACTTGTCCAGAAAGTCATACATCCGAACACCGCGCAGGGTCAGCTTACAGCCGATTGACATCCCTTCGCGGACCTTAAAACTGGCCACCGAACGGCGGGCCTTGGTTATAACCGGTTTCTGCCCGGCAATAATCGAAAGGTCTTTTACCGCTGCATCCAGTATTTTCGGGTTGTCTTTCCCCTCGCCCAGCCCCATGTTAATAACAACTTTCTCAATCTGCGGGGCCTGCAAGATGCTCTTGTAGGCAAACCGCTTGACAAGGGCGGGTCTTACTTCTTCAAGGTATTTCTGTTTCATTCGCGACATCTTCTTTGCTATAACCCTCCTTACTTATCCAGCGATTCGCCGCACTTCCGGCAGATGCGCACCCGGCTCTGATCAGGAAGAACTTTCTTGGCTACCCGTGACGGTTTGCTGCAAGCCGGGCAGATCACCATCACCTTTGATGCCGGTAAAGCCGCTTCCATCTCCCTGATTCCACCCTGCGGAACCTTGCGGGTTGGCTTGGCGTGCTTTTTCATCATGTTTACGTTTTCCACCTTAACCCGGCCTAAACGGGGGAAGGTGGCGATCACCTTGCCTTTTTTGCCTTTATCTTTCCCGGAGAGCACTAAAACCTTGTCTCCCCGGCGCACAGACATTTTCTTTACTTCCACCGGTTCTTTGCCACCTCCAAAATGAACCACTAAATCACTTCCGGGGCGAGAGAAACAATCTTCATGAATTCCTTTTCCCTCAGCTCACGGGCAACGGGCCCGAAGATACGGGTTCCGCGTGGATTATTCTGTTCATTAATGATCACTGCTGCATTATCGTCGAAGTGGATATGTGAGCCATCTTTGCGGTTAAGCCGGTTCTTGGTGCGCACGATTACAGCTCTGACCACTTCTCCTTTCTTAACAACTCCACCCGGGGTAGATTCTTTAACCGAAGCAATGATTAAATCACCGATATGGCCTGATTTGCGCTTCGATCCGCCCAAGACCCTGATACAGAGGATCTTCTTGGCTCCCGAGTTGTCGGCTACATTCAAGATTGTCTCGCTTTGAATCATCTTTGCCTCTCCTTTCATTCCCCGTCCGGCAGGCTACCCGGAAAGAGAATCTACAGCTGTGACCGCTGAACAATCTCCACCAGGCGCCACCTTTTATCCTTGCTTAGCGGCCTGGTTTCCATGATTTTCACGATATCCCCTATTCGGGATTCATTGTTTTCATCATGGAACTTATACTTCTTTGACCGGCGGATAATCTTGCCGTAGAGTGGATGCCTGGTTGTCCGCTCAATCAGCACAACCCTTGTCTTATCCATCTTGTCGCTGACCACCCGGCCGCTCCTAACTTTACCTTTTACTGTTTCCAAACCGTTGGGCCTCCCTTCATCATCAGGTTCAGCTAAGGGCCCGTTCCCTGAGCACGGTTTTTACCCGGGCAATACCGCGGCGGACCTCTTTGATACGCATAAAGTTTTCCAACTGGCCGGTGGCTTCCTGGAAGCGCAGGTTAAAAAGCTCCTCTTTCAAAGCTTTGGCCTTCTCTTCCAATTCCTGTTCATTAAGTTCACGAACTTCAGTTATTTTCATTCGGATACACCACCCGCTTCAGTTCTTTTCACAAACTTGGTTTTGATCGGCAGCTTGTTGGCTGCAAGGCGCATCGCCTCTTTGGCAATCTCTTCACTGACTCCGGCCAGTTCAAACATAACCCGGCCCGGTTTGACAACGGCTACCCAGTATTCCGGAGAGCCTTTACCTTTACCCATCCTGGTTTCAGCGGGCTTTTCGGTTACCGGTTTATCGGGAAAGATGCGAATCCAGACTTTACCGCCCCTTTTGATAAACCTGGTCATTGCAACACGGGCAGCTTCAATCTGCTGGCTGCTGATCCAGGAAGGTTCCATGGCCATCATGCCGAATTCGCCAAACTGCACTGATGTGCCTCCCTTCGCTTTGCCTTTCATGCGGCCGCGATGCTGGCGGCGGAACTTAACCCGCTTAGGCATTAACATCTGCTTCAACCTCCTCCGCAGGTTGTTCTTTTACAGGCTTGGAAGGCAATATTTCACCTTTGTAAATCCAAACCTTGACACCGATCCGGCCGTAAGTGGTTTTTGCTTCCGCAAAACCGTAGTCGATATCGGCGCGCAAAGTCTGCAGCGGTACTGTTCCTTCGCTGTAAGTTTCGTTCCGGGCCATCTCGGATCCGCCCAGCCTGCCGCTGCAGGCAATTTTTATTCCCTTTGCTCCGTTGCGCATGGTCCGGAAAACGGACTGCTTCATTGCTCTCCTGAAAGCAATCCGCCTTTCAAGCTGCAAAGCAATGCTTTCGGCAACCAGGAATGCATCGAGTTCGGGTTTTTTTATTTCGAGAATATTCAAATGCACTTTCTTTCCGGTCATATTTTCGAGCGTTTTGCGCAAAATCTCAACACCTGTCCCACCGCGGCCGATCACCATTCCCGGCTTGGCAGTATGGATGCTGATGCGCAGGTTATTGGCTGCACGCTCGATCTCGACACGCGACAGAGAGGCGATAGCCAAGTTCTTCTGGAGATAATCCCTGATATGCAGATCTTCATGCAAAAGATCTTTGTAGTTTTTGCCGGCAAACCAACGAGCATCCCAGTCGCGGATTACACCAATCCGAAATCCGATGGGGCTGACTTTTTGTCCCACAACTAGACCCCCTTTCTCTCTTTGACTACAACCGTAATATGGCTGGTCCGTTTTAAAATCAGAAAACGCCTGCCCCTGGCCCGCGGTTGAACGCGTTTCAGGGATGGTCCCTCATCGACATAAACCTGATCAATATATAAGAGACCGCGTTTCATTTCCAGGTTGTTCTCGGCATTAGCTGCCGCTGACTTAACCACTTTTGCCACAGTTTCCGAGGCGCGGCGCGGCGCGTAGCGCAAAATGCTGATCGCTTCATCAACATTCTTGTTGCGGATCAGATTCACTACGTCTCTTGCTTTGCGCGGCGCCAGGCGCACGTAGCGTGCCTGTGCTCTTGCTTCCATTAGTATCGTGCCTCCTTCAGCCCTACTTCAAAGAGGTAGAGCGCTCGGTATGGTGTCCATGCCCCCTGAAGGTTCGGGTCGGAGCAAACTCTCCCAGTTTATGCCCTACCATATCTTCGCTGATGTAGATAGGCACATGCCGGCGGCCGTCGTGAACGGCAATGGTATGACCAACCATATCGGGAAAGATGGTCGAACGGCGGGACCAGGTTTTTATTACCTTTTTATCTCCCTTATCGTTCATCTGCTCAATTTTTTTCATTAAGCTGGCCTCAACATAGGGGCCCTTTTTCAGTGAACGCGACATTTCATACTACCTCCCTTTCAGTCGGAGTCGGGCTTGCCTGCCTGAACGGGCAGAACCGTTACCCGCTCCGGCTACTTCTTGCGGCGGCGGACAATCATCTTATCCGAAGCTTTGTTACTCTTCCGGGTTTTATACCCCAGGGTCGGTTTGCCCCAGGGGGTAACCGGCCGTTTGAGGCCGATCGGCGCCCTGCCTTCACCGCCACCGTGGGGGTGATCGCAGGGGTTCATTACCGAGCCGCGCACTGTCGGCCGGCGGCCCAACCAGCGGCTGCGGCCGGCCTTGCCGACAGTCAGGTTTTCGTGCTCGATATTGCCAATCTGGCCCACTGTCGCCCGGCAGTCAACCGGAACAAGGCGCAGTTCGCCGGAAGGAAGACGGATAAATGCGGTATCTCCTTCTTTGGCGGCGAGTTGGGCTGCGGTACCCGCCGAACGGGCCAGCTGCCCGCCGTGGCCGATTTTCATTTCAATATTGTGCACAAAAGTACCCGTCGGTATTGAACGCAGAGGCATCGCATTGCCCGGCCGGACTTCAGCTTTCAGCCCGGAGACAACAGTCTGGCCGACACGTAAACCCAGCGGCGCCAAGATATAGCGCTTTTCGCCGTCTGCATAGTGCAGCAGGGCAATGTTCGCTGTACGGTTCGGATCGTATTCTACGCCTGCCACCTTGGCCGGGACATTATCCTTGTTCCGTTTAAAATCGATAATCCGGTAAGCACGCTTGTGCCCTCCGCCCTGGTGGCGGACAGTTATCCTGCCGTAGCTGTTGCGGCCGGCTTTTTTACTCAGAGGGGCCAGAAGCGATTTTTCCGGTTCCGTCTTGGTAATCTCTTCAAAAGTGGATACGGTGGCAAAACGCCGCCCCGGTGAAGTGGGTTTAAACCTTTTAACTGCCATTTAGTACTCCCTCCTTCTCTTAGCGGCTTTCAAACAGCTCTATCGGTTTGCTGCCATCGGCCAAAGTAATAACCGCTTTTTTCCAGCTGGGCTGTTTGCCCACCGGGTAGCGGCCCAGGCGTTTTTTCTTGCCCTTAAAGTTGGCTGTATTGACCGCCTTCACTTTAACATTAAAGATCTCTTCCAGGGCACGCTTAATCTCAATCTTATTAGCGCTTTTCGACACCATAAAAGTATACTTCAAATCTTCCATCAGGTCGGAGGTTTTTTCACTGATCAGGGGACGAATAATAATATCTCTTGCGTCTTTCATCCGCCGAACACCTCCTCAACCTGTTTAAGCGCCCCTTTGCTCATGACCATATAGTTGTAGGTCAGGATATCGAGCACGTTCAGCTGCCTGGCCAGGGTGGTTTTGACTCGCGGCAGGTTGCGGGCCGCCTTGATCAGGTTCGGATCGGGCTGATCGCTGACAATCAGCGCACTGTCGCTGATGTTCAGTTTTTTCAGCAGCCCGGCCATAATTTTGGTCTGCGGTGCCTCGAAAACAAACTCGTCAACCACCAGCAGCTTGCCTTCACTGACTTTGCCGCTTAAAGCCGACTTCAGCGCGGCACGGCGCATCTTTTTCGGCATTTTTGGGTCATAATCCCGCGGCAGCGGGCCGAAAGCAACGCCCCCGCCGGTCCAGATCGGTGAATTGGTACTGCCGTGGCGCGAACGCCCGGTTCCTTTTTGCGGCCAGGGCTTGCTTGCTCCGCCCCTTATTTCGCCGCGATCCCTGGCTGCTGCAGTGCCGAGGCGGCGCCTTGCCGCCTGGGCTACGGCTGCCTGGTGCATAGCACCCTGCTTGATCGGTGCGGAAAACAAAGACTCCTGCAGCTCGATCTGATCTACCTGTTCGCCTTCTTTATTATATAGCGATATTTTTGGCATCTTCAGGGTTTCTCCTTTCTTTAGGCTTCCTGTTTACCGGCCTTTTACCGACTCTTTAATTTCAACCAGACCGCCCCTGGGCCCGGGTACAGATCCCCTGACCAAAAGCAGGTTCTTGGCAGCATCGGTTTCTACTACGCGCAGGCACTGAACAGTACGCCTCCAGCCGCCCATGCGGCCGGGCAGCCTGCGGCCCTTAAAGACCCGTGCCGGGGCGACAGCGCCCAGAGAACCGGGGCCACGGTGATAATGCGAACCGTGGGTTTTGGGGCCCCTGCTGAATCCCATTTTTTTAATTGAACCGGCAAACCCTTTTCCCCTGGCAATTGCGCTGACATCCACGAAATCACCGGCCGAAAAACAAGCGGCATTGATTGCCTGCCCCGGCTTGTAGCCGGAAGCATCGTCAACCTTAAACTCGCGCAAATAGCGCATCGGCTTCAGGCCGGCTTTCTGAAAGTGTCCTTTCAGAGGGCGGTTAGACCGCTGTTCCTTCCTGGCAGTGAAACCGATCTGAATGCTGCTGTACCCGTCTGTCTGATCTTTCTTAACCTGGACTACGAGGCAGGGGCCTGCTTCCAGCACGGTTACAGGTATAACGCGCCCATGCTCATCATAAACCTGGGTCATTCCAATTTTTTTTGCCAGTATAGCTTTTGTCATTGTCTAGCACCTCCCGCCTATCAACTAAAGCTTAATCTCAATGTCCACACCGGCAGGCAAATCAAGCCTCATCAAAGCATCGATCGTTTTCGGGGTTGGTTCCATGATGTCGATCAGCCGCTTATGAGTGCGCATTTCGAATTGCTCCCGTGAGTCTTTATATTTATGCGGCGCCCTGATAACTGTATACAAGCTTCTTTCCGTTGGCAATGGTACCGGCCCGGAAACATCTGCCCCGGTGCGGCGCGCCGTATCTACTATTTTGCCGGCAGACTGGTCTAACAGGTGGTGATCAAAAGCTCTTAGCCTGATTCTGATTTTTTGACTGGCCATTTAATGCCCTCCTCATTGCCTGATTCAATCAGGGCTGCTCCGTAAAAATTCCCCCGGCATTCAGCCCGGCAACCTTTTACTTCATCGCTGTCAAACTTAATTTTTAGCCAAGCTGTTACTTGCTGACCGCGGTAACGACGCCCGCGCCGACGGTCCGGCCGCCTTC
>CAYMDO010000027.1:0-27738 GCA_964389365.1 uncultured Syntrophomonadaceae bacterium
CTAATATTAGCAGGGCTTAATGAGATTTGTGACTATGAGTTTACTGCAAAACTAGTGAGATTTTTAAAAAAGTATTTGCGGAATGCCTGTGCTACGATTACTATTGTTTTGACAAAGACGAAAATTATGTTATAATTTAGGAAGCGATATGTAGGTTAACAGTATATAGCTGGGAGGGGATTAAAATGTCAAAGCTGCGGGATGCTATGCTAGTTTTATTAGCCTTCCTTTTTTCAGTTTATTACATTGGCAATAACGTAATTGCTCAAACCGAACCGGTTATTGAACCTGATGTTGAAACAATTGCCAGGCAAGGAGAAAAAGATCGCCTGCCCGGTAGTTTAAAGTTTGCCAGTATAACTCTTCAAGCAGCTGGTATAGATTTTTTTATAGATCAGCCCGAAGGCTTACGAGCACTTAGCAGCACCAAACAAGAAAACGTTGCCGCCCAAAAACCCGCTAAGACTGAACAGCCGAAAGAAGAAACAACGGTTGAACAGACCACCGGAACTTCGGGAACAACAACAACGATAACGATTGGCCCAGGCGGAAGCTCCACGACCGTAGTTGTTAATGGTGATGATTCTGACGACGATCCTGATTTATGGTACCAACTTGGAGGAACAAATTAAACAGCAATTTTTGCTCCGGCCTGTAATCCTGCGTGAAAAACCTGGTTTCTAACTTAATATGACTGATAAACAATGGGGCAAAAGAAATTTACTTTTGCCCCCGTTTGTGATGGGCCTATTTTTCAGGCTCGCTTATACTGCCTTTAACGCCGGCAATCCTGATCACCGCCGCAACATGATCTTCCCATTTGGTTAGGGCCCTGACCGCCAGTTTTGCCCCGTCGGGCGATCACCCGCCGTGCAAGCAGCCGGGAATGCCACCTCCGACAGTCGGCTATTTAACAAGACGGGCCATCCCCGCCCGCGATTCGCCATCTGCAGCCGCAGAAAAAGATTCCAGTGTGAAAGGCCGTTGGCCTTGGCCATGCCGATCGCCGCGCCGCAAATCTAAATCTTGTAACCACGGATAATCACCCCGTCGTCCAGTGCTTCTTTCTCATGGCTGACCCGAAGGAAAGGACGTAGGTTTTTCCCTGCATGCCGGGAGCAGCATTTCGACAATTCCTACACTCGAAGGCTTCCCATTCGCCTATATCGTAAATTATTTTTCGCTTTCGGCTACCCCTTCCCGGCCAATTCACTTTCTAGGCAGAGTGATCAGATTCTATTTCTATTTAGTTGCGAACAACCCGGGGTGTAAATAGCAGTTCACTCACTTTTATTCATCTGTGTATTCAGCAAATAAACCGCTGTCTAAATAGGTTGTCAACAACCCCGTCCCCCTGACAACTTTATAAAAGTCCGGCTGATTAATTCATCTTTCATTTCTGGTGTTAAATCATTAAAATATGCGGAATACCCGGAGACTCTTACCAGCAGGTTGGGGTACAAGCCGGGGTTGGACCGGGCCTGAATTAATATTTCCGGATCCAGCACGTTCAATTGAACCTGCATTCCACCCCTTCTGCAATATGTTTTTAGGATATTTTCCAGGGCTTTCATGCCTGTTTCTCCCCCTAAACACTGGCTGTCAAATTGAAGGTTAAAATTAATCCCGTTTCCAATTTGAGTAAAATCATACCTGTTAACAGAGTTGATCAGCGCCGTGGGGCCTTTCCTGTCCATTCCGTTACCCGGCGATATACCGGAGGAAAAACTTACTCCTTTTCTCCGTCCGTTGGGTAAGGCGCCGACAATCTTGCCAAAATACTGGTGCGCGGTGACGGAATAAATACCGGTTACATATTTCCCTCCCCTGGTATTCGTATACTGTGAAAGAATTTTGTTAAATTGATGTACCACGTAAAGAGTCCAGCGGTCTACCTGTTCTTCATCATTGCCGAACTTACCTAAATTGCGAAGATAAGTCCACCACCACTCGTCCCTAATGTTCTGTTTAAGAAGGTTAACCAGTTTTACCAGCGAGATTTTCTTCTCAACAAAAACTGCCTGTTCTATGGCATAAAGAGCATCACCGGTATCTGCCGGGGCAACGCACTGGATCCCTGAAAAGTTATAATATGCCCCGCCCGCCGTTGAACATTTACCTGATTCCAAACAACCGTCAAGCAGCGCGCTGGTCAGGGGAGTCGGATGATATTTTCTGTTGGCCATTTCCGCTGATTGCAGGTTTTCAATAAGCTTTTTCAGGCCGAAACTCAGCTGTATTTCAAAAGCCTCCCTGACGTCATCTATAGATTTCATTTGGGCAACCGGTTTTGTTTTAGGCCCGCATCTAGATAGACCGCCAAACCTTTTACCTTCATTAAGCGCCAATTCAAGCATGATCGGCACGTTGAATATGGCAGCGTCGGTAGAAGAAAAGCTCTTACCCTGAGAAACCGGCTCCACGCAACCCACTCCCGTATAGTTCCTGGCGTCTCCAATTTTATATCCGAGCTTACACATAGTTTCGACGATTATGTCGTCATTATAGAGGGCCGGGGAATTACTGCCCCCGGAAAGCATTGAGATTATTTTATCCATATAAAGCTGAGGAGACTTGCTGTGAATCCGGGCATGATAATTGGGCTGCCGCATTCTCAATTCATTCATGACTTCAAGGAAAATATAGCTTAGTTCATTGGCGGCGTCGCTGCCTTCTGAATTTACCCCTCCCACGGTAACAACCTGCCCGTTAAACATGCCCCCGTGAAATTTGGTTAAGTGACCGGAGAAAACAGGAATTATTTCAGACATTTTTACAGAAAATGCTCCTATTAATTCCCTCGCTTTTTCCCGTGAAAATAATGGGTTTGCGAGATCTCTCAGATAGAACGGGAAAAGGTATTGGTCCATCCTGCCCGGGCAGACCGAGTTGTCCAGGCTTTCAAGATTAATGGCGATCTGGGCAAAAAGCAACGACTGCAGCGCTTCCTGGAGTGTGGCGGCGCCCTTTCTTGGCACCCTCCGGCAAATTGAAGCTATGTCGTTTAAATCATTTCTCCTGACCGGATCAGTCTCGCTTTTAGCCATATTTTCGGCAAAAAGAGCATAGCGCTCACCAAACCGGGCCAGGGCTTCAAGTATTATTTTTACGGCTTCATAAAAATACCACTGTTCTGAATCCTTTGGAACACCCTGCTGCAGCTCGGCCGCTTCTGACCTGATTCCATCCGTACCTATTGATAAAAGCTTTTCGTAATTCGGGGCGATATGGGAAATACCCCCAAATTCATTAATTATTCCAAACCGACTGGTAAGCTGATCTAGTATCAAGGCCATTCTTTTTAACAGCGGTTTATCAACCCGCATGGCCAGAAAACGGAACAGCCAAAAGGGGGCTGCTCCGATCAGTTGGCGTATCTCTTTTTTTGATATCTCAAGCGGGCTGGTTTCCCTGTTTGCGAATCTAAATATATCCAGCATTATGGCCACTCCGTGCAGCTCGGGAAAAATTGATCCGCCAACCCGCTTTGACGAAAAATTGCCGACAATGAGTTCATTATTATAAATTTTTATGCGTTTATTAATCAACACATCTTGCAAAGCCTCGGCCATCTGAATAAGTACATGCTTTTTTCTGTTTCCAGGCTGCCTAAAGTAATTAGTCCAGATTACAGCCCGTTCAGTACATATTCCGGGTTGAGCGTTTTGAACGTCCTCTTTCAACCTTAATACCCGGTTGTTACCGTTTACCTGCGCCTTAACTATAGAAAACAACTTCTATCCCCTCCGTATTAAATGTTTTTCCAAGGGCTATCAAGTTTTCCGGCGTAAGGTCCGGCAGCTGCATCGGCTTTAATGCCGTATTCATTCTGCTGAGCTTGGACTCTCCCAATCTGTGGTACGGCAGGCAGTGAATCACTGTTTTCCCATGCTTCCTTAAAAACCGTGCCGCAGCCCTGATGTTATTTTCATCGTCATTGATCCCCGGAATAATCGGCATTCTGGGTTGAAGATTATTAAAAGTCCCGGCCAAACGAACAAAATTATCTAAAATAGTTTCATTTCCCTGCCCGGTATATTTTTTATGTGCCCGGTCATCCATAAGCTTGAGATCGTAATAAATAAGATCAAGGCAGGCCAATACCCTTTCCATGTCATTCCATTCAAATAACCCGGAGGTTTCCATGGTTAAATGAATGTCTTTCTTTTTTAATTCAGGAAGAAAACATTCCAGGAACCTCACCTGCAACATAGGTTCCCCACCGGAGAGGGTGACCCCTCCCCCTGAGTCAATAAAAAAATCTTTATCTTTAAGTACTTCGTCAACCAGAAAGCCGGCATCCCAGGCCTGACCTGCCAGCCTGACGGCCCCGTTCTGGCATGCGCTGACGCATTTGCCGCAGGCATTACACCTAGAATAATCAATTCTATGCTTTTCGCCTGTAACAATAGCATTTCTGTCGCACTGTCCCACACAGGTATAGCATTGATTGCAGTGTTCCTGGTAATACAAGATTTCCGGTTGCCTATTGTGTGATTCGGGATTTTGGCACCAGCGGCATCGCAGTAGACAACCTTTAAAGAAAATTGTTGTTCTTATTCCGGGCCCGTCATGCAGGGAAAACCGCTGGATATCAAAAATCAGGGCTGAATTAGCGGCTCCCTCGTCTGCGTATTCCAAGGGGTGAGCTCCAAACATTTTTAATATTCCTCTCGCAAACCTACTTTTTTATGTCAGGGGGACGGGGGTTTGACAACTTCAGGTTGCCTTGGCTTTCTTTCTCCGAGGTAACAAAATAGCGAGATAAGCCAGCGAGCAAAGTGTGATTTCGATATACCACGTTTTGCTAAGAAGTATCAACCACCAGATTGAAGGATTAATGGGATAAACAGAGATTTATTCAAAAGGCATAGGTGGGTTGTCAAACCCCCGTCCCCTTGACACGTGAATGGCTCGATGATGAAAATGTAGCAGACATAAGCAATGGATATTTATCTAGTCCAAAGGTGCTATTCTTTTTAATTCCTCTTTTTTACTGGCTCGAATAAAATTCGCAACTAAATCCGCCCTGTTTAATGTTGCCCACTCAATTACCAACCCCAGAGCCCTCGGCGGGAAGCTTCCCGCAAACACAGAAAGAGTATTGATGTCAATCAAAACACGATGCCCACTATATTCTGCGTGAAAATGCGCCGGTACATGATCTTCATAATACATCTTAATTACTATACCAAAAAATCGACTAATTTCAGGCATGTGTTGCCTCGTGTTTTAGGTAAGGGAAAATATCACCCGGCTCTTTTCCAGAAACCTTTAAATACAAGGCATCCGGGCAAAGCTCAACGCTACCATCCCAAATCAGTTCGCCGGCAGTGCCTATTTTTACATTTCGGAATAATTGTTTGTCTTCCCAAACGGAAAAAACACCTTGGCCTACTAAATCCGACAAATCAACTATTCCTGAAACTCCATCATTAAAAGTTAGCTCTAGTTTGTAGTTCTTAATAACCTTAACATCAACTATTTCTTTCATGACTACATCCTCCATACTTCTGTTCCTCACATATTATATCATAGGTTTAAAAATCTCTTTATGACTGGGCGATGTAATAATTATACCATGCACCAAACTATCAAATAATAACGCATTAAAGTTTTTATTATCCAAACTGGTACCCCGCTTCATGGAAGATATAGAGCAAAAAGCGCCTCGCTGGAGTTGCCCACGTTAATATCATTTAAGGTGCAGGCCTGGCTGCCCGCCTTGATTCCGGTTAAGAAAACGATATCGGCTTCAAGCCCCTTAAAGAACCTGATGGTCTGATAGGTAACGGCGTTTGAATTGGTCGCATCAGTAACATAATATGCAATTATTAAAAGAGGTTCTTATAAACTTCATTATTAGATAGGCATACATAAATGTTCGGCAACATCAAGTATGATGGTGTTGTAACCGGTCAATACTTTTGGGTGAAAAACGGCCATTAAAAATGGACGTTATATTCTACAATATGGTATTTCTATGATTGATTCTGTAGCTATCACCACTCATGTTAAATATTTCGCTGTTATGAATCAGTTGATCTAAAATAGCGGTAGTAATTGCCGTATCACCTAAAAACTCAGCCCACTCCTCAAACCCTTTGTTCGAGGTAACAATAACAGATGTTTGCTGGTAGAAATGCGAGACCAGCTGGTAGAACATATTTGCCTACTGGCGGTTAACCGGTAAAAAACCGACCTCATCGATGATCACCAACTGCGAACTCATAATCTGTTTTAAACGCCTTTTGCTTCTGGAAAGCGCCGGTTCGGTTTTTAAAATATCAATCAGCTGATCAAGGGTGACAAAGCTGACTTGGTAACCAATCTCAACTGCTTTAATTCCTAAACACAAGGCCAGGTGGGTCTTCTTGATGCTCGGGAGCCCTAAGAAAAATAAATTTAAATCTTTTTCAACCCAGCATAGATCCATTAAACCTAAAAGCTGCTGCTTGCTCACCGATTGCTGAAACCCGAAATCAAACTCAGCTAAGGTCTTATGTTCCGGGAACCTTGCTCTTTTCATCCTTTTCTTCAGCGAGTTAGCATTACGGACTGCAAGCTCTTCTTTTAACAGCAGGTCGGTAAACTGCAAGGCCGTCAGCTCTTTTTTAAGGGCCTCGGAAAGCAGTTCCTCAAGCTTCTCGCGGGCACCGGAAAGGCGCAGCAGACCAAGCATAGTTTTTATCTCAAGCAGCTAAAAGTCCGTATTTCCCGGGCTTTTTGGCTTGTGCAGGAAGTTCTAGTTTAGGTAAAGAATGACCCACCTTGGTACGCTTTGTTAAGAGGCGTAGTGGGTGCTGTTACTATGATAATGCACTCCTATGAACATTTTATCAACAAGCTGTTAATTCCTGTAATTCCTGAGTTTGCTCTCCCCTGGATTAAATATTACTTATTGTTGCTGCGTTGAGCTAACCGGCCAGCACCCTGCGGGTGTACTCCCGGCCGGCGGTTGCGTCTTGGGCGTAGAAATCCGCGCCAATCTTGTCGGAAAACTCCTGTGTTACCGGCGCGCCGCCGATTATCACTTTCACCCGGCCCCTGAGCCCGGCTTGCCCGATGGCGTCAATGGTATCTTTCATGGAAAGCATGGTCGTAGTCAAGAGCGCGGATAGCCCCACAAAGTCGGGCTCTTCCTGCCGGATGGCCTCCACGAACCTGTCCGGGGAAACATCGTTACCCAGGTCAATCACGGTAAGGCCAGAGCCATTCATAATCGTCACGACCAGGTTCTTGCCGATGTCGTGCAGGTCTCCCTGCACCGTACCGATTACCATTTTCCCGGAAGGCTTAAACGCACCGCCGGACAAGGCCGGCTTCAACAACGCCATGCAGGCGTTCATCGCTTTGGCCGCCACCAGCATATCGGGTATGTGGTACTCCCCACTTTGCAACCGGGCCCCCACTTCATCCATGGCCGGAATCAAGGCTCCTGTGACCATGACCTCCGGATTTAATCCGGCCGAGAGCAGCTGTTCAACCTGCCCGACCGCTGCCGTCGTATTGCCCGCAACCACCAGTTCCATTAATCTCTTCACTCGCTTCCCCTCCTCATCCGTTCAAATGTTGATCAAGCTTTAAAGCGGCGAGTCAATAGTTACCCGTTTTTTCATTCCAGCGGCGCAGCTCGTCGAGCATGGCGTAGTAATTCTGCAGAGGAATAAAGTCGGTAATGGAATTGCCCGCCCCGAAAGCGAAGTTCCCTCCGGGGGCGCAGGCTTGCAAGATCTGCCGAGCCCGGGCCCTGACCTGCTCTTCTGTGCCCCGGGCCAGCAGGTCCATATCCAGGCCGCCAAGAATGGCGATGCGGCCAGCGTATTTTGCGTATACCTGCTCCACCGGCTCGATTACATCCTGGAAGCTGTGCAGTGCGTCGATCTTCACCACATCAATCAGATCATCCATCAGGGCACCAATCTGGCCGCAGGAATGAAGAATAAACGGTTTTGAATGTTTGTGACTAGCGGCGACTATGCGCCGGTAGCAGGGCAGGACGTACTGGCGCATGAAAGCCGGGGAAAGCATGGTGCCGGTTTTAAAGCCCATGTCCTCCCCGTAAAAAATAGCCCCCACCGCCGGGTGGGCCGCCGCCCGCTCCACCGCGGCCTCGGCCAGCACCGTCAATCGCTCCAGGATATCCTTGAGCAGTTCGGGCTCTTCAATACTCTTGATGGCCATGTTTTCAAAACCCATCAACGTGGTCAGGTCTTCGAAAACCCCGGGGTAAAAGGCAATCAGCTTCATCTTAGGAGGTAGCAGGGTGGCCATAAACTCGATGGGTCTCATGTTAATCTGGTCCAGATCTGGCCAGGCAAAGTCTTCCAGGCCGCGGCGGTCGGCAATCATCCCGGCGTGCTCCTCCCGCCAGACGCGTACTTTGCCGCCCTGTGACGGGTTGTCTTTCAGGTGCCGCCCGGGGCGGGGAATGGGCACACTGACCGTGGAAATTACATAGTCATATCCCACCGCCTCACTGAACGCTGTAGCTAGCTGGGCGTAACGAATCCCGAACTGGATCGCCTCTTCGGGGGATGATTTATCCAGGTTCAACAGCTTAACCAGCTCGGTGGAAGAATAGGGAAGCTCGATCCCCGTCGCCGCGACCATTATCCCCACATCCACCCACAGCTCGATCAGCGGGACCACCCTTTGGCCATGCTCGCGCAAAAGAACCTTTCTCAGGTCTTCAAAATTAGGCTCTTTAAACGGTTTTTCCACTTTCATCGGTTTATAGCCTCCTCACAGCATTTTATTTCAGAACTCTGTACACCGATTACAACTTCAGCAGTTTCCAGCGCAGCGGCTTCTCCCGGCCGCCCCGGCCACTAAACACAACGGCCCCATCACGGACAACCAACTGATCTGCTTTTCCGTTTACCTCAACCTTGGTGACACGGTTCATCTCCTCATTCTCCAGCCGGACAGCGATCCGCCACTCTCCGCTGCGAAGCGGAGCATACCAGCCGCAGTACCCTTCTTCGGTCCTGGCAAAGCCCAGAAGCGGTGAGGAAAGATCATACACCTCCAGCGGCAGGCGGGGAGTTAGCTCTAGGCCGCCCGGGGTAAATTCCGTCCCCAGCAGTTTAACTGCCGAATAGAGAGGCCAGGCGTGGGAGTGCATATTCATCACCGGGAAATCAACCCAGTTCATCCCCATGTACTTAAACCCTGTCTCTGTGTCCTCCTTGCCGGGCAAGTAGCTTTCGTCAAACTGGGTCTGCCCGGGGTACTCAGAGAGCGCCGAATTATAACAGTCCGGCCCGCTCCAGATACCGTACCACACGTCGGGATATGCTTCGGCATGCCGGCAGAGGGAGTTTTTGCACCATTCATCCCATGCCGCCACACCGTCTAAGAGGGCCAGGGCCCAGATCAACGTTCCGTTAATGGATGGCCAGACGCCGCCGTTGGTGAGGATACCCGCCTTCACGCCCCCTTCTTTTTCCATCCGGGCCAGGCCCTTGCTGTAGAGTATGGCCCCGATGCGAGAGGGCTCTCTCAACAGGTGCTCGATATTCATGAACAGGGTTTCGGCCATATCGCTTGAGGCGGCGCCTCCGATAATTGCCCATGGCTGCGGCTCCAGCCACAGCTCTTCGTCGCCCACCCAGCCCAGTTCGCTCCCTAGCCAGGCCCGCTGAAACCAGCGCCCGTTAAAGCGGGCCCGCACCGCTTCCCGCTGGCCGGCAGCCATTTCAAAAACCCGGCGCGACTGCTTCGGATCACCGGCATATTCCAGCATCCGCGCGTAAAGGTCCAACACATAGGAGGCCATGGCGGCATTTAAAACTGATTCCGCCTGCTCCCGGATCAGCGGGTGCCGGGCGGGCTCCGCGTGGCCGATAACCACGCTGTCGTTCCAGTCACCGTTGGAGAGGCGCAGCAAGCCGTGCCGGCCGTTTCCGATGGTTTCTGTCAGATGGCGGCAGCAGCGGCCCAGAATCCGCCCCACACTCTCTTTTTCCGGCTGCGCCCCCCCGGCAGGGTAAGCGGACAGCTCTTCTTGCAAGAAATCCCGATCACGGGTTGCCAGCACATATTCCGATGCCAACCACAGCAGCCACAGGGCAGTGTCGCTGGGTTTAAAAGAGACCGGCATAATCATCCCGTGGCCCACAATGCCGTAGGGAATGTCTCCATCGGGCTGCACCTCTTTTAGTGTGTAGCGAATGACTTCCCGGACAATCCACGGGCGGCTGTAGATAAAAGGCAGAGCGTGCTGCAAGGGATCGCGGGCCGCCCCTTGGAAACCCATGATATATTGGTAGACATGGCCCTGGGAGAGGATATGCTCTTGAAAAAAACTGTCGTAGGTCAGGTTTCCGCCAAGGTAATAGTTGTGCCACCGGCACTCCCGCTCCACCCACGGCTCGGCCGGGACCGACAGGAGAAGCTGCTCTTTGCGCCAGCCTAGACAGGTCCGCTCAAGTAGGCTATCCAGGCCGTCGCCGTAGCCTGAGAGCAGCTCTGCGATCTCCCGGCCTGCGGGTAGGTAACCGTAAGCGAAATAGAGGGTTATCGATTGGCCGGGCTGAAGGGTGAAGCGTCGCTCCAGCAACATGGCGCTGCCTCCGGGGGCAGGTACTTCCGGCAGGGCTGATTTCAGTCCTTCGGGGCTTAGCGCACCCCCGGATCCGAAAAAGCGGGATGCGTCTGTTTCCAGCCCGTTAGCCGGTGCATCAAGTGATACCAGAAATGTAGTCGGCGGCGACAGGTCTTCGAAGCCGATCTCCGGCAGGGGCGGCTCGGTTGTTCCCCCTAAAAGCTCCGAGGCTGAAGCGGCAACGAGCGCCTGCATGGTTTCCCAGGCCAGGGTGTCCTCTTCGCTCCACCCGTGAAAGGTTTTGCGGCAGATGAGGCCCTGGTTGCCTTCAAGGGGCTCCACAAAGCTGCGGAAGGAATCGGCCATTCTGCGGCGGATGGCGGCGGCGCCGCCGAAACCGCCGGAGAGGACAGAGGTAAGCATGGCCCGGAAAGAAAGCTGGCAGATGCGGCAGCCCCAGTATTCGACCCAGCGCAACGCCACGGCAAAATGGCCCTCATTGGTTACCTTGACCCGGGAAATAAGAAGGGGATCATCCCCAAAGGGGGCGAAAACCGTCTGCACAACCCGCCGATTGTGGCCCCGTACCTCTTTTTTCACATACCCCGTCCCGAAGATCCGCTCGAAAGCGCTCTCTTCCCCGGTATAGAGTGTGCTGAGCACATTCTCTCCGTCGGTCAGGTAGCCGAAACCACCGGCGTACTGCTGTTCCGGCGGGCAGTAATCATTTAAGTATTTCGGGGACCCTTCATCCTGGCGCACCCTAATCGTCCCGTTATTGGATACAACGGCCACCAGCCGGTCATTGCCCACCTGGTGAGAATGCTCCGCCGGTTCCCGCCAGACCGGGTTTACCGGGGTGACGGCCCGGGACTCCTTCATCTGGTTGCAAGTATAGCGGTAGGCGGGTTGGCCGAACTCGTCTTCCACCCACCGGCCAAAATTGCCGGATCCGATCGCTTTCTTTTCCATTGTTTGTTCCACCCCCTTATCACTCTGGTTACTCCTCCGGGCTTACCCCCAGGGACAGCGAAGTGAGGGAATACTATCCCTCCAGCTTAGCGCGGGCAGCATCCGTGGTCTTAAGCCCCTGCAGTCTCTTCATCTGCAGAGCTGTTCTGCCCGTTTCCCCCACCGCTGCGTTCATTGATCTCCCGCAGCAGGTTCCCGTAAAACCGAGCATCGATTTTATAAAACAGCATGATAATCACAGCCAGGATCCCGGCAATAACCGGAAAAAGTGCCAGCATGTATAATATGATCTTCTGGGCTTGGGGCGTCTGGGTGATGTTCGGCACATACCCGGCCCAGGAGAGCAGCAAGCCGGCCAGGGTGCCACCGGCGGCGTAGGCCATTTTCGTCGCGAACGTCAGGGTAGAGTAGATAATCCCCTCTCCTCGCACACCCGTTTTCCACTCGCCGTATTCCACCGTATCGGGAATCATCGACCAGACCAAAACGAAGAGCATCCCGCCGCCCACACTGCCCAGCGCTGACAGGAGTATGATAAGCCCCAGGTTCTCGTAGGGGGTAAACAGGATTCCCAGCCCCGTTACTGCGGGTAACAGGGTGGCCAGGATGTAGAGGTTCCGTTTGCTGCCCAGCTTTTTGGCCAGGGCCGGCGCCAGGATCGCCCCGAAAATCATGGAGAGCGCCACCACCAGCATGAAGAGGGGGTAGACGCTGTCGTCGCCAAAATTGTATTTGAAGAAATAGATGGCCGCTGTAGTGCGCATCTCATTGGCCGTGGAGGTGAAAAATACAACGGAAATCAGGATGAGCAGGTATTTGTTACGGGGGATCAGCTTCAAATGATCCATAAAGCGGTCGCCCTTCCGTTTCACCAGGGTATCTTTCTCCCGGGTGGCGGCAAAGCAGATCAAAAACAGGACCAGTGACAGCGCGGCATAAATAGCCGCCGTGAATCTAAAACCGGCCTGCTCCGTGGGGAACAGGTTTACCAGGGGGATGGTCGCCACGGCTAAAATTAAAACGGCCACATAGGTGGAAACCAGCATGTAAGAAGCCAGCTCCGAACGTTCATTGGTGTCCTGGGTAATGACCGCAGCCAGGGAATTGTAGGGGATATTCACCACTGTATAAAAAATACCCAGCAAGACATAGGTCACCGCGGCGTAAATGATTTTGCCGGAGGGTGAAAGATCCGGGGTAGTAAAGGTCAGCACATAAACCACGGCCAGCGGCACCGAGCCGAAAAGCAGGTAAGGGCGGAATTTCCCCCATTTGCTGTGCGTCTGGTCGGCCAGATAACCCATCACCGGATCGTTGACCGCATCCCAGATGCGCGCCACAAGAAAGAGGACGCCGGCGGCGGCGGCCGAAATCCCGAAGACGTCGGTGTAGAAGTAAAGCATGAACAGGCTAATCATCATCCAGATAAAATTAGACGCAGCCCCGCCCAGGCCGAAGCCCAGCTTCCTGCCGAAGGACAGCTTCCCCGCCCGGACTGAATCCGCTTGCCTTTCCCTGCCGATCATCTGATCAACTCCCTTGAATATTTTGTTCACGCTAAAGCCAAACCTATAGCTTAATTTGATTTGGTTGTGCAGCGCCCCCTGAATTCGCTGACGGTTTCCACCATGGCCAGGAAATTCTCCACTGGGATTTTAGCTTGGGCATTGTGTATGGTGTTGAATACAAACCCTCCCCCCGGTCTGAAAATATGAATTCGTTCTCTCACCTGGCGCCTTACCTCGTCGGGTGTGCCGAAGGGAAGGGTCTTTTGTGTGTCGACCCCCCCGCCCCAGAAAGTCACCCGGCGGCCGTACTTTTCTTTCAAAACAGCCGGTTCCATGCCGGCGGCAGAGCATTGAACGGGGTTTATTATGTCAAACCCCGATTCGATCAGGCATTCCATCAGCGGCTCGATAGCTCCGCAGCTGTGTTTGAAGACTTTCCATTTCGTGCGGCTATGAATCCAATCCGTCATCTTGCGGTAGTAAGGCAAGTAGAGTTCACGGTAAAGCTCCGCCGAGCAGAAAGGCGCACGCTGGGTGCCAAAGTCGTTGCCGCACAGATAGACCACATCGACCCTGTCGCCCGTGGCCTGGCGGTACATCTCAAGATTTTTGAGAGCGATATCCGTCTGCCGGTCAAAAAGCTCTTTTATATAGGGCCGGCGGGCGATGGTCGAGATATACCATTCCTCAATATCCCGGATCCCCTTCGGGTCTTTTAAGGCCAGCCCCGGCACCAAGGCAATATCCCCCAGGGCTGTACCCCGGGGACCGCCCATAATGGCGTAATCGGTTTCCCGATAGAGCCGCTCCGCTTCCGCCTCAATATAGCGCAGATCTTCCTCATCCAGCAGGATGAATTCCTCCAAGTTGTCGTCAACATTAAGCAGGGTTTCATCGATAGGCTTCTGCCGGATGATGGCGTCGAAGTAGTAGCCCCCGCGCGGCATCACCGCGCTTGGGGCGACACTGTGATCGCCCTGCGGGTAAGCATAAATATTTCCAGAGGCATCAGGCTCCGTATTCAGCCCGCCGGGCACCAGGACAGGCGTCCCGTCAAAGAGGCGCCACTGTTTCCAGTCTTTATTCTCGATTCCAAAAGAGCATTTTCTGGGCAGGATGCCGACCACATCTGTCTGCAGCCAGGCTTTCAGTTCGTCATCCACTTCGCCTAGCATCTGAAACGGATCCACAATTTTCACCGGCCGCCGCTTCAAGCCCAGATGTTCGCGCAGTTGGAAGATCAGGCTGGCTGAGATTCCGGTTACGGGGGAAGCGCCAAAATCCATCGGCAGAAGATCGCTTTCCCGGTGGCTTAAGGCCGCACGGATTCTTTCCCTCGGTTTCATTGCCTAAACCTCCCATGTCTCTGAAGATTGCTATCAGTCAGATTAAAAACAGCAACTTGCTGTCAGCATTGAGTTCTTACGCTCTGGCGCACACGGAACTAATAATTAGCTGCCCGACGGGATTTCAGCCGCCCACAAGCGTTTTCAGCCGCATCTCCGCGTTTCTCAGGCATTCTTCCGGGGAAATTTCCCCGGCTGCCGCTTTTTTAATCTCTTCTCCGAGAATCTCTTCATATTCCCCCTGTTTGAGGATGACCGGCCCCCCCCGGTAAGGGCTGCTGCGCTTACGGGCCAGCTTGTAGCTGCGATAGGCCACATCGAGCCAGGGGTAGAGAATATTCAAATCAGCGCTCTTGTAATAGGACTTCCAGGCCGTGGTCCCGCCGAGGATTGAATAGGGAATGGCCAGTTCCTGGCTGCAGGCCCAACGGATAAAGTTCAGGGCTTCCGCGCGTTTTTTGGAATACCGGTTGACGGCTAGGGACCAGCCGCCTAAAAGGGGACTGCCTCCGGGAACCTGGCTGTAACCCACGGAGCCCTTTAAATCCCTCCTCATCTGGGAGATAATACGGGTGGAATGGGATTCATACTGAATCATCATGGCGCACTGCCCGCTGCAAAAATCGTTAATCTCACCGTCCCAGTCATTATCAAAAGCCCAGGGAGGGGCATAGCTGTAGCTTTGAATAAAGTTTTTCAGCGCATTGAGCGCCGAGCTGGAATTGATGTCCACGCCGCCTTTTTCGTCGAAAGCCCGGGCCCCGTAGGCCCACTTCCGGGGACAAAACTCGCTGGTCACGAAAACCGGCAGCTTCGCCGCCATGGTTAACCCGTACGGAGTAGGGGAGCCGCCCGGCCCCGCTGTAAAAAACGCGGCGATCTTGTTAAATTCCGGCCAGTCGACGGGCGGCCGCAGCTCCGCCTCGTATTTCCACATATAGGACGCTTTCAATTCTCTGTCGCCGAAGAGGTCTTTACGGTAAAAGAGAATCTGGGTGCCGGGCATAAAAGGCAGCCCGAAAACCCTGCCCTCGCTGCAGCAATAGCTGTCAAATAACCCCTCGATGAACTGTTCCCGCTGGAAAGTGCTTTCACCACAAATTTCATCAGTAATTTCCAAAAGGGAGCCGGTTTTACACATGGCGTCGATGCGGGAGACATCAATCATAAAGACATCGCAACGCGGTGAGAGCCCCACAAGTTCGCACTCTGTCAGCTGATAAAGCTCTTTGAACGGAAGCAGCTCAAGCCTGACATCTACGCCATATTGCTCTGTGAAGTTGGGCAGAAGCTTCTCGATGGCGCGGGAGGCCGGGCTCTCTAGCAGCAGGGTGGTAATGCTTTTACTATGCCGGCGGCGGTTTTGACCCCGCTCTTTGGAAGAAGCAGGCGCACAGGTGCTGCGCGCGACAAACCCGGTTTTGATATGGTGTTTTTTCGGCTCAAACATTTTTGGGTTGCGAATATTATCCATTAAAAGCTCGCTTACGACCCGGCCGGCCTCTTCGACCGGCCTTTCAATTGCTGCATGTAAAAGCTTGCTATGCTGCAGCCAAGATTTCTCGGTCAGCGTAATCATGGACAGATCTTCGGGGACGGATATATTATGATAATAAGCGGCTTCACAGATCCCGTCGGCCATAGCATTGTTGGAGAGGATCACTGCTGTGGGCGCATTATCTATTTGCAGTAAGGCAAACAGTTCTTTAAAAGCATTTTCTTTAGTTGGCTCCACGATCCTGATCAACTCTTCATCCACAACCGGGCCCAACTGCTGAAAAAATTCACGGTACCCCCGGAGGAGGGTAAGATCCGAATAACTGCCTTCCCCGCAGATCAGCGCAACCCGGCTGTGCCCCTTATGGCAAAGGCAACGCAGGGCTTCCTGCGCCGCCCCACGGTTGTCAAAAGCAACGAAATTTACATCTTCGCCCTGCACGCATTCTTTTTCCAGATAGACGACCGGCAAGACAGATTGGTGAAGCTCCTGTATCCTGGCGGATGCTTCCCCCTGACAGGAGTAAAGGACTACCCCGTCAAAACGGCGCTGCAATACGTCTTCCAGCACCCTGTTTTCCTCATCGAGGATGTTGTTGGTAATATACAGCGTTATGCTGTAATCACTTTCCCGCAGAATTCTTTCTATGTTTTTTATAAACTCGCTTAAATATGTATCCATCAGGTTTGGTAAAATCAGGGCGATCTGATTGGTTTTATTGCTCTTTAAACTTCTGGCCGCCGCGTGAGGAGTATAGCTCAGCTCGCTGATAGCCTTTTCTACCGCTACCCGCAAAGACTCGTTTACTTTTTTGCCGTTTAAGACATTGGAAACGGTGCCGATGGAAACCCCGGCCCTTTCAGCTACTTCTTTAATAGTTGTCAGGTCAGCATCCCCCGTAAACGTGAAACGTTTCATATAATATTTTTTCTAGTATAATCATCGAAGCCTCTACTGTCAATACAATTCAAAAATTTATATTATTTCAGCAAAAAAATGGTCAAGTCAACAGATGTCCGCATATTTTAAGCATGTTTGCAAACAATAAATACCAGGATCATGTTGCCGAAAGAATGAACCGAGATGGAGAGAACCATCCCGTCTCGTTAGCTTGACAGCATAAATAATAAAAAAGGAAAATAACCCTTTAAGCCCGTCTTTAGACTTTAGCACCATGAAAGTTTAGGAGCAATCAACATACAGAACATGAAAAATCAGCGCAAATACGCGCTTTTTTTATGCTTAAAATACTTGCAAAAAACTTTTTTGCTGTATAAGTAATGGTGTTAAAAGGTGTTATAAGGAAGGCGCTCCATGGCTTACTTCCTTAAAAAATCAAACCAAAAAAGGAGTGTCTATCTCCAAATCTATGATTCCTTTTACAACCACGATATAAAAGAGACCGCACACCAGTCATTTCAGGCCCTGGGCTATGTGCAAGACCTGATCGAATCCGGCATCCCCGACCCAATTGCTCATTACACCGAGGTCGTCGCGCAGATGAACAGAGAAGCAAAGCGCATCAGGGAAGAAAACAAGGCAAGGCAGATAGAAGCATCCCCCGAAAGGCATCTTGGCTATTTTCTTTTACAAAATATTTATGACGGCCTTCACGTCTCCAATTACCTGGACCTGATGCAGTCCGTCAGGGAATTCCGCTTCAAGCTTTCCGATCTACTGGAAGCCCTCATCTACAGCAGGGCGATTGACCCATGCTCCAAGAGCAGAACCTGCCATGACATTTTCCCCAAGCTGTATGAATCTTACGGGCTTACCTATGACCAGATCTTAGATGGTATTGAGTACATGGGCCATGAATACGAAAAAATAATTGAGATCTTCAACCACCAGGTCAGCCGCAAATACCCCCTGGATGCATCTACCACTTACTTTGACTGCACAAATTTCTATTTCGAGATCGACAAGGAAGATGAGTTCAGAAGAAAGGGTCCCTCAAAAGAAAACAAACATGAGCCCATCATCGGGCTGGGGCTGCTACTGGATGCAAACCAAATTCCCATGGGGATGAAACTCTACCCCGGCAATGAAAGCGAAAAGCCCGTCATTTGCCAGGTCATAGAAGGGCTCAAGGAAAGAAATCAGATCACCGGCAGGACGGTACGAGTCGCCGACAAAGGCCTTAATTGCGCAAGCAATGTCATCGATGCCCTGAGGTGCAAGGACGGCTACCTGTTCTCAAAATCGGTGAAGCAGCTCCCTGAAACTGAAAAGACGTGGGTCCTCCTAAAGAGCGACTACAAAAAAATCACTGACAATGGTGGCACGCTTCTCTACGAGATCAAGGAGTGTATCGATGATTTTCCCTACACCTATACAGACGAAAATGGGGATAGACATACCGTCAGGCTGAAAGAAAAAAGGGTTGTTATATACAACCCGAAGCTGGCGGAGAAGAAGAAATACGAGATAAACAAATTGGTTGAAAAGGCAAAATCGCTCAAAGCAAGTCAGGCAAAGAAGAGTGAGTTCGGCGAATGCAGCAAATATGTCACCTTTGGTTGGGCTGACCCAAAAGGCAATGCCGTCGGCGGCAAGGTCAGGGTAACCATCAACCGGGATGCCGTTGACAAAGATTTAAGGCTGGCCGGCTACAATCTCCTTGTCACCTCAGAAACCAAAATGAAAGCAGGTGACATCTACAGCACCTACCATAATCTCTGGAGGATCAAGGAATCATTTAAGGTGATGAAATCCTATCTTGACGCACGCCCTGTCTATTTGCAAAAGACAGCATCCATTCATGGGCATTTCCTGGTTTGCTATCTGTCCGTGCTCCTTATTAGGCTCCTGCAATTCAAAGTGCTAAAAAACAAATATTGCACGGAGAGGCTAATTAATTTCATCCGGGGGTTCCGAATTGTGAAGTTGGAACAGGATAGTTATGTGAATATCACGCCTTCTTCTGAATTCATAAAAAGCCTGACAGCTAAGCTGGAATTACCAATTACGAATTATTTCCTTAATGAGCCACAAATTAAAAAGATGCTAAACCACAAGTTCTGAGATTTAGCACCATTTTTTCTTTTTTACTCCTAAAGTCAGGTTCTATATTAACAGGAAAATCCCTGCAAGCATATAAAACAAGCATATAAAAGCAGGTAGGGCGGGCAATCGGGTCGTGGGCATAAGACACCAAATCATTTATCTCCTGCGTTACTTTATTCTATGTATTGGTTGGCGGCGATATCAGGCCTCGCGTGATCGATGCACTGCAGTTTCTGGTTGAAAAAATCAAGACCGAGTGAGTAACAGAAATAGAGCAAAGAGTTTAGGCAAACCAAACGGCTGTTATTGATCAACCGGTCCTGATGGTTTGCGCAGCCATCGCTTTATCCTATGCAAGATCATCAGGTATAAACAGAATACCCCGTACAGCCTGCTTACCCCTTGTACCCCGTACAGCCTGCTTATACCGGTCGCTCATGTTCAGGCGATACCGGTCCGCCAGTGCTCATTGTTTTATGGAATTCGACATCTGCATTGTATTGACAGCTTTAGAAGCAGAATGTTATGCTCAATATCAAATATTGTCAATATTCTATTTTTTGGCATAATGCGCTTCAGCATCGGCTGTCGATTCCAAACAAACTACTGAAACGGGGTGCAAGGTGTGGCAAAGTTGTTATGGAAACCGGGTAAAAAGCAGGCAGAGGATTCCAACATCAATAAATTTATCACGGCGGTCAATAAACGCCGTAACCTGGAGATCAGTAATTACCGCGAGCTTTATGACTGGTCGATCGGGGCCATACCGGATTTCTGGGCAGCCGTGTGGGATTTTACCGGGATCAGGGCTTCACAGGGTTATGATTATGTCGTGGATAACCGGGAGAAGATGCCGGGCGCCAGTTGGTTTGGTGGTGCCCGTTTAAATTTTGCGGAGAACCTGCTTAAATTCAGGGACGAGCGGATCGCCCTAACCTTCAGGGGTGAAACACAGGTTGAGGCCAAGATGAGCTACGCGGAGCTTTACGATAAAGTAGCCCGCATGGCCAAATCGCTCAGGCAGATTGGGGTCGAACCTGGCGACCGGGTTGTAGCCTACATGTCCAACATGATAGAGACGGTTATTGCCATGCTCGCGTCAGTCAGTATCGGTGCCACATGGGCTTCGTGCGCCACCGAAGTAGGCCTGGAAGCGGCGGCCGACCGCCTGTGCCAGATCGAACCAAAGGTTATGTTCGCTACCGACGGTTATTATTATAAGGGCAAATATTTTAATGCGCTGCCGAAAATCGTGGACCTGGCTGCAAGAATCCCCTCACTTGAAAAGGTGATCATAGCTTCCTATTCCGGGCAAGGGCAGCAAAACGCCATCGACCGGATCGGCAGGGAGATCTGCGGGGTTGTCCGTTTCGATGATTTCATGGCCGACGAGGATGGGCTTGCCATCGATTTCGAACAGCTGCCTTTCGAGCATCCGCTGTATATCATGTTTTCCTCAGGCACCACCGGGAAACCGAAATGCATCGTCCAGGGGGCGGGCGGTATATTGATCAACCACCTGAAAGAGCTGATCCTGCACACCGATCTCAGGCACGATGATACGCTCTTCTATATTACGACCTGCAGCTGGATGATGTGGAACTGGATGGTCAGCTCCCTGGCCGTGGGCAATACCCTTGTTCTATACGACGGAAACCCCAATTACCCGGATACCGGGGCGATGTGGCGGCTGATCGAGGATGAAGGGGTCACCGTATTCGGCTGCAGCGCCAGCTATATCAATTTCCTTAGCATCGCGGGCGCTAAACCCGGAAAGGACTACAATCTTTCCCGGCTCAGGGAGATATCGCAGACCGGTTCCGCCCTTTCGGCAGAGGGTTTCGAGTATGTCTACCAAGAGATTAAGGCTGACCTCTGGTTCAACTCCATTTCAGGGGGGACCGACATCAACGGCTGCTTCTGCGCCGGCAACCCGATCAGCCCGGTTTATGCCGGGCAGCTGCAGGGGCCAGCCCTCGGGATGAAAATCAACATTTATGGCGAAGCCGGCCTGCCGCTGGTTGACAGCCAGGGAGAGCTGGTCTGCGAGGCTTCGTCGCCGTCAATGCCCCTCTACTTCTGGAATGATCCGGATAATGTCAAGTACCGGAGGGCTTACTTTGAGGTTTTCCCGGGGGTCTGGCGCCACGGCGATTACGTGCTGCATCACGGCGATACGGGAGGCTACACTTTTTACGGCCGCTCGGACTCGGTGCTGCAACCGTCGGGGGTGCGCATCGGCACCGCTGAAATCTACAACCAGGTTGATAAACTGGAGCAGGTTGTTGACAGCCTGGCTATCGGCCAGAAATGGTGGGGCGACCAGCGGATTATCCTATTCGTGAAGCTGGCCGAAGGCATGGTGTTGACCGATGAACTGGTGGAGACAATTAAAACAACGCTGCGTGAGAATGCTTCACCCAGGCATGTTCCGGCCCTGATATTTGAGGTGCCTGAAATCCCCTACACCCTGAGCATGAAGAAAGTCGAAAGCGCCGTTACAAACCTGGTTAACGGCCTGCCGGTTACCAACCGCGACGCCCTGATTAACCCCGCCTGCCTGGACAGCTATACCGCTATCCTTGAAAAGCTAAAATAACCGGGGGGCGTGGGGTTATCAAGGGTTGTCAGGGGGGTTGTCAGGGGGACGGGGTTGTTGACAACTTTTTACGCTTTCTACTTAGTGCCTGTGAATATATAGTTGTTTCCTTGTGCACATCCAGCCCTGCATACATTGTGGTATAACCCACGATACTGGCCTCCTTTGTATTATGGCTCTATAATGACGAGTTCAATCATTATTATAACCCACGTGTTGCAAAGTGAGGCCAGCGTTACTTCGATACTACCTTGATGCGCAGTGTTGCTGAGATTGCTACGAGCGGAGCATTTTGTCGGCTTTATCGCCCAAAACGCTTAGGGCTGAAGCGGTTTCAAACTGAAGGCCGGCATCTAAAGTATTGTTCAGCGCGGCATTGATACAGCGCTTGGAAGCCTGTACAGCCTGAATAGAATGCGAGGCGATCTCGCCTGCCATTTTTTCAGCTTCGGTAAGCAGCATTTCGGAGGGATAGATATGATTGACTAGGCCGATGCGCAGCGCTTCTGCAGCGTCAATGCGGCGGCCGGTCAAAACCAGCTCTTTGGCCATGGCCGGACCGACCAGGCGCGGTAGCCGCTGGGTGCCGCCGCAATCGGGAACCAGGCCAAATACTACTTCGGGAATTGAAAATATTGCGCTGTCGGCGGCAAGCCTGATATCACAGGCCAGGGCCAGCTCCATGCCGAGGCCGATGCACCCGCCGTTGATTGCGGCAATCACTGGCACCGGCAGCCGTTCGTACATTGTAAAAACTTTGCTGACGTATTGCAGGGTGTCAAAGCCACCTCTTGCTGCTTCCTGCCCCAGGGCCACCCCCTGGGCAGCCGCTTGGTTAATATCCAGACCGCCGCAGAAAGCTTTGCCTTCGCCGGTCAGAATCACCGCTCGAACACCCCTGTTTAACCTGATGTTTTCTGCAGTTTTTTCCAAAACCAGCCACATCCCTCCGTCAAAAGCATTGGCTTTTTCCGGGCGGTTCAGCCTGATGGTGGCAACACCATCTTTTTCCGTTAATATGACATAGTTACTGTTGGTCATCAATTCATCCCCCTGCTTTTCCATAACACAAGGGGACGGTTCTCCTGTGTCCTCTTATCCGACAATAGAGCACAGGAGAACCGTCCCTTTGTGTACCGTGTATGTTATCCTTTGTGTAATCCCTCTGTGTTGCCCTCTGTGGTGCCAGTATTTGATGATCTTCCTTTTCTGTTGTAATTTATTTTGAAAATATCATAAATAGGTAAATTAAACAATCATTGCAAAGATACAATTTCACACGGAAACACAGAGGAAATACAAAAACACAGGAGAACCGTCCCTTTGTGTTCCCAGGAGAACCGTCCCTTTGTGTTCCCTGTGTTGTCTTTGTGTTGTTTGTGTTGTTTGTTAAAATAATTTTTTTAATTATTTCTTTTTTCAGAAGGAATAATCTTCCCATTCGCGTAATATCAAGCTTAAACAGCAACTATCTTTCCCCGCAAGGGGATTTATAGCAGGGTTTTATGCCGCGAGACCGGCAAAAAATAACTGAAAGGGGTGCCTATAATGGGTTTACCGGAAAAACCTTATTCAGAGGCTGAGGTTTTGGAAAGATTGGGGGAATACGCCAAGCTTGACGCTGATCCCCACAGCGGCAGGTTGTTTACCATCGCATTTGAACCGGGGCTTGAAGAACTTCGGAAGTTATCGCAGCAAGCCTTCTCGATGTTTATGAATAAAAACTTCCTCGATTTCACGGAGTTCAGGGCCCCGGTAAAACTGGAAAAAGAGGTCATCGATATCGCCAAATCACTGATGAATGCCGACGAAGAGGCGGTGGGTACTTTTACTTTTGGCGGCACAGAAAGTGTTTTCCTGGCTGTAAAGGCGGCGAGGGACCGCTTTTTTATCAAGAAAGGCTTCCAGATACCGGAAATCGTAATGCCGGTAACCGGCCATCCCTGTTATGACAAGGCTGCTGAGTATATGGGTTTGAATGTGATCAGGGTACCGATAAACGAAGAAACTCTGGAGGGGGATTCCGAAGCGATCAGGGCGGCAATAACGGACAACACCGCGATGATAGTCGGCTCGGTTCCCAACTGGCCTTTCGGCACTCTCGACCCGATTGAGAAGTTTGCACAGATAGCCGAGGAGAATAATATCTGGTTGCATGTTGACGCCTGTGTTGGCGGTTTTATCCTGCCGCTGCTCAGGAAGCTGGGCGAACCAATCCCTGTTTTTGATTTTACGATACCAGGCGTTTCTTCGATTTCGATGGACCCGCACAAATTTGGCTACACCAGTATCGGTGCTTCTATCGTACTTTTCCGCAAGGGTTTCAGCAAGATGCTTTCACAATATGCCAACCTGAGATGGCCTGGGTACCCGATAGTTAATCCGGGGGTTTTATCCAGCAGGTCGGCCGGCCCGGTTGCGGCAACTTGGGCGGCACTGCACTACCTCGGTGAACAAGGTTACCTGGATTTGGCCCGCCGGCTGCTGAAGGCCAGGAACCAGATCATCGAAGGCTTGAGTAAAATGGGCTTTAAAATTATGGGCCAGCCGCGTTCTCCGGTCGTCTCTTTTACTTCAGACGATGTGAACCTGTATACCTTGAGTGACATTCTGCTGCACAAGGGTTGGTATGTAAACCCGCAGCGGGGGATAGCCCAGATGAATATACCACGCAGCATACACTTAACAGTTACCCCGATTCACGATCAAATGGCCGCCCGATTCTTAAAAGATCTCGAAGAAGCAAAATCGGAAGCGGCTAAAGTACCTCCTTCGGAAATTGAAGGTATCGCCAAAGGGTTTGGCATGATCATGGGCATGACGGCCGGTGACATGGATTACGAAGCGATGAGGCAAATCATGGGCAAGGTAGAAGAAAATCTCGCCCTATACGGCCCCGAGCTGCTTAAAGCTTTTGGCATGGAAGATGAGATACCCCAGGAAATGGCCATGCTGAACGAACTTTTTGACTCCATCCCACCTGAAATCATGGAACTGCTCGTTAATTATGTCGTGATCGAGATTTTCCGTAAGGGCCTTTAAACAGCAAGGCAGCTAGTAAAAGTAAAAACGACCGGAGGTGGAAGCTGGGTAGGGTCTTGGCGGAGAGCGGGGTAGGCGCAGGGGGCGGCAGCTGCGGAAGTAAATATTTTTTGCGGCACCTAACTACCCTCCAAATCTCGCCTCCTCCCCATCCCTCCGGTTTGTAAGCAGCAGCTTTTTCTTTATGCGGCTTTATACTTTCGCCGAAACCGGTGCAAAAATATAGCGTTCGAGCAGTTTTCCGGGCAGCCGGTTGATCAGCCTGACAACCAGCATCGTAACCAGCAGGGAGAAAATAAGCCTGCCACAGAGCAGACCGGTAAGGTGGCCGCCGATCAGGACCATCAGCATAGTATCTTCGAAGAGGCTGTGGCACAAACTCATCAGGGTTATTGAGGCAAATAGATCTTCCCTGGCCAATTTGCCTTCCCTTGCTTCGTTGATTATCAGCCCGCCTCCGTAGCTGATACCCATAGTCATGCCAATTATTGTAATCGGACCGGCCTCGCTGCCGATCCCCAAAACCTTTAAGACCGGGCCCAGCAAGCTAACCATTAACCTGATAACACCCATTTTCCTGAGAATCATCATTAAAGCCATCAGTGCAACAATAACTATAAAAATGAACAGCAGGTTGCGCAGTTCGGCAAAAGCCCAGGCCTTCCAGCCCGGGTTGACAACGGCCGGTACCCACAGGGTCCGGTTTGGTTGCTGCAGCATTCCGGTTAGATTGTATATAGTTTTCAGCATCCAGCCAAGCAACAACGCGCCCAGGATTCTGATCAGCAGAATGGCCGGTAGGCGCGCGCCTGATTTTTGGGCGATCATCAGTTCTACCGGCAGCGCGTGAGCGACCAAAATCATTGTGCCCAGCACTGAAACCTGGGCAACAGTAAGCTCCATTTCCGGCGCCATGGAGGTAAAGGCAACCAGCCCTCCATAGATATTGGTGATCAGGGCCGCTGCCCAGACCAGGCCCAGCGAACCCGGTAAGCCAACCAGCTCCATAGCCGGGGTTAGTATAATGCCGAGATAGTCAATCATACCCCATTCCTGCAGCAGCCTCGTAATGATACTGACCGGGATGATGATCTTAAAAAGCATGAAACAGGTCTTCAACGCATTGCTGAAGAGCTCCTGAAAAAAATTAATTATCCCCGGGTTGTTGTTCACCTGCATAACAGCATTATCATTTAAACCATCAAAAGAGGCAACAATTATCTAGGATTATTTGCCGGAGGGCAGTTTATAGCTCACTTTCCGCACCCTTGCAGTTACCAATAAATGTTTTCTCTTTGCCTTTCTTCGAAACCGCTATGGAGGTGATGTGAATATATCAAAATCAAAACCTGCCATACTTAGCACCCGCTGTAGCTGTTTGTAGCGTTTCGGCAGCTGGCGCTCAACTGAATTGCCATCAATCAGCCACATTATTTTGATGGAAGCAAACAGCTCTAAGATCTTGTTTGCCGTCGGTTCGAAACTCTTCTTCCTGCCGGCCAACATAATCGGCTCACTTACACCTTTAAGCACGTTGCGGACCCTGATCTGCAGGATCATGTAGAGCGCCAAGGCGATTAAAGCAACATAACAGAGTGCTTCTAGCCGTTCTTTGCGCTTGATGTGAAGCGGCCCGATGTAGATCGGATCTTTGATGAACTTGAAGCGGTTCTCTACCACGTTCTGGTTGCGGTATTCGTTTAATATCACCTTTGCGCTTAAGTCAAAATGGTTGCTGATTAACACAAAACAGCTCAGCTTTTCTTTCGTTCGATCATAAACATCTGTTCTAAGCTCAATGGTTGCCGTTACCTGGTAGCATGTGTGGTAGGCTCTTTGTTCACCTTTGGGCGGCCGCCCCGGCTTCAATCTCTTTTCGGGAACCTCGACCAGATCTACTGAGCCTGTTACCGTGAAGAAGCCGCTGTGATGTTCTTTCTTAAAGCTTTCAAGGGCTGCCTCGGCATCGGGCCGGCAGGCAAACGGCTTATCACGGAGCTTAAGGATTTCCTTATCTAAGGCTTCCTGCTCCCGTTTAACCTGGTTATCGAGTTTTTTAAGCTTCCTTTTATCAAGCTGCGAAGAATGAACAACCAGGAAACGGTAGCGCTGATTGTTCAAAACCTCTCCATATTCTTTTAGCTTGTAGCTGGCCTTGTTTGGCCCCTTGGAAAGCTGGCCCAGCTTAAGCCAGTCGTTATCTGCAAAGGCTTGCAGGGTCAACTTTTCCACCAGGTCGTAGGTGGCAGGCAGTCGGGAGATGAATTTTAAGCCCAGTTTTTCAGTTAAATCTAAGTTTTTCACCGTCACGAAGGCTGAATCAGCCACGTAGGTTAAGGTTTTGAGCTTTTCAAGCGTAAAATGCTCAGGAAGTGCGTCTAAGAGTATTCGGTTCCAGCTTTTGTCGTCGAGATTGCCGTCTAAAATATCACCTACAACCGGGTACCCTTCAGCGTTGGTAACCAGGCCGATTTTGAACTGTTTCAGATCTCTTCTGCGTTCTTTGTTGTAACCGAAGGTGATGTTCAAGCCCTTTTCTGCCGGGTAGTCACCGTAAACCAGCTTGGCGGTCGTGTCAGCGTGTAGGATATCGCTGCTTAAGCCTTCTTTCAAAAGGGCCTGCAGCGAAACGTGGCAGAAGACTTTCTTTGCTCCCGCGGCATGGATTTTATCTAAGGTCCTGGCCAGGGCATCATCATTAAAGTCACTGCTTTTAAAGCCTTTACCGAAGATCAGCTCGACATCTATCTCGGCGTAGTTCTTCTCTACCAGGTAAAGAGGGCTTCTGCCAAGCAGGATATCGATAATCATGGCCAGGGTATGGGTGCCGGGGTCGATGAAGCACTGCTTCTCGTCCCATAAAACGATTTCATTGACGGCTTGAACAATACCCAGTTCTCTACCCAGGGCAGCGATCAGCGGGGCCGGGCCGGCTTCTCTAACGTCTATATCCATATCTGGCGCTCCTGCCTGTTAAGGTTATTACCTTCTTCGACAGGGGTTCCCGTAGTACCTGCCTGAATATGGGAGAGGAAAAAATTTTTTTCAAAGATCAAGGGTGCGGAAGATCAGTTACATCAAAAAGCAGATGCAGATGTCGGACTTGTTCAAAAAGTACATCATCCAGGGAGCTCTGGACAAGCTGGATGTCATAGAATGTTTTCCCCTGTCAATGGCAGAATAAAAATACCCACTTTTGACGGAGAAAATTCCCCACC
>CAYMDO010000028.1:0-27057 GCA_964389365.1 uncultured Syntrophomonadaceae bacterium
TTTTTCGGTTTTTAAAGAACGAAATGCTTAATGGCTGAAAAATCAGCCTGAGCAGTTACAATCTTCTGTATTATTTGCATAATAGTTTTTGCGACGTACTGTTTTGTTCCGGCCTTTATTCACCGGCACCGGCGCGTACCGGACCGGATAACAGGTTATAACATAATAGCAAAGGGGAAGATTGGCATGGGCGATTACAAGGAAACTTTACTTTATTCCGGGCGCTGGCTTGATATCATCGGCAGAGATGAGCTTGATGAGAAGACGGCACAGGATATTTCCAGGGAGACGGTCGATAATTTTGTCAGGCATTTTAACAAGGGTTGGGTTGAGTACCGCAAGTCGGTTACCGAAGCAGGAGATTTTGCCGGTACCGAATGGCGGGGCAAAGGGGTTTACTATTATGACGTATTTGGCCAGGAGTATATTGACTGCCTTGGCGGTTACGGAGCGTTAGACCTCGGTTGGGCGCACCCGGAAGTGGTGGAGGCAGTACGGGCGCAGGCCGGAAAATCCGGCATACCGAGCCAGGAATTGATGGACCCTTTAAGAGGAGTGCTGGCCCGCCTGCTGGCACAGATAACTCCAGGTGATATTGACCATTCATTCTTTGTCAGCAGCGGTACGGAAACAATAGAAGGCGCCTTGAAAATTGCCAGGCTTTACACAGGTAAACACAACTTTATCGCTACAGTTAACGCTTTTCATGGAAAGACTTCAGGAAGTTTAAGTGTAATGGGTAAAAAAGATTACCGTTACGCCATGCAGCCTTTTGCCGGGCAGACCTTTTTTGTTCCTTTCGGCGACGCTGAAGCCTTGGAAAAACAGCTGGAGATTTGTGCCAGGGTAGGCATTGATCTAGCCGCTTTTATCGCCGAACCGATCCAGGGGGAAGCGGGGGCGGTTGTTCCGCCCGATGAATACTGGCCAAAGGTCAGGGAAATCTGTGACCGCTTTGAAATTCTGCTCATCTGCGATGAAGTGCAAACAGGTCTCGGCCGTACAGGCAGGTTGTGGGCTGTAGATCACTGGGGCATAGTTCCCGATATTATGTGCGTGGCAAAGTCTCTTGGCGGTGGGGTTATGCCTGTTGGGGCCTTTATGGGCAGGGCCGAAATTTGGAAAGCTTTTGAAGAACCAAACCCCTTCATGCACACTACAACCACCGGGGGCAATCCGATGGCCTGTGCTGCGGCAATCGCTGCGATCCACGTTACCCTGCGTGACAAACTGCCTGAGCGGGCAGCTGATACGGGTGCATATTTCATCGGTAAATTACGTGAAATAGCAGAATCCTACCCGCAGATTTACAAGAATATCAGCGGCAAGGGATTGCTGATCGGCCAGCATTTCCAGGGTCCATCCTATGGCTACAAGGTTGCTGCCGGCCTCTTCAAGCGTAAAGTTTTAGTGGCGGGCACCTTGATAAGCGCTAATACGGTGCGTTTTGCCCCGGCCTTGTTTATCACCCGGGAACAGGTGGATGAAGTCCTGAACCGCCTGGAAGATGCACTGAAAGAGATAAAAGCGGGCCTTTAGGGCCCGCTTTTTAATTACCAACGTTTCTCCTGTCGCTTTCATCGCGGGGAGGTTATTAAAAACCGTAATATATTTTTTCGTATCAGGACTGAATAAAAAATGATGCGAGGTATGAAAATGAATAAATTAAGCGGCCGCAACTTTTTGGATCTCGACGATTTCACCATGGAAGAAATTATGTTGATCCTGGAAACCACAAAGGACCTGAAGCTGGAGGCAAAAAGGGGTTGTTTTCGGCCCTACCTGCAGCATAAGGCGTTGGGCTGTATTTTTGACCAGCCATCGACGAGGACCCGTATCTCTTTTGAACTCGGTATGCAGCAGCTTGGAGGTTATGCCACCTACTTAAAGCCCGGGGAGATCCATCTCGGTGAAAAAGAAAGCATTCATGACACTGCCAAAGTTTTAAGCAGGTATTTTGATGCGATTATGATCCGCTGGAACGACCATAGCGAGATGAAACAGCTGGCTGATGCCGCCGAGGTACCTGTAATAAACGGCATGACTGAGAAAAATCACCCTTGCCAGGCGCTGGCCGATATCTATACGATGATGGAGAAGTTTATTGATATCCGGGGTAAAAAAGTGGTATTTTTTGGCGATCGGACCCAACCGGCCCATTCCCTGGGCGTAATCTGTTCCAAGCTGGGGCTTAACTTTGTTCACTGCTGCCCTGAAAAATACGCAATCTTACCTGATTATAACGACATATTTGAGCGCAACAATCTCATTTCCGGCGGCACTTACAAACACACAGCCAACATTGATGAAGCTTGTGCGGGTGCACATATGGTTTACACTGGTGTTTGGTGGTGGATCGGCCAGGAAGGGGAAGAGGACGAGCGCCGTATGCGCTTTGCCCCTTACCAGGTTACAGCTGATATACTGGCTAAATGTGATAGGAATGTTATTTTTGAACACTGCCTTCCTGCCATGAGAGGCGTGGAAGTTACGGGTGCCGTGATGGACGGTCCGCATGCGGTAATTTACGATCAGGCAGAAAACAGGCTGCATACTGAAAAAGCGTTAATGGTTTTGCTGATGAGCTAATTTTTATAGTTTAGGATTACTGAAATTGCTGGAAAATATACGGATGTTTTAGGCTGCATTCGTTGAAGGGTGGGAACAAGATCCAACTGAGCCCTTCCTGCCCGGTATGCAGCCTAAATAGTTTATTGAGCGGTGAGTGAAATTGGTTTTAAAGGTATCCGGCATGGGTCTGGAGAATTTATTTCAATTGCTGATCACAAGGCAAAATCCGGGGAGGGTGGGTTATCCATGAACTCATCATTTATTATCATAGTTGTTTTGGTTTTTATAGTTAACCTGGCCCTGATTGCCTGGGCAGTAACCGATCTGCTGCAGCGCGATAACGTAAAATACCTGCCGAAGGCCGGGTGGCTGGCCATTATCGCCGTTATTGTATTCGGTTCCTTAATCTACCTTTTGCTGGGCCGGGGAGATAGCAGACAGTAGAAACCCGGTGCATATGGAGCAGCGTTCACAGCGTTTGCGCCGGAACTGAACGGATAAAAAATAGGGGGAACTAATCCATGAAAAAGAAAATCTTAATCATCGGTGCCGGGATGGCCGGTATTTCAGCTGGAATCCATGCCTGCCGCAACGGTTACGGCGTAGATCTATTTGAAATGCACAACCTGCCCGGCGGCCTCTGTACAGCCTGGGAACGAAACGGTTATACTTTTGACGGCTGCTTACACTGGCTGGTCGGTTCCGGGCCGGGCAGCCAGTTCAACCGGCTGTGGCGCGAAGTGGGTGCCCTTGAAAACACTAAGGTCATCAATCACGAGATATTTTTGGCTGTCGAAGACGGCAGCGGGAACTGCCTGAATATTTACAGCGACCTGGATCAGCTGCAGGCACACCTTTTGGAGTTGGCCCCGGAAGACGAAGTACCGATTTTGCATCTGATTGATGCCGCCAGAACTATGTCTGGATTGGAGATGCCAATCGAAAAGCCGGACGAATTCGTCCGCTTCTGGGATATCCCGGTGATGATGGTCAGGATGATGCCGATCTTCAAAGTTTTAGGTCGTTTTTCTAGAATTACGGTTTCCGAATTTTTAACCGGGCTTAAAAACCCGTTTTTAAAAGAAGCGCTGGCCCGGGTCTTACCGGTCAATTACACGATGACCAGCCTGATTGGCACCCTTGCTTCCCTGCACAGCAAAGATGCCGGGTTCCCGGAAGGTGGCTCACTGCCTTTTGCCCGCTCGCTGGAAAAGTGTTTCCTTGATCTCGGGGGCAGGGTGCACTACAACAGCAAAGTCAGGCAGATTCTGGTCAAAGATAAGCGGGCTTTCGGACTTCTGCTGGAAGACGGAAGCGAAGTGCAGGGTGATTATATTGTTTCTGCGGCTGATCTGCACAGCACGCTCTACGAGTTATTAGGCGGCAGGTATTTAACGCCGCTGGTCAAAGACAGTTTTGCCAATTTGCCTACTTACACCTCAGCCCTGGTTTATCTCGGGGTGGATGCCGACCTCAGCCGTGAGGTTAATAAACTGGTTGTCAGGCTTGATAGCCCGGTCGATCTTGGTTCCGGGCCGAATAAATACGCCTACCTGACCAATTATTGCTTTGATACGACCATGGCGCCTGCCGGTAAGAGCGTACTGTCGGCTATGGTTTATTCCGCTTATGAATACTGGGGCAGTCGCCAGGGCAATAAGGAACACTACCGGGAAAAGAAGGCGCAGCTGGCGGAAAAGCTAACCAGGGCAGCTGTTAAACGATTCCCGTCGATTAAAGGCAGGATCGAGGTGACCGATGTGGTGACTCCGTTAACCTTTAACCGTTACACGGATGTCTGGAAAGGCGCTTACATGGCCTGGGTGGTTCCCCCTTCTTCCGGCAGGTTTAGCATACCGCGAAAACTGCCCGATTTGGAGAATTTCTATCTGGCGGGACAGTGGATTTCGCCTCCAGCCGGTTTGCCCGGATCGATGCTGACCGGCAGGCATGCAATACAGGTGATCTGCCGCAGCGACAAAAAAAGGTTTATAAGTAATTAAAAAACCTTCATTAAGGCCTGCCCTTTTATTGCAGCAGATGTAGATCAGCAAACGCAGAAGTGGTAATATTGGTAGGCAAAGGAAAGGAAGAAGGTTTTATGGATAATCCGGAAATAGCTTACAATAAGGACTATCGCGGAAGATTTGCTCCTGTATCTGCAGGTAGTATTGCTTCTGCAGCTGCATATGACCCGGCGCGGGAAGCTTTTCTCAAAGAGCCGCTTGGCACCTTGATTTTAAAAAATATACTGCCTGCTGTTGCTTCGATGCTTTTTATGTCGCTCTATCATATGGCTGATGCCGTTATGGTAGGCCGCAGCCTGGGGCCGGAGGCGCTCGCCTCGGTCAATATCCTCTACCCGCTGGTGGCATTTTTTATAGGGCTGGCGGCAATGATCGGCGTTGGTGGCAACGCCAGGGTTGCTGTGCTGCAGGGAGCGGGTGAAACCATTGCTGCGCGCCGGGTTCTGGGCCTGGTGGTTGCCATGGGCACAACCCTGGGTATTATTGGCAGCCTGGTTGCAGTTCTGGCTTTCTCGCTGATTCTTACGCTCCTTGGTACTTCGGGTTCCCTCGGGGTCCTGGCCGGAGAATACCTGAAGACAATCTACCCGTTCTTTACGACGATGATCCTGATCTTTATTCTCGAGCAAGCCGTACGCAATGACGGCCGCCCCAACCTGGCCACCGGCGTGATGATGGCGATGGCCGTGCTGAATATCGTCCTTGATTATTTCTTTTTGTTTACCCTGCAGCTTGGTATTTCAGGGGCGGCGTTGGCAACCGGGTTATCGCAATCGCTGGGCGCCTTGATCTTCATCGCTTACTTTGCCCGTAAAAACATCCTGAAGCTGCCCGGTTTGCGTTTTGCTTTTCCGGGAGGCGGTTACCCTGTTCTTAAAATTATTGCTTACAATGGTTCTTCAGAGTTCCTGAACAGTGTTTCGGCAGGGCTGACTACCTTTTTATTCAACCGCGCGCTCCTTGCCTACTTGGGCAGCGCAGGAGTGGCATCTTTCGCCATGGTTCAATACCTGGTCATGTTTGGGTCTGTAATTATTTTTGGCATTAGCGTGGGGGTTCAGCCTATATTAAGTTATAATCACGGGGCAGGCTGCAGGGCGAGGGTCAGTGGTACGGTAAAACGGGTATTATCGGGTTCTGTTGCGGTAGCCCTAGCCCTTTTTATTGTAATCAGGTGGCAGGCCCCGATTTTAGTGAACCTCTTTATTCCGGATCACCAGGAAACAGCCATGTTAACCCTTAAAGCCGCAAAAATAATCAGCTGGAGCCTGTTGTTCATGCCCGTCGGGATTATAGGCGCAACCTTTTTCACGGCGCTGGAAAAAGCAGGCCAGTCTTTGTTGATTGCCCTTTCGCGGGGGTTAATTTTTACGGTTATCGGTTTGCTGTTTTTTCCGGCAATCTGGGGCGAAACGGGGATTTGGATTACGCCGCTGTTTGCGGAGGCAGCCAGTGTCCTGATAACGGCATTCCTCTTTTATCAATGGGCTTATAGTCATCCGGGGCCTGCCGTCGGCAAACTGCACTGCAAACCGCTTCCATCGATGGAACAGTAACCCGGGAAAAATTTATATTAACAAGCTGACTGATAGTTATCTCAGCTGCTAATAATCCGGGCGCTTTCCTCAACGGCAACAGCCGGCGGTTTTTTTTTGGCGTACCGATTAGTGCCCCAGACGCCGGCTAATATGGCGGCAGTGCCGATTAAGTGGTGCCAGGCAACTGCTTCCCCGCGAAAAACAACCCCCCCTGCAATCGCCACTACTGTAATCAGGTTGGCGAATACAGAAGCCTGAGAAGCCGTAACTTTGCTCAGCAGATAGTTATAAAGAAAGAAAGCGCCAACCGAAGAAGCAACCCCTAAGTAAATAATCGATGGCCACAGCGCGGCCAGCGGCTGCAGGTATGAAGCTGTTTCACCGGCAAACAGGTGTTGAAGCAGCGCAACCAGGTTAAAAACAACGGCGCCGACCACCATCATAACCCAGGTAGTTTGCAGCGGGCTGTAGTGAACCGAGGCTTTACGGGAATAAATGTTATAAAAAGCGGCAGAAACCACGGCGCCGATCAGGGCGAGCGTGCCGAGCGGGGCAATTCCGGTTATCGACTGGTTATCCATCAATATAATAAAGATCACACCTGCTACTGAAGCAACGATATACATAAGCTGCACCCGGCCGGGGCGCTCTCGCAGCAGAACAGAGCCCAGGATAACGACTGCAATCGGAATGGCGGCGATCATCATGGCCGAATAAGAAGCCGATGTCAGCAGCACTCCCGTTGTTTCTGCGGAAAAATAGAGGATCGGTTGGAAGACGGCCAACGGTAAAAGGTGGCGGTAATCAGCAGCTGTCAGGTTAATGCTGATCACCCCGACCAGGCGTAAGAGGCCCATTGCCCCGAGGGCGGCAGCAAACCTTAAACCCAGGAGGTGAAAGGGTTCCAGGTAATCCAGGGCACCCTTGGTAAACAAAAAAGAAAGTCCCCAGGCCAGTGCAACACCCAGGCCGGCCAGGTAAGGCAGGTACCGTTTCATATTAGCCCTCGCTTTCAACTATGCACTAATATACACTAAAGAAAGTGCAGCGGAAAGACCGGTTTACTATTTAATCACATTAAACTTGATCAGTACGGCTCAATAAAGATAATATAAGTTAAGATCATTAACAATTTCAGGTGGGTCAGGTCACAATGCCTGTAAATACCAGCAGCGTGGCAACGCCTGTATTGATATTTATCACCGTAGGGGCAGCAGGTCCGGATGAACGAACATACTGTTGTTTTTAGTACGTTCGCCACGGTGCTGATCATCAGCCGGGCCTTGATGAATTCAGGGGTTGTGGATCCGGCTTCCAGCAAGCTTTTTTCAGCCAACCATAGCCAGACTGTCATGTTGCTATACCTGATCGGCGGGGCAGCTGCGATTGGCGAGGCGATTTATAACATTTCCGGCGATCTAGCTCCCTGGATGCTGCTGATTGTATTGATCGCCCTGACCATGCTGTTATCCTGCATTATCAATAACTCTGCCTCAGCTTTTTTAACGGCGCCTGTCGGCCTTCAGTGTCGCCGGCAGCTTGGGGGTGTCTGCGTATCCGCTGCTGATGACCGTGGCGGTCGGCGCGTCCTGTGCTTTTATGACACCGTTCGGCCACCAATCAAATATCCTGGAAATGGGGCCAGGTGAGTATGAGTTTGGCGACTACTGGCAAATGGGCCTGCTGCTGGAGCTGATCATAGTTATTGCTGCCATTCCGCTGCTCATCTTTTTTTTGGCCGCTGGGCTAGTAGACAGCCCGGCGGCTGATTTGCAGTTTAAGTTGAAGGGGTGTGTCAATCTTGAAGGATAATGATCAACTGGTAGTTAATACGATCCGGTTCTTAGCAGTTGACGCAGTGGAGAAGGCCAATTCCGGCCATCCCGGTTTGCCGATGGGTGGCGCTGCAATGGCTTATACTCTCTGGAGCCGTTTCCTTAAACATTGCCCGGATTGCCCGGATTGGAAAGACCGCGACCGGTTTGTCCTATCGGCGGGGCATGGTTCCATGCTTATTTATTCCCTGCTGTACCTCTATGGCTATGGGCTGTCATTGGAAGATCTGCAATCCTTTAGACAGTGGGGCAGCAGAACCCCCGGCCACCCGGAATACAACCATACGCCGGGTGTAGAGACGACTACCGGCCCCCTCGGGCAGGGTTTTGCCAACGCGGTCGGCATGGCAATTGCCGAACGCCGCCTGGCAGCGGAATTTAACCGCCCCGCTTTTTCGCTGGTTGATCATTTCACATATGTATATGTTGGTGATGGTTGCATGATGGAAGGCATCACCTCCGAGGCGGCTTCCCTGGCCGGCCACCTTGGGCTGGGGAAGCTGATCTGCCTGTATGATGACAATGGAATTACGATCGATGGCAGAACGGAGATAGCTTTTACCGAAGATGTGGGCAAAAGGTTCGAGGCTTACGGCTGGCAGGTGCTGCGGGTCTCTGATGGCAATAAACCGGAATCGGTTGTGCCGGCGCTTAAGGAGGCCAGGCAGGATTTATTAAAACCGAGCCTGGTCATGGTCAGGACCAGTATCGGCTGCGGTTCGCCAAACAAACAAAACAGCCCCGATGCCCACGGCGCCCCCCTGGGGGCAGGCGAGGTGCTGTTAACCAAAAAGAATCTTGGTTGGCCCGCAGAACCGGAATTTTTTGTGCCTGAAGATGTGCCGTTATACCTGGCCGATCAGCGGAAACAGCTGAGGGCAAAAAAAGAAAAGTGGGATGAGCTGCTCTTGTCCTATGCCGGCAAATACCCTGATCTGCATAAAAAATGGGAGGAGTGGCACTCGGGTGAAACGCCCGCTGCGCTTGAAGAAGACAGGAGATTATGGGAATTTATCGATAAACCGGCGGCAACCCGGTCCCTCTCTGGCGATGTTATGCAGCTGCTTTTTGAGCACCTGCCTAATATGATCGGCGGTTCTGCCGATCTGAACGCTTCGACCAAGACCAGGCTCAAAGCGTCAACCGATTTCCAGGCTGCAAACCCCGGGGGCAGCAATATCAATTTCGGTGTACGTGAACATGCCATGGGCGGGATTCTTTCCGGGCTGGCTCTGCACGGGGGCTTAAGGCCTTTCGGTTCCACTTTCTTAGTCTTTTATGACTATATGAAGCCGGCGGTGCGCCTTGCGGCGATGATGGGGCTGCCGGTAACTTATGTCTATACGCACGACAGTGTCGCTGTCGGCGAAGACGGGCCTACTCATCAACCGGTTGAACAGCTTGCCGGCCTGCGCTCTATCCCGAACCTGCATGTTCTCCGGCCGGCTGACGGCCGGGAGACTGCTGCTGCCTGGCTGCATGCGGTCCGGCGGCGCTGCGGTCCGACAGCACTGATACTATCCCGCCAGAACCTGCCGCAGCTGCCTGGTACCGGCCGGGGGGCGTTTAGGGGTGGGTATATGGTCAGCCGGGAAAAGGGAGGCCACCCAGAACTAATCCTGCTCGCCTCCGGCTCCGAGCTGCATCTTGCCCTGCAGGCCCAGCTTATTCTTGAGAACAGGGGACATCCAACGCGTGTTGTCAGCATGGTCTGCCGCGAACTGTTCCTGGCGCAGGAAAAAACCTACCGGGAAGCGGTCCTGCCCGGTACGGTTGATCGGAGAATCATGATCGAAGCATCCCTGCCGGTAGACTGGGAAAAGATTGTCGGCCCCCGCGGCCGGGTGATTGGCGTCGAAGGGTTCGGCGCCTCAGCACCGGGTGAGCTTGTTATGGAGAAGAAGGGCATCACAACAGCTGCCATTATTGCCCGGGCAGAAGAACTGCTCGGCCTGTAATGCCGGCACAGCTCTTCTGCCGCATAGTTTATGTGCTCTTCCCGTATGCCGGCTGATACCGGCTAGAGCCATGGATTTGGCTTGGATTGAATCATTTCCATGAAGGCTTCAATCCGGGTGCGGAACTGCCCTTCTGTAAATTTGCGCTCGTCCACGCAATCTACTTCGAGATTCAGCACGGGTACCCCTGTTTCTCGCAGCCCGGCTTCTATGAGGCCGCGGGTTCCGGTACCCTGCCGGCACCCCCAGTTGCAGGGGTTAATGGCTCCCTGTATGCGGTATTCTTTGGCTAGTTTTTTCAGGTGGCCGATTCGGTTCTCTGTAAAACCGTTAAACGGTATGGAGATAGCCCTCCTGGCCAGCCCTTCGAATGGGTTATCAGGGTCAATCGGATCCCAGGTGATGCTGTTTAACTCGTCGTTCACAATTACTGCGCGGTAATCTTTTTCCAATATATCTACAAGCGGGTTCCGGAATTGTATGCGGTTCTGGATCCACAGCAGGCGTATTTTTTCCCCTTCCACTCCGCTCCGGTTTTCTTCCAGCCTGCGGGCAAATTCATCTCTGTAAGCGCGGCAAATCGAAACAGCTTCGGGCGTTCCGAAAAAGAGGGCCATGGTAATCAGGAAATTATTCAGATCTTTATTGCTGACTGGCGACGGGCAGTGTTTTGCCATATCAAACAGCTCGATTAGTATCTCCCTTGCTTCATTGGTCCTGATCATGGCTTCCTTCAGCTTATCCCTGTCAAGCTGCATGCCGGTATGTTCGGCAACGAAATCGGTCAGGTCTTTTATTTGCGAGGCGAGGCAGGCAACATTTTTTTCCGAGTCATCCTGCGGTATATGCATGACAAATAGCGGTTTGCGGAAATGCTGTGCCAGATTTTCGATAACCCCGAGGCCACCGCTGCAGGGGCTTGTTGTGGCTACCAGGATCTCTGGTTCGGGCATCAGGTTATTCATTGCCGCACCCATCACGGAGCGGTGGTAACTGCACGAGTCGGTCGAGTATCCGGCGTGGTCGGCGGAGTCGATAATGTTTCCCACCATGCCGGTTGAAGCGAGCATAGCGCCTATAAACTCCACAAAGCAGGAGGTCAGGCCCATAGAATGCAGCAAATCGAAGGGGGCGGTGATACCGCACCACGCAACCCTGGTTTGCCCTGAATAAAGACGCCTACCAAGCCGGGCTATCTCCAGTGAACGGAGCTTCCAGGGGCTTGCCTTTCCGTTCCGGTAATCTTCAGATGTATATATTTTTTGCTCAAGGTCGCTGAAATAGTTAAGCATCATGGCCATCGCTTTATCACCTCATCATTTCAATAAATGCTTCCAATCTGGTCCTGTGCTGGCCGATCGAGCGGGTGGTGCAGTCCCCTTCAATTACGAGCAGCGGTATATTTTCTTTACGCAGCAGCTCGCGCACCGATGATAGGCGCGATAAATAGGGGTCGCAGAATTTTAGCGTGTGCAGGATTACCCCTTGCGCGTTATTTTCCCGCGCCCTGGAAAGAATATCCTGAGCCATGTGGCCGGGAGCAGCCTGTTTAATAGCACGGGCGCAGGGCTTTCGTGAAAGAATCGCCCGGGCTAAATCGGTATAGAGGTCTCCGTTGCCGGTGATTTGCAGCGGCTGGAAGATACGGGAACCCGTGCAGAGGTCTTCGTCGACGATGCGGGATCCTGCCGTTTCGATAATGTCGAAAATTTCATGATCCGGAAGGATATTGCCGACTAAATAAATTGCAGGGGTATGCCCGGATATTTTTCCTAGTTCTGCCTGAAGCATTTCTTTTACATAACCCAAGGCAGCGGGAAGAGGTTCGGTTGCCGCAAAAGCATAGGCTTTATGTAGGGCTTTCCGTCCTCCCTTTTTTGTTCCCGCTTCTGCGGCAAACCCGGAGAGAATCTGAGCTAGTTGATTGTACTCGGCCAGGCACTCCCTTACCGCATTATCCGATACTGGACAGCCGCCCCAGCCTTCTAGGGTTTCCTTCAGGCGTATCAATTCTCCTGCAAAAAACATGACTGCTGCCTCGTCAGCTGTGACCGGAAGATCGACGAGGATGGTGCGATCCCCGTTGCGGACTTTTCTCCAGGCATCAGGCAGTCTCCGCATGGCATCGCAGCTGTTCATAAAAACCATGCCCCCGAGCTCCGGAAGATCGTTTCCCATTGCCCGATCAAGTATCTTTTTTACATGGGGGCATATATTGTCATGCAGGTAATAACCCGCCTGATCGGGAAATTCTGTCTGGGGCAGAATACGGTAGGGCTGAAACCCTGCCGCCCGGAGCAGGGGAAGCGGGGTGTATGCACAGGCATAACCCAGTATTTCATTGTGCATTTGGCTCATTATACTCCTCCTCCTCCTGGTCTAGATTTGTTGTTTACAGAGTGTAATTATTTCATCTGCCGCCTCTAAGAACAGTCATTAAATTTTTAGCAGACAAAAAGTCAGTGATATAATAAGGAAGAGTATATGCGCCACCTTCCATCGTTACAGGCCAACCCGGGCTTTGCTTCCGCGAATACGGGCAACGGCAAGCAGCGCTAGGCTGTGGACAGGATGCACCGGCACCAGTTTAAGCGGGTTAACCTTCATTAGCCTGGTTAGTGCCCGGACAGTTGATGCGAGGTCGTTGCATGCCGGGGACTTAAAGATTGTCACCCCGGTTTTTCGGCGTAAGTAATTTTCTGTTTCCTCGATTGCGCATTTCCCGGCCAGCAAAACCGGACCGGTTATATCATGCAGGGCAGAGCTGTCAAAACCCTTACCCATTAGTATTGTAAAGCCGCCTCTGCCGTTATGATCCAGGAACAGAAACTGCAGGACCGCCTCGGTATTCATGCGGCAACCTTCAGGGCAACAGCGTTCATGCCCGCGCAGGATCGGCACATCTGCCGGCATTTCGGGCAGTAAGGTGCAGGGATATCTTGTCGTAAACGGGCTCATGTCCCCGTCGATCTCGATCGAATCCGGATCTATGCGCTTTCCAAATTTCTGTCCCGCAAGGGCCAGGTGTGTAACTTCTTCGGAGCTGTATCCGAGAATTCGGGCAGCTACTGCATCAACGGCGGTCATATTGGAACCCCCCACCAGGATTCCCAGTGGGGCGAGGCAGCGGTCTACCACCGATGCCGGCGGGTAGTGACCGTGGTATACTGCCTTAATCCCGTCAATGATAGTGAAGTCAGGGTTAAAAAGTTCCCCCAGTGCGGCCAGCCTGCCGTGCAGACCGTCATTGTGATCGTGCATTCTGTCTCTCTGGTCCATCAAGCCCAGTAAATTTTTTGTACCCAGTGTAACCTTGGTCATCGAGTGGGTTTTCATGCGCGGCAGGTTCAGAAAAAAAATGTCACGCTTCTCCCGGCATAACTGATCGACAACTATACGCGGAAAACGGGCTTTCTGCTCCAGGCCAGGCAGGCCCATCTCGACAACCGGCCCCTCATCCAGGAAAAGGGGCCGCGCACCCTGTCGCCGGCATACCCTGCCAAGATCGGTGGCCGAGAAGACGAGGCGGGTAAAATTGCCCTGGGTGCAGTTTTCCACAACGCTGATATCAGCAGTACCGAAACCCTTAAATGTTTTTATGGCTGCTTCTAATACAGCCGGTGAAGTATAGGTCTCGGGGCGGCAGTCAATAGCATTGATCTTAATCCAGATCCGGGTTCTCCCGTTCAGCAGTTTTTCAAGGCCGCCGCATCGTTCGAACAGGCGGTGGAAAGCGCCTGCCAAATCATTTTCGGCTTTAACCACTGCAACCCTGTTGATCGCAAACCCCTCCCGTTATATCAATTAAGAACAATTCTCTGAATTATACGTATTTCCTGCAACACTGTCTTTGTAAGCGCTAAAATTAGCACAAAGGTAGCACAAAGGGACGGTTCTTTTGTGCTGCAATCTATTAAAACCGTTCTTTTCATATGAAATGCTCTACTCCTTCAAATAACACAAAAGAACCGTCCCTTTGTGTTGTCCCTTTGTGTTGTCCGGTCTTTTGTCTGCTAATGTTTCAACTAACAGGTGGGCCTGCGTAATTTCGGAGCAGAAAGCCGTAGTCACGCTAAAGGCTAGCGGCAGTTCATAATCGGCATCAATTAAAAGGTGTAGCTTGTAGCCGAACCAGATGGCTAATTTCTCCCAGAGGGTACCGTCTTCGCGCATACCTTTGTATTCTTTGACCCCGCAGTCGGCATCTAAATCGCGGCGCCCGTCTTTTTTCGTGGTTCTGCTGCGACCGTTAGCGTGGGAACGGATTGCTTTACCGTCTAAGGCCAGGCAGTTGCCAAAGCCGGGCAGTTGTTCGTAGCACTGGTCAACCAGGTTTGCAAAGATGTCATCAACGAGCTTTTGATGGCCAAAGAGTTTTTGGATAAACCGGCTGTAGGCTGAGGCAGTTGGGATTTTATCTGCAGCAAACCCACACATCCTGCGCAGCTGGTTATTGCGGGATAGCTCTCTTCTTAAACTTTCTACGCTCGGGTGCTGGTAGATGGCTCCGGCTAAGATGGAGTTCCATACTGCTCTGACCGGGTAGTCGTCACGACCGCGATCTCTTTCTCTTTCTAAGTTTTGCATCAGCCTTTCATCGGGCATATATTTTAAAACCAGCTGCAACCTTTCTAAATCACCTAAAATTTCTAGCTCGGTCCAGTCAAATATTTGTCTCTGTTGTGATATAATAGCCATGGGAAATCCTCCTTTGTCTGGTTTTTTCGCTAAAAAACTAGTTCGACATAAGGAGTTGATTTCCCTTTTTATTGCTGACATTGAATAATATACCAAATAGATTCGCTCTAGCCACTTTTCTGATAACTCATGGGGTCAGTTTCGACTTCCCCCTTTTTCTACAACTGCAAAAGCCTTATTTTATAGACCCAAACTGGAGTAAAGGTTTCTTTGCTGTGACCGCTGGCGCTTATTTATCAGGCGTTTTCAATGATCGCAAATGGCTCTCATAAAAGTTGACAAAAAGTTAGCTTTGGTCATTAATGTTTGCAGGGCTTTTCACGGTTCTTAATTATTAGGTTGCTGCAAAACTATGGATACAAAAATTCTTTAAACACACTTGACTTAAAAAACAAAATATTTTAAAATTATGTCAGTCAACCGACTGATAATAGGTGACAAATGAAATCACACCATAAGGCTAAAAGCAGGATTGTCAAAGCAGCCAGAACAGTGGTCAGTGAACAGGGCGTTCAAAAAGCCACTCTGCGTGCCATTGCGGTTAAGGCTGGCATAAGTATCGGTACCCTTTATTACTACTATCCTTCAAAAAACGACTTGCTCTATGACATTATTGATTCGCATACCAGCGAATCTTTTTTTATAGCCGAAGCTTTTAAGAAAGGTACCGCGCACGAAGAGATTGGCGAAAGAAGTCTAAATAATTACCTAGTTGCAAAAATAAAAGAACGGATTGACGGAGTTGAAGATAACCTGATTCTGTTTTACCTGATCCATGAAGCAATTATGGGAAATGAAGACATTAAGGAAAATATTCAAAAGAAATACAGACTATGGATCGATTCGATAGACACAATCGTCACAAAAGTATTCAAGGTGCCCCAATCAAAAGCAAGTCGGGCTACTGCCATAATTATAAACGCTGCATTAGATGGCTTCATGTTGAACAAACTGTTAGGAATAGAAGAAGATCTCGATGCTGAGCTGGAAGATATAGGCCGTTTGCTCCTCATGGGCAGCTTCGATGAATACACTAATATAATTAAAAAAGGGAAAGGTGGTAATTGATCTTGGCCGGAGTTTATAAAACTGAACCGGGAACTGTAGATTGGGGAAAATTGAAAAATGAGCTTATGGAGCAGCCCAAGGAAGTGCTCATTGAGCTGATTAACTCATGGGCAAAAAACTATTGGAGCAACCAGGGGTACTGGATGCTTTTCGTTGAAAGGGATTTTGGTACTGATAATGCTGCCCGTCTTGATCAAGAAATATGGGAGCATATGGCCAAAACACAGGCTCACCGCTTGATAAAAACTTTTAAACTCGGTAACGATATCCAGGCATTGGCAACAGTCCTGAAATACAGTGCAGCCCAGTGGGTTACCGCCGGCTTTGAATGGGAATTTCTCGAGATAACCGACAAGAAGATTGTGATGCAGGTTAATAAATGCCCAATGGGTACTTTCAGAGACAGCATGAACCTCCCCCTGTTTCCATGTAAACTCGGTGCCCCTTCGTTATATATCTCACTCGCTACAACGGTCAACGAAAAGTTTAAAACCAGCTGCCTGCACGCTCACCCCGACGAGAGATTTGAAGGTGTGATGTGCAAGTGGGAATTTATACTTGAAGATAATTAGCCAAGGAGGAGTAATTAATGAAACCACTGGAAGGTCTTAAAATACTGGATCTAAGCTGGGTCTACAGCGGACCTTACGGAACATTGCTGCTTTCTGATCTCGGGGCTGAAGTAATCAAGGTTGAAAGACCACCTTTCGGCGATTGGACCAGAATTGTTCCACCTCTTAAGAACAACTGGAGTGGTTATTTCTACATGCTCAACCGTGGCAAAGAATCAATTGCACTTGATTTCAAAACCGAAAAAGGCAGAAACCTCTATTTTGAACTAATCAAAGAAGTTGATGTTGTTACTGAAAACTTCTCCGCAGGAACCCTTGAGAAACTGGGTATTGGCTACGAAGCAGCTAAAAAGATAAACCCACGCATTATTTATGCCTCAATTAATGGTTTTGGCAGTGAAGGCCCTTATTCAAGCAAAAAGTGTGTCGACCCTGTTGCCCAGGCCATGGGCGGTCTGATGAGCCTGACAGGTTTTCCCGGTTCACCCCCGGTTAAAACCGGTCCTGCCGTGGCTGATGCCCTGGCCGGGATGAATATGGCTATAGGGATTTTATCCGCAGTAATCATGCGCGATCGGGTTGGTAAAGGAAGCCGCATCGATATATCAATGATGGACAGTGTGTTTGCTGTTCTCGAGGAATCAGTGATCAGAACCAGTATCACCGGTAACCCGCTGCCAGCCAGGGGCAATACCGATCCGCTTGGAGCACCGTGGGACGCTTTTCCAACAATTGACAATAAATGGGTTATGGTCTGCGCCATTGGTGGCGATGCATTCGTAAAAATCTACGAAAGCATTGGCCGTTCTGACCTTGCTTCTGAATATGCCGGAGATGAGGAAGAATCGTTTGAAAAGAGATCAGAAAAACTTGAATATTTAAACGGCGAATTTGCCAAATGGTCGAAACAGAAAACAGCCAGGGAAATTCTTGACTCCTTTGAAACCATGGGCGTTTCGTGTGGAGTAGTCAAGGATGTGAAAGAGTTGCTTGAAGATCCCCAGCTCATAACCAGGAACATGATCATTGATGTTCAGCATCCCATGCTTGGGAAGGTAAAAACTTTTAATAACCCCGTTATTTTTCTTGATGCACAAACGCAGGTTCAAAGCGGTGATCAACAGCTTGATCCGAAAATTGGTGAACATACTGATCATGTTCTTAAAAGGCTCTTAAATCTAAATGACTCTGCCATTGAGGAGCTGAAGAAAGATGAGGTGATCTGGATATAAACTTGCAATCCCGAAATTACCAACGCAAGCTGTAAAAGAAGTCAAATCTATATCTGGAGGCCAAGAGCTTGGACAATCAATTAAGTCTTAAGAAAGGCATTACCCTGCTGCCTCTTTTTGCCATCTTGACCAGCTCGATGATCGGTATGGCCTGGGCTACCCTGACTGCTATATTGTTCGGGATTGCCGGCCCTTCTATCATTCTCTCCATCTCCCTGGCAGCAGTATTCTGTATTTTTATCGGCCTTTGTTATGCTGAGCTTTGCGGTGCCCTGCCCTATGCCGGCGGAGAATATGTTTACAGCAGCCGGTCAATCGGTAAGTTTTGGGGCTTTTCAACAGGGTGGTTCTTATTATTGGCTTATGGCACAATGATGCCTGGCGAGGTAATTATTCTATCCAGAATCGTTTCCACCCTCCTCCCGGGAGTACCACTTATTCTTGGGGGTATCATCATTGCTTTGATTTTTGGCGCTATTAACATCATCGGTGTAAAGTTTTCATCAATCGTGCAATTAGTTTTAGCCGCTTTACTCTTTATAGGTATGGGTATCTTCATCGTCAGCGGTATTGGTAGCGTCAGTGCGGCTAACTTCACCCCCTTTTTCAGCGAAGGCATTGTCGGCATGATTACCGTAATACCCCTGATGATGCTTGCTTTTATGGGTTTTGATATTGCCCCGCAGGCAGTTGAAGAAGTTAATGCCCCCCTCAGAAAAGTAGTTTTTTTAATCCCACTTTCAATCGTGTTTGTTGCCGCTTTTTATATGGGAGTATTTTTAGTGGCCGGGGGGGCGGCACCAGATGTGCTCATGGCTAGTACTTCAGATGTTCCACTAATTGATGTAGCATCTGTCTACCTCGGGGGATCAGGGGCTACTGTCATTATGCTGGCAGGAGCTCTCGGCTTGATTACTACTCTCAATGCTTTTATGATTGGCGCTTCCCGCCTGATGTTCGGGATGGCCAAGGGAGGAGCTTTACCGCAAGTATTTTCTAAGGTCCATCCAAAGTTTGGAACGCCTTATGTTGCCCTGATTGCTCTGACCCTTTTCGGTATTGCCGGAGCACTTTATCAGGAAATATTAGTGGTATTCCAGCTATCATCGGCAGCAATCGTAATTGTTTATATTTTGATCTGCCTTTCGGTAATCATGCTGCGCAAGAGTGAACCCACTCTAGAGCGGCCTTATAAAGTGCCCCTTTATCCTGTTCTACCAATTTTCGGCATGATTGCGTCTCTGGCTGCCCTGCTGATTGCCCTGACCACGATCGACAGTGTTGGGTTTATTCTCTTTTTCGTTTGGCTGATCCTCGGTTTTACTTACTATATTTTTACAGTAAGAAATAAGGATCATTCCGACCTTCTTAAGCATAAGTAGCTGAAACTCAGTTTATCATAGGGAGGCAGGATGACTAAAACCCTTGCCTCCCTATTAACTTGCACATCAGGCAAAAGAAAACAATACGTTGGATTGCACGACCCAAACCCTTCTGTAAGATTGCACCTCATTATATTATCAGCCTGGTTCAATCATTATTTGCTCATGCTCCGGTCTTAGTCCCTTACTGTCTTCAGACTGATGTTGCCGCCGGCGGATATCTTCTTCCATGGTCCGGGCGTGTTGTTAAAACGCCCAACCAGGTGATCAGTATTTTACAGCATAATTTCAATCAAATAATTATATGGCAATTGCTAGTACTGGCAGGAGATAGAAGCCCAATAATGAATTAATTCTCTACAACGGCGCAAAAGTGTTGATCATTACCTCAGAACGGGGGAATTGACTTTATGCAAAAAGAAATCATTCACGGCTCTGATTTATTCGACGACCGGGGCAACCTGACTCAGACCGGGTGGGCAAAGCAACTTTTTATGAACTACAACCGGGAAAAGATGCGGGCAAGCCTGCTTCGGTTAAAGGAATGGGATTGCTACTGCATCCTTAATCCTGAGTTCCAGTTGAACCTGATCGTCTCCGATGTAGGTTACTTTGGGATGGGCCATGTAAATTGGCTGGATTACCAGGCACAAAAGTGTAAAAGCATGATGGTTGTCAAGCTATTAACCCGGGGCAATTTAAACTTGCCGCCCTCGGCGGATAGAGGGGATGTGGAGTTTTCAAAGGGCGACAGCTGGATAAAATTTAAGCACCTCCCTCATGAATTGTCGCAACGGGAGCTAACCTTTGATTTTCCCGGGTATGAATTTGATGGACGAAAAAAGATCTCCGGCCGGATAACCCTGACCCGAAATCCGAAAGACGATACCATGGTCAATGTGATCCCGTTTAAAAACCCGAAACACTTTGTTTACGTCCAGAAAATAGTCTGCCTGCCCGCTGTCGGAACGGTTCAGCTGGGCGGTAACCGCTACGAATTTAAGGGTGAGGAAAACGACAGCTATGCCGCGCTTGATTGGAGCCGTGGAGTATTTCCCTACCACACCCAATGGTGGTGGTCTTACGCCTCAGGCATGGTGAACGGAAAACCCTTCGGTTTCAATATCGATTACGGTTTTGGCACCGAATCGAGTAAAAGTATGCTCTTCTACGATGGCAAAGGCCATCACCTGGACGAAGTCACTTACACCTTCGATGAAAAAGATCCCCTTAAGCCCTGGCACTACAGCAGTAACGACGGCCGAATTGATCTTCAGCTTCAACCCGTATACAACAACGAAGAAGATACAAATCTGCTTGTGCTGCGATCCGGGGGGCTCCACGTTTACGGGTTCATTACCGGTAAAGTTGTGCTGGACGACGGCACAGAGCTTTCAATTGAGCCTGCAGATCGCGTCTTCGGCTCAGCCGAATACTGCAAGCATCGCTGGTAGGACAGGCAAAACATCCAGTAGAAAAAGGTACATCCCTGTCGAATAAAGCAGTGCTGAATCCTTTAGGAGGGCGAAATGACAACTGTAACAGAACGTGACCGGTTAAGTGTTTCCACCAAGATTTTCTATATGTTCGGCGACATCGGCATCTCGCTGTGCCTGAGCACGGTCGCCTTTTTTATCCTTTTCTTTTATGCCGATGTGGCCCGCATTAACCCGGCCCTGGTCGGAACCGTATTGTTACTGGGAAAAATCTGGGACGCCGTTAATGATCCCCTTTTCGGATGGCTTTCCGACCGGACTAAATCGCGATTCGGTCGCCGTAAGTTCTACCTCTACCTTGGCACCCTGCCCTTTGGCCTTTCTTTTGCCCTGCTCTGGCTGATTCCGGCCCAGCTTTCCGGCCCGCTTTTAACCGGCTGGATTACCTTTACCTTTTTCTTATATTTCACCTTTGTCACGGTGGTTTCAGTATCATACTATTCGATGACGCCCGAGCTGACCCGGGATTATGACGAACGCACCAGCCTGACCACCGTGCGCATGATCGGCGGCACCCTTGGCTACATGATTGGCGCTGCGCTGCCTCCCCTAGTGGCCGGCCTCTTTGTTACAGAGCAGATCGGCTGGCAGATGATGGGCATTATGTTCGCTGCCTTTGCCGTGCTTTGCCTCTTCCTCACCAGCTTTGGTGTAAAACAGCGTAAAGAGCTGGAAGGCGCTCCTTCGAAGCTGCCCGCGTTAAAATCCATACTGACTTGTTTCAAAAATAAACCTTTTAATTATCTCCTGATCCAGGGCGGCATTACCGGCATGAGCTTTATGCTGGTTATGTCTTACATGCCCTTTTTCCTGACCTACCAGCTAGATATGAGGGAACAAATCCCTATGGTGATGACACTGCTGCTGGTCACCATCGGGGTTTTCCTCTACTTCTGGAAATGGCTGACTGACCGGTGGGCCAAGGGCCCCACCTACGCCCTTGGTCTGTTCATCGCCTTTGGTGCTACCGCCTCAACCTTTTTTCTGCCCTTGGGCGGCAGCGGCTTTATCTATGTGATTATCTTTATTGCCGGTTTCGGTTTTTCGGCACAATGGGTCCTACCCTGGTCGATCCTGCCGGATGTAATCGAATATGATGAACTGCTCACCGGTGAGCGTCGCGAAGGCATGTACTACGGGGTCAGGGGTTTCATCGGCAAACTCTCCGACGCGCTGGGCCTTTTTATTGCCGGCTGGGTTTTAAAACTGTTCAGCTTTTTGCCTGATGTGGCCCAGTCCGCGGAAGCACTGCTGGGGATCCGCCTCTTCTTCGGGCCGGTGCCTTCTTTTCTGGTATTCTTAAGCCTGCCGCTTTTAATCTGGTTCCCGATTACTAGGCAAACTCACCACGAAACCATAACCAGGTTAAAACAAAAGCTTTAAACGGAATTCGGCTGTTTTGCAACATCGGCCATGGTTCCTGCGAAAGCCCACAGCTCGTCTGCCTTATGCTTCCAGGTCTCAAACGCGGTGATATCTTCGGGGTAGTTTTCATAATGTTCTTGGAGCCTGCCGGCAACCTTAACCGATCGCAGCAGCGTACGGACCGTGGCCGCCGAGATGTTGTTCGTTAAAACACCGCCAACTATCTTTAACACCAGCGAGATGGCATCGCTGAGGTTCGGTTTAACGCCGAAATCCCGGTTCATCGCTGTTAAATCTTTATCGCTAAAAATAATATCCTTCTTAAACTGGTAATCATTTTCTTCGGCGGTACCGTTAACCGCGCCGATCAGGGTTGCCATCAGGTAGGCAAATTTGGCACCCTGTCCGTGCTGATAACGCACATTGGTATACCAAACCTTTTTCGCCTCCGGGTATTGCCCGCCTCTCATCGCCCTGGCGAACTCTTCGGCGGCGATAGCGCACAAGGCCCATGCTGCGGTAATGCCCTCACCGCTAAAAGGTTTTGTCAGGCAGGCAGCATCGCCTAAAACCACAAAACCGTCGGCCACAAAAGAATACGGGGGACGGCGGTAGGGAGTAGTGCCCTGCTCAATATATTGCAGTGCATGAGGCGGCAGATCGATCTGTGCCACAAATTTTTGATAGACCTCTTCTGCGAAATCAAAAGAGAAGTTCGCGCCAACGCCGATAATGGCCCCGTCTTTGTCGTGCTGTGGCGCAATCCAGGTCTTGAAAAAGGGCCAGCCGGTGCTGTATGACAGGCGGTCGGCCTCTGGGTTTTTCAACTTTACATAGCGCAAGATAACGTAAAATTTATCATCGGGTCCAATCTCAAAAGTCTCCACCCCATAGCCTTCTGTCAGTTTGCGGCGCGCTGCAGATTTAATACCTGATGCATCGGCAACCAGCCTTGCCGAAAGATCAATCGCCTTTTCTCCCTGCTTCAGCTTCGCGCCCTGAATCCGGCCATCAGCGTAAATAAAATCTACAAATTCAGTGTCGAAGGCATACTCCACGCCAAAACTTTCAGCCCACCTGACCAGCCTCGCCTGGAACAAGGGCAGGTGCATAACAACAAAGGGATAGCGGGTGTACTTGGGATAACGGTCAAAGGCAGATTTGCTGACACCAAATTCAAATTCGGAAACATATTCTTCATCTGCGGCTGAGGGGGCCGGCACGCCAAATTTCTCAAACAGCTCTTTATCGATATGGAAGATATCCAAACGGCTGCCCAGCTTTTCTCTTGGGTCCTTTTCCACAACCAAAACCCTGTAGCCCTGTTCTGCCATCAGCTTGGCAAAATACGTACCGGCAGTACCGGCGCCGATTACAATGGCATCATAGCTGTCATTCATCTCTTAATCTCCCTTTATGTTTTTAAATGCAACCCGCTTGTAGTGTCTAATAATTTCTAACGTAGAGACTGTTATCATAATAACGCATCTAGCGATGTTTTGACAAAATCTTTATCGACACAACACAAAAGAACCGTCCCCTTGTGTTGCCCTTGTGTTGGTCCTTTTGTGTTGCACGCTTAAGTTGAGCCTAGGCTTAGGCCGTGGCAGGTTTTTTAAGGGTAGCCAGCGAAGGTAATTGCAGGATACCGTTTTCCGCTTTTACATCTCGCTGGTTCGGGAGGTGTCCGGTAATCGCAGGTAAGATAAATACTTTTCAACCGGCCTATTATAAACTCGAAAAAGAAGGACGATTTGCCGAACGTTTGGAACAAGCCAGCCAGATCATAAGTAATTGCCAGCTTTGCCCCCGTTGCTGCCAGGTTAATCGATGCGCGGGTGAAAAAGGTTTTTGCCAGGCTCCAGCGAGAGCAGTAGTTAATTCATATCAACCTCACTTTGGGGAAGAAAGACCGCTGGTTGGCCAGGGCGGTTCGGGAACAATCTTTTACTCCTACTGCAGCTTGCGCTGTGTATTCTGCCAGAACTGGGATATTGCTCACCACGGGCAGGGGCGGGAAGTTGACGCTGAAGAAATGGCTGCGATGATGCTGATCCTGCAGGATATGGGCTGCCACAATATAAATTTGGTTACTCCGACCCATTTTATGACGGCTATATTAGAGGCTATCCGCCTGGCCATGCAGAAGGGTTTAAAGTTACCTATTTGCTATAATACCGGCGGTTACGAGCGGGTGGAAATGATCAAACTGCTCGATGGTATTGTCGATATTTATCTGGCCGATTTTAAATTTATGTATGGAGACCAGGCTGCGTGTTACACTCTGGCAGAAGCTTCCGATTACCCAATGGTAGCCAAGGCGGCGTTAAAGGAAATGTATAAGCAGGTCGGCAATTTGATTTGCGATAAAAACAAAATAGCGATGAGGGGGTTTATGATCCGACACCTGGTTATGCCCGACCATGTTGCAAGCACTAGGGAATTCGTCAGGTGGGTGGCCGCGGAACTATCGCCCCAGACCTATGTTAATATTATGTCTCAGTATCGACCTTCATATATGGCGAAAAGATACCGAAAGATTTCTCGGGCAGTTACCCCTCACGAATACAACGAGGCTCTAAACTGGGCCCGGGAAGCGGGGTTAACTAACTTAGATTAGCCATCTCCGGCCTAAATAGAGTTGCTGAGGCTGGCTGTTACAAATTAATTAAAGAAACGCATCTATCCCCTGAACTGGTAATGGTGAAGGCAGGCAGTTTCCAGATGGGAGATGAAGTAGGAGATCTTTGGGATGGCTGCAGGCCTGTCCATACAATCACATTGAATTATTATTTCTGGTTTGGAAAACATTCAATAACTTTCGAAGAATACGAAGACTTTTGTTTGTCAACTGAAAGAAACGAGGCATACGATCAACTTTGGGGGAGAGAAAAGCGGCCGGTCATAAATGTGAACTGGTGGGATGCGATTGCCTAATGTAATTGGTTAAGTGAGAAGGAAGGTTTAAAACCTGCTCACGCCGGGACAGGGGAACTTCTTGACGCTGCAGGCAATGTGACAACTGATATTACAAAAGTTGAAGGTTACCGCTTGCTGACAGAAGCAGAGTGGGAGTATGCAGCATCTGGTGGTCATGAAGCCCTTCCGATACCACCATGACTCCTTTTTTCCGGCAGTAATAATATTGACGAAGTAGCATGGTATTCTAATAACTCCGGGGAAAAATGGGAATTTACCGGAGACTTGGTAAGGGTTGATTACTCGAAACATGGCGCCTCCCTGTATGAAGGAAAATCTAGCCATCTGGTGAAATTAAAAAGACCGAACGAGCAGGGTGTGTATGACATGAGCGGTAATGATTGGGAATGGTGCCATGATTGGTATGATGAATATTTAGACGGAAATAAGACTAAGCCGATTGGAGCTTCATCAGGTCATGTCAGGGTTATGCGCGGAGGCAGCTGGATTTTTGGTGCCAATGATTGCCGTGTTGCATGCAGGTTGTACCGAACGACCACCGATAAACTTTATCGTATCGGTTTTCGTATAGCCAGAACAATATTTTAAATTGGTTGTTGGTTGAAATGGTTAATAATGGAACACAAGGTGAACACAAAAGAACCGTCCCCTTGTGTTGAAAGGTGAACACAAAAGAACCGTCCCCTTGTGTTGGATACCTTTAGCTTTTATTCTGTAAAAGTGTTATAAATAATTGATCGGGCTCATCGCTGTCGAAACAAGAAGGTGTTTTAAATGAAAACCCACAGCAGAAAGATAATCGCCCCCATAATCATTACCATATTGCTTGTCCTCTACCTCGGATTTTTCATGTTAACCTGGTTGTTCAACCCATTTTCTTTGGCGATAAAAATTATCGGGACTCTAATCCCGCTGGCTTTAATCGGGGTCAGCGCCTATGTGCTGGTTGAAAGAATAAAAGAAATAAGGAGCGGTGAAGAAGATGATCTTAGTAAATACTGATTACATCCAAGGCAAGGAATTTGAAATGCTAGGTCTGGTCAAGGGCAGCACCATCCAGAGCAAGAACATTGGCCGGGACATCACACAACTTTTTAAAACATTGGTCGGTGGCGAGTTAAAAGCATATAACGAAATGATGAACGAAGCTCGCGCCCTCTCCACTAAAAGGATGGTTGAAGATGCAAAAGCTATGGGTGCCGATGCAATTGTCAACATCCGTTATGCCTCAGCTTCAGTAATGTCCGGTGCCGCTGAAGTGCTGGCTTATGGAACTGCTGTCCGCTTTCGTTAATACTGAGGCCATTGCTATATGCAATAATGCATTCCCCCGGCAGCTAAGAAATAAACTATCAGGCTTCCAGGGATCTGGTAGCCCTTTGATACCAAGGGAATTAGCTGCTTTTTTATAGCCGCTGATCCATCGTCCTCAGTGTTATTGACTGATATTAAAGAATGTAATAGTATTCTGCAGGGAAGTAGCGAAGAGAACCCAGGGCAGGTGGGGAACATTGGTATAGGCCACCTACGGCAAATAAGAAAAGATAGCAACCGCAGCCCAGATAAGTGTGATAAGAACAAGGAGGATATCGATAGCAGCGAGAAGGTTGTTTTTCAATCCGGACTGTTTGGGGGTAAAGATAAAATTAAAGATAAGGTTAAGCGCAAAAGGTAATGTTAACGTGAGCGGAATTTTGCCGGCGAAGGCCTGGTAAAAAACTGTGCGAAAAGAGATGAAAATAATAATATAAAGGATCGACCAAACCGGTCCGAAGAGCCAGTTTGGCGGTGACCATGCGGGCTTTTTAAGCTGTAATTACCAGTTGGTTGATTCCAGTATATACAAATCTTTTCTCAACATTAGTTTGCAACAGATTACACCATGCCCTGATTAACAGGTTCCCATCCAAAAAGCTGTTAAGCAACATCCGAGATATTAAGTTTATACACTGTGCAGGCAATACGCATCAGTCCGTGGTCCGATAGGATTTATGTTTTTACTTCCCCAATGAGTATCCTTGATCTGTTTGACCGGGTAATCGTTGATTATCGCACCGACTTAACCTGCACCGGTGCAGATGCTGCTTTTATCCTGGCCAGGGCCTGGTCGAAACGAAACCCGGCAGCCGATTTGATTGTTCGTACCGACAATGGACCGCAATTTATCAGCAACAAATTTGAGCTTGCTTGCAAGAACCTTTCCATCAAACATGAACGGATTCCACAGAAATCGCCAAATAGCAACGCACACATCGAAGCGTTTCATAGCATCCTAGAGGAAGCTAGTCTACGATTGAATGAATTCTACACCTTTGCCCAGCCCGAGTTCGACAGTAAATAGGCAAATATGGCTGATTTGAAAAACAAGAATGCTT
>CAYMDO010000029.1:0-26479 GCA_964389365.1 uncultured Syntrophomonadaceae bacterium
TCGGTTTTCAAAGAACAAATATATCTGGTTGATTAGGCGATGCCTAAGCAGTTACTTTTATCTTATAAAATCGTTACCCGTTTTGCATGCGACACGTGTCAGGAAATTAAACATCGGAAGTTGAATAGGCAGATATGGCACACCTATACTTTCTATTAATACCTGTCTTTTTTCCGGAGGCGGGCATAATCAGCAGGGGTATCAAGATCGGTTACGACAGACAAATCCCCGACTTCGAAATAATCAATGTCTTCTTTGGCCAGATTACCAAACAGTGAACGACCGCCCTGATCGCCTTCAATATTTTCCAGTAAAGGCCAGATTCGGCGATCAAAAATATTAGGGTTACCTCTTTTCCCCATATAAATCGGGCATGTAACCAGCTTAAGTTTTTCCCTGTAGCTGTTGATCAACAGTCTGTAGAGTTCAGTTGTAACAAGTGGTTGATCTGCCAGCACGAACAGTGCGCCCTGTATTGAACTGTCTACAGCTTTGAGGCCGGTTTTCAGCGACGATGAAAGACCGCGCTCAGGATTATGGTTTTCCACAACCTGGCAATTATACTTAGCGGCCAGGCCACTAAGGTTACTGCCGGGCCTGGTCACGGCAATAACCTGCTCCGCCCCCGCTTTTAAAACAGACCTGAGTGTTGTTTCAAAAACAGTGCTGTCCCCGAAGATTAAATTAAGCTTATCTTTACCCATTCTTTTTGAAGAACCTGCAGCCAGAATTATGGCGGCAACAGCGACAGGCGGTTTGTTAAACGAAGTATTTAATAGGATTTTTACCGGGTTTGAATCTGCCGCAGCTGTAAGCATTAATTTTTCAAAATGCCTGTTTTGTGCGATCAGCAGATCAAGCAGATCAAGCGCGGCTGTAGCCGGGTTAGCAAGAACGTCAGCTTTATTTAGGATCGCTTGAACTTTCGCTGAAGGAGACTGTTTGCAAGCTATCTCCTGCATCGCGCTAAAACTTCTAGCCAGCACAGCGCTTTTTATTTCTGTTCCCGGGTGAAGCCTGACAGAAGCACAAAACTCGTCTACGCGATGGATCGTATCCTCGTTAACCGTTTTACCTAAAGCATCGGCACCAATCACGGCAAATACCAGGTTGCTGGCGGAGGGTATCAGGGGTTCGTGTTCACTATGGCCTTTAAGCGGCTTCCCCCTGGCACCATCTGCTTCAACCAGGGTAAAAACATTCAGCTCTCTAAAAATGCGGTCAACATGACCAGTTTCGAGGCCGACCAGTTTTTTGTCAGCACCGATCTCACTGCCGATCACAACTAGATTATGTTCCTTAAGTATTTCCGATAGGACAGTAAAAGCTCGATCAAAAACCGGAAACAGCACCAGTGGCAGGTCATTCGGTGGATATATTTTAGTGGTTGTAGTAATTACTGTTTTTTTGCGCGCAGCTGCAAGTTCGTGCGCCAGCTTAAACAACAGAGAGGTTTTCCCGCCCGCACCGATAAACGATACCAAAACTGGATCGGTTATACCGGCAGAGCGATAAAGCGAGAGCTGTTCCAGAAAGTTACCTCCCACTGAATTACCCGGCACGAAAAAAACAGCGGTCTGCGCATTCCATGCCGTTGTCACCTTTGGTAATACCTTTTCCGGCTCGCGGGCATTTCACGGCCGATATTTTGTGGTGCGGACAAATGACCCAACCGGATTCATCAATATGATCTCCGCCGCAATAGCGGCATTGCTGACCCCGGCCGGTAATAACAAGGTCTGATATTTCACGCAGCTTACGGCAGTTATGGCAGTAGCAATATTCAGCTTCAGGATCGATTTGCCTGCTTTTTTCCACAGTCATAACTATTCCTCCCGAAAGTAGCGGTTTAAAATAGCTTCGAGGACGCCGCCTCCAACAGCCATAGCTTTATCGGAGATCGCCGTGTAATCAATTACTAGGCCCCGGGGGTCAATATCGCCGACTTTGGTTCCTTTTTTTATGTACATGCCGGGGTAAAGCAGGCCTCTGAGCAACCCATTGATTTCTGCTTTAACAGGTGTCCCATGAACAGTAGCAATTACTTCATCTTTCTCTACCAATTCACCAATTTCTTTTACCGGCTTGAATATCCCGTCCACCGGGGCACGTAAAAGCCTTTCCCTGCCACAACCGTCTATCATACCCGGCTCACCGGTATTAATGGCGGCTGAACCGGAATAAATAACCTTTCCCAGGTGATGGCCCCGCTTGGTCTCTACCACGGCATCAACGTCTACACCGGCTTCAAATCCCGGCCCGAGACCTATCACCAGCTCGGCATCAGTAATTTTGGTGACCACGTTCCCTTTAGCCATGCTCGCATCGATTAAAATATTAGGTTTCAAAGCTGTTATCGAATCGCCTTTTGCGTCAATCAGCACTGGGACCGATTTATTTGAAAAATATTTTTCTACCTGATGAACTGATGGGCATAGTTCAGCTTTTATCCCTTCAACCGTAATAATATTTTGATATACCGCGGTTGCAAACGATACAGTCCGACGAACTACCAAAGGCCGTCTGAGCTCAAGCATTACAATTTTAAAACCAGATCTCCAAAGTCGGTGCGCAACTCCGGTTGCCAGATCGCCTGCTCCCCTGAACATAACTAGACGAGGGATCACCTGTTTGCCTCTTTAACATTAGTTTTCTATAGCGTGTTAATTATACTACATAGCGGAGCTTCTGCTTTATATTTGTCAAGTTATATATAAAGGAGTACGGGAGCCCGTACCCCTTTATATTACTGCCGGTATATTTACTTTTTCGCTTTAATAGCTTGCCAGACACGTTCAGGCGTCAGCGGAAAAGTATTGACATCAATATCGAGTGCATCGCATACAGCGTTGGCAATAGCGGGTGCCACTCCAATCATCGGTTGTTCACCGATACCCCGGGCGCCGTACGGCCCGTTTTCTTCGGGAGTTTCGATGATAAAACAGTCGATATGCGGTGTGATGTCAATAGAGGCAATCTTGTAGTCGGTAAAGTTGCGGTTGAGCATGACGCCCTTGTCAAACTTTACTTCTTCGTAAAGAGCGGTAGAAAGCCCCATAATCGCTCCGCCACGCAGCTGCACTTCGCAAAGCTTCGGGTTCACAGCCTTGCCGGCATCGATCGACCCGGCCAGCTGCAATACCGTAATCACCCCGGTTTCCGGGTCAACTTCCACTTCAGCCGCAGTTGCGCCGAAGCAGTAGAAAAGCCCTGGGTTACCCTGACCGGTTTCCGGGTCAAGGTTGGTCATATTTGTAGGTACAAAGGAACCACGGCCGATTATCGGACCGGCTATACCTTCACCTGTACATTTCTTGCAGCTGTCAGCCACTTCGCGTATAGTAGCCTTAATATTCGGATCTTTAGTCGAAAAAACTACCTTGCCGTCATAAGTAAGATCTTCAGCAGGCACCGCAAGCAGGTTTGCAGCAATTCTATAGATTTGGCCCATGGCATCTGCCGCGGCCATTTTGACTGAATTGCCGCAGGTGTAGGTTACCCTGCTGCCCACGCTCTGCCACTCGTAAGGTGTAAAATCGGTATCGGGTACTTTAATATCGATTTTTTCAACGGGAATGTTTAAGCCTTCAGCCGCTATCTGGCTGATCGAAGTCAGCATACCCTGGCCCATTTCAGTTGCGCCTACCATAACATGGGCGCTGCCATCTTCATTGATGCGGATAATGGCTGACGATGCGGCATTGCTTGGCTGAGCAGGGCATTTCACAAGACCGGCAATCCCTTTTCCACGGAATTTACCCTCTTTTTTGCCCCAGCCGATTTTTTCTGCCACCACTTTCAGGCATTTATCAAATGCGACATGACGAACTACCTGGCCTGCTGCAGTAGTTGAACCTTCTTTCATCCCGTTGATCAGGCGAACTTCCAGCGGATCCATCTTCAGTTCTCTGGCTATCTCTTCGATCTGGCGTTCGATTCCCCACTGCATTTCGCACATCCCAAAACCGCGTACCGGACCGCCAATCGAGTTGTTTGTATAGACACAGTATGAATCGGTCTTAACATTTGGGATGTCGTAAGCGCCAGATGAGCTGTAACCGGCCGCCCTGACTATATTTACGCCATATTCAGTATAAGCGCCACCATCCCAAACCATTTTATATTCCAGAGCCGTAATACGTCCGTCTTTACGTACCCCCGTCTTAAGATTTGAGTAGAGTCCCTGGCGCATAAAAGTACCCTGCATATCTTCTTCACGGTTAAAAACAATTTTTACGACATAGCCGGGAAATTTCATGGCAATCGGTATAACCAATCCTTCGAGGGAAGCGCCGGCTTTGCAGCCAAATCCACCACCGATATAACTTGAAATTACTCTTATATTATGCAGCGGAAGTTCAAAAGCCTTGGCCAGCAGCTGCCGGACTACGTTTGGTGATTGAGCAGTGCTCCAAACAGTGAGCTTTCCCCCCGGGCTCCATTGTGCAGCAGCCTTATGTGTTTCTATCGGGACATGCTGCATCTGGGGCACATGGAAATCCCTTTCGATAATCAGGTCTGCTTCAGCAAACCCTTTTTCAATGTCGCCCTTGCGCAGTTTGAAGTGATTGCTGATATTTGTGCCTGGTACAGGGTAGAATATCGGCACTCTCTCGTATGTTTCAAGGTTTTCGTGCACTAGGGGAGCGCCGGGTTTCATGCCTTCACGTGGATCAAAAACTCCGGGCAGCGCTTCGCATTCAACATCGATCAATTCAACAGCTTCAAAAGCAGCCCTTTCGCTTGTTGCGGCCACAATAGCGACCGGTTCACCGATAAAGCGCACCTTATCAACGGCGACAAAGTTCCTGTCAACCAGGTAAAGCCCGATTTTATTGGGATAGTCTTTACCGGTCATGACTACTTTAACGCCCGGATGAGCCACAGCTTTGGATACATCCAGTTTCTTGATCTTACCATGCGGGATTGTGCTCTTTTTCATCTTGACATAAAGAAGCGGGCCGAGAAAACGATCGTCAATGTACTCGGCAGCGCCGGTTACCTTATCAACAGCGTCTTTACGCTGTAATGAAGTTCCCACATACTTTAAATCTGCCATTTAGATTCCTCCTTTCACCTTATTTTTTTGCAGAGGCCTTGATCGCCTCTCTGATTTCCTGGTAAGAGCCACAGCGACAGAGGTTACCGCTGAGCGCATCGTTAATGTCCTCATCTGTCGGGTTTGGCTTTCGATGTAGCAAGGCTTTGCCGGCCATGATCATCCCCGGCGTGCAATAGCCACACTGGAATGCGGAATGATCAATAAAAGTTTGCTGCAGTTTATCAAGCTCACCGTTTTTAGAGAGGCCCTCAATCGTTACTAGGTCTTTGCCGTCAAGTTCAACCGCAAGAACTAGGCAGCTGTTGACAGGTTTACCATCTAACAATACGGTGCATGCCCCGCACTCACCAATTTCACAGCCTTCTTTTGTGCCGGTTAAGTGCAGTTCTTCACGGATAAACTTAAGGAGAGTCTGTCCTGCAACAGCTTCCCGTGACTCTCGATCACCGTTGAGTGTAAAGGTAATGTTTATTTTTTTAGTCATTTTCACACCCCATTATCTGTTCAAGGCCACGGCGGACCAGGACCTCGGCAATATGGTAGCGATATTCTCTTGAACCCCTTAGGTCGGTAATCGGGGATATGTCATCTATTACCAGTTTAGCAGCTCTGGCCCAGTCTTTTTCGCCCCCGTCGTTAATCACTTTCTCGACCGTATGGGCCCTGACCGGTGTCGGGGCTACTGCACCGACTGCAATACGTACCTTTCCACCCCAATTTTGAAGGGCGACACCAACCGTGGAAAGATCTACAGAACCGGTACGGGAAGCTTTTAAGTAAACACCTTTACCGACAGGGTAGGGCTTTGGGATCACAACTGAATAAACAAGCTCGCCTTTTTGCAGCGCAGTTTTGCCAGGTCCGAGGAAAAATTCCTCGATCGGCATTGAACGCTGCTGACCGGGTCCAACCAAATTAATTACTGCACCCAAACTATAAAGAGGTGCCGCTGTATCGGCAGCCGGGGAAGCGTTACAGAGATTACCGGCCAGCGTTGCCCGGTTGCGAATCGGGTAACTGCCCACACTGTGTGCCCCTTCAGCAAGCGGAGTGGCATTCTTTATAATTGGTTCGAACTGGGCAACCTGGTTCAGGGTTACTGCAGCGCCAATAGTGATGCCGGTGTTGTCTTCTTTTAAGACTTTAAGCTCTTCCAAGTCTTTAATGTCAACCAGCAGTCTGGGCGTAAATTTTCCACCGCGCATCCCTACAATCAGGTCAGTCCCGCCGGCCAACAAAAAATTATGCTCGTTAGTTTGTAAAAAATCAAAAGCCTGCTTTAAATTGGCGCATTTTACATAATCAAATGAAAGCATTTAACTGGCTCACCTCCGTTATCAAATTTTAAACACAGCTTACTTGGCCAGTTCTTTAAGCGCGGCAACAAAAATTTCCATCGGCGGTTTAACAATTCCTGCCCCGACCTGTCCGATCCCGGGCTCTTTATGGGCAATACCGGTATTTATACGCGGAACAATACCTCTTTCCACTACCTTACGTATGTCAATTCCGGTCGGTGTACCTTTAAAATCCATTGCAGGGATATTGAAATTGTTATTCTCTGCAACTGTAATTTCAAACATTTCGTTAGTTGCTTCAAAAGCATCGGCCGGCGAACCACCGATAAAGTTAACTATAGCAGGTGCAGCCGCCATGGCGAAGCCGCCAATGCCGACTGTTTCGGTAATTACGCTGTCCCCGATATCGGGGTTGGCATCCGCTGCGCTAAAGCCCGAGAAGTAGAGGCCGTCAGGAACGTTGGCCGGTGCGGTAAACCATTGATCGCCGGTACTGCTGACCCTGATTCCGAAATCAGTTCCGTTGCGGGCCATGGTGGTAACCACCGTTGAGTTCTCCACACCATGAGCGGCCAGAGCCATGCTCTTGCAGGCAGCCATAATGGCGTTAAGCGAAGTTAAATCGTTGCTGTGCATGAAAGCCAACACTTCGGCAGCTGCAGATGCTTTTTTACCATTAAAATATTCCGAAACGTTTGAAAGATCTAGTCGAGGTACATCGTAATCGGTTTTCTTGCCCCATTGTGTTTCAACTATAAAAGGCGCAATACTGCGTATGAAAAGCGATGTGGTAGCCCTGTTGCGGTTGTGGCCGTCGTCTCCCATGTGCAGTGCCTGTGCAATGATCGATTTAATATCAACTCCGTTGGCCAGGTGAACTGCTTCTTTGATTACCGGGGCATATACTTCATCGAGCCACTTAAGGCGATTTAAGACAGACTCATCGTAAGCACCGTAACGCAGTACTTTACCATAACCTTCATTCATATTCGAGTAGGTAAAACCGCCCCATTCCTTATCTTCAAGGATAAAAACCATCTGCGAAGGGGTGGTAACCCCTGCCATTGGGCCGACCGTATTATAGTGGTGGCAGGGCGCAAATTCAATTGAACCGGAAGCTGCCAGTTTTTCTGCTTCTTCACGGGTTTTCGCTTTACCTTCATAAATCAAGCCACCGATAATCGCACCCTTAAGAGGCCCGCTCATCCTATCCCAGGTAATCGGTGGTCCGGCATGGAGAAAAAGGTTGTCCTTCATACCCGGAATTACATCTTTTGCCCGTCCGACATCAACCCATACCGGCCTGGAAAGCATCATTCTCTTTACTGCTTCCTGATTTGCCTGATCAACTTTACTCACTTAGTTCACACCTCCAAGAATATTTATTTTAATTTATCGAGCAGGCTGAGCAGATCTTCATCACCCATTGCGGGCGGTTGCCAGCGTACATGCATAACTGGTGTTTCACGATCTTTCAGGGTTTTGGCAAAACCTTCAAGCCCCATATTAATTACCTTCAGTTCTTTTTCAAAAAGCTCTTTCATCAAACAATCCCTCCCCGATCACTGATAAAATCCCCTAACGCGCAAAAAATGCAGCAAGGAAAGACACAGCATCAGCATTGCTCTGAAAAACCAGGACCCCTTCTTTTTCGAGCTTCGCTACCTGTTCGTTCCTCTTTTGCGGATCACTGTCGGTACCGCAAACCGATGTTATAAAAATCAGGTGCCTGCCGTCCTTGGCGGCAATCTGACGAGCTTCCTTAATCGCTTCCAGGGCCAAACCGGCAGGGTCGTGATGGGCGTTGTAACCCAACACTAAATCGAGCACAATAACAGCGGTTTGTGGATCCTTAGCTTCATTGAGAATCCTCGTATTGCGCAATGAAGGATCGATCATCGGGTGTAACCGCCCCTGTGTAAATTCATCTTCGCCAAAATCGATTATTGTGTGCTCGGTGCTTTTGTAAACGTCTGCAATTGTTTCGGCGTTTTTATAATTCAAATTGGTATAGATCGGCTTAATTATATCCTGCAGCATAACCAGGGCTTCGTATGCTAAGGTACCTCCAGAATAAAGTGCCCTTAAATACTTCTGGCTGCCGGATAATTTAGCTTTTTGTTCGTCGACTAACCCGGTATCTGCTGTGAGTTTCGATCCTTCTGCGAAATCCTCTTTCCGGACAAGGTTGACTGCTTTTTGGGCAGCTTCTTTTAACGTAGCTGCAGGCACACAACCGGCTGCACTGACCTGTTCCATATTCCCACCGAGGAAGTTTACAACTACCGGTTTTTTGCTATTCTTCGCTACAGCAAGAACTTTTTCGGTCACTGAAACATCTGGCGGCTTTGATATAATGACGACAACCTCTGTCTGTTCATCTGCGAGCAGTGCCTTAAGCCCCATGATCATGCTGGTCCCGCCCACTGCATCTTTTACGTCACGGCCCCCTGTTCCGATTCCCTGGCTGATTCCCTCATCCAGGTTGTTTATCAATGTTGAGACTTCCTGCAGGCCTGTCCCGGCAGCAGCTACAATACCGATCTTACCCCGTTTAACTTCGTTGGCAAAAGCTAGCGGTACGCCATTGATAATAGCAGTTCCGCAATCGGGGCCCATAACAATTAACCCTTTCTCGTTTGCCTTTTTCTTCAGGGCTATTTCCGACTCCATAGCAACATTATCACTGAAGATCATCACATTGAGGCCGGCATCAAGTATCTGATTTGCTTCCCTTTCAACATAACGGCCGGGAATCGATACCAGAACTAAATTGGCGCCGGGAAAGTTTTGCAGCGCAGTTTCTAGAGTACGGGGCACAAATTCACCGAGCAGATTCTCCCGTTCGACCACTTTATTTAGCTCTGCAAGGGCACCCTGAATCGCCTTTTCAGCTTTTTCGTCACTTTCAGCTTTAACGGCAATGATCAGATCATTAGCTCCTGCTTCTATATCGATCTCTTCCGACCAGAGCCCGCCGGATTGTAAAAATTTCTTGTTATGATCGGTACCGATAATAACTTCGGCCTCGATCACACCTGCAAATCCTCTTACGATACTGGAAAGGCGCATCAGGTATACAGAATCTCGAAACATATTTTTAGAAATATAGCTTTTTAAAACCAAAAATATCATCCTCCGGCATAATGCTAATAATTAAAAACACAAAATAAGTAAATAACCAGAGACAGCCCTTATCATAAATTACATTGACCTGTAAATATGCAATATTTAAAGGTTTTTACGCATATATTATACCACAAAAATACAACTTAGCCTTTGTATAAATACAACAAATTTATTGACATAGATTGTCTTATATTGCTATGCTTAAGGCAATCCCATGTATGATCAACGAGGAGGGAACGCCATGCAAAAACAATACGGTATTACAGTTCGCGAAGCGCTTTCTCTTAATCTGGTTGATAGACTCAAAGTAGTTGGCGGGGAAAACGGGCTTGACCGTGTAATTAAACTGGTCAACGTAATCGAAGTTCCCGACATTATGGATTGGCTTATGGATGGTGAGTTATTGCTGACTACCGGCTATTCTTTCCGTGAATACCCTGAGTTGATGAAGTCTCTAATCCCAAGGATGAATGAAAAAGGCAGCGCCGCCCTTGCGATCAAAACCAAGCGCTATATGAATGAAATCCCCGATGAAATCATTGATAGCGCCAACAATTATAACATCCCTCTCCTCGAGGTGCCCTATGACTTATCGTTTTCGGAAATTATCGCCCCGGTGTTAGGCGTTGTTTTCAATAAGCAAAACAAGATCCTGCAAAAACTTGAACAGGCGCATCGAAAATTAATGGATCTGGCCTTAAATGGCAGCCCGCTTGAAGAGCTCTGCCAAGAAACCGGCAAACTAATCTCCAACCCGGTTGCTATTGTCGATCGTGAAGGCTTTCTCATCGTAAATGATGAATGCCCCGACCAGCATAAATTTGAGCTGTTTTTTTCCGACGGCAGCGTCGAAGTTAAGAAAGAGAAGCTGCGCTTCGGGAACATTAAAGAGGTTAGGTATTCCCTTGAATATGCGTCAGACAACGACACCCCTCCAACCATCAAGGCCTTGCGCATACCAATTATAGCTGATAAATACTTATACGGTCACATGGTAGCTATCGTCAACAGCCCCGTATCTGAACCAGATATTTTAACCATGGAGAGGGCGGCAACCATTGCAGCGCTTGAGTTTACCAAGCGAAAGGCAATATATGAGATCGAACGAAGCTATTATAATGATTTTTTGGAAATATTACTCTCCTGCGACTTTGAGAGCAGTAGCGAAATTGTGAGCCGTGGCCGTGTATTCAATATTGATCTCGATCTGCCGACGGCAGTAATATTGGTAAATGATAATAGTATTGAGCAAATTACAGAAATTAAACAGTATATGAACATTAACGGTTCCAGGTCAAAAGAGGGGCTTTTAAATCTGATCAACAATTTTTTCAAACAGGTTAAGATAGATAACTTCATCGCCGGCATCAAGGGCAACAACATCGTTATAGTTGGCAGCCTGGCCGGAGAAAACCACAACAGTAGATTGAAGGACATAGTAACGGAGCTTGTCTCATACCTCCACGGCTCCCTTCGCCGCGGTGATTCAATTAATATTGGTGTTGGCCGTCTTTTTTACGACCCGCGGCAGATTAACCGCAGCTTTGAAGAAGCCCGTGAAGCACTGCGTATCGCGCAGCTTTCCGATCGTATCCAGGTTGTTTTTTTCGATAACCTGGGATTTTATAAGATTTTAAGCGAAAAGAACCGTAGTGATCTTGATAGCTTCGTTAACGACCTTTTGAATCCGGTTTTTGAATATGATCAAACCAGGAAGGGCGAACTGATCAAGACCCTGGAAACTTATTTCGATACCAACCGTAACCTAAAGCTAACCTCGACTAAACTCTTTACTCACTATAATACTGTGCTTTACCGGATTCGAAAAATTGAAGAACTTACCGGGGCCAGTTTTAATAACCCCGAAGATTCGCTGAATCTTGAAATAGCTGTAAACATCCTAAAACTTTTTCGCAGCCAAAAAATATAAGATGCTACACATCTATGAGGCAGGCCCTGAGAAGAGCCTGCCTCTTTGAAACCAAGAAACCACCTTGCGATAACTTATTTCTTCTGTTCTCCAAACCGATGGAGGCCGCGTTCTTCAGCTGTTCCCGGAATAACATTATCCAGGATCAGGCCCAAAATAGCGGTTACGGCCATACCTGTTGAACCGATCGATACTACGATTCGGGAAAGCCATTCTGGTTCAAAAGATACGCCGGCAGTCTGGAAGTAGTACGGCAAGCTCAGACCCATGAAGAGGATAAAGCCCATGATCATCTGGTTACGCATTGAGCTTAAGTCTGACTTAGCCGAGTTGCTGAGGCCGATTGAAGCAATCAGGCCAAAGAGAGCACAGTACAAGCCGCCGACTACAGAAAGCGGAATGGTTGCCACCAGGCCGCCAAACTTGCCGACGATTCCCATCAGGACCAGGATCACAACGCCAACGTTGACAACATAACGACTGGCAACCTTGGTCAGACCGACAAGACCGATATTCTCAGTGTAGCTGGTACTGGCCAGACCACCAAAAAGGGCACCGACAAAGCAGCCTAAACCTTCCATACCGATACCGCGGCTGATCTGCTTATCGGTAAGGGGCGGGCCATCTGACGCTTCGTTGATCGCATGGTAGTCACCGTAGGATTCAATTATCGAAGCTAGGTAACCTGCCAGTACGATCAGCACAAAACCTAATTCAAACTTGGGCATACCCCAGGGAAGAACCCAACCGCCCGGGCCCCAGGGCATGCGAATCCAAGGAGCGTTTCTGACAGCATCGAAGCTTACCTCACCTAAAATTATGGCGAGAATGTAAGCAACGATAATCGCCAGCAAAATCGGGAAAAGTGCAAAGAAAGGTTTTTTCGGTCCCAGGATCAGTGAGAAGAAGAAGGCAAAAACAATAACTGTGATAGCCAGCCACCAATTCCCGGCAGCCAGCGGAGCACCAGCCTGGTAAAGGGCCAAACCAATCATTGCGATAACGGGACCGATAACTACCGGGCTAACAAATTTCTGGAGTTTACCAATCAGGCCGGTAAAACCGACCAACATTTCAACAATGGCTCCAAGTAGTATGGCGCCGGCAATGTGCTGCATCGAGACTTCCAGGCCACTGGCGACTGTAAGGCCGATAATCGCAAAAAACGGTCCTAAAAATGAGAACGATACACCTTGGATAATCGGCAACCGAGTTCCGAAATTTACCTGGAAAAATGTTGCAAAACCGGATGCCAGCATAACTGAAGCGACGAGAACAGCAATTTGTTCGGGCGTTGCACCAAGAGCCGGGGCAATAATTAGCGGCACGGATATGGTAGCGCCGAACATGGTCAACACGTGCTGAATGCCTAAACCAAGAGCCTTACTAAACGGCTTGGGAACTTCATCCAGAGTGTAAACCATTTTTCTACCTTCACTCATAGTCTAATCCTCCTTAATAAAATGATGAAAAAGGTCCCGCCAAACAATATTGTTCTTCATAACACCTCCCTTAAGCTACGTGTAATATATTACAAATTACCTAGTAATCAGATAAGAGCTTAAAAGATTTTGTTAATAATATTTTTTCTCAATATTGTTAAATTCAATGCCCTGAATCAAAAACCTTTATAACATTTAAATAATTTTCTGATCAGTTTTTTGTATTATCTATCCAACATACCACCATTATTTAAATATTTTTGCAATGTAAACGTCATGCCGACAGCCAGATCATATCCAGTTGTTGAGCCGATTCGAACCATGTCCTTTACTATACCGGGCGCTTTTAACCCCTTTCCGAGAGCCTCCAGGTAATTAAGAAAAGGTTCGGGGGTCAGGCACCGGCGCCCGATCTCAATCATATGGCGGCCAAACAACCCGGTTTGAGCCGATAAAGTTTCAATTTCATGGTACATTGAATCCAATAATTCCCTGTTTTCTGGACCGATAAGACCGGTAACAACAAATGCTGCATGAATCAAATCGTCTCCGGTTGGCGTTAAACCATACCCCATGCCGCAAATACTTCGACAGTTTTTCACTATTTCCTTCTTATCCAACTCAACCAGCGATTGAATCAGCGCCGGATAATGCTCATTGAAGGCTTGCCTGTGATATTTGCATCCTCCGGGGCGATCAAGCAGCACTGCTGAAGGGCTGGTAAAATAAATATCTTTCAGTTCGGCAAGATAGTAATCAACAGCAGGGCTGATCTCCATATTGTTCTTATGTATATTAAAAACAGGCGCGAAGGATTTTTTTTCTCCACCACGCCGGTCAACAATTATTGAAGTTTCGGGCATTTCATAAATAACCCTGCCGTCTTCGAACGTTGTACTGTTACCTGACCTAAGCAGGTCTTTAAACTTCCTGAAATCTTGTGCAGTAATGCCTATCGATGCCGGCCCCCGTGCCAGCTGCTGATCACCGATAAAAAAAAGATGCGGCCAGCCGGCTATCTGAAAGTTGGCCACGTGCTCATAAAGCGACAACAGGTTCATGCTGTAGCAACCGCTGTATGATTCAAGGTCGGCGGCAGCCCAGACCGCATTTAACTTCAAGTTAAACAATACCCTCTTTGTGCATCTCGGCAATCTCATCCTTGCTATAACCAAGGCCGGACAGGATCTCCCCGGTGTGCTGACCGAGAGTTGGCGGTGGCAGAGTAACCGAACCAGGGGTCAGCGATAATTTTACCGGCACACCGATCAGTTTTATCAGGCCGGCCAGGGGGTGTTCCTTTTCTACCACCATCTCGCGCACTGCGATATGGGGATCGCTTAACACCTGATCAATTGTGCGGATACGGCCGCAGGGCACTTCAGCCTGTTCCATAACCGCTACCCACTCCTCGGTCTTCCTCTGCCTGGTAATGCTCTCTATGATCGCTTTCAGCTCGGCGGGGTTCTGGTTGCGGCTTTTCATATCGGCAAACTTCGAATCAGTGTTAAGATCTTCGCGACCGAGAGCTTTGACAAAACTTTCCCACAACCGTTGGTTACCGACAGCGAAAATTACGTAGCCATCTTCAGTTTCAAAACTTTCGTAAGGGGTTATCATCGGGTGGCGGTTTCCCACTCGCTGCGGAACCTTACCGGTAGCCAGATAATTACCGGCCTGGTAGGTGAGAATGGCAATAATGGAATCCATCAGCGACACGTCAATAAACTGTCCCTGGCCGGTTTTGTTTTTCGCCAGCAGTGCCAGCAAAATGCCTTCCACTGCATGAAACCCGCCGAGAATATCAGCTATAGCTACACCGAGGCGCTGGGGCGGCCCATCGGGAAAACCGGTTATGCTCATCAGCCCCGCTTCGCCCTGGACCATGACGTCAAAACTCGGCTTCTCCCGGTAAGGGCTGTTGTGGCCATAACCGGTGATCGAGCAGTAGATGATATCTTCCTTGATCTTTTTGACATCCTCGTAGGTCAGGCCCATCTGTTCGGTAACGCCAATGCGGAAGTTCTCAACAAATATGTCGGCATCGACAATCAACCGCCTTAAGATCTTCTTTGCCTTCTCTTCCCGCATGTTCAGGGTAATGCTTTTTTTGCTCCGGTTAAACGCGAGATAGTAAGCCGATTCGCCCTCTAAAAATGGCGGGCCCAGTTCGCGCGAATCATCACCTTTGCCCGGAGTTTCAACCTTAATGACCTCTGCCCCCATGTCGCCAAGCTTCATCGTGCAGTAGGGACCGGCAATAAAGCGGCTTAAGTCGATTACCTTTAAACCTGAAAGTGGTTTATCCATAGTCTGATCCTCCTTTAACTGAGCAGATTGTTTCTACAGCAAATGCTTGTTTCCTGCCTAAAATTTTTGAGACCACTCCTTTTCTTTTTTGGAACCGGGGTGTATAATCAAGGCGAACATCAGTTCGTTTTGAGGTGGTACTATTTCGTGGACAACAAGGTTATTTTCCTGGCCGACATGGAATCATTTTACGCCAGTGTAGAAACAGCCCGCAACCCCTCTTTGCGGGGCAAGCCGGTTGCAGTTTGCGGGGATCCGGCCCTGCGTCACGGGATTATCCTCGCTGCCAACCGCGAGGCAAAAGCCCTGGGGGTAAAGACGGGACAGCCGGCCTGGGAAGCGCGGCGGATGTGTCCCTGGATTGTTTTTGTTCATCCGCACATGCAGCTTTACATTGACTATTCACTGCGTATTACTGCTATTTTCGAGCAGTTTACCAACCGTGTGCTGCCATATTCGATCGACGAGCAGTTTCTCGATCTAAGCGGCTCTTTTTTGCCAGGCGGTTCACCCCTGGCAGCCGCGCAACTGGTGATCGCAAAAATCTGGGATGAAACCGGGATCCGTTGCCGGATCGGTATGGGTGAAAATCCGCTGCAGGCCAAGATGGCCTGCGATTGTTTTGCCAAAAAGCGGGCAGATCTCTTTTTCGAACTGAACAACGCCAATTATGCCGAACTCGCCTGGCCGCTCCCCATCGGGTCCCTCTTCGGGGTAGGCCACCGCTTGGTGCACAATTTTTATCGCATCGGAGTACGTACAATCGGCCATCTAGCCGCCCTGCCGCGCGATATGCTGCGCCGGCGCTGGGGGATCTGCGGTGAAGTGCTCTGGCTGAATGCACACGGCATTGATTATTCGTCCGTGGAGCCTGATTCGATTCAGGAGCAAAAGGGCATCGGTCACACGGCAACCCTGCCTCGCGATTACCGCAAGCAGCAGGAGATCGAACTGGTCCTGCTGGAGATGGCCGAGGAGGTTTGCCAACGTGCCCGTCACCAGCAAAAATTGGGTACTACCGTTCACCTCTATTGCCGGGGTGCCGATTTTGATCACCCGAGCGGCTTTTCGCGCCAGAAAAAGTTACCCGAAACCACGGCCAATGCCTTGGTTATCTACCCGACTATCCTTAAGCTTTTCCGCCAGCACTGGGATCGCAGGCCACTGCGTGCAGTCGGCATCAGCTTAAGCGGCCTGACCGACTACTGCCAACTAAGGTTGCCATTTTCGGATCGCAACATACGGGAGGAAATACTGATCCAGGCTGCCGACCAGGTGCGTGAGCGTTTTGGAAAAACCAGCCTGTTTCGGGCTTCATCACTCGGACAGGGCGCGCAGCTGCTTCAGCGCGCCGGCAAGATCGGGGGCCACGATGCATGAGTAAGAAAATTAGCCAGCAGTTTGCCTGCAGCCGGATGATGCTGCCCGAGCACTGCAGCAGCCTGCGGCAGCATGCCGCCTCTGTTAAACGCGCGGAAGAACAGCGGCAGTCCCTCACTGACGAGCAGTTGCAAGCGGAACAGCAGCAGCTCCTGGAATCAGCTATATGCCACAAGCTCAGCTTGGAGTTTACGCTGCTCGAAGAATCCGGGCGCTGCCGTATCAGCGGTGTACCCTGCCGCATCGATGTAACTGCCGGCATGATTTACATCGACACCGGCAGCGGTAAGCCTGTAAAGATCCGGGCCGTCTCGGTGACTGGTATTACCGGCAACTCCGGATCTTTCGCTGATAATCTTTAATATAGCTTCGCCTTACTCCATTTCAACAGTGCAGGCAATACCCTGCCCGCCACCGATGCATAAAGTGGCAAGGCCCCGTTTTACTTTACGTTTTTGCATCTCGTGCAGCAGCGTGACAAAAATACGGGTGCCGCTGGCCCCAATCGGGTGTCCGATGGCTATGGCTCCGCCATTGACGTTTACCAGTGCCGGATCAAATTCAAGCTCCTGGCAAACAGTCAGGGCCTGTACCGCAAATGCTTCGTTGGCCTCGATCAGCTGTAAGTCAGCAACCGACCAACCGGCTTTGGCCAGGGCTTTCCTGGTTGATGGTATCGGTCCGGTACCCATAATTGATGGATCAACACCGGCTGATGCATAGCTTTTGATCATGGCCATTGGCCTTACAGCTAGCTCTTTTGCCCTTTTAGCGCTCATAACCACTACGGCTGCGGCGCTGTCATTGATACCTGAAGCGTTACCGGCCGTAACTGTTCCGTCATTTTTAAAAGCCGGTTTTAGTTTAGCCAGCGTATCCATCGTTGTCATTCTCGGATGCTCATCAACAGAAAAAAGCAGCGGGTCGCCTTTGCGCTGGGGGACTGCCACTGGAACTATTTCATCTTTGAACCGGCCGCTTTCGACAGCCGTCTGGGCTTTCTGCTGGCTTTCAAGGGCAAACTGATCTTGCTTTTCACGACCAATGTTGTATTTATCTGCTAAATTCTCTGCAGTCATCCCCATGTGGTAATTGTTAAACGCGCACCAGAGGCCATCTTTGATCATTGAATCGGTCATGGCGTTGTCGCCCATCCGCAGGCCCCAGCGCGCTCCGGTAGACAGGTACGGAGCAGCGCTCATATTTTCCATGCCTCCGGCAACGATTATATCAGCGTCTCCTGCCGCGATACTGGCGGCAGCAAGGGTAATGCTTTTTAAACCGGAGCCACAAACTTTATTAACTGACAGGCATGGTACTTCAATCGGCAGTCCAGCCTTAACCGAAGCCTGACGGGCGACGTTTTGGCCAAGACCGGCCTGCAGTACTGAACCCATAATTACCTCATCAACCTGTTCCGGGTTTAAAGCGGCCCTGTCTAATGCTGCTTTGATAACCAGGGCTCCCAGATCTACCGGGCTGATATCTTTAAGAGATCCGCCAAATGTACCCACTGCTGTCCTGACGGCGCTTGCTATTACTATTTCAGTCACTAATCATCCCTCCTTACTCTTTTCCTTTCGTGCGGTCTTGTTACTTATCCCCTGCCAATGATATAGCGGTAAGGATCAACCTCATTACGTAAAATGCTTAACTCGTCTTCTTTAGGCGCGTCACTGACTGTCACATTTTCTGCCCAGAGCAACTCAAATCCGGTGTTTTCACCTATTTTTTCTTTTGTAATTCCGGGGTGCATACTTTCAACCTTCATCCGTTTCGTCTGATCATCAAAACCGATCACGCACAGGTTAGTAATCACCTTGTACGGGCCGCTGCCGGGAGGCAGACCCGCCTTTTCCCTTGCACCCGGACCGGTCAGGTAGCCCGGGGTAGTAATAAAGTCAATTTTTTCTGTAAACCGACGTAAATCCTGGGGTGTAATCATCATCGTTTTCCAACAGAGTGAACCTAAATCATTGGCCCCGCCACTTCCCGGGAAGCGGACTTTGGGAGCCTTATAATCTTCGCCAATCATTGTGGAGTTGATGTTACCATACTGATCTATCTGGGCTCCGCCGAGGAAAGTATAGTCAACCATACCACGCTGGCTGGTCTCCATAATTTCCGGCATGCTGCTGGCAGCAAGCGCCTGGTAAAAAGTGCGTGAATCCCCCACGGAGATCGGCATCGAGGGTAGCAAAGGTCCGATACCACCTGCCTCAAACATGATCATTAACCGAGGGGAATAAAGTTTTTGGGCAAGCATTGCTGCCGCACATGGAGCACCGGTTCCCACGACCACTATACTGTCATCCTCCAGATAGCGGGAAGCAAGACAAATCATCAGTTCCATATCATTATAATTCATTGTTGTTGGATCTCCTTTATCCGAATTCTAACTTTATTTCTCGATCATGTTTTCCTGGTACCGCAATTCCTGCAGACGGGCCATACCACCAATCTGATCAAGGTAACCGTTGAAGTCTTTAACCCCATAGATATAACGCCGCAGAAAGGCTGACAGATCATCAGGGTCGTTTTCCGCCTTCAGCCAGTCGCGTAAGTGTTCCTCATCGCTGAAATACTCATAAGCCATGTTGCCCGGATAACTGCCAAAAGGCACCTCGATTACAGCGTCAACAAGGTAATAAGGAATTACTGTTTTAGTTGGTTCACGGCGTATAACCAAGTTGGGAACAAGCCTTTCCGTGGTTATAATCAACCGTTTGGCAGCCCGGGCCAGGTCGCTATCGGCCACCACGATTCCATCAATCTGGCAATTGCCATAAACATCAGCACGATGTACGTGGATAATACCCACATCAGGATAAAGTGCGGGAACCGCCAGGTACTTGGCACCGGTAAATGGACATTCCATTTCCATAGCAGCACTGTACTTCTGGGTATCAGTCCCCAGCATGCTGCGTACCGGTATAAAGGACAAACCCATTGCAGCTGCTTTGTATCTCCATGTTAAGGCGGCATTGGTCCACTCTGTTGTATCAATTACCCCGCTTTCAATGGCTGTTCTGGCTATCCTTGAAAGGCCGCGAGCTTCAAGTCCCACAACATAGGCGACATCACAACGGTCGATACATTCACCAGCAACTAATATCTGGAAATCGTGCGTTGCCGTATGCCCGGCCAGGCCCAAATTTTTTTTGCCCTGGCGAACCATTTCATGCAGTATTGCAGTCGGGATGCGATTAGCCCCGAAGCCACCAACGCCAATATATTCGCCATCGTTGATTAGATTTTTTACCGCTTCGCTGACCGTTGTTGTTTTTTCAACCATTTTTCGCGGTTTCCGATCACGGAAATAGGCCCTTGCCCGGTCGGCATCAGGGTCAGTATAGATTTTACCGCATCCGCCCGGTCTGTATATAACGTTTTTTTCTTTTAACAGTTCTGTGAACTCAGCCAAAAAAACCACCTCCTGTTTTAAGCCAATGACCTGGTTTGCAGATAAATTACATAAATAAACCAATCTCTTTGCCATATTCTCTAATTTGATATTATTCCCTTCTACCAGGCGATCAGTTTTTTATCGAGTCACTGCTACATCTTGCCCCATGCAAAATAACCGGTGTAAAGGGCAATAAGAAAAAGGGCGGTATATAATTCCTGCAGAAATTATTCACCGCCCCCGATGCTACATGCTATATTTGAGATGATCAACGTAAACCATGTTAGTTTTACCCTTAATAATTATGTTACCCGAGCCCGACAATACAGATACTGCATACATTTTGGGCCGGAATCCCACCCAGGTTATGGGTAAGACCCAGCTTCGGTTCCCTGACCAATCGATCTTCCGGCCAGCGGCGAAGCAACTGATTGTACATTTCGTAGATCATTCTTAATCCGGATGCACCGATCGGATGGCCAAAACACTTCAACCCACCATCAGGTTGGCAAACCACTTGGCCATCAAGATCATAAAAGCCACTTAGAATATCATCAGGGGCTTTTCCCGGTGGCGATATCTGCAAATCTTCCATGGTTACCATTTCAGTTATTGAAAAACAGTCATGAACTTCAATCATTCCAAGTTCTTCCCGCGGATTTTTTATGCCTGCTTCAGCATAAGCTTTTTTTGCCGCATGCTGGGTAGTCATCAGTCCACTGCCGTCCCACCGGTTGTGAATCAGCTCTTCCCCTGAGCTAACAGAAATCTGCAGGGCTTTTACTGTAACCAAATCACCATTAGGCTTCATCCGGGCAGCAATCTCCGGAGTAGTAACAATGGCCATAGCCGAGCCGTCGCTCACCCCGCAGCAGTCAAAAAGGCCGAGGGGGTAAGCTACAAAAGGTGATTCGCAAATCTGACTGGTAGAAACTTCTTTACGCAAGTGTGCTTTTGGGTTTTTAGCCCCGTTTTGATGGCTTTTCCACGATATGTGAGTAATCGCATCTTTAATTTTTTCCATCGGTATACCGTATTTAGCCGAGTAGGCGGTAGCTAACTGGGCGAAGAGCCCAGGGGCAGTGGCATTGGGACTAATCAATCTGGCCAGCTGTCCAAAGATAGGCGAATCCGGCAGCCCCCCGTAACCAACATCTTTTAGTTTCTCAACCCCGGCTGCCAGTACTATATCGTAAGCCCCTGATGCAACAGCATAACAGGCCCCGCGGAAGGCTTCGGTACCGGAAGCGCAGAAATTTTCCACCCGGGTAACCGGAATAAAAGGCAGGTGCAGTGCATTGGCCAGGTAACAGCCACCTTTGCCGATGCTGATTTCGTCAATGTGATTACCGATCCATGCAGCTTCAATATCTTTCTTCTCAATTCCCGCGTCTTCGAGGCATTCAGTAAAAGCTTCCAGCAGCAGGTCGCTTGAATCATCCTCCCACCGTTCGCCAAATATAGAACAACCCATGCCGAGGATCGCTACTTTATCTCTGATGCCATCAGCCATTGACAGGCACCTCCTTTTCCGGAACCGCCTTCCAAAAATAGAAAGTGGTATCCCTTTTCGGATCGTAATATTTTATTCTGAACGTAAAGCGAACTGTTTTCCCGACTGAGAGATCTTCCATAACACAGTCGGTGAAATCAAACATACAGCGTCCACCGCCTTCAAAATCAACATTACCGTAAATGGCTGGCGGGTTAACGGTTGCGGATAATAAATCGGACGTAAAGCTGACAATTTTACCTTTATTGTTTGAGAGCACCACCGATTCCATCTGATTGACCGCCCCACAATCAGGGTTAACACAAACCCGCTGTGGTGGATACTGCTGGGTGCCGCATTTGAGGCAGCAGCTGCCCTGCATACATAAAATTGCCCTGCGGCTGCGCCAGGCCAGCGACCAGCGGGTTAATCTTTCCTCTTCGCCCCGCATTCCGATTTCCACAGGCATCATTTCGCGCCAGGTAAGGTATTTATAAAGGCTATCGAGTTCTAGTTGATTTTTAATCGAATCAGATACTCTATACCGATCATGATAAGCTGTGATTGCTCCAGTCACCTCGAAAATCAGGGCATCGCAACCATTACCATAACTTATCACCATGAGACGATCCCCGGGGGCGGCAACTTCCAGCGCTTTTGCTAACATTAACAACGGGTGAGCCGAACCTGTATCTCCGGCATCCATCAGCAGATCATCCTGGACCTGATCCGGATTTAAGCCCAGCTTACGGTTAATATTCTTCCTGGCACCGCCGTAATAGCATGGATAGATTACTTTACTAAAATCAGTTAACTGCATGCTATACTTATTAAGTAATCCGGCTACTGCATGCGGAATGATTTGATCATAACCCAAATCCCTAATCCACCGTTCTTCCCATTGCCGATCATATTTCGAGTTGGCGCCGCGCAGGTGATCGACAAAATCGCAAGCTAAAGAATAAGATCCCTTATATTCTGCTATAACCTGTTCGCTGCCGACGAGCACGGCTGCCCCGCCATCACCAAAGACCATCTCCTGGACTGATCCGACTTTACCAATTCGGCAGTCGGCGGCACAGGCAATAGCCCTTTTACCATTCTCAACTGTTGAATATTCGATAGCCGCGAGCAAAGCAGCTGTTCCAGACTTAACCGAACCAGCAAAATCGGCTGTCCTGATCTCTTCATTCGCAGCAAGAGCGCCTGCCACTATGTTAGCATTTTGCCTTTCCTTAAAAGGGGCGGTAGTAGTTGCATAATAAACTGCGCCCAGCTCCTGTGGATTAAATCCCCGCATACAACGCAACCCCGCCTCAACCGCCATGGTTATGGCATCTTCATCATAATTGGCTACAGCCTTTTCTCCGGCTGCGTTCATGATAATCGCCGGATTGAACCAGCCCATGGCGCTAAAAATAGTCATGCGGTTCAGACGGTAACGGGGAACATAGCCTGCATAAGAGCAGATACCAATCAAAGTTCCTTCACTCCTTGTCCAAGTTATTTATTCAGCCAAACAACGGCATTGGTCAGGCAGTATTCTCCGCGTTCTGCTGTTTTAGCGCGAACTATCACCTGGTCTTCTTTTTCCTGCCACATTTCCGTAACAATAGTCTCGCCTGGATATACGTGACGCGAAAACCGCACTTTTATTGCTTTAAATACAGCCGGTTCATTGCTGCAATATTCTTTTAATACTGCCCGTCCCGCAAAACCGAAGGTGCAGAGGCCGTGCAAAATTGGCTTATCAAAGCCGCCCATTGCGGCAAAATTGGGGTCGGCATGTAAAGGATTAAAATCGCCGGATAACCTGTAAAGTAATGCCTGCTGCGGTAAAGTTTTCATTTCAACTACCCGATCGGGTTTTCGGTCCGGTGCTTCAAACCCGGGTTCAGGACCTTTATCTCCCCCAAATCCGCCTTCACCGCGGATAAAAGTACTAAAACGGTTCTTAAACAGGTCATTGCCCTTGCTGTCTTTAGTCACCGTCTCAATTTCAACCAGCGCACCCTTGCCTTTATCGTAGATGGCTGCAATCGTGGGGTACGAAGTAATCGTACCCTCTACGGGGATCGGCTGAAATATTTCCAGATACTGCTCGCCGTGTAAAAGCATAGCCAGGTTAAAATCCATTCCCTCCATGCCGACAATACTGAAAAGTGCGCCAAAGGGTGGAATCACCCCGTAGGTTGGAAGGACTACCAGGTCGCTTTCGAAAACAAATTTAAGCTCATCAGGCTCAGTACCAGCACCAACACCCAGGGCATAAAGCATCACATCTTTTTGTGTGTAACTGTATTCCAGCGCTGGAAGCTCTTTACCCACCAATTTTGGATCTATCGGCATAATTACTCTCCTTTCTTATCCTTCACGTTACAGGATCAGTCGTTTAACTCATACTCATTTTTGAAATTACCGTTCCAGCCTGTTCCATCGCAGAAGCATACTCGCGTCCACCTTCTAAGCTCATCATTTGATCTAGTTTCTCAACAATCATCTCAACCGTAATCTCTTTTGTTGAATCGAAAACCACGCCCGGGCCTTCAACTATCGCTGCCCGGCTGAAGTAGCCGCCACCTGCGCTGATCATTTTAGCAGTCTCGTTACATTCCTCCGAGCATAGCCAGGCCACAACCGGAGCTACAAACTCAGGCTTGACTTTTCCGATTACATCTTCGGGCATTACGGTAAAAGTAAGCCTGGTCCCGGCTGTCGGCACTATAGTATTGGCCTTGATATTGTAGCGGCCTCCTTCCTGGGCTACACAATTCATCATCCCGGCAATTCCCATCTTAGCCGCCCCGTAGTTCGTCTGACCAAAATTACCGTAGAGGCCTGCTGCTGATGCTGTTGAAACAATTCTGCCGTAGCTTTGCTCTTTCATGATCGCAAATGCGGCCTTTGTACAGAAGAATGTTCCATCCAGGTGTACTGACATGATCTTTCGGTAGTCATCCATCTCCATCTTTAAGATGCTTTTATCTCTGAGGATTCCTGCATTGTTGATTAAAATATCCAGCCTGCCGTATTTCTCAACAGCGGTATTAATTATTTTCTGTGCACTTTCCCACTCGGCTACGCTGTCGTAATTAGCCACCGCTTCGCCGCCAACAGCTTTAATTTCGTCAACAACTTGCTGGGCTGGAGTGGCATCTGCACCGCTGCCGTCAAAAGTACCACCCAGGTCATTAACCACTACTTTTGCACCGCGTTCGGCAAGGAGCAGGGCATAGGCTTTTCCGAGACCGCCGCCGGCCCCTGTGATTACTGCGACCTTGTTGTCAAATCTTATTTCTGCCATCCTGAAACTACCCCCTTTGTTATAATTGATTAAATTAAGTGTATTCTTTTGACAGGGTTTAATCAATATTTTTAATCAATTATATATTTTGATAACACTCTTTTAGCTGTCAACATTTTATATATTTTAATAGAGGATTTATATAAGAAGCGTATAATATTTATATAAATTCCCGCAGCAGATGGGGTGAATTGGTGTGGAAATGGCAAGCGAAGAAAAGGTAATGCGCATTGGGGAACTATCAAGGCGATCCGGGATCAGCAAACAATTAATACATTACTATCTGCGCATGAAGTACCTGCATCCGCCAGTTTATAAAAGTGGAAATCAGGCCTTCTATCACCAAATGCACATTGATCGCCTGCTTTTTCTGAAAAAAAGCAGTGAAGAAGCGATACCACTGGCATACGCATCGGCCATGTGGGAGCGTAAAACTAAATTTCCTGCCGCAAGTAAAGCAAAACGCAAAGCCGGAAATTACTCCGAGTCACAAACAAAGAGTTCAATAATCGAGGAAGCTTCTCAGATATTTCTGCGTAAAGGTTATAACAATACTACGATTAGCGAGATCATGGAAAGCGTTGGTATTACTAAACCCTCATTTTATTATTACTTTAAAAATAAGAAAGATCTTTACCTAAACTGCCTGGGCAGTATTTTCGATACATTTTCAAAGAGGGCGCTTGACAGTATCCGTCGTGAAAAAAAACCGCTCCGCAGGTTGGAAAAGCGGTGGAAAGCAGGGCATGCCTATTCAAGCCGAGTACTGACCTCGATTAACCTTTTAAAAGATTCATTGCGTCAGGACGAACATGAAGAACGCACCAAGGCAGAGGAGATTCTCAGAAAGGCCTGGGTAGACCCATTGGCAAGAGATCTTGAGCGGGGTATAAAAAGCGGGGAGATCCGGCCGGTAAACAGCGAAATTGCCAGTTTTGCAATGATCTCTATGCTCGATACTTTTTCATACCGTGAAATCCTGGATCAAAAATACGGATCTGAGCAGGTCCTTGAAGCGGTTTACGATATTGTAATGCATGGCCTGCTGCAAATTGACAGGCCTTGACAAAAAATAAAGTGACGGGAGCAAAGCCACGTCACTAATCATTTGCCTGGTGCGAGCGAGAGGACTTGAACCTCCACGGGCGTTACACCCACTAGGTCCTGAACCTAGCGCGTCTGCCGTTCCGCCACGCTCGCATCATTTCCTGCCTAGCCATTATAACCACTCTTTTTGTGCTAATCAAGAGGCTGAGTAAAATATTTTAATGATCGGCACACTGCTGTTTATTTTTTGGTGGGGCAAGGATTTGCAATGCTCCCGGTATAATGCCAATTTCCACGGGCAGCTTCAAGCCTACCTCCCCGTCGGTATGCACCGGCACGGGACGGTCAGCTTCTATCCTGATATGGTCAATCCTGGTAGATATAACGGCAGAGTGATCAAGATGTTTCCCCACCATGGCCTGAAAGGCAAGCAAGGTAGTCTCAGGGTTGGTCAGCCTGCGAATGATAAGCAAGTCGAGTTTTCCGTCGTCAATGTCGGCCTGCGGTGCAATAGCAAAACCGCCGCCGTAATAGGGACCGTTCGCCACCACCACAACCAGCGTGTTTTTCTGTTCTATTTCCCACTTAGCGCAATCTATTCTGGCACAAAAATGATCGAAATGTGTTAACCCGTCAAAAAAGGCTATAACGTATGCCGTGTAACCTTTGATTGCTTTAA
>CAYMDO010000030.1:0-26014 GCA_964389365.1 uncultured Syntrophomonadaceae bacterium
GCTTAGGTGGAGGCACAAATAAAACCCGGTCACCGACCATCAGCGACTGGTTGCTTCGTTTCAGGCTGCCGCGGGCCCGGCATTGGAAAGTTTCCCCCGTTTCGGTATAGACGGAAAAAAATCCACCGGCCGCCCTGGTGATTGTCCCCTGGTTCAAAAAGGACCTCCCTACTCGCCAACAATAATATCAACAAACTGGCCGGGTATCACTTCAGCCCCGGGCTCAGGTACCTGCTCCACAACATGTCCGGTTGAACCAATGGTAAATTTATAACGAACACGCGGCCTGAGATCATTTTCTTCAAGGTATTCAATTGCGCCTGCTTCTGAATAACCGATTAAATCAGCCAGAACAAACGGCCCGCGGCCCTGGCTGACATAGACGACGACTTCCTCGCCCCGCGAAATACGGAAAGATTCACCCGGTACCTGACGATAGATCAACCCTTCTTCTATCTCTTCGTTGTATTCAAGGACTACGCTCATATTCAGCTCAAGATCGCGCAGGATAACCCTGGCCTCCATCTCGGTCCTCCCGAAAAGATCCGGTGTAACTATAAATTCAGGCCCTTTACTGATGTAAAGATCTACTTTACGGTTTTTGCGAACCACCCGTCCTTCAAGAGGTTCGGTTTTAACGACGTTGCCAACCGGGATTGTATCGTCATAGATGTAATATATTTCATCATTTGGCACCAGGCCCGCTTCCTTCAATACCTGAACAGCATCACTCTGAGCCAGGTCTCTGACTGTGGGCACCACAACTTCCGGTACCAGTAATATACTGCCAATAAAATAACCACCCGCAGCCAGGGTAAGCAGCAAGAAAAGTACAGCGAGCAACGGCTTGGTCCAGTTTCGCCTGATCCTGGGCGGTACTGTAAATTTTCTACTGTTTGCGGCAGTGATCACCGGCCGTTTAACCGGATCCACTTCTTCTTGTTCGCCTGATAAACCCGGCTTCTGCTGTTTACCGCTGGAAGGAAGCTGGTTCTCCCCGGCATATTTCAGATCTCCCAAAATTTCTGCGGCTGTTTCATAGCGCTTATCCTTACCTTTTTCAACGGCTTTCATAATTACCTGTTCCAGGGCTTGCGGTAAATCCTCTACCAGTACCCTTGGGGGTATGATTTGATCTTGAATGTGCTTCATAGCCACGGCAACAGGGCTTTCTCCGCTAAAAGGCACTTTGCCTGTTACCATTTCGTAAAGAACAATCCCTAAAGAATATAGATCTGACTGTTTGTCGGCCAGCTCTCCTTTCGCCTGCTCAGGTGAAATGTACTGCACTGTTCCAATTATTTCGTCGCCAACGGTTACCGTAACCCCATCTCCGGCTATAGCAATACCGAAATCAGTAACTTTAACTTTTCCGTCACTGGAAAAAAGTATGTTCTGGGGTTTAATATCGCGGTGTACTACCCCGGCGCCGTGAGCTTTTTCTAGGGCTTCAGCAATCTGGGTGGCAATGGAAACGGTTTCATCGACGGCAAGCCGGCCCTTTTCCCTGATGTGCTGCTTCAGGTTGAAACCTTCAACATATTCCATAACCATAAAGTAGGTGCCTTCATCCGCCCCTACATCATATATGTTGACGATATTGGGATGTGAAAGCGCTGCCGCCGATTGCGCCTCCCGTTCAAAACGGCGGATAAAGGCTGCATCTCCGGTCATTTGATCTTTCAGCACTTTAATGGCTACCGTTCTCTTCAGAAGGAGATCACGGCCGCTATAAACCCGGGCCATTCCGCCCTCGGCAATCTTTTCGATGATCTCATAACGTCCAGCAAGGATTTTACCGACCATTAAACCTGCCGACCTCCTATACCGGTTGCGATGACAACGGTAATATTATCAAAACCGCCACTATTGTTCGCTTGTTCAATAAGTGTTTCCACGATCCGCTGCGGTTCATTATACAGGTTGACAACGGCCAGGATTTCCTCATCCGCGACCATATTGCTAAGGCCGTCGGTGCATAGCAAAACGGCCGAGCCCGCCTCGACCTGCTCATCAAAAATATCAACTGTCAGTTTTGCAGATATTCCCAGGGCACGGGTCAGGATATGACGCTGTGGATGGCAGCGTGCTTCCTCTTTTGTGATCTGGCCGGATTCAATAAGGTGCTCCGGCAGCGAATGATCCCTTGTAATCAACTTGATTTTCCTGCCTGAGATCAGGTAAGCACGGCTGTCGCCAACATGGCCGACAGTCAGGTTTTGCCCACAGAGTATAGCCGCAGTTACAGTAGTGCCCATCCCTTTCAGCGCAAGGTTATGGTCGGCTTCTTCGATAATCTTTTTGTTTGCATCATAAATAAAATCTTCCAGAATTTTACGGACTTCCGCATGGTTTTTAACCTTGCATTTCCCGAGCTTAGACCATGCTTTCTCCGCTTCTATAACCACAAGGTCGCTCGCAACGTTACCGGCCCGGTGGCCGCCCATACCGTCAGCTACTGCCAATAATACGTTTTCGCCGCTGGATGCGGCGAAACAGCTGTCTTCGTTGCGGGAGCGTTCCAGCCCCTGGTTGGTTTGTGCGAATACCTGCAACTAACTGGCCTCCAACTGTATAAAAACTAAGTCTGTTCAACCCCCAGTATAGCAAAGCGGCAGCCTCCGGGCAACATCGGGCAATTTCCGATTTTTCGGCAGCAATATGATACTGCTCGCCGCAATTGCCTCTCTGAACGCCCGGCCCAGCAGTGCTTCGACTTGTCACGGCATTGCTATGCTTTTTTCTGCCATAAGGCGATAAAAAAACCGTCAAAGTTGTGGCGGTGTGGCAGGAAGGTCAGCGTCGGTATATCTTTAAATAGCGGCTGGAGCGGCTGTGGAAGCAGCGGTGATAGCGGCTGGGGTATAAAGTTTGGGTTGTGGTTTAAGAAAGCTTCCGCCACCTGTTCTGTTTCCTCAGGCTCGGTACTACAAACTGAAAATATGAGCCTGCCGCCGGGACGAAGCTGACCGGCGGCGGCCAGCAGCTTAAGTTGAAGCTTGTGAAATACAGGTAAATCTTCTTCGCTGCGGCGCCATTTTATCTCCGGCAAACGCCTGATTACCCCCAGGCCGGAACAGGGGGCATCGACTAAAACAGCATCTGCTGCCGGCAGGTTAAGGTTTTTAAGCTCGGCCCCATCGCCCTGAACGGCAACGATGCTGCTAAGCCCAAGCCTGGCTGCCGCTTTTTTGATCAGGCTGATCCGGCTTGGATGCAGCTCCACAGCATAAACTACACCATTATCCCGCTGCAGTTCCGCCAGGTGTGTGGTTTTGCCGCCAGGGGCACTGCAAAGATCAACAATTACCTCGCCTGCTTGCGGACGTAATAATGGGGCAACCAGGGCAGAACTTTTCCCCTGGATTGTCATTAACCCTTCATTATAAGATCGGCCCAGGGCCACCTTTTTCGCGCCGGCGTTAAGAATCAGCAAATCAGGGACTGTATCACTGAATTCAGAATCGACCTGCTCCGTTTTGAGTTTTTCGACCAGATCTGCCGGCGTTGCCCGCAAGCGGTTAACCCTGACTGAGAGCAGCGGCTTTTTATGGTTTGCGCGGCACCACATTTCGGCTTCATCGAAACCGTACCGATCCAGCATTCTGCCGGTTAACCATTTGGGATAGCTATGGCGCAACGATAAGTAATCAACGGGATTAACCTGCGGATCAGGCCAGGGCAGGTTACCTGTTTCCGCCGCCAGTTTTCGCAACAGGGCGTTGGTTAAACCGGCTACACCCCGGTGCCCGTACCGGCGGGCAAGATTTACCGCTTCGTTAATGACGGCATAGACGGGGATTTTTTCCATATAAAGCAGCTGGTAAGCGCTGATCCGCAGCAGGTTTCGCAGCCATGGAGTCAGCGTTTCAAGCCCGCGGCTTAAAAATTGCTGAAGCGCCCAATCGATTGTATTTAGATGCTGCAGCGCTCCATTGGCAATTTGTAAAGCCAGAGCCTTATCCTGGTCGGGGAGGGATTTTATCAATGCCGGCATGGCCAGGTTAAGGTAAGCCTGATCCCGCTCAAACCTGACCAGGGCTTTTAAGGACGCTTCGCGTGCACAGCCGGCTTGCTGTAATCTATTCTTCAAGCCCGTTGCTCATCTCCCAGCCGTTCACCGGGCATGATCCTGTAGCCGCAGCAAAATGATGCAGCCTGCATCTTAATTTTCCCGGCCGGTTGCAGGTCAACTATGAACAGGCTGCCGTTGCCGGTTGCGACTTTCAGCGAATCCTGAGCCACGCTCAGGATCGTTCCGGGAGCGGCCGGCAGAGCATTCTGATCACTGCCAGCGGTAAGCATGCTCTTCCAAACCTTGATCCTTTTGCCCCGAAATATGGTATAAGCACCCGGCCACGGGTTTAAGCCGCGGATCCGGTTATGGAGCTCCGGTGCGCTTAAATGCCAGTCAAGGATTTCATCCTCCTGGGTGAGCGGTGGGGCATAAGTTGCCAGGGCCCCGTCCTGTGGGATTTTCACTGCCGAACCGTCTGCCAGGGCGTTAACTGTTTTCAGGAGCAGCACTGCCCCGCTCTCAGCCAGGCGATCATGCAGCATCCCTGCCGTATCATCAGGGTTGATTGCAACTTTTTCCTGAAAATAAATGTCGCCCCCATCCAGCTCTTCTGTCAGATCAATAATGGATACCCCGCTGTAATGAGCACCGTCAATCACAGCCCTGTGAATCGGGGCTGCCCCGCGATAAGCCGGCAGGTACGAAGCGTGTAAATTGACGCAGCCAAGGGGCGGACAACCCAGAAGCTGTTTTGAAAGCATCCGGCCGAAGGCAACGGTGATAATTAAATCAGGATTAAGATTATCGAGCCAGCAAAAAAAACTCTCATCGTTTAATTTTTCAGGCTGGCTGGTTTCAATACAGTTCTTGATTGCCCACTTCTTTACCGCAGAATATCTCACCGCCTGCCCGCGTCCCGAAGATCGGTCCGGCTGGGTGACAACGGCTACTAAGCGGTGAGGGGAGCTGTTCAGCAAATCAAGAGTTGGAAGGGCAAATGCCGGGGTGCCCATAAAAAGCAGCCTTAAGCTGTTCAAAGTTAATCCTCGCTTTTCGGTTCGTCGGGGTCAAGCAACCGCAAGGCTTTGTCGGTAAAAAGGATGCCGTCCAGATGATCTATCTCATGCTGCAGGATCCTCGCCAATAACCCTTCCGCAGTGAGGTGGACCTTGCGGCCCTCTCTGTTCAGGGCGGTAACGACAATTTTAGCCGAGCGCGGGACCTCGCCGTATTTTCCGGGAACGCTCAAACACCCTTCCACGCCGACCTCGTCTCCCTCCTTGGTTTCACAGCAGGGATTGATCAGCTCATGGATGGTTTCTTCGCCATCGGCAGCAATTAAAATCCGCTTTGATACGCCAACCTGGTTAGCTGCCAGGCCAACTCCTTCCGCTTCAAGCATAGTTTCGCGCATATCGTCGAGCAGGCGGAAAACACCGCTGTTTATGTTGGTGACCTCTGCCGTTTTCCGGCGTAAAACCGGATTGTCGTCGCGTAAAATCCTTCTGATCGCCAACCGTACCACCTCTTGCCTTAAATTATAGCATTACCAGTGGGTTAAAATCCACCGTGAGGCGAACAGGAAAGGGGGGTTTGCGTTCGTGGTAGGTACGAACGACTTTTTTTACTGCAGGGCTGATGGAGCTTAATTGCCGGCCTTTTATTATAGTCTGAACCCGGTACTGATCTTTTATCCGGTATAATGAAGCCGGCGCAGGCCCAAAAATCTCAACACCGCGAATCGCATGCTGCAGCTGGCCGGTCAGCCAGCCTGCAGCTTCAAAAACCTTCCGCTCATCTTTGTCGCTGAAAAGAAAGCGCAGCAAATCGCTAAAAGGCGGATAGGCCAACTGTCTCCTGTTTTCTATTTCGGCATTGTAAAAAGAGCGGTAATCATGTTTGGCGGCAGCCTGGATGGCATAGTGCCCGGGATGATAGGTCTGGATGATCACAGTACCGCCGAGTTTGCCGCGGGCAGTCCTGCCTGCTACCTGGGTCAGCAGCTGAAAAGTGCGTTCGGGAGCCCTGAAATCAGGAAGGTTAAGGGTTGTATCCGCTGCGACAACTCCGACCAGCGTAACGGAGGGAAAATCAAAACCCTTGGCAACCATCTGGGTGCCGATCAGGATACTGGCTTTGCCTTCCCTGAAACGCCTGTAATAATGGCTATGCGCCTGACGGCTGGAGGTTGTATCGCTATCCATCCGGATCAATGCTGTCCCGGGATGAAGCTTCGTTATTTCATCCTCCACTCTCTGGGTTCCGGCGCTGAAATAACGGATTTTAATACCGCCACACTCCGGACAGGTCTGGGGAACCGGTGCCGCAAAACCGCAGTAGTGGCAGCGCATCAGCTGCCGGTCCAGGTGCAAGGTTAACGATACATCACAGGACGGGCAGCGTACAACATAACCGCATTCCCGGCAGAGCACAAAGCCGGCAAAACCCCGGCGGTTAATGAATAACAGCGCCTGTTCGCCCCGTTCTAGGACCCCGTCGAGTTCTTTCAGCAACAGGCGGCTGAAGATCTGGCGGTGGTTTTCTTTCAACTCACGGCGCATGTCAACTATCGTAACCGGGGGCAGTTGGGTAGGAGTAACGCGCCCGGCCATGGTCAGCAGCAGCCGGCCATTTTCTTCAAGCGCCCGGGTATAGCTCTCCAGCGAAGGGGTGGCACTGCCTAAAACCAAAACAGCCTTATTGTAGCAGGCACGCCACCAGGCAACATCACGGGCATGATAACGGGGCGCTTCTTCCTGTTTATAGGTTGTTTCATGTTCTTCATCAATTACGATCAGTCCCATTTTTGCAAGCGGGGCAAAAACTGCAGAACGGGCTCCCAAAACAACCCTGGCTTCGCCGTCCCTTATTGCCTGCCATTCGAGGCTTTTTTCAGCCGGGGTCAGCCGGCTGTGCAGTACTGCTATGCGGCCGGGGAAACGCCCTTCAAAGTGGCTAATCATCTGTGGTGTCAGGGCAATTTCAGGCACCATTACCAAAGCACTCTTACCGTTTTTCAGACACTCGCTGATACTCTGCATGTAAACTTCAGTTTTGCCGCTGGCCGTGATGCCGTGCAGCAGCAAACGCTGAGCCCGGTTGCTCCTGATAGCGCTTACAATCCGCTCGTAACAAACAACCTGCTCACTACCCAGCTGCAGGGGTCCGGCTGATACTTCTGCAGCCTGATCGCCGGCGGGAAAGCGGCTTTTCGCCTGCCTTTCAATTAAGCCCTTAGCTTCAAGCGCACGCAGGGCAGCACTATTTATTCCCGCTTTTTCAAGAGCGTTACGATCCAGCGGGCCCTTGTCAATAAGGGTTTGGAGAGCTTTTTTTTGGGCAGGGGCCCTTTCCAGATTTGCAAGCTGTGCCTTCGCCCCTGCCGCTGCCGCAAACAGGTAAAGTTTTTTCGTCTGATGCCCCTGGCGAAAAGTGGCCGGCACCATAGCATTTATAGCCTCGATTTTGCGGCAATAACAGCGATGGGCGAGCCAACTCAGCAGGGCTAGCTGCTCTTTGTTAAGCAGCGGTTCAGGATCGCTCAGCGCAATAATGTCGCGTAATGAAACAGGATCTATAGCGGTGGTATTGAGCAGCCTTAAAACATACCCTGCACAGCGGCGGGGGCCTAGGGGGATCACTACCTTCATGCCCGGTAAAATATTTTCCCTGAGTGCAGCAGGAATCCTGTAGTGAAAAGGCCGATCAACAGCATTGCTGGCCAGGTCAACAATTACCTCAGCGTACTCATACATGGAAATACCTGCCATTTCCGAAAATTATATATATGCTATCGGGCAGAGAGAAGCGGGGCAATACGATCCAGCAATCTGTGCGCAAGCTCTTCTTTTTCCATCAGGGGCAGTTCTTCCACCGCCCCGCTGCGGTCAATAAGCGTTACCCGGTTCGTGGATGAAGCAAAGCCAGCTCCTTTTTCCGCCAGGTCGTTAACGACTATCAGATCGAGGTTTTTCCGGTTTAACTTGTCACGGGCATTCTCCAATACATTTTCTGTCTCGGCAGCAAACCCGACCAGGACCTGGTTTTTCTTGCGCCGCCCAAGCTCCATCAGGATGTCGGCTGTCGGAGTTAAATTAAGCGTCAAGGCAGCATCGCTTTTTTTCACTTTTTGCCCGCTGCAAAGCGTTGGCCTAAAATCAGAAACAGCGGCAGCTTTGATCACCAACCGGCATTGGGCAAAGCGATCAATTACAGCCTGGTGCATTTCCCCTGCCGTGGTTACCGGAACTAACGTAACTGCCGGTGGCACCTTCAGCGCTGTCGGCCCGCTGATCAGAGTCACTTTTGCGCCTCGCTCCTGCAGGGCACGGGCAACAGCATACCCCATCAACCCGGTTGATGGGTTGCTAATATAACGCACCGGGTCGAGTGGTTCCCTTGTTGGGCCGGCAGTCACAATTACGTTTATATCTTTAAAATCATGTGCCCTGAAACCCTGCAGGGCATAATTAAAAATATCAGCGGGTTCAGGCATTCTTCCCTTTCCGTAAACCCCGCAGGCCAGCTCACCCGAGCCCGGATCCATGACCCGGCAGCCCGCTGCCCTTAATTGGTCAAGGTTACCTGTTACCGTTGGGTGTGCAAACATATTAACATTCATTGAAGGGACAATTACAACCGGGCAGACGGCTGCAAGGTACAGGGTTGTCAGCAGGTTATCGGCAATGCCGGCGGCCATTTTTGCCACGGTATTGGCGGTTGCCGGGGCGATCACCAGCAGGTCAACACCATCGAGCAGCTCGATGTGGGGGATCCAAGCCTCGCTGTGTTCTGTAAACATGTCACAGAAAACCGGTTTACCGGTTAATGTCTGTAAAGTAAGCGGGGTTATAAAGCGGGTCGCAGCAGGGGTCATCACCACCTGAACCGCAGCGCCCCCTTTTATAAAAAGTCGGGCCAGTTCGGCCGCCTTATATGCGGCAATGCCGCCGGTTATACCCAGCAATACTTGTTTCATCGGGACACACCTTTACTTGATTCCGTCACGTACCCGCTCATAAGCGATCTTGTCGCTTTCTATCTCGTGCAGTGCGGTGGTTACTTCTTTCCGAAAACTTTTGTCGATAGTCTTTTTGCTGCCGCTTCTTAATTGCCTGCCCCTCTTGGCTGCAGCAATAACCAAAGTATACTTGCTGTCAACCTTATTTAGTAAAATATCAATTGAGGGATATATCATTTTTTACACCTCCCCATCCCGGTGGGCGAATTCCGCGTTTTACCCTGCATTTTTCAGCATCTATAATCGCGCCGATCAGATCTGCGGCAGTTTCCACCCGATCATTGACAACGATATAGTCATAAAGGTTAAATGCCTCCATCTCTTCACGGGCCGCAATTAATCGCTGCCTGATACGCAGGTTATCTTCGGTGCCCCTGCCCCTGATCCTCGCTTCAAGGACTTCAAGCGAAGGGGGAGCCAGGAAAACCAATACGGCCCCGGGAGAATTCTTCCTGACCTGGGCCGCTCCCTGCACATCAATTTCCAAAATCAGGTCTTCGCTTTTAGACAGATGCCTGCGGACGGTGGACTTCAGCGTTCCATAATAGTGGCCGTGAACAACCGCCCACTCCAAAAAATCGCCGCCGCCGATCATCTCTTTAAAACGATCAACGGAGGCAAAGTTATATTCACGGCCCTCTACCTCGCCCGGCCGCGGCAGCCTTGTAGTAGTTGACACAGAGAGATTCAGTTCCGGGCGAACCGCCATCAGGTGCCTGCAGACCGTGCCTTTGCCGACGCCGGAAGGTCCGGATATGATCAGTAATATTCCTTCGGCCATAACGCTAGCTTCTCTCCTGTCCGCTTTCTCCGTTTTCTGCAATACTTTCTTTTGCCTGCAGGCGGTGCTTAACCGTTTCCGGCTGTACTGCAGAGAGGATTATGTGCCCACTGTCGGCAACAATGACGGCCCTGGTGCGCCGGCCGTAGGTGGCATCTATTAAAATACCGCGTTCCCTTGCTTCAGAAACCACCCTTTTAATCGGCGCAGACTCCGGGCTGACGATAGCCACTATACGGCCTGCTGAAACGATGTTGCCGAACCCGATATTAATTAGTTTAATAGCCATGCTTGACCTCGCTTTCTACTCTAAATTCTGGATCTGCTCCCGCATTTTCTCCAGCTCGGCTTTCATCCCAACCACCATGTTTGTAAGCTGATAATCGCCTGCTTTAGAACCGATAGTATTCACTTCCCGGAACATTTCCTGAGCAATAAAATCAAGTTTTCGCCCGGCTGCCTCACTGCCCCCGATAATTCTCCTGAACGCTTCAATGTGGCTATTCAGGCGCACCAGTTCTTCATCAACACCCATTCGTTCTACCAGCAGGGCACATTCCATCAGCAGCCTCGTTTCTTCAAATTTACCAACCAGCAGGTCGGCTACTTTATCTTCAATTCTTTTACGGTATTCCTCTTTTGCGCTTTCAGCCCTGACCGCGGCTTCCGATACCATTTTTTCGAGCCCGGCACATCGTTCCAGGAGATCGCGGCAGAGATTTTTACCTTCGTTTTTTCTCTGCAACAACAGTTTTCCAAGTGCTTCTTGGAGAGCGGAAGCTACAGCAGGCCAGAGTTCTTCTTCAGTTAATGCTGAACCGGTAGCCTTAAAAAGTTCCGGAATCTGGAGCAAATGCGTAAGCTCTACGTTCCCCCCAATTCCCAGCCGTTCCGAAAGCTCCGCCAGGGAATGGTAATATTCTTCGGCAAGATCGTGGTTAATCTTAACCTGTCGCAAGGCATCCGGCATTTTATCGAGGGTAATATATACATCAACCCTGCCGCGCCTGATCGATTCCTGCAGCAACCTGCGAACCTTGTCTTCCAGAGCATAGAGCTCGCGGGGCAGGCGAAGGGAAAAATCAGCATAACGGTGGTTAACCGAACGAAGCTCCGCAGAAAATGTAAAGCCCTTTTCCGTACCTTCGCCTCGTCCATAACCGGTCATGCTGCTAATCATTATCTATTCCCCCCGGACTCTTGGGCGCTGGGTTAATATTACCATCAAAACATGGCAAGCTCAAGCTGGTTGGAGGCTCTATTTGCTATCTCCACCGGGAAGATTTATACTAAATCCCGGAGGTTGAAGCAAAGATGTCTTTTGATGCCTTGGTCATGCAGGCCGTTTCCGCGGAGCTTCAGGAAGAACTTACCGGAGCTGTTGTTCAAAAAGTATCTGAACCGTCCCGCGGAGAGATAATCCTTCATCTCTACCGCCATGGCCGTCAGCTTAACCTGCTCTTTTCCGTCGATAATAATTATGCCCGCGTGCATCTTACGGGCAAAGCCGGTAAAAAAGAAAAACCAAATATTCAGCCTTCGCCTTTTTGTATGCTGTTGCGTAAATACCTGACCGGCTGCCGGATATTAAATTTAAGCAACCCGCCGCTGGAACGGGTCCTCGAAATCAATTTTGAGCCCCGGGCCGGGCTATTTTCTGTTTCGCTTGTTGCAGAAATAATGAGCCGCCGCAGCAACCTGATCCTGATCGGGGCAAACGGTTTAATCCTGGGAGCTGTAAAAATCACGGGTTGGGAGAAAAACCCGCTGCGGGCAGTTTCCCCCGGTGAAAAGTACAGGCCCGTACCAAAGCAGAACAAGCTTGAACCTTTACAGATGAACGCCGAAGAATTTTCGGCAGCATTCCAAAAGAACATGATCGAAAATATTGAGCCGGAGCAGGCGCTTCTGATGACAGTTGACGGGATCAGCCCTTTAATTGCCAGGGAGCTGATTTTCCGCAGCCTGCAACAGGCGGGAAATATAAAAGGAGTAATTTACACTGAAAAAATCTTTAGAGAAGTCAGGTCACTTTTCAGCACAATCAATAACGGGCAGTTTACACCGGTTTTACTGACGGAAAGAAATATATACGCAGCTATCCGCCTGCAGCACCTGCCTGTCGGAGAGCAGGCTGAATATACCAGGTTCAGCGAAATGTTGGATCGTTTTTATGGCGCATTGATCGGGTCAGAAGCAGAAAAAACCCTAAAAGACCACTTGCAGAAAGCAGTTGCACAACGCCTCACGGCACTGAAGCGAAAAGAACTTGCTTTAAAGAAAGATCTTAAAGCAACCGAGCTGGCTGCCCGGTACCGCCACTTTGGTGAACTGCTTTTAGCTTACGGTGACCAGGTACCCCGCGGCGTTGATTCAGCCCTCCTTCCAGACCTTTACCAACCGGATGAAAAGGTACTGGTGCCCCTTATTCCCTCGCGTACCGTAGCTGCCAACGCACAGCATTATTTTAACCGTTACCGTAAAGCAAAAAAAGGCAGTGAAGAGGTGCGGCGCCAGCTAAAGAAAGTTACTGCAGAAACTGAGTACTGCCACAGCCTTCATTACAGTATTGAAAACGCGAACGGCAGCTCGCTGTCAGAAATTCGCCTGGAGTTAATTGATGTCGGATACCTGCGTGACAAACAAAAAGGGAAAAAGAAGGAATCGGCACTCCCCCAACCTCTCGTATACAAAAGTGGGTCTGGAAAAACAATCCTGATCGGGCGCAATAACCGTCAAAATGACCATGTGACCTTTAAAAATGCGGTGCGAAGAGATATCTGGTTCCATATACGCCAGTTTCCGGGCAGCCATCTGATTTTAAAAGAAACCGGTTGGCCGCCCGCTGAAGATGATCTTGAGGAAGCGGCTTTCCTGGCCGCCTATTTCAGTAAAGGGCGCGAAAGCAACGCTGCAGCCGTCGATTATACCGCGGTGCGCAACGTCAGGCGCAGGCCGGGAGGAAAACCGGGACAGGTTTTTTACGAAAACTACGAAACGATTACCGTCAATCCCCTCGACCCGGGCTTAAAGAAGCGATTTGATTTGGAGTAGCGCGCCCCCGTGTTTTCAGGATCTAACAATTTTGGGCCAAATAACGGATCAGGGCCTGGAATTCGGGCGGGGGAGAGGCAGTGAAGGTTAAGTCTTTCTGATCTACCGGGTGGGCAAAAGAAAGCCGGTAAGCGTGCAGGGCATGGGCAAAAATCAGCTCCCGTGGCAGACCGGCACAGGTTCCCGGCCCATAAATAAAGTCACCGGTTACCGGGTAACCGATCTGAGAGAGATGAACCCTGATCTGGTGAGTTCGACCGGTTTCAAGCTTTAGCTTCAGCAGGCTAATCTGCCCGTATTCCTTTAAGACCCTGTACCGGGTCACCGCTTCCCGGCCGCCGGGGATTACAGCCATTTTTTTGCGGTTTTGGGGATGACGCCCCACCGGAGCTTCAATCCTGCCGATCTTCGGATTGACCCGCCCGCATACCAGGGCGAGATACTCGCGCTCTAACCGGCGGCTTTTTAGCTGCGCTGTCAATGAACTGTGAGCTTTATCGTTTTTCGCAACGATCAGCAGCCCCGACGTATCTTTATCGAGGCGGTGTACAATACCCGGGCGCATTACGCCCCCGATCCCGGAAAGATCACGGCAGTGGTAAAGCAGGGCATTTACCAGTGTGCCGCCGCCGTGACCCGGCGCCGGGTGCACTACCATATTCCGCGGTTTATTGATCACCAGCAGATCGCGATCTTCGAAAACGATGTCAAGGGGTATTGCTTCAGGTAAGGTTGAAAGCTCTTTCAGCAGAGGCAGCGAGTAACAAATCCGGTCCCCGGTCCGGACCCGGTAATTCTTATCAGTACAGATAAGATCGTTAACCCGCACGCTGCCGTCCTCAACCAGCTTTTGTACCCGGCTGCGCGTCAGATCGGCAGCCGCCCCGGCCAGATAGAGATCAAGCCTCAGGCCCTTTTCTGTGCCAGAAACTGTCAACACTGCGGGTTGCTGAAGTTCCTTCATTATTTCTCTGCCTTTATCTTCCCTGCAGCCTTTCTAGCGGGAAGCAAATAGCTGGTCAGGGCAAATGCCGCAACCGAAAAAACAAATAAGGCCAGGCTAAAAATCTGGGCCGATGAAAAGCCTGCGGCAATTTCATAACCGTGGCGGAAGTATTCTGTTGTAAATCGCAGTAACCCGTAAAGCGCAAATAGCGCCAGCAATATAAAACCAATAAAAGGCCTGCGCGGTTTGACCAGTTTTAAAATAATGAAGATTATGAGACCGCCAAGGGCAGCATATAGCTGAACCGGGTGCCTCAGTACCGCATCAGTCATGTTGATCGGCAAAGCCCATGGTAAATCCGCTTCTTTACCGTAGCAGCAGCCATTTAGGAAACAACCTACCCGTCCAAAACCATAGCCGAGAGCCAGATATGGCGCGAACAGATCGGCCATTTTCATAAAACTGATTTTCCTCCGGGAACACCAGATTAGCAGGGCGACGGCTCCCCCAAACATTGCCCCGTAAAAGGTGAGGCCTTCAAATTCTGTTAATACTGATAAAAATGGCTGGGTGCTGTAGTAGCGCCAATGCAAAGCAATGTATAGGATCCGCGATCCGATCAGCCCACATATAGCGGCAACAATAATCGCCTCGAGCAGGTGATCGGAACTGATCCCTTCACGGGGGGCTTCACGGTACAGGGCAAGCGCAGCCACCAGTATCGCCAGCGCTATCATCAAACCATAGGAGTGAACAGTCAGGCTGCCAACGCTAAATAGCTCAGGATACATTATCTCGTCTCCTTTGAACTTCTTAAAGTTTCATCCCGCCAATAAGCAATCAAAAACAAACCGATGCCGATTACAATGGCCGAATCGGCAACATTAAAAACCGGCGGCCAGATTTTGAAATCAATAAAATCGACAACATATCCGGTATTTAACCGGTCAATCAGGTTGCCAATTGCGCCACCGAGCAGCAGGGCCAGTGAAAATCTAAGCAGGCGGTGATCTTCGGTTAAAAGCCGGTAGTAGTAAACAATAAATAAGGCTACAACCACTGTTATAACCACAAAAAAAACAGTCCGGTAAGGCAGCATTCCAAAAGCAGCGCCAGGATTGCGCACATATGTCAAATGCAGAAAATTCTCAAATAAAGGAATAGAATCGCCGACCTGCATCAACGAAGATACCAGGTATTTGCTGAACCTGTCTAAGGCTAGGATCAATGATGCGATCAATATAAGGCGCAAGTGTATTCTCCTTTTTTAGATCAAATTGCCGCTACAACACTGCTGCAGCGGGGGCAGAGTTCTTCTTTGGAACAAGTAAATATCCAGCAGCGCGGGCATTTGTGCCCTTTTGATTTTTTCACCAGAATGCTTACCGGAACACGCTGTCCCTTAATAACTTCAGCAGGTGTTTCAGGGTTTCCCTCCTGCAGCTTAACACCAGAGATAATGAAAAGGACAGCTAGCTGTTCTTCATAATCTTTCAGCTGCCTATAGAGTGGTCCGTCGGCCCATATCGTTAGTGCAGCCTCCAGGGATCCGCCGATCACTTTTTCTTTACGTGCCTGCTCCAGCGCCCAGGTAACTTCTTCACGAACCTCGAGTAAGGTTTGCCATCGCGCGCCCAACGCCTGATCTTTCCAAACCGGGTCAGCTGTTGGCCAATCGGCCAGCTGGACACTTTTTCCATGGCAGCCGGGCAGATGCTGCCAGATTTCATCAGCAGTAAAAGTCAGGATCGGGGCCATCAGCACAACCAGGTATTCCAAGATGATCATCAGGGCGCTTTGGGCCGAACGCCTTGCCTGATCGTCCGGCGCAGAACAGTACAGCCGGTCTTTAATGATATCAAGATAAAAGCTGCTCATATCAACCACACAAAAATTATGCAGGGCGTGGAAAAACTGGTGGTACTCATATTGCTCGTATGAATCTGTAACTTTTTCCATCAATCCTGCCAACCTATACAGCGCCCAGCGATCAAGCTCCGCCATCGACCCGTAATCAACAGCATCTGTATCCGGGTTAAAATCAAAACAGCTGCCCAGTAAAAACCGGGTTGTATTACGGATTTTTCGGTATACTTCAATCAGCTGCCTGAGGATATCACTGGAAAGATGAATATCACTTGTAAAATCGGCCGACGATACCCAGAGGCGCAAGATATCTGCTCCGTACTGCCTGATAATCTGCTCGGGCGCGATCACGTTACCGAGCGACTTTGACATTTTTTTGCCTTCGCCATCAACAACCCAGCCATGGCTGAGTACCGCTTTATAAGGGGGTTCTCCCCTCGTTGCCACCGCAGTCAGCAGTGAAGAATGAAACCAGCCGCGGTACTGGTCACTCCCTTCCAGGTAGAGATCTGCCGGCCAGCTCAGCCCGGCACGTGTCTCCAGCACCGCACCATGGCTGGAACCCGAGTCAAACCAAACATCCATGGTATCCTTTTCCTTGCGAAATTCGCCGCCTCCGCAGTGCTCACACTGAAAACCTTCCGGCAGAATCTCCGCCGCTTCACGGGCAAACCAGGCATCGGAACCTTCGGCGGCAAAAAGATCGCTGACCGTATCAATCGTCTCCCGGTTGATAATCGCCCTGCTGCAGGAGGTGCAGTAAAAAATTGGTATCGGCACCCCCCAGACCCGTTGCCGGGATATACACCAATCCTGTCGCTCGGCAATCATGTTATAGATGCGCTCCTCGCCCCAGGAAGGGGTCCAGTTCACTTTTTTAATGGCCTCAAGCGCCTCTTTGCGAAAGCCGTCTATTGATGCAAACCACTGTTCTGTGGCCCGGTACAAAACCGGCTGCTTGCAGCGCCAGCAGTTGGGATACTGGTGGTCAACAGGGATGGAACGGATTAAGGCCCCTTTACTTTTTAGATCCTCTATTACCTGCAGCCCGCCCTGGTCATAGCGCATGCCCGAATATCGGCCCGCTTCGCCGGTAAAAACGCCTCTATCATCCAGCGGGCTGAGTACCGGCAGTTCATTCGCCTGCCCGATGGCAAAATCTTCATGGCCGTGCCCCGGGGCGATGTGCACGCAGCCTGTACCCTGCTCCAGTGTAACATGATCACCTGCCAGAAGCACAGATTCCCTGTCGTACAGCGGATGGCGGCAACGGATACCGACCAGTTCGCTGCCTTTAAATTTTTGTAAAACGGGCCAGGATTCTTCGGCTCCGGAAACCCTGGATACATCCTCCAAAAGACCTTCGGCCAGCAGGTAACGCTCGCCTCCCGCTTCGGCTAAAACATAATCAAAATCGGCATGCACAGCTATAGCCAGGTTGGCGGGGATTGTCCAGGCGGTTGTAGTCCAAATCAGGCAATATTTACGGTCTGTTCCGTCAAGCAGCCCCAGGTCATCGGTAATCGCAAATTTTACATAAATAGAATCCGAGGTCCTTACCCCGTACTCAATTTCCGCTTCAGCAAGGGCGGTTTCACAGTCAGCACACCAGTATACCGGCCGCATTCCTTTGTAAATGTGGCCCCTCTCGGCCATGGTGCCAAAAATTTTTATCTGGCGGCCTTCGTAAGCCGGAGACAGGGTCAGGTACGGGTTATCCCAGTCGCCGCGCACACCGAGCCTTTTAAATTGTTCTCGCTGGATATCGACATAACTGAGGGCGTACTGATGACACATCTTCCGGAACTCGAGATCGGAAATCTCCTTCCGGTTTACTTTCTTGGTTTTTATGATCTGGTGTTCAATCGGCAGGCCGTGTGTATCCCACCCCGGAATATACGGACAGTTAAACCCGCGCATTGTCTTATACTTATTAATTATATCTTTGAGTACCTTGTTTAATGCCGTGCCCATATGGATATCTCCGTTGGCATAGGGAGGGCCATCATGCAGTATATAGGTCGGGGAACCTTCGCGCTTATCGTAAACCAGGCGGTTAATGTCGAGATCGGCCCAAAATTTAAGCATGTCGGGTTCCCGCAGCGGCAGGTTGGCACGCATCGGAAATTCAGTCCTTGGTAAGTTCAGTGTTTCGCGGTAGTCCATCGCATAATTCCTCCAGGTAATTGATATTGGCCCGCCATAATAAAAATCGCCCCATCAGGGGCGAGAATAAATCCCGCGGTACCACCCAAAAGGCCGGCCCTTTACAAGCCTAACCTTCACTATTAACCGATAACGGTGGCTGCCGTCCGCAGTTACTCTTCCAGTCAGGAATTTGGCACGGAAGCTCCCGGGTGATCTATGGCGCCACAGCTTAACCGGACTTTCACCTGACTCCGGCTCTCTTGATAAGCGGACCATACGCCAATATGTCCCGTTCACAGCATTTGACAAAAATTTTAGCATGACTGGCCGTTAAATGCAATGGGTACGCCGCACCAAAACAGCTAATCCTGCTGTTCCGGTTCCCGGTTTGGCGCAAGCTCCAGCCGTGGCCACACCGGATTGTTATCCCTTCTTTTTTCTTCATTATCAGCGTCTTTTGCTCCCGCTTCAATTAAGGGCGGTTTTGATTCAGCCTGCTTGGCTGCCTGCGGCCGCGCCGCGCTTCCCGCGCCCTGCCCCTTAAGCTGTTCGGTCATCCACTCATCACTTTCAAGCAATGTAAGCTGGGTTTCCAGAAAAGCCTTAAAGCGCATCTTAAAAACCCGGGCCCGCTTCAGCAGCTCTTCATGTTCTCCAAGAACCCGTCCGGCCCGCAGGCGGGCTTCTTCGAGGATCTGTTTTGCTTCCCGTTCGGCATCCTTTCTTATCAGCTCGGCTTCTCGTTTTGCGCTGTGTTTTACCTCTTCTGCCGTTTCCTGGGCTACGACTATAGCGTTATGCATCGTTTCTTCCATTTTATGGTATGTTTTATTTTTCTCGTGCAGCATTGCAACCTGTTCCTTATGATCATTGTTCTCCCTGATCAGCTGATCCAAATCCTTGGCAATGCGATCCAGGAACTCGTCTACATCTTCAATGTCGTAACCCCTGAAAGTCCTTTCAAACTCCTTGTTCTGGATATCGAGCGGTGTTATTGCCATCCCTGATCTCCCCCTTGATCTAGATTCAAACAAACATGCCCTGCAAAACTGTCCCGTGTCATTCTCTCCGCATCAAGCAGCAGGGGCTGCCCTGCCAAATACTGCAGGCAGTCTGCCAAACCGGCTTGTGACTAACCGTATCTTCTTAATTTAAGGTGAACCCTGCCTTTGCGTGTTTCACCTTCCACCGCGATAAGCAGCAGCCGCCCTCTGCCCCTTAAGGATACCTGGTCACCCTCTTTCAGCTGTAAAGCGGGCGAATCTACCGGCCGCCAATTGACCCGTGCCAAACCTCCCCTGATAAATAATACAACCCTGGACCTTGATAGTCCAAACCCCAGGGATGCTACCGCATCGAGGCGCAAACTGGGAACAGTGCCTTTTACATCGCGGCCGTCATCTTCCGGCAGAGGCAGTCCGCTGATATCGATTTCTTTTGATTCGACCTTTACCGGCCCTACTTCTGTTAAGTTGGAACATATGTATGCCGCCTGAGCTGCAGATACAATCACCGCTGCAAGTTGATTATCGGTCATGATAATGTCGCCTAACTGATCACGCTTTAAACCGAGCGCCATCACTGCTCCCAGCAAATCACGGTGCCCTACTTTCTCGGCAGGCCCTTTCCAGCTGACTTGGACTACTCCCAGTTCCGGCAGTTTCCCCTGATGCCGGGCAGGGAAGATACAGAGCAAGTTGCGTTCCGCAGCCGGGTAACCGCCGTAAACCGTATATGCTAAATTTTTATCACGGTTGAGGACCGTTTCGGCCAATTCAAGCTGGCGCGGATCCAAAAAAGATGTGGTTAAGGTGCGGTTGCCATTTAATGCTTCTATTTTTCTCTCAAAATTTTGCAGCCACAGCTTCTCGGCTTCTGAAAGAGGAGATGTAGTTGTCAAAAACAGCACCCCCCGGCTTAAAAGTAGGTATAGCGTGATACCAGCTGTCTGGCCAGGCTGATCAGGACCAGCAGAATAAACGGCGAAAGATCCAGGTAAGCCATACCCATTTTTACCGGCGGGATAATATTTCTGATCGGCGCAAGCAGAGGCTCGGTCAGGCCATATACCACCTGGTAAATTCCCGATACAGCCTGATTGCCGCCGGCACCGCCTACCATAAACCAGGACAGGATAATCCGTGCCAAAATTACAATGTTATAGATCTGGAAAAAAAACAATAAACCTTCAGCTGCTAATCTAATCATCATCACCCGCTATCTGTAAATTTAAGTTTAAGAAAAAAGGGCGCTGCCGATCCTGACAATAGTTGCGCCCTCCTCAACAGCAACCTTGTAATCGTTGGTCATCCCCATCGAAAGTTCTTTCAACCCACTTCCGGAAGCGGCGTACCGATCACGAAGCTCGCGCAGGCGGCGGAAAACCGGCCTCACAGTTTCAGGGTCTACAACATACGGGGCCATCGTCATCAGGCCGCAGACCCTGATCCGCTCAAGTCCGTTCAGGTATAACAGAAAATCCGCCAGGGCAGCAGGTTTTAATCCGGATTTGCTCTCCTCGCCTGAAACATTAACCTGCACCAGAGCATCCACTACTTGATCAAACCTCTCGGCATTGCTTTGTAAAGCTGCTGCCAGGGACGGGCGGTCAAGGGAGTGGATCAAGGTGTAGAAGGGTAACACATCTTTTACTTTATTTGACTGCAGGTGGCCGATAAAATGCCAGTTTGCGCCTGGCAGAGCGGCAATTTTCGGGGCAGCATCCTGGACCCGGTTTTCTCCGAAATCGCTGATCCCAAGAGCCATGGCCCGGCGAACATCTTCTACGCCAACCGTTTTTGTCACCGCAACCAGTTTTATTTCACTTAAATCACGGCCGGCATTTTCCGCAGCCGCAGCGATTTCTGCCCTGACTTCAGCAAATCTTTTTTCCAACAGATTCACCTGGTAGTTCCCCCGGTAAACGTAATAGTCAGTTCAGGCGCTGGCCTTCAACAACACGGTCGGGTCGGGTTATTATCAAGCTGCCGGGCAGCAGGCCTTCAACCAGGACCTTGTCTTCCTGCTTTTCCACAACCGTTACCTCAGCAAAAATCACCCGGCCGCCCTGGTTCTGGAACACCCCGGTGCGATTATCTTTTTTTATCACTGCAGCTTCAGGAACAATTATACCGCTCTTCTGCTCATAGAGCAAAGTGGCACTGGTCAGGCGTATCAGGTCAAACCCGGGCACCTGCCGGCTGATCCGGTATGTGAGGCGCACCTCCTGTGCCGCTTCGTCAACCTCGCTGCTGATTAAGGTGGCCTCTACAGGCACTTCAGGAGCAAATTCAAAGTATAGTTCTGCCTGTGGCAGAATAGCAATCAGCCGGCCAGGATGATAAGGAACAACAGCGCAGAAATACCACTGCCAGTTATCAACAATTTTTAACATCGGCTGCCCGTGCCGGATCAGGTTGCCTTCCATAACGTAGGTACCGGCCGGGACCATCGTTTCCAGTTCTTTTTCAGGCAGGTAAAAAGGCTGTTTACGGTCTTCCCATGAATCAAGGTAATAGGAAATAAAACCGGCTTCCGTGCTAACGATCGTCACGGTATTGGTAAATAAAGGAACACCTTTTTCAGCTTCTGCAAATTCATGCCCTTCACCTGCAAATTCACCCTGCCAGTATTGCAGAATCTTGTTCCACAGCTCTTTACCCAGGCCGGGTTCCTCGGAATCCTGCAATAACTGCATTTCCGTTGCGGTCAACTGCCCGATCCTGGCCAGTTCGAAACCGACGGGGACACGCTCTCCAACAGCTGCGAGCCGAAGGATAACGCCGTCGACCGGAGATCTAACCACGGTTTCATCGCGGATTACAATCCCTCTTATTTCAGCCTGCTGTTTCATGTAACCCGGCTCGGCCTCTATTACCCCTAAACGCCAGGATTGGAACTGTTCACCGAGCCAGTGATAACCGAGCTGCACCAGAATAACCAGGGCCAGCAGCAACAAGATATAAAAAACGACTGCCTGCCTGAAATTATGGAAACTAAAACGCTTTCCTTTACCGGGCAGCACTGCAAACCGTTGCTTAGCCTTCCTCAGGCGCTTATTTTCCAATACCCCTACCCCGTGCCGTTGCTTTTTAGAGCTATAAATCCGATCATTCTGCCAGTATTACCGCGGTCACGCCGGTAAGAGTAGAAGAGATCGGGGTTGCAGGAAGTGCATAATCCGCTTATGGCAATATTATCACGGTCAATACCGGCCGTCAGCAGTTGTTCGAGGTTGATCGCCCCAAGATCCAGTTTGAAGCGGCCTTCAGCAGCCGGCTCCATATAAAGCCGCCCGCTCCAGCCTGCCTGCCTGAAAATATCGGCTTCCTCGCTGCCGATTTGATAACAAAAACGGCAAATATTAGGGCTCATTGCAACCAGCAGGCGTTCCGTTTTTACGTGGTATCGTTCGGTGAGAAAGTTTACCACCAATGGCCCGATACTGCCCAGCGTTCCCTGCTTTCCGGCATGAACCACGGCGACGAGCGGGTATTCCGGCGCACAGAAGTATAAGAGCTGGCAATCAGCGGCATAGGCGGACAGGATCAGGCCCGGTTCAGAGGTAACCAGCGCATCACAGTGTCTTGCCGCGCTATGGGGCAACGCTCCCTCACCTTTGTGTTTATGGCCAAAAACCGCGATCGCCGTTCCATGCACCTGGCTCGCAGCGACTATCTGCCGGTAATCAGCCTCAAAAAGGTTAAAAAACCGGCGCCTGTTCTCGAAAACATTTTCATTGCTGTCCCCGTTGTGATAAGCCATGTTAAGCGATGCCAACTTACCGCTGCTGCAACCGCCCAGGCGGGTTGAAAAAGCATGTTCGACCAGGCCGCCTGACTTAAAAAGCAGGGCTTGCAGGTAAACCAGCTCATCTATCCTGGTCAGCGTGAAAGATTTATCTCCCCTATCCATCTTCTAGACCTGCCCACTCAACGACAGCGCCCTTTTTCAGGGTTTCACCCAGGTCGATAATTCGCTGATTGCGCGATCCCCTGAATGGAAGGTTTAGATCCTGCTCGTTTTCCAGGTATGGCCCGTCGATTAGCAACCAGGCAGCTTTGAGCAGCTTCATGACAGAAGGATCTGATTGTCCGAAAGTAAAAAGCTCCTCAAATAAATATCCGCTGTATAATATCAAATTGTACCCGAGCCCAACTATTCGGCCGGCCAGCGCCGCAGCAGCCGGCGCCTGTGCAAAGGGTTCCCCGCCGGAAAATGTTACCCCGGTGATGCCGTTGTTTTTGCTGATCATTTCAACCAACCCGGCGATAGTTATTGTTGATCCGCTACCTGGATCGTGAGTTTCAGGGTTATGACAGCCCGGACAGCGATGGGGGCAACCCTGGAAAAAGACTGTGGCCCTGATCCCCGGCCCGTCAACGATACTTTCTTCCTTGAACCCGGCCAGCTGCAATATCATTTGCAATCGGCGGGTTTGTAATGAACCCGGCGGTCCATAAGTTCGCTTAACTTTGCCTCGTTAAAGCGTTCGTCGGTGGAAAGGTAGCCGGTAATCCTGCGGATCCTCCTGATATCCGGGCTGCCGCACTCCGGGCAAACTCCGCTGAAAACACCACTGTGCGAACAGCTGCGGCATTCATCAATCGGAAAGTTAATCCCGCCGTAACCAAAATCGGCGGCAGCCATCTTACGGATAATAGTGTCAACCGCTTCAATGTTATTAGCCGGTGGCGCCTCCAGCTCCGTATAGCTGATATGACCGGCGTTGCAGAACCGGTGGAACTGTCCTTCGCCGGCTATTTTATCGAACATCGACATCGTGTAATATACCGGGATGTGGAAAGAGTTGCTGTAGTAATCTTTATCGGTGACACCGGGAATCGTGCCGAAACACTCTCTATCCAGCTTCACAAAACGCCCGGCTAAACCTTCGGCGGGTGTAGCCACCAGAACGATGTTCAAATCATATTCTTCAGCATAGCTGTCGGTCCGCCGCCTCATATGCCCTATAATTTGCAGCCCCAGTTTCAGCGCTTCTTGATCTTCCCCGTGATGCTTGCCGATCAGCATCTGCAAGGTTTCAGCCAGCCCGATGAAACCTACTGCTAAAGTACCGTGTTTGATCACCTCGCGGATCGTATCTTCAGGGTTGATTTCGTTAGACCCAAGGTATAGTTTCTGTCCCATCAGAAAAGGTAAATCGCCGGCCTGCAGCCGGGCCAGCACCTCAAAGCGGTGCAAAAGCTGGTGGGCGGCAACCCTCAGGATCCGATCCAGCTGGACGAAGAAAAGTTCCTGCTGCCCTCTGCACTCAAGGGCAATCCGCGGCAGATTGATTGTAACCGGGGCGATATTGCCCCTCCCGGCCGAAACTGATGCGCCATGCCGGTTGGCAATGACCCTGGTGCGGCACCCCATATAGGAAACCTCATCCCCGTAATCCCTGTTAAAGCTGCTGTCCATAAAACTGAAAGTCGGGTTCATCCGACGGGCTGCCACCTGGAGAGCCAGGCGGTAAAGATCATAATTAGGGTCACCGGGGCTAAAGTTAACACCGGCCTTGGTTCTAAAAACAAGATTGGGGAAAATCGGCGTTTCACCCCGTCCCAGGCCGTGCCGAAAAGCTTCCAATATTGCCCTGCTGACCATCCGCCCCTCTTCCGTTGTGTCGGTGCCGAAGTTAAGGGAGCTGAATGGCACCTGGGCACCGGCCCGGGAGTGCATTGTATTCAGGTTATAAATAAGTCCTTCCATGGTCTGGTAAATTTCTTCATATCCGGGGATAATCTTGAAGCTGCTAATAATCTCGCTCATACTGCGGTCAAAATGGGGGAAGCTCTGCCCGCCGAACATATCGTTCTGGTTGCTCTGCAGTATAATGGCCGCCTGTGCAGCCGCCGAACCGATCCGTTTTGGCGGCCGGATATAACCGTAACCGGTATTGAAACCCTGCTGCATCAACCTGGACAGGTCGATCTGCAGGCAGTTTAAAGTTTTGCTGTAATAATCGAGATCGTGTATATGCAGAGTTCCTTCTTCATGAGCCCGGGCATATTCTTCCGGGATTAAATTACTCAGGTAATATTGTTTACTGGCCGCCGAAGCAATCTGGAGCATTTTGGCCGAAGGCGAATTGCTGATGTTGGCATTCTCACGGCTGGTTTCCACCAGGATATCTTTAACCACATCCATCAGCTCCGACTTGCCGTCGCGTATGCGTGTCCGGCGATCACGGTAAAGGATGTAAGCTTTGGCAGTCCTGGCATGGCCGTTTTCAATAAGCGAAACTTCTACCTCATCCTGGACCTCTTCAACTGTGGGGATAATCGAACTGTGCGCTTTTGCCTGCAGGTTGCCGATCACCTGGCCGGTAAGGTTTTCGGCGATACCGCGATCGCTGCCCCCTACAGCAGCAGCTGCCTTAAAGATTGCTTCGGTAATTTTTACGGCATCAAAAGGCACCACCCGGCCGTCGCGTTTACGTATCTCCTTAAAAAAAGCACCGGTCGGCTGATTTTTTGCAGCTTCAACTGCTGTAGTGTTGTTTTTCAATAATCTTACCTCCTCTGGGAATAAGGCAATCTATTCCGGCAAATCCAGTCCGGTCGCAGGATGGTTAACTTTCTTCTTTTCCTCAAGCATCGTTTCCAGTTCGGCCTTAAAAGCTTCAACATCCGGAAAATGCCTGAATACAGATGCGAACCTGACATACGCAACTTCATCGATCTGCTTAAGGCGAGCCATGATAATATCGCCGATCTGGTCTGTAGAAACTTCCCGGAGATAGCTGCTGCGCAGTTCCTGCTCCAAGCTTTCGACAACCTCTTCCCAGGTCGCAAGCGGGATATTACGTTTCTGCCCGGCCAGGAGCAGCCCCCTCAAAATTTTTGCTGAATCAAACAGCTCCCGGCGGCCTCCCCGCTTAACAACCAAAAGCGGATCCTCTTCCATTTTTTCCATGGTTGAAAAACGGTTGGCACAGGCTGTGCACTGGCGCCTGCGCCTGACAGCCTTAGCGTCCCGGGCAGACCTGGAATCCAGGACCCGGGTTTCTGCTTCACCGCAGAAAGGGCATCTCATAAAGAGCCCTCCAATCAATATATCGCATTATTTACATTATAGAACACAACATATTGTGTGTAAAGACAAATTTTACTGTGTTTAATCGGGATAGGGGGCGACCGTAAAGCCGCCGACCCTCCCACACCACCAAGCAAG
>CAYMDO010000031.1:0-22319 GCA_964389365.1 uncultured Syntrophomonadaceae bacterium
CACTTAAAAAAGATCGCAAGGGCCCTCTCCCACCGACTTCTACAAGCCAAATGGAGACCCTTCACCTTTTCCTGCTCAGTTTTCAAAGAACGGGATCCGCCTTGCTTAGCAGGCCCGGTTTTGCTTCATGCAGTTCTCAAGGGCCTAGCACGACCTTTGTATAATAGCATGGTTCATTTACCCTGTCAAATACTTTTTGGGACTTTTCTAAGAAAAAATTAGAGTTCTTTAGAAAGCCGCTTAAAGCCTATGATATAAGCGTTTTTGAAATGGCGAGCAGCCCGGCGGCAGGCCCGAGACAGGCCTGAAAAAGGCACGACGCACCCCGCCCCGCTTCCCCTTTAGAGAAAAAGTGTTTAAGGGGCATAGCCCGTACAGAGAAGGGCCTAAATAAGGAAAGGAAAGAATGAAAACGCAGGCAGGCCTAATCAGGAAACGGCTTCGGTTTGAGGGTGGGAAAGAGTATGACATCACGGATAGATATATTATCAGTTAATAGCATTACCATCCGGTCGATGCCGATCCCAAGTCCACCCGCCGGCGGCATGCCGTATTCCAGGGCATTGATAAAATCCTCGTCCATCACGTGGGCTTCTTCGTCCCCGGCCTCGCGCTTGGACAGCTGCTGCTCGAAGCGCTCACGCTGGTCGATCGGATCGTTTAACTCGGTAAAAGCGTTGGCAATCTCCCAGCCGGCGATAAAAGCTTCGAAACGGACGGTGAGGCGGGGATCGGATTCCATCTTTTTAGCCAGCGGTGATACCTCCACCGGGAAACCGGTGATAAAGATCGGCGCCTGCAGTTGTTCCTCGCAGAATTCTTCAAAGAAAAGATAAAGGATATCGCCCCAGCTCATTTCCTTGTCCAGCTCCAACCCTGCCCTGCGCGCTGCCTCAAAGGCTGCCTGGCCATCGGCCAGGGCGGAAAAATCAACCCCGGAATACTTGCGGACCGAATCGATCATCGTTTCGCGCGGCCAGGGCGGGGTCAGGTCAAGTTCCCTGCCCCGGAAAGTTAGCTTTCCGGAACCAAAAACTTTAACGGCAATCCGGTAGATCAGGTTTTCGGTGATCCGCATCATATCTTCGTAGTCAGCATAGTTCTGGTAGATCTCGACTGAAGTGAACTCGGGGTTGTGGATCGTCGATATCCCTTCATTGCGGAAGATCCGTCCGATTTCGTAAACTTTGTCCAGGCCGCCGACCAGCAGCCGCTTGAGGTGAAGTTCCGTGGCTATACGCAGGTAAAGCTTGATATCGAGGGCATGATGATGGGTAACAAATGGCCGGGCCAGCGCCCCGCCGGCAATGGTCTGCATGATCGGGGTTTCAACCTCGAGAAAACCCCATTCGTTCAGCAGCTCGCGCATTGTCGAGATGATCCGGCTGCGCTTGATAAAGGTTTCCTTAACTTCCCGGTTAACGATCAGGTCGACGTAACGCTGCCTGTAGCGCAGTTCAATGTCTTTCAGGCCGTGCCACTTTTCGGGCAGGGGGCGCAGGGCTTTTGCCAGGTAGGCAAAGTCGAGCACCTTAACGGTAACTTCACCTTTCTGGGTGCGGAAAACCTCGCCCCTGACCCCGATAAAATCACCGATATCAAAAAGATCCAGCAGCTCATACTTGTCGGGGCCGAGTTGATCCTGGCGCAGGTAAATCTGGATCCGCCCCCGGTAATCCTGCAGGTGCGCAAATGACGCTTTCCCATGAGAGCGGATAGAAACCAGGCGGCCGGCTACAGATACCTCTTTTCCTTCCAGCTGATCGAAACCATCAATTATCTCTGTTGAATAATGATCGGCTTCGTACTTGCCGCCGAAAGGTTCGACCCCTTTTTCGCGCAATGCCTGCATCTTATGCCTTCTAACCTGCAGTAATTCGCCTGGCTGCTGCTCCTGATCCATTTTTATCCTCCGGGGCTACAGTTTTGAAATGTTAGGAAACCGCTTCAATGCGGTACTTAAAAACTCCGGCCGGCACTTTTACTTCAACCACTTCTCCGGCGGTAAGGCCGATCAACGACTTGCCAACCGGTGATTCATTGGATATTTTCTTCTCGGTCGGGTCAGCTTCAGCCGTACTGACAATCGTATACTCGTATTCCTGGTTCAAATCAAGATCGATCAGCTTTACAGTCGAGCCAAGGGCAATATTAAAATCCGCTGTATCGTTTTTTTCGAGAAGCCTCGCCCGGCGCAGCATCTTCTCCAGGGTAATAATCCTGCCTTCGATAAAAGCCTGTTCATTCTTGGCATCTTCATACTCAGAGTTGTCGGTGATATCGCCGAACGATATTGCTTCCTTGATGCGGGCGGCCACCTCCTTGCGCTTAACCGATCGCAAATGAAACAGTTCTTTTTCCAGCTTGTCAAGGCCATCCCTTGTTAACAGTAACTCGTCATTGTTTTCCATCTCAGCAACCCCCTTGCTTCTCAGCCATCTTAATCCGGCATTTCATGGTTTCATCAGCCATGCCCTTGGTTTAACAAACTCTATGATGATAAAAATAAATAACGGCTTCATCCTTCAACGAAGCCTGGACAGCTATTGGGTGCCGGAAAACTTTGTGCCGCAGCAGATTAACTGCAATTTTTGTTAGATTATAAGGCGTTCTCAATAGGTTGTCAAGAAAAACAAGCACAAGCAAAGGGGGGTTCGGGCTGCGGCCAACTGCAGCATTAGCATGAAGGCCGGCCGCTAAAGCCGGGCCTAACCCCTCAGCAGTTCTTTGGAGCGTTTTGTAGCCGCAATCACTGCCTTAATCAGGCAGCTCCTGAAGCCCGATTCTTCGAGCACCAGCATTGCCGAGCTGGTAGTGCCGGCGGGGGAAGTGACTATATTGCGCATCTCGGCCGGATGGTGAACATTTTTCTCCAGCATCCTTGCCGCACCAATGACATTTTGAATCACCAGTTTTGAAGCGACGTCCCGCCTGATACCGACTGATACCCCGGCATCGATCATGGTTTCAATAAAGAGGTAAACATAGGCCGGGCCGGTTCCGCTCAACCCGGTTGCCGCATCCATCAACGACTCGGGAAAGCGGACAATTAACCCAAGCGACCTGAGCAGTTTTTCAACATCTTTTTTGTCTTCGTCTGTTACCGTGTTCCCGGTGCTGATCACCACCGCGCCTTCGCCAATCAGGCAGGGTGTATTGGGCATCAGGCGAATCACCTTGGCCCCCTCCGGCAGGTTCTTCTCGATAAAATTGAGGGTGATCCCTGCTGCAATCGAGATAATAACCTGTCCGGGATGAACCAGGCTTTTGATGCTCTCAAGCAGGCCGCCGGCATCCTGTGGTTTTACGGCAATAAATAAAAACCGGCATTGCGGCACCATCTCTTCCAAAGACCCGGCTGTATTGCTATGCAGTTCAGCAGCCAGCAGCGCTTCCCTTTCCTTGTTTATGTCATATACAAAGATTGATGAAGGGCTGATTACTCCTGCCGTCACCATGCCCCTGGCCAAAGCAGAACCCATTTCGCCGCAACCGATCAAGCCGATAACTTCTGTATCCATCCACATCTACTCCCTCTATAGTTCCAGAATACGCGGTTTTAGATCAAGGTCAACCAGCAGCTGGTTATACCGGTCTTCAGAAAGCTCCTGTTTCCCCCCGGCCATGCAAACCAGGAGGGCTTCCATCACGTTGGTCCCAAATGATCGGCCTTCCATTTCAGGGGTTGTAGTGATCAAGGTTTTCACTTTGCTGTTCCTCAGGAAAACCACATCGGAAGCTGTTACAGTATTCGTGATAATTGTTTTGCCCGGAAGCTCTTTTGGCATGTAGCGGTGAATAAAATGGAAATCACCGGCGATTATCTCGTTTTTCTCAAAATACTGCGTAAAACGCGGCTTATTTACCGTCTGTTTTTCTCCGGTTGGGTAAACCATCGTAAAAGGGAGCTGGCTGATCGGGGGGGCAAGTACCCGGGCAATTGCAGCCAGGCTTTTTAAAGATTTAAGCGGTATTGGAAGGCCTATAGTATAAAGCAGATCGCCATATGTCATTTCACAGCCGGCTTCCTCCAGGGCCTGGGCCATACCGAGGCGATCCATGGCGCACATCAGTAATACCTTTTTCGGCTCCCGGAAGAGGCCGGTATGGCCGCCCAGGTACTCTATCGCCCTGCGCTCCAGGGTATTTTTAAGGCCGGACCCGTCCACGATCGGTGTCTTCCGAGCTGCCCTGACAATGCGTTTTGCATCGCGTATTACGTAACGGCGGTCAACAGCGTAGATATAAAGATCCATCCCACCCAGGCCAAAAGCATCAACATGGCCGTCAAGCTCGGTAATCCGGTCAACCATTGCCCTCATATTGCCGTCGGTTCCGATTCGCTCGATCTTGTACTTTTCGCCTTTCAGTTCAACAGTTACAACATGATCCCTTGTTGATGAGCCCAAGCTGATACCGACTACATGTTTCATGCTAGTTTTTCCCCTTTCCGGTCTGCATGATCTGTTCCAGCACATCCTTCAGCTGCTGCGGGTCAATGGTGCGGTCCGCGCTGATTGGTGTAGCCCCAAGGCTGATAAAGATTATCTGCAGGTCCAGCAGCGCCTCGGCCAGATGATACCACTTCTCTGAAGTTATCATGATCAGGGTGTCGTATTCCCGAAGGCGGGTCACAACCTCCAGCATCCGATTAAAGAAATCCAGCGCCTGCAGATCCTGAACCAGCGCCCAGCGCTCCCGATCGTTCAGGATCATTGAAAAATCAAGCCCGTAATCGCTGCACATATCGATCAGCTCGCTGCCGTTAGCCAGGGGAAAACCGATTACCGCAACCCGGCGGCCTTTCCTGATCTCGCCGATCGATTCGAGCCGGGAAATAAAACTGCGGTCAAGGCGCAGCCTGGTGGCAGCCTCCTGCTGAGAATGGCCTATTTCGCGCATTTCAAGGGCTTTTTCAACCCGGCGTACCACCTTGTCCAGGCTGATCAGCTTTTCTCCGATCCTGAAAACCCTCGCGCTTTGCAAACCCGGCCCCTCCCCTTAAGTTAAGAAAAAGCTGTGCACATTTATGTGATCAGCAGCATTGTAGCACTTTTTTACCTGGCAGACAATTGTTATAAGCTCACGTTAAGTGCCGGTCAGGCCTGCAAGAACAGCTTCCGCTTCGGCCAGCGATGAAGCACGAACCAGCATTTGCCTGGCTGCAGCCGCCCCCGGCACACCCCGGATATACCAGGGGCTGTGGTGCCTCATCTCACGAACAGCCGCCTTATCTCCCTTGAGCAGCGTTAACAGCTTAAAGTGTTTTACAACCATTGCGGTTATTTCATCCAGAGACGGTTTTTCCGGAAGAGGGCGCCCCTCAAGCAGGGCCAGGGTTTCCCTGGATATCCAGGGGTTGCCCCTCGCTGCCCTGCCAATCATTACCCCGTCGCATGAACAGTATTCAAACATATCCACAGCTGCCTGGGGCGAATCAACATCACCGTTGCCGATGACCGGAACCGAAACCAACTGCTTGACCTCTCTTATTGCGCCCCAGTCTGCTTTGCCGCTGTAACCCTGTTCCACTGTCCTGCCGTGGACCGTGATCCTGCTAATCCCGGCATCTTCAGCACGCCTGGCGATCTCCGGCAGAGTATAGGACTTTTCATCCCAGCCTTTTCGCAGCTTAACTGTCACCGGGCAGTTTACCGCGCTTACGACGGCTTTAAACAGCTTGCCGCATAGTTCCGGTTGGCGCAGCAGGGCTCCGCCTTCCAGGTTGCGGGTAATTTTACGTGCCGGGCAGCCCATGTTAAGATCAATAAAATCTGCGCCAAGTTTCTCCAGTTTTCCTGCCGCACGGGCCATGATGGCGGGGTCCGAACCGAAAAGCTGCAGGCCGAATGGTTTTTCTGCTTCAGTAAAATAAACCAACGAGCGGTTGCGCCGGTTATCATTGCTTAATCCCTTCGCGCTGATCATCTCAGAAAAGAGCAGGCTGCAGCCCTGTTCTTTTGCCAGCAGGCGAAAAGCATGGTTGGTTACCCCGGCCATCGGAGCCAAAGCCAGGCAGCTATGTTTTTTGTCAGAGCCATTTTTCCGGATCAAAGGCAGCCAACCTTTCATAATGTATGCGAACAATCATATCCAAAAAAAAGAATACGCAGGGCCGACGCAAACGTCCCGTTGTGCCGCCCTTGCTTCATCCCCTGCAGTCGCAGCTGCAGCAGCGGTTTTTGCCGTTCGCATGCGGCAATGCCGCACATTTACCTATGTATTTGATCTTTTTAGCTGGCAGCAGAAGTGACAATACTTATGCGGAAGCCTTTTTGTTCCCCCGGGTAAAGGACAGGCCCGGCGGAAGCGGCAGCGCTCCGGGCTCAAACCCCCTCCTCCCGCGAGAGGAAGGGGGCAGCTAGATGCTGCCAAAAGCTCAGGCCAAATATCGGCGGGCCAGTTCTTTCAGAAAGTCGGTTTTCAGCCTCAGGCTGTTAACATCGGTTCGTTCGTTGCGGCCGTGAACCGTGCTCCTGGCCTGCTGATCAAAACCGGCAGCCATCAACCCAATACCGTAAGATGGGATCCCCGCTCCCCTGAAGAACTTCGAGTCGGTTGAACCGGCAGATATAACCGGCAAACAAACCGTGTTGTTACCGGCCAGACCCGAGGTAATTTCATCCATCAGGCGGTAAAAGGAATTATTTGTGCTGGAAAAGGTAGGAACCTTGTATTCGTTAAATTCGATTTCAATATCTTTGCTGATTATTAAGCGAAGCTCTCTTTCCACATAGTCACAATCCTGACCGGGCAATATGCGGATATCGACTTCAGCTTCACAGTAATCCGGGACAATATTGGTTTTTGTGCCCCCGCGAATCTGGTTTGGCGAAACTGTCATCCTGGTCATTGACCGCAGCGCTTCAACAAAAGCCCGATCCAGCGGCAGCTTTTCCAGCAGGTTATCCACATCGTCGGACTTGCAGCTTCCCAGCTCCAAGTTGCATAATTTTGCGATTTTTTTCAGCAGCATCTCTACTTCCGGAACAACCACCACTTCTGCACGGTAATTGTGCAGCCGGCTCACGGCACGGGCCATTTTAACCACTGCATTGTCAGCCAGGGTCGGCATCGAACCGTGGCCGGCAACACCGCGTGATTTTAGCGTACACCAGGCCGTCCCTTTTTCGCCAACCTGGATAAAATAAACCGGCTTGCCGTTAACCAGGATTGGCTGATCAGCACCTTCATTGACGGCATAATCTGCTGTTATTTTACCCGGTTCATTGCTAACCAGGTATCCGGCGCCGAGACGGCCGCCCTTTTCTTCATCAGCGGTAGCGGCAATGATCAGCTGGCCGTTAAGCTGAACGCCTTCAGTGTGCAGTTCTAGGGCGGCAGCCGCCTGGGCTGCGGTAAGATCTTTGCAGTCAAGGGCCCCCCGGCCGTATATAACGCCATCCTTCACCTCGCCGCTGAAGGGCTCAAAATCCCAGTCGTCGCCGACCGGCACAACATCTAAGTGCGATATATAAAGCAGCTTTTTGGCGCCACTGCCAACGCGGGCAATAAAGGTCCCCCGGCCGGGTTCAGGTTCGATTATTTCGCTTTCCAGGCCGTGATCGCTAAAAAGCTTTTTTAGGTACTCCGCAGCTGCCGTTTCATTCCCCGGAGGATTACTAGTATCAATTTTAATCAGGTCGCTCAGTAATGACTCGGGCTTCATCTATATTCTCTCCATCCATCCATCCATCCAGTAAGCCGCACCGATTATTTTTTTGCCGCGCTGTGCTTTTGCCAGGCATGCAGCACCAAAGCTACGGCGATTACGCCATAGGCAACAAAAACCCTGAAAAACTCACCGATCTGCGCATCGCCCAACAGGTTTCTTCCGGCAGTAGGAGAAATGATAAAGAGGGTATGAAAAAGAAAAGTACCCAGAAGGACCTGCCAGATATTCGCCTTGGCTACCGATGCTCCGCCGATCAACAATGCCGCCACAGCAAAAAGCCCTACCTGCACGTGGCTGCCATAGGTATTTAAGGTGCCGATATTCTGGAGCCAGATAATCTGCCCCCAGGCGGCCAGTACTGTTGAAATGATAATGGCAATGATCCTTACTTTATCTACATTAATACCCGAAACGGCTGCGATTTCCATATTCTGACCGACAGCCCGGATATCCTGTCCCATTTTAGTTTTCATAAAGAAAGTGAGCAAAATGCAAAAAAGGGCCACTGCGACCAGGGTCGATACCGGTATGGAAATACCGGGGAAATCGCTGATTTTAACGATATCATCCAGCGCATACCGGACCCCGGCAAGGTCCACCGTATTGCGAACGCCTACGCCGGTTGACAAGATCAACTTTTCATTGCGCATTGGAATAATTGAGCCAACAAAAACCAAAAAGAAAAGCTGCCAGACATAGATGGCAAAAAAGCCGAAGATCATGCTGGTGATCATCTCTTTGCCTTTGGCCCGGTTGAGCAGTTTGCCAGTCAGGTAACCGAATACAACGGCAAAAGGAACGGCAATAAGCGCCGCAACAGTTACCCCGGCAAAGCCGGCAACTTCGTAGTGCGTAATGATAATTAAACCAATCTGCCCGGCCATAGCTCCCAAAACAATAGCAAAATTCATCCCCATTCCAGCCAGTACAGGAATGATCAGAGCCAAAACCAACACCGGGTTGCGGGCCATTCGCATAATAATTTCATTGATCAAAAATGCCGGCTGAAGCTCCGCATAATAAGCCCCGATAATGCAGAGGACCAGAAACAGTATTGGAACGGCAAACTCGGCCAACTTTCGCATTATCGTGTCCGCCAGCTTGCTTGGTCCCGGCTTGATCTCTTTATGTTCCTGTATCATTGCTACTCTCCCCCTTCCCACCTGGTCGCCAGTGCGTACAGGATAACCCCGTTACTGACAATCCCGCGGAAGACCTCTGAAAAACTGCCCTCAACGAGAACATTAATAACAGGGGGGGCGACCACCAGCAGGGACTGAAATAGAAAAGTTCCGATTATAACGTGTGCGATTGCCGCTTTCTTCGGCGAAGCGCCGCCAATCAGAATCGCCGCTGCCGCCGGGAATGCCATCATCAGCGGCCCCTGGTAAAGCTGAAGGAAACCGTAGCTCTGGCAGTAGACCAGAATCCCGATGCAGGCCAACACGGTGGAAAGCACCGTGCCGAGGATGCGCATTTTATCAATATTTATCCCGCAGGAAAGCGCAAACCGTGGGTTACTGCCGGCTACGTGCATTGCATAGCCTGTCCTGGTTTTGCCGAATAACCAGACCATAATGCAGAGCAGGGCAAAAAAGAGCAGCAAACCGGTTGGTATTTCGATCTCCCCGATTTTAAAACTGAGAAAATTGTTTAATATTTTATCAAAACTGGAATGAAGCAGTATTGTATTTCTCAAACCAGTGCCGCCATAAGCCCATACCATTTCGGGGCTTTTAAAGGGTGCCAGCAGCCAGAAAATACACATGCCGGATACCACTGAAAAACCAACGTATGTTCCGACGATCATCTCCTGCCCTTTGATCCGGTTCAGGATAAGGCCGTACAGGCAACCGACTATAATCGCCAGCGGTATGGCAATTGCCAAGGCAGCCGTAAATGATGTTGCCCCTGCCAGTTTGTATTCAATGGCAATAACCGCTCCGACCAGCCCGCACATAATCCCGAGGGGCAGGGCCAGGTTTAGCCCGGTTCCGGCCTTAATTGCCGGGATCAGGGCCAGCACGAGAACGGCATTCATTCCCACGCGGACCAGGAGGCTTCCGGTAAGCATCGGAATTGACAGGTCAACCAAAGATGCGGCAACCAGGAATAACAATAAAAATACCGTAATAATCAGCCTCGGCAAACCAATTTTATTATAAGCCAGATCTAAAATATCTCTCATGCCTGAACTGCCCCCTTATGCTCAAACTTCCCGGCCATCATCAGGCCGAAATCAAGGTCCGGTGCCTCGGGCGGAAGAACACCCTCTAAACTCCCTTCATATACGATGGCAATCCGGTCGCATACAGAACGCAGCTCGGCAAGCTCGCTGGACGTCATAACAATTGTTACGCCCAGATCCCGGTTCAGCTGTAATAACAGGTCAAGAACGATTCGCTTGGCACCGATATCGATGCCTCTTGTTGGTTCGGAGACAAAAAGGATATCCGGCGAGAGGGTAATTGCCCTGGCAATACAGATTTTCTGCTGGTTCCCCCCGCTTAGCCTTTTCACCAACTGCTGGGGCCCGACACAGCGGACATCAAGATCCTTAATCATCTTCAGGGTGTGCTCATAAATTTTTGCTTTATCTTCAATCGTCAGCAAAGGCGCAACGCGCTTGAGAAACTTATTCTGGCTCTGCATCGCGGCAATGATAACATTGTGTTCAATTGACTCCTCCCACAGCAAACCGACGCCGCGCCGATCTTCTGATACAAAAGCCATGCTTTCCTGCAGCATTAACATGGTATTGCCGAGCGGCAAGGATTTTCCCTGCTTGATCAGGCTCCCGGTGGCGGGAAACATACCCATGATGCCGTTGGCAACGCCAATTTTACCGTGCCCGGCAAGCCCTCCGATACCCAGGATCTCGCCTTCATAAAGATCGAGGCTAAATTGCTTCACTTTTTCGCCGGGCATCTCAACCGCTAAATTCCTGATCTCCAAAATCGGCTTGTAAACCGGGGCAGTTTTGCCCCCGGCCGACAGTCTGTTTATCTGACGCCCTACCATCAACTCAGCAATTCTTTGAATTGACGCTTCGCCCCTATTTAAGGTAGCGACTACTTCACCGTCCCTCAGCACGGTAATGCGATCACAAAGGCTAACCACTTCATCCAGCCGGTGGCTGATAAAAAGGACGCCCAAACCGTCTGCTGCCAATTTGCGGGCCGTATCTAAAAACTGGTCGGCTTCGCTTTCAGTCAGTACAGCGGTTGGCTCATCAAATACTACAATCTTTGTATTTTCCTTATCAATTTCCCTTGCCACCTCAATAAACTGCATGTAACCGACGGGGAGCCCTCCGACAGGCACTGTTTCATCAAAAGACATTCCCAGGCGATCCAGGGAAACCCGGGCCTCCCGCCTGTTCCGCTGTCCATCTATCGTTTCCAATTTATTTCCAAATATTTTGCTGATCACATTTGGTTTAGTCCGTTCCCGGTTGAGCTTGATATTCTCCGCTACCGTAAAGCCGGGGATAAGCATAAATTCCTGGTGAACCATGCCAATGCCGCAATCCATTGCTTCTGACGGGCAGGTAAAACAGACCTGGCTGCCCTCCAGGATAACATCGCCTTCGAACCCCCCGGTCTGGTGTATGACCGGCATCCCAAACAGTATATTCATCAAGGTGCTCTTGCCGGCGCCATTTTCACCGACCAGGCCGTGAATTTCGCCTTTATTGATTTCCAGGCAAACATCTTTTAAAACCTGGTTGCCATAATATGATTTACAAATTTTATCCAGCTTCAAGAGAGCTGCACTTCCCATCCAATCTACCTCCAAACTGAAACATAGGGTTGCCTGGGGCAACCCTATGTTTGATAGAACCCTCAAATGCAAACAATAAATTATTGGCCGAAAATGATTGATTCTCCAACGAACATCAGGTAATTGGGCGCAACATCCAGACCGTCAAGAACAACCGGACCTTTTGCTGCGGCAGACATGGTTTCGGTAAACTTGCCAAAATCCTGTTTGCCGACTTCACCCTTGGCAAAAAGAATAGCATATTCTGCAGAGCCATGAATGATCGCCATGTTGCAGGGCACTTTCCAGGTTGCAAAGCGACCGGCTCCACCGCTTTCGACCACTTTTGCTTCAATCTGCTCGAGAATGTAAGCTACATCTCCGGCTTTATCTTCGGGAATTTCAATGCCCAATGCGCCCGGATAAGCATGGTAAGGGCTCGGGCAGCACTGCTCGGCATAGATTGCCCCGCCGTCGAGGGCTGCTCTGATCAGCGGCTCCTGCATGGCGCAGTTTGTGCTGAAAAAGTTGGTATTAACGCCGTATTTGGCAATCTGGCGGGGAACATCTTCCAGGATAAACTGCTGTGCCCCCGGAACACCGGCATCGCCGGTTGGGTCCGGTGCTTCTACTTCAACAAACGCAATGCCGCGTTTTTCGCATTCTTCACGGAAGATGTCACGTCTCTGGGCTAAGAGCTCATAAGACATGTGGCGCGGGAAAGAGTAGTGAATAAAAGTTTCCGCACCCATTTTTTCCGCCAGGGCAGCAATAGTTTCGCCCCGGGCCAGATCGTCAGGGTTAATGCAAATATCGGCTGATGATGCGATTACTTCCGGATCTTCGTGGGGAACCCCCGCTATGAATAAAATATCATCGCGGCTTTCCTTGATAATGTCGATCGCGGCTTTGGTTCCGGGCACTGCCTGGCAGATTACGATTGCCTTCATAGCCGGATCTGCAGCCAGGCTGACGATGTTGGCAATGGTTGTTTCCTGTTCATCCATGAACTTGTCGGGGTAGGTCATGTGGATAACAACATCCGAGCCGTACTTTTCAACCAGCTCGACGGCTGCCATGAACTCTTCCTCACCCTGTGAAACTGTGCCGGTCATGATCCCGATTTTGTAGGCTGCAGGTTCTTCGCCTGCCGGCTCATCGACGGCTGCATCGTCACCGGCGCCGCCACAACCGAACACAAACAAGCTGAAAACAATCAGCAGCGCTAAAACTAATAGCTTTTTCAATTGTAAACCCCCTTTATAATTTAAAAGCGGTTTAATAAATTCGCTTTTTATGTCAATATTCCTTCCTAAGCGGTAAAATTTTCATATTGCTGACATTAGCCGGTGCGGGGCGCTGTCAAACAATCCTTCCTTCATGCGGCCTTGAAGCAGAAAAAGGGGATGCCTTTGACACCCCTTTTATTTTACATGTCCGGTTAAAGATCTTAAAGAATTTCAATTAAAACACAGCAGGAACCGCAAACATAAACTAACCGATTTTATATTTTATTTGGATCACGGATTACCATATACCTGATCGAAAGAGCGACCGCCAGAAATATCGCAATAAAAACCACCGCGTTAAGCATATGACAGATCCTCCTTTCGCAATATCACAACCGGCGCTACCGCTGCCTGTTTTTAAGATCCCTGTGGATAAGCAGCCGGACACTGCAGGAAATTAAAAGTATGATACCAATAATTACTATGTACTGCACAAAAATACCGCCTTCCCGGGATAGAGCCGTTTGCTGATTGTCATAAATTGATAGCAAGTCACTTTCTTTTGACCATTATAACTAACCGGGAATAGTCTGTCAACAATATTGGCAATTTTTTGACAAGTTATTTTTTTCTCAAGCACTCGGCGCTCTTTATAAATGTTATTGTCCTGCCAAAACCACTGTGTTATAATCAGGCTGCAATAACGGGGCGTAGCGCAGCTTGGTAGCGCGCTTGGTTCGGGACCAAGAGGCCGGAGGTTCAAATCCTCTCGCTCCGACCAGTAAAAGGGCACAGATAGAATCTGTGCCCTTTTACTGTTTTGATACCGGATACCTGCAGGGAATCTTGGCATACCGGGACAAAATATGTTATAATTAATTTGAATTATTAAACTATCAGGGGGGTTTAATCATGGATATCATTAACCTGCTCACAGAACAGTTAAGCAACCCGGCAGTGCTTGAGCAGCTGGGAAAATCAGCCGGCGCCGATCAAAATCAGACCCGGCAACTGGCGCAGGTAGCGCTGCCGGCGTTGATGGGCGCGCTTCAAAAAAATGCAGCCGACCCGGAGGGAGCAAAAGCACTCGATAAGGCACTGGAAAAACATCAGGATGACAAAGTTGACGATATTTTAGGGTTCTTACAAAACGTCGATACCCTGGACGGGGCTAAAATACTGCGGCATATTTTTGGAGGAAACAAGGATGCCGTGCAGTCAGATCTGGCCCAAAAGGCAGGCCTGCAGAACAACCAGGCATTGGATCTGTTAACCCAACTGGCACCTTTGGTATTGGGCGCCCTGGGTAATCAGAAAAAACAGGGCGGCCAGGGCGACCTGACCAGCCTGATCGGCGGCATTTTGGGCAGCCTGTTTAACAGGTAGGCAGCCCGGAAGACGGGTAACCATCAAGGAAGAGGGAACTACATTGTTCTAGTTCCCTCTTCCTTATTTTGCATCCGATCATAAAAGCATATTTTTTTGACGGGCAGCGAACCAGCCAAGGAAGATAAGAATGGCAGCTGCTGCCAGCCAGGCAAAGACGGCCAGAATAAGAGGGCCTGAAATATGCCTGACCCCTATCCCGAACAGCGCCCAGACAAAGACTGCGGCAAAAATATAATCCTTCCGCAGGTAAAAAACCGCCAGCGCGATCAGGCCGGCAAAAATAACCGCCAGCATGGTGAAAATAACCGCACCTGTGCCCGTGCCGAGCCAGCCAATACTATAAAGCAGGACGTTAAAGTTTACGATTGTTGCCGCGGTTATCCATCCCAGGTAGAGACTGAAAGAATATTTTACTATGACCCGGTCGTAGATTGTTTTCTCGGCAGTTACCGCCCCTATCCTCAGGTAGATCACGATCAGGGTGGCCAGCAGCATCAGGATCAGGATCATTGACCATCCAACTTTCTGGTAATGCCAGGCGAAAAGCCAGAGAATATTAAAAAGTGAGCTGACGGCAAATAGGATGCCTACAGCTTTTACAAGGGGGTGCTCGCGAGAAGCAGGGATCGCCTGGTAGATGACAAAAGCAAGCAAAAACAGGTAAATCAAACCCCAAATTGAGAATACATAAGCAGCCGGGGTAATCAGAACCGGGTAAATCCCGGAAAGATCGCCCTGGGTCAGGCCGTTAAAAGGTATGGCATTAGACAAAAAGTTAATAAACAAAACCAAAACATAGGCACCGATATTGACATAAGCCCTGATAGCGCTGCGAATCAAATTAATCACTCTCCCATAGAATGACAGCTTGGTTGAATCATACCTTTACCGGAGAAGAAGGAAACCTCAATGTCGCAAAATAGTCGTCAATCGTTTCCGCCCGGCGAATTAACTGAACGGCGCCGTCCCCGCGCAGCAGCAGTTCCGCCGAACGCAGCTTGGCATTATAGTTGAACCCCATCGCATAGCCGTGAGCGCCCGTATCATGAATTACAACCAGATCGCCCGGCTCTACCGGGGGAAGCCGGCGGTCGATGGCAAATTTATCGCTGTTTTCGCAGAGCGAGCCGGTCACATCGTACTGCCGGTCGGCAGGCTGATCTTCCTTGCCTGGAATGCTTATATGGTGGTAAGCCCCGTAGATGCCCGGGCGCATCAGGTCGGCCATGCAGGAGTCAAGGCCCACATAGGTTTTATACTTATCTGCCACATGGCGCACCCTGCTGACCAGGTAACCGTACGGACCGGTAACCAGGCGTCCGCATTCGAACACTAAGCGCAGGGGATGCAGTCCGGCAGGGATGATCAGCTGATCGTACAGTTCTTTCACCCCGTCAGAAATCAGCTCCAGGTTTACCGCTTTTTCCTCCGGCCGGTAGGGGATCCCAACGCCCCCGCCCATATTGACCAGCTCAATTTCAACCCCGGCTTCTTCTTTGATATTAACGGCCAGCTCAAAGAGCATGCGTGCCGTTTCTACAAAGTAGCTGTTTTCGAGTTCGTTGGAGGCAACCATGGTATGCAAACCGAAGCGTTTAACCCCTTTGCGTTTAACGGTTTTGTAAGCATCGACTATCTGGTCCCTAGTCACGCCGTACTTGGCTTCGTGCGGCAGGCCGATTAAGACATTGCCGGTCCGGGCATCCCCTGGGTTGTAACGGAAAGAAATCAGGTCAGGGATGCCGGCGCTATTTTCAAGAAGCGCTAGATGGCCGGTATCGTCCAGATTTATCACTGCTCCAAGACGGGCCGCTTCAACGAACTCCTCCGCCGGGGTATCATTGGAGGTAAGAACGATATCTTCACCGCGAAAACCGACTTTTTCCGCCAGAATCAGTTCCGGCAGCGAGCTGCAGTCAACACCCATATTTTCTTCCAGCAGAATCGCTAAAATAGACGGATTTGGGCAGGCTTTAACAGCGTAATGGTTTTTGAAGCCATCCACCCAGGAAAAAGCCTTATAAAATTTGCGGGCATTTTCGCGGATCGCTTTTTCGTCGTAAAGATGGAAGGGAGTCTGATACTCTTCGGCAATCATTTCCAGTTCGGCCTTCGACAAAGGGATCTTCTTTTCAGGCAGGAATATCACCTCCGATAATTTGTTGCCTCTTTACCCGTTCCCTCTTAAATTTCAGGTGCCGGGCAGCAGGTTGCGCTTCATATGATGGGGTGTGGTATGGCCGCTCAGTGCAATTTGGCAATGATCTGCTCCACTGCCGCCTCAATATCAGCCCGGCGCCCAAAAGCGCTGAGGCGGAAAAAGCCTTCTCCGGCCGGGCCGAAACCGGAGCCCGGGGTGCCTACCACCTGGGTTTCATTTAGCAATTTATCGAAAAATGCCCAGGATGAAAGGCCGCCCGGTGTTTTAAGCCACAGGTAAGGGGCATTTACACCGCCGTAGATTATCAGGCCGATCTTCTGCAACCCTTCCCGGATCAGGCGGGCGTTTTCCATATAGTAGCTGGTTACCGCTCTGCATTCCTCCTGCCCCCGGGGTGACAGCACCGCCAGCCCGCCCCTCTGGGCAATGTTTGATGCGCCGTTGAAAAATGTCGTTTGGCGGCGCAGCCATAACCGGTTTAGTTCGCCCGGCACGCTATCTTCAACCACCAGGCCCTTCGGAACAACAGTCCAGCCGAGCCTGACCCCGGTAAAACCTGCCGATTTAGAAAAGCTGTTGATTTCGACTGCACACTGCTCAGCTCCTGCTATTTCGTAGATCGAGCGGGGCAGTTCAGGGTCGGTAATAAAATCGGCGTATGCCGCGTCAAAAATGATCACCGCCCGGTTTTCCCTGGCATAGTCAACGAACTTCTGCAGCTGCTGATGGGTGGCCACGGCTCCGGTCGGGTTATTCGGGCTGCAGAGGTAGATCAGGTCCGCTTTTTCGGCCGGCGGTTCAGGGATAAAACCGTTTTCTTCACTGCACCGCATGTAAATAAAACCGTTATAAGAACCGTTATTGCTGTCGCAGGTGCCCGAGCGGCCGGCAATAACGTTTGAATCCACATAAACCGGATAAGCAGGGTCCTGGAAGGCAGCCAGGTTGTCGGTGCCAAAGATTGACTGGATGTTTCCCGAGTCCGGTTTTGCACCGTCGCTGACAAATATTTCAGCAGCCTCCAGCATCACACCCCGCTGCCGGTAAAGAAGGACCAGCGCTTTGCGCAGATCAAGATCGCCCTGTTCATCGCCGTAACCGCTGTAGGTCTCATGGGAAGCAAGCCTTTGCACACCATCATTCAGCCCGCCTATCACCGAAAGCGGCAGCGGTTCGGTAGTGTTGCCGATCCCCAGGCGGTATATTTTAGCTTTAGGGTTTTCCTTTTGAAAAGCAGCAACCCGGCGGCTGATTTCCGGGAAAAGGTACCCGGCGCTTAATTTCCGGTAGTGGGCATTAATTTTAGCCATCGCAAGACCATGCTCCTTATCCTTAAATATTTACTTTGCGGTTACCTGCCTCCTGTATATCAAGGCCCGCCATCGCCTGACCGATTGCCGTGTAGTGCTCATCCCGGGAAAGAGGGCACATCGGCAGCCGAAATTCTTCCTTGCACCACTTTTTCATGGCCATAGCAGTCTTGATCGGTATCGGGTTGGTTTCGATAAAACAGGCTTTAAAGAAAGGCATCAGCTGCGCTTCAACTTCCCGCGCCCGATCCAAGTTGCCATTAAGAGCGCTGTGCACCATTTCCTTCATCTGCCGCGGGATCAAATTTGCCGCTACAGAAACCACCCCGTTACCCCCGGCCTCGATCAGGTCAACGGTCATATTGTCGTCGCCGCAGAGCACCACAAATTGCTCCCGGCGCAGCCCGATCAGCTTTTTCATCTGCTCCAGGCTGCCTGACGCCTCCTTCACCCCGACAATATTGGGGTACTCGTTCATCAGGCGTAGGAGGGTTTCATTCTCCAGGTTTACCCCGGTCCGGCCCTCGATATTGTATACAATACAGGGGATCGATACCGACTCGGCAACTGCCCTGAAGTGCAGGTACAGGCCTTTCTGGGTCGGCTTGACATAGTAGGGGTTAACCAGCAATACGGCATCTACGCCTGATTGTTCGGCATGCTGTGAAAGCTGTATAGCTTCGGCGGTGGCGTTGCTGCCTGTTCCGGCAATTACCGGCACCCGTCCGGCGGCATACTCTACGGTGAGGGCGATTACCCGGTCATGCTCATCGTGCGTAAGAGTTGAACTTTCACCTGTCGTGCCGCATGGCACCAGCCCGTCGATACCGGATTCAATCTGGAACTCAACCAGTCGTTTAAAAGCACCGATGTCAACTGCGCCGGTCGAAGTAAAGGGCGTAATCAGCGCTGTGTGCACTCCCCTGAAAATCTCGTCAATGCTTCTCACTTCAACTTCCCCCCGATCACCGCCTGCATCAGATCATCGATGCTGTACAGGCCTTTTTTGTTTACTATCCACTCGGCTGCCAAGAGCGCCCCCTCGGCAAAACCGGACCGGTTGCGGGCCCGGTGCTCAATGGCAATCGTATCAACCTCACTGTCATAAACAACCCTGTGCAGGCCCGGTTCCGCCCCAACGCGGGATGAAGAAATATGCAGGTCGCCTGCACCAAGAGGTTGTTCATAGTTGCCGGCCACAATGCTTTTTTTCCGGCTCAGGGCATCAAGCAATATGGCCCCGATCATCTCCGCCGTTCCCGAAGGGCTGTCTTTTTTCCGGCTGTGGTGCACTTCGCTCACCATCACATCATACTGCTCAAAACCCTCCATCAAGGCGGCGGATGTTTTGATCAACTGCAAATAGATGTTTACCCCAAGGGAAAAATTGCCGGACCAGATCAGGCCGGTCCCCGATTGGTTAACCATCACGGCCACTTCGCCCAGCCGTTCATACCACCCGGTTGTACCGATGACCGCCGGCAGCTGCAAATCACAGTATAGCTTTATGTTATCAACAAGCGTACCCGGGCTGGTAAAGTCAATTATCACATCAAGCGGTAATATAGCGGCGCTGATCGCGCGATCCGTAACTTCTTCGGCACCACAGGACGGATCAATTATTGCAGCAACACTGTGGCCTTTCTCCAGCGCCTTCTGCCTGATTATTATGCCCATCTTGCCGTAACCGGCTATCCCGATTCGCAATTATTATCAACTCCTTAACATCAGAAGCCCCGAATTGAATTGAAGTGTTGTGCAATAGTACAGCCTGAAAGTTAAAACCTCTGGCTATTTGATTAATTCTCCCAATACCGGCGATTCCCTGCCTCCGGTTCAATTGGCCGGGGCAACAGGCAACGCTTTATTGACGCTGCCCGGATTAAGCAGTTATAATGTCCGAAGCATGCAGGCCGGAAAAGATAAGGGATAACATCCCGCACTTACTGCCGGCCAGCCTGAAGCAGGCTTGAATTGGACATCTGATCTGAACCGGTGGAGGAACTGAAAACGGCAACAGGTACAGCAACCCCCATAAAAAATAGCAGCTGGAAAAACTGGGCTTATTTTTACGGGTCGGTCTTCTTTTTTATGGCTAACCTATTTGCCGTTATCGCCACCTTTCCAGCTTACAGTTTATCCATCGGCAGCACTCCATTTCAGTCGGGCCTCCAGAATACCGTGTTCGGTTTGTCGGCTGTGCTGTTCAGGCTGATCCTGGGGCCGGTAATGGATCACAGGGGGGCAAAGCCCCTGATGCTGTTAGGCGCATTTACTTTTGCCACCACTCCCCTGATTTTGATGCTCGGCTCGGCATACTGGCTGTTGCTGGCTGCCCGTGTTTACCAGGCCCTGGGGCTGGCAGTTTTTCTGCCGGGCGTTTCAACAATGGCAGCCGATATGGCGCCGGTTAAACGGATGGGAGCCTACCTCGGCAGTTTAAGAATCTTCTTCAACCTCGGTTTGCTAACCGGCCCTGCGGCGGCAATATTTTTAGCTGACAACTACGGTTTTAACAGCTGGTTTGCAGTGAGCGCGATCATCGGGGCGCTCTCGCTGTTACTTCTGGCGGCAGTACACCCGGGAGAAAATAAAAGCGATGCAAAAACCGTAAACAGCAGCATGGCAAACTTCGCTGAAGCGCTGCAGGGCAAGGCCCTGTTCCCGCTGCTCGCCGGAATCGCACTGCTTTCAACTGTATACAGCGCCATCATTTCTTTCGCTGCCATGCACCTGGAGCATACAGCAGCAGGAACTGCCGCCGCTTATTTTTTTGTGGTTTTCGGTGCAGCCGGGATTGTCGGTGCCCTTTCAGCAGGAATGCTATCTGACCGGATTGAACGTTCACGCCTGGCCTGGCCGTTGATGATCGCTCTCGGGGCCGGAACAATTTTATTTGCCTATGCAGGTTATCATCCGCTATTGGTAGTCATCTGTGCTTTTATTCTCGGAATCGGCATCCAGGGCAGCTCCCTGGTTTTTATCACATGGCTGCTTGACCTGGCCAAACCCGGGTTAAGGGCTACAACAGTCAGCATCCAGGAAAATACTGTTGATATATTCTTCTCCCTGGGAGCCCTTCTCTTTGGCCTGGCCGCCCAGGGCCCGGGCCTTGGCAGCGCATTTTTAGCAGTAGGCCTGACTGTCCTGATCGCCATTACGCCCCTGATCAACCTAACAAAAAAACCGGCGAAGCAACAATAAGCATCAAGCCCTCCCGGAACCGTTTCCCGGGGGCCGGCAAATTATTCAAACAAAACCAGGTATAGGCCCTGTTCGTCTTTGCTTCCCTTAATCAATTCACAGTGCCGGAGAACGGCAATTTGCTTATTCACCTCCCACTCCTGCAGCCCTAATTCTTCCATTACCTCGGCTTTGCTTGCCCGGCCCTTTTGCCTGATCAATTCATAGATCTTTTTCTGTATATCCAACAGCCCTTCAGTACCGGTCTGGCCGGCTGCCTGGCGGTGCTTTTTGGCCAGGCGGGTAGCCGCCACATCACAGGTTTTCGGCGCCTGCACAGCGCCCATATAGCAATCCTCGCATAAATCCTGCCCGCGGTAGTTATAGCTATCGTCAGATTTAATATTAACTTTACACCTTGCACACTGCTTCACCATAACCGATCTCCTTTCCCTGGATTATTATAGCATGACCTTACAGTAACCATTTTAATTTACCTGAATAATCTTCGCATAAAAAAAGGAAGTCTGTCTTGAGTACAGAATAAATCATGGCAAAGGTAAATTATATATTTTAATTAGGGAGGCTTTCAAATGGGTGTAATTGGCAGCCATATCCAGTCAGCCGACTGGAAAGCGGAAAAACATGTCCCGGTAATTGAAATAAAAGGTCCGGTCAGGAAAGGGGAGCCATTCGAGGTTCAGCTCAGCGTAGGGGCTGAGGTAGCCCATCCCCATACCACAGAACACCATATCAGTTATATTCAGCTCTATTTTAAACCGGAGGGCGAGAAATTCATAAAACACCTCGGTTCCTTTAACTTTGAAGCACACGGCGAATCCACGGAGGGGGCCAATGCCGGCAGCGCAAAATGCGAGCCAAGGGTTATCGCTGCCGCAACTGTAGAAAAACCGGGCGAGCTGATTGCTTTAAGCTATTGTAATCTCCACGGCCTCTGGGATAACAGCGAAAAAGTATCGCTTGCATAAACTTTTCAGGCGCTGCGGCATATATATTATTTAAACGGCAATCCCACCCGGGCCCTGCCAGGGCAAAATAAGACGGGAGCGGTTTGAAGTCAGAGAAAGAATATGTTGTTATGATATTGCCGAGCGGTAAAACCGGAAGAAAATCAGGTGCCGATATGGTCAGTAAGCATAAATATAAGAGAAGCAGGCAGCGGGAGCGCATTTACAGTTTGCTCTGCAGTACTGATACCCATCCAACCGCGTCGTGGATCTACGACGAACTGAGAAAAGATTTTAACAACCTTAGCATGGGCACGGTTTACCGGAACATAAATATCCTGATTGATCAAAAGAAAGTCCGGCGGCTTGAAGCCGGAAGCAGTTTTGACCGTTTCGATGGCAACGTAAAGGCTCACTACCACCTAATCTGTGATACATGCGGAAAAATCGAAGACCTGCCGGATCAGGTTTTTAATGAGCTTAACGCCATAGTAAACGCTAGCACTGATTTCCGGGCAGAGAAACATCGCCTTGATTTTTACGGGATTTGTTCCGCCTGCAAAGACTATAGAAATATATGAGCTTTTGGCAATCGGGATAGGGGGCGACCGTAAAGCCGCCGACCCTCCCACACCACCAAGC
>CAYMDO010000032.1:0-3805 GCA_964389365.1 uncultured Syntrophomonadaceae bacterium
CTCCCCCCTCAAGGGGGAGGGAGTCTTGTAGCCCCCCCTCAAGGGGGAGGGAGTCTTGTAGCCCCCCCCTCAAGGGGGTCTTGTGGTCCCTTCCCTCAAGGGTGTGGGGATTTTCACCCCCACCCCGCCCCTCCCCCCTCAAGGGGGAGGGAGTTTAAGGTTGAATTAAAAAAAGACAGGCCGGTGAAGGCCTGTCCTGGCTCGTTTACTCATGATCGGGGGAAGTGCCGGCCCTGATCATCAGTCGATTTTCGGCCGCGGGTAAAGCCCGGCCCGCTCGACAATTTCGGGTACTTTTTCTTCCCAGGCGATGGCCATGATATGCACGCCGTGAACGCCCTCGATCCCTTTTAGCCTTTCAATGGTCTCAACCGCAATCTTCAGGCCTTCGGCCTTTTTATCCTCGGCCGCCGTCAGCCTTTCGATCAGCGCATCGGGGATGGTAATCCCGGAAACGTTGTTTTTCATGTACTTGGCTGCGCCGAGCGACTTGATCGGGGTTATCCCGCCCAGGATCTTAATCTTCTTGTGCAGCCCGCGCTCGCGCACCAGTTCCATGAAGCGCTCGAAGCGGTCAAGGTCGAAGATGCACTGGGTCTGGATGAAGCTGGCCCCGGCCCTGATCTTCTTCTCGAGCCGGTCCACCCTGAATTCGAAGGGATCGGCAAACGGGTTTTCCACCGCCCCCAGGAAATAGCTTACCTCGCCTTCAAGATCTTCGCCGCCCATGAACTTCTTCTCGTCGCGCAGGTCTTTCAAGCCCTTTAAAAGCTGCATCGAGTCGATGTCGTATACGCCTTTCGATTCCGGTTCGTTGCCGAATTTCATGTGGTCTCCGGCGATGCAGAGGATATTCTTGATCCCCAGCGCCTGGGCTCCCAGGACATCGGCCTGGATGCAGATCCGGTTGCGGTCGCGGGTAACGATCTGGATTATCGGTTCGATACCCATCTGCACCAGGGCCGCCCCGCAGGCGATGCTGGAGGTGCGCACGATGGCGGTCTGGTTGTCGGTAATGTTGCATGCTTCAACGTGGCTGCGCATGCCCTCGGCATGGTGTTTCATCAGGGTGATATCGGCACCCTTGGGTGGGCCCAGCTCACCGGTTACAGTAAAGTGCCCTGCTTCCAACATTCTTTCAAGTCTGCTACCCGCGATCAATTTTTACATCCTCCCTTACCGTGGTTCTGTTGCCGCCGTGATGCGATGTTGACCAGTTCTTGGGAGGCTGAATCCCGTCTAAATCGGAGAGGCGCCCGAACGCGGCCAGGCGCTCGTGAATCAGGTGCCAGGCGCAGTCAACATCTTTGCCCAGCTCGCATTTCCCTTCGGCTGAACCGCCGCAGGGCCCGTTCAGGATGCTCTTGGCACAGCGGCTGATCGGGCAGATACCCATCGTCAGGTGCAGGACGCAATCCCCGCAGCCGAGGCAGCGTTCAACCCAGACCCCCTGTTCCACAGGGTAGCCCATTGACGTGGTGTTCAGCCCGGGCAAGGCCCTGAGTGAAGGAACATGCTCAACTATGGTCTGCACCCCAACCCCGCAGGCCATGGAGAGGATAACATCGTAGCCTTTTAGTTTTTCCAGTACTTCGTCAATCATCTCAAACTCGCACTGCCGCTCAATCGAAAATGCTTCGACTTCACCGGCGGTATTGTCTTTGCTGCGCCGGATCCGCAGCAGGGCGGCAGTTTCTTCGGCTTCTTTCTCGCCGCCGGCCATGCAGACAGCCACACAGGTGTTACAGCCTAGGACGCAGACGCGCTTGTAAGGCGCAACCAAGGCGGCTATTTCTTCAAGCGGCTTCCGTTCTGCGATTATCATACATTCACCTTCCCTTCCACTTTATGCATTCAATGCTGCGACCAGACCGCCAAACCTGGTTCAGCGGTTATGCTGTTTGAAAACATCAACATAGGAATCGCAGTAAATATCCATGTTGAGGATAATCCTGGCCGAGGCGATCGCCTCCATCAGCTCATCATCGTTGGCATCAACGATACCGGCATCGAGGCCGTTTGCCATTGCCATAACCGCAAAGGTGCGGTTGATCAGCTCGCGGTTCCTGGTGCCCTGGGATATGTTGCTTAAGCCGACTACGGTTTTCGGCGCCGGGTCTGAAATCAGCTTGATCTCGCGCAGGGTCCTCATTACTTCGGGGCCGTGATCCTGGGCCACGTTACAGGGCAGGACCAGCGGGTCGATGTAGAGCATGTCGGGAGAAATGCCAAAACCATCCGCCACGGCAACCAGTTCGGCAGCCAGGGCGATCCGGGCATCGGCATCCTTGGGGATGCCTTCTTCATTCATCGCCAGGCCGATTACCTCGGCCCCGTATTCGGCAGCCATGGCAAAGACGCGCTCCATCTTGGCCATTTCGGCCGGGACCGAGTTGATCATTGCCGGCTGCTTGCAGGCTTTAAGGCCTGCCTCGATAGCGTCGTACTTGGTTGAATCAAGGCAGAGCGGAAGCTTGCTCGCTTCCTGGGCCACTTCGACCAGCCATATCATGGCGCCCACCGCGTCGGGTGAACTGGGGCCGACATTGATGTCGAGGTAGTGGGCCCCGTTATGCTCCTGTTTGCGGGCCCATTCCTGAACCGGAACGGGATCGCGGTCTTTGATCGCCCTGGCGATATCCTTAAACATTCCGTTAATGCGCTCGCCGATAATTATCATAGGATAGCCTCCTCTTTTAGTAACTGTTATCCCGCATCAGGTCGTCTATATTGCCCTTGACTATTTTTAAGGTTTCGGGATGGCGCAGGACCATGATATTAACCCCCGACTGCAGGTAAGCCATGGCGGTGGTCGCTTCCCAGAGAATACCGCGCTCTTCCTGCTCGCCCCAGCCGGGCTCGTCGGCTTCGGGCTGGTTGGCTTCCTTGGTGCGCCAGGCTTCAAGGCCGACGTTGCCGATCATCGGCATGGCCAGCATCTTGTCCCCCTGGAGGGCGCCGTTGCGTGCCCGTTCCATGATCGAGTAGGAATACTCAATCCCGTAACCGAGAGCGGCTATGGTCGGGTCGATGATGATCCGGTTGGCCATGGCGGTGCTCATTTCGGCGATCAGAATATTTAACTGCTTGCAGATGTTAATGTCGATCGGCGACTGGGCAATAATATTGTGCTGGTTGGCCATGCAGGCGCTGGTTACGGCTTTGTAGTTTTCAAGCTCGGCCACGCCCATCAGCAGGTTTTCGCCGGCTGCCGCCTCGGCGATCGGCGCGTAGAGGGTATTGTCCACTTCGGGCTTGCCGCAGCCGACAACAATCAGCGGCACGCCGACCGCTTCGAGGACTTTTTTAACGGCAGCGATGCAGTCATCGACCGAACTGCCCTTTAAATCGGGGTCGGCGCCTTTCAGGCGGATCTGGATTAGCTCGGCACCGAACTGTTCAACGCATTTTTTGGCCCAGGCGCCCGGATCGTTCCAGGCATCCCCGTAATATTTTTCGAAAAGAGGATCCCATTCTGCGGGAACCATATCCCAGACTTCCAGCGCTACAACAGGCCGGTTGGGGATTGAGCCTTCAAAGTGAAGGTAGGGCAAAGCCCCTTCGCCGCCGACTGTAACGGTGTGGCTACGGGTGCCGCCCTGGTCCCTGGTGGCACCGAGGACGACTTCTCCAACAGTGCTTCTGTATTTTTCCTTCAGGATTTCTACAGCCATCTTATTACTCCTTTCGTTAGGTGATACAGGGGATAGTGGTGTTTTCACCCCCACCCCGACCCTCCCCCCTCAAGGGGGAGGGAGTTTTTTGGTTCACTCCCGGAACTGGAGGGAGTTTTTTGGTTCACTCC
>CAYMDO010000032.1:3905-22271 GCA_964389365.1 uncultured Syntrophomonadaceae bacterium
TCACTCCCGGAACTGGAGGGAGTTTTTTGGTTCACTCCCGGAACTGGAGGGAGTTCTGTTGCTTACTCCCTTCGTGCCTGAGGGAGATTTGTTGCTCCCTTTATTCAAAAGCGCAATTTACTGTTTCCCTCTCCGCTGAATTGGCCGGCAAATCGCCGCCTATTTCAGTTCGCTTAGGCGAAGTTTTCCTTTGAAAACTTGGTAATGCCGGAAGCTTCACGCGGGCCGACGATAACTTCCCAGCCCGATTCTTCTTCCAGCGCACCCTTGAGCACGGCAACATGGCCCGGTATGACCAGTTTGCGGTGTTTGACTATCTCCTCGAGGCCGGATTTTTTTATGGCGGCGGTAATCGTTTCAGCGGAAAACTTATTGTCGGCGTAAGCGGTGAGCACCGAGATGCCCCCTGTATCGACGGAAAGAATCCGGCTCGGGATACGCGAGCTTTCAACTTCGCCTTCAACAATAAAGTAGGTGAGCGAGAAGTTGGTGGTCACGTAAACCGGGGATCCTTCTTTTGCGCCGCCGATATCGTATAGTTTGGCTTCAACGGCAATCGGCTTCTGCGGGTCGGTGTAAAGGTTCTGCCTCCAGGAGAGCAAAGGCAGCAGCTGCTGCTTGCCGGAGGCTTTTAAGACAACGATATCCGCATATTTGCTTAAGTACACCCCGGCCTGGATCACTTCATCGCGCGGGCCTTCCTTGGAGGTAAACGCAATGGCCGGGTAACCGAAGGGGCGAAACTTCTTGCGAACTGCCAGGCGCCTGAACTGGGTCAGGTCGGCCAGCACCTTGCTGGTTTCGCGCGCCCCGCTGTCCAGGACAAGCTCCTTGTAATCAAGGGCAACAATCTTCTCAACCAGCCCGGCGGTGGCCTCCAGGCCTTCGCCTTTGACAGCCAACGGGCAGCTGTTCGCTTTGGCCAGCGCGACCATTTTTTCGTAGTTGGCGGCTGTTGCCGCGTAAATGAGGGGCTTGCGGTCAGCAGCGACGCCCAGGCCCGCTTCCATGACGGCCGGATCCTCGGCAATCAATATCATTGCTTTTTTGGTTTTGCCGGCAACAGCTTCCACGGCGGCTTTGAACTTGCCAGCATCGCCGGAATCTGACTTAACGGCAACCATATCGGTAATGTAGTGCATGCCGACCCGGTGGAACTCCAGCGCTTCAAATGCTTCCGCCCTGGCGGCGGCATCTTCGCTGTCGCCAATCAGCACGGCAACACCCGTGGGATGGAAGAAACGCTTGTCATGGCGGAAAATCTCTGTTTCTTCGCCAAGTTCGACCGCCTGTTCCCCGGTGCCGACCCTGACCAGCCTGATCGGGGGGGCAGAGGCGGAATCGAGCGCGCTCTTTGCCTCATCGGTGACGTGCGGGCAGGCATCGAGCGACGCCTTGCCGGATGCTAGGGCCATCGCGAAGGCCAGGCAGGTCGGCGAACCGCAGTCTTTACAGTTTGTTTTGGGTAAGTGTTTGTAGATTTCTAAACCCGTTAAACCCATTTACTATCTACTCCTTTCTGTTGGCAAAACATAAAGAAGCTTCGGTTTCATCGTCGCCTCCACCGAAGCTGTTGCCCCCCTGTTACATCAGCGGATCCATTGACAGGGCCGGGTGGCCCTTTTCTTCAAGGAAGGGCAGGATCTCGTCTGAAGTGGTGCCGACCGTTTCGTCGGCAATCTTGTCTACAAAGCCGGCTCCCAGGCCTGCTTCTTCCGCCCGTTTGCGCAGGTCTTCGCCGAGCGACTCTTTAAGTTCTTTCGGCATCCAGACCAGGCGCTCGAGGCCTCCGTCGGCGCTGATAAACTTCCTGCTCAGCACGAAAGCCCGCCCGTGGCCCATAAAGCCGGGGGTCTGAACCCCGCCGCCGCAGGTTCCGGCCAGGGTGGAGAAGGTCATCCCGATCGGGGTGTCGCCGCTGTATTCGCGGGTGGTGATCATTACCCCGTTAGCCTCGGGCAGGATAGCCATGATGCACTCGAAACAGCCGCAGGATGTCATCGGCTCGACCATGAAGCTGTACATCGAGCACTTTTCAATCGAGCGGTTGGTGTTGTTGTAGACATATTCGTTGACCGATTCCCAGATCCCGTTTTTCTCGTCGATCAGGCCTTCTTTCCTGATCGGGCGGTTGGGCCCGGTCGGGTCGATTTCATAAGCCGCCTTGCCGTCAAGCCAGCTGACCGCGCCGCAGAGCCCGAGGCGCTCAGGGGTTACAACGCAGCAGTGGTTCGGGGCAAATGACTGGCAGAGGATGCAGGAATAGAACTCTTCGACCGATTCGTCGGTCAGGCCGCGCAGCCTTTCATCGCGGCCGGCATAGAAGGTGCGGGCATAGGCCAGGCCTTCCTCAACCTTGGCGGCATCGGTGATCAGCTTTACCTGGACGCGGTCCACGATCGAGGGGAACTCATCCTTGAACTTGGCGACCAGCAGTTCGCCGAAGTGGTGTATCTGAAAGCCCTTGGCGGCAGCATCCTTGCTGATCCTCATCCAGATTGTGTCGCGCTGGGCCATGTGCCAGATACCTTCGCCGTAGTTGATCAGGTAGTGGATGCGGCGCTCGAGAACGCTTTCAAAGTCCTGCTGCATCTTACGGCCGAAGATCTTGACCATGATGCCTAACGGCAGGGATCCGCCTTCCGGCGCCTCGCCGATTTCCGGCCCGATCACTTCAATCTTGCCGTCTTCGATTTCATCCTCGCCGACCATTTCAACCAGCTCGAAGGCTGTTGTCCGCCCGCCGCCGAATTCAACCCGCATGTCGCCCTTCCTGATCACTTCGCCCTCAAAAGCGGGGCCGACGGTGATCGGAACGGGGATATCAAGAATCTTCAGCTTGATGCCGCGGATTTCCATCGCCACCTGGACGATATCGTCGTAGTTGGGGTTCGACACGTACCAGTTGGGGATCTGCTCGTCTTCCGCCAGCTCCTGGTCGGTAATCACCGGGAAGCCTAAGAAGATGGCTGCAAAGTGGGCGGCAACCTGGACTTCGTCAATTTTGCCCAACTGCAAAACGAAGGCGCGCACGCGGCGGCGCTGGTAGTCGCGGGTATTCTGGCGCTCTCCGGGCGGGATGCCGCCGAAGGCGATACCGGCCCGCAGCGCATAGTTGACAGCATGGATTACCTGGGTAAAGTTGCCGATCGGGAAGGCGATAAAGTCGATACCGAGCTTGCAGCCGGCCTCGATCGCCTGCTCGATCACCTGGTTGCAGAGGAAGATCATGAAACCCTTGCCCTGCAGGTCCTGGATCATCTTGCCGACAGCTTCGCTTGACATGCCCTTGCCCATGATAACGGCCTGGCCGGGAATCGTCCAGTCCACCAGCAGGATGCCGTAGCGGCGCACGACCGGGTCGCCCAGGAAGCCGGTCCAGGGCTCAACGTGCGGCCTGGCCCCGTCAAGGTAGCGCAGCGCTTCGATAATTTCAGCCGAGTAGGCGGTCGCCTCGCCGCAGAGGCGGGCGTTGTGGAAATTTAAATCTTCGCGGATCTGGTTGCGCATCCGGTTTAAAATCGGCGGCAGGTCGCCCAGCTTTGTGACGGCCTCACCGCTCAGCGCCCGGATCACGGGCAGGTAGTAACCGGTATCCGGGTAGGCGACCGGTTTGTCGGGGCCAAAGCGCTTTATGGCCTGGTTAAGCAGTATTTCAGCGTAGCTGGTGGCAATTACCGCCCCATCGTATGCTTTCTCAAACAGCTTCAGCGGCGGGTTTGACCCGTCAACAGCGCCGTCGAATATTTCATCAAACGATTCTTTCCAGTCTCTGGTCAGAACACCATCTGTACTCATTTAATCGTGCCTCCTTTTTAGCGAATTATTTACCATCCCTTGGATAGTTCTGTTTCGTACTTTTCAGCAGTTTGCTGGTGAATCTTCAGTTTCCAGGAGCGCTCGTCAAGGGCTGCCAGGATCTTCTCGGCTGCTTTCTCGGGGTCTTCTTCCCAGATAAAGTATCCGCCGTAGACATCCTCGGCAATCTGAAGGGCAATTCCGTCAACCAGAGCGCTGCCGGTAACCTCGGGCACAACGCCGACGTGGGTCGGCACGCCAAGGGTCACGCACCAGCTGCCGATCGATACGGCTTTTTCACTCATCGCTTCCGGTGCGGAGGCAACGAAAGGTACTTTGGGAATGTCAACATTCCACTGGCGGGCCAGGGCTGTCGTAAAATCGTAGGCCCTCGAGTTGTCCACGCAGGAGCCCATGTGGAATACCAGCGGCAGTTTTTCTTTTAATTTGCCTTTATTGGCATCATTGAGCATGTGAATGAAGGATTTAAGCCCTTCACCGGCATACTCCTCTACAGCGGCGGCGTTCATCAGGCCGAGCTTGGCGGCGGTGCCTGCGGCACAGCCGGTCGCAACGACGAAAACGTTGTTTTTCGCCATCTCTTTGATCAGGTACGCACCGCTGGCGTCATGGGGCACGCGCAGGTTGTTGCAGCCGGCAAAGAGAACCACGCCGCGCAGCTGCCCCGAGTCGACAGCGTCGGTAACAACTTTAATCGGGGCGTCGGGGTTAACTGCCCCGAGAATGTCTTCCATCGCTTCCATGCTGAAACCGGCGGTAACCTGGTGCTTGATGGCGGGTATATCGACGCCCTTGCCCTGGCGCTCCTTGAAGGCTTCGATTGCCAGTTTTATTACCTCCCTGGCTTTCTCGACTGCGTGCTCCTCGCTGAAATCAACATGGTAGGAGCCGGGTATCTTCGAGTGCGACATGGTGGTTACGATGCGGGTATGGTAACAGTCCGCGAGCGCCTTGACGCTGGGCATAATGCACTGGACATCCACAACCATCAGGTCAAGGCCGCCGGTCATAATCGGCAGCTCCTGGGAGAGGAAGTTGGTCAGCACCGGCACTCCCTGGCGCATCAGCACCTCGTTGCCGGTACAGCAGATACCCATGCACTTAACGCCTTTGGCTCCGGCCGCTTCGGCTTCCGCTTTCATTTCGCGGGCCTGGCGGACGATCATTTCGCTTAAAAGCGGGTTGTGGCCGTGCACCGCAATGTTTACCATTTCCGGGTCGATCACGCCGAAGTTTGCCTCGGTGTAAACCGGTTTCGGGGTGCCAAAGAGAATATCGGAAAGGTCCGTGCCGATATGCATGCAGATATAGTCGCAGAGCGCCGTTTTTAAGCCCTGGAAGATCAGGTTTACCGGGTCGGCGTCAACGCCCATGTGAGTCTGGCCCATTGTTTCGGCAATGGTGGTGTGGATGGAGCGCGGCTGGATATTGCAGGCGTTGAATTTTTCCATCCGCTCGGGCACGACAGTGGTTTCGAGCCATTTGCAGGGCTCGGGGGTAATCTTGGTAAAGTCGGAGATGGCCTGGTGCAGGACTGCTTCAAGCAGCTGGTGGTCATCTTTGCCCTCAATTTCGATGCCCAGCCGGGTAGCAACCCGGCGCAGCTTTGCGGGATCTTCCACCCCGTAATCGGGGGCCTTGCCTTCGAGCACTTCCATTAAGGCATAGAGCATGTGGCGGCTGTGGTCGGAGTGCGCCCCCGTTCCGCCGCTGATGGCCCTGAGCAGGTTACGGGCTACAATAGTGTAGCCGTGGGCGCCGCAGATTCCTCTTGAGGATTTCTTGGTAATGCGGCAGGGGCCCTGCAGGCATAGCCGGCAGCAGAGGCCGGTGCGCCCGAAATTACATTGTGGCTGCATTTTTACATAGCGATCATAAACGGTTTCATGCTGGCCGTTTTCGCAGTTTCGATCGATAACTGCCAGCGCCGCCGGATCAATAGTCCTTCTGTTGTCAATTTTTTTCTTTTCTTCGGACATTAAGCGGTCTAGCCTCCTTTAAAATTGTGCGTTGCTTTTTCTGATCTGTTATCTTGACGCGTGTATCTTGGCAAGCTGTAACTCGAGTTATGGGAACGCTTTTTATGGCCTGGTGCTCACCTCCCGCAAGCCATGGAAAATATTATATCAAGGCCGGGTAACAGGTCGTCAGGCGTTGAGACAACCGGTTCGCCGCGGCGCGCTCTTTCCAGAACCTGTTCTGAGAAAGGGATCATACCGGCAAAGCGATCTGCCGGCAGTGAGGCTTCGAGGTAAGAGCGATCATCGCTGCTGCGGATTTTATTGCCGACGAAAAAAACCTGGTCTATTTTCAGGTCGGCTGCCAGGCGGTCCACCGCCATAGCGGTGCTGACACCGGCACGGGTGGGCTCAACCACTACCAGCATTAAGCCGACGCCGCCGGCTGTGCCGCGGGTCAGGTGCTCAATGCCGGCGCTCATATCAAGAACCACTGCTTCCGGGCGGTCGAGCAGCATGGTGGTCAGCACGGCGTTTAAAAAGGAATTTTCTTTGCAGTAACAGGCAGAGCCGCCCTTTTTGACGGCGCCCATCTTCATGAAGCGGAGCGCCCCTTCCTGCAGGGTGTATTGTTCAAGGACATCGTCCACATCCGGGTTCAGGTCGATCAGGGCGCCGCCCCCGGCATTTTTGGCGGCAATTACATCTTCAAGCTCGGCCAGGGGCCGCAGATTTTCAAGCCGGCCGGGATCCAGCCCCAAAACCAGCCCTAAATTGGCGTCGGGGTCGGCATCAACGGCAAAAACGGGAAGATTGTTTAAAGTGAAACAGCGCACCAACTGGGCAGACACCGTGGACTTACCGGCGCCACCTTTGCCGGAAACAGCGATTTTCAAAAATGACACCTCTTGAGAGGGCAAAAAAATACACCCGAATGTAGCTTTTCAGGTTCACCTTCGACAATACAGTCTAAAAATCCTTTATAGGCCTTAAAGTTGGTACTTTCTTAATATTTATACATTATATGGGGCAAGTCATATACGTATGGCTGTCCGGGAAAAACGGGGGAGGGGGGTGGGGGCAGCATCCCCCTACCCCCCTTTTTTAGTGAAAACCAGGCTCTCTTTCTCATCCACTGTGACAGCGACGGTATCGCCCGGAGCAATCTTGCCCAGAAGCATCTCTTCCGAGATGCCGTCTTCCAGGCGGCGCTGGATGACCCTTCTAAGCGGGCGGGCCCCGAACTTCGGATCGAAGCCTTCTTTCAGCAGTATGTGCTTGACTTCATCCGAAACCTCGACATGAAGGTTAAACTCCTCGATCCGGCGGTTAAGCTCGCCGAGCATTATATCTACAATTTGCCTGATATGCTCCTCATTCAGCGAGTGGAAAACAATCAGGTCATCAACGCGGTTTAAGAATTCCGGCCTGAAAGTCCTCTTCAGCTCATCCATGATCCGTTCCTTCATTTTCTCATAATCGGCATCCTCGCCGGAAGCGCCGAAGCCAAGCGCCGATTTATCCAAAAAAGTGGCGCCGACATTCGAGGTCATAATAACCACCGTGTTACGGAAATCCACCGTGCGCCCTTTGCCGTCGGTCAGGCGGCCGTCTTCGAGAATCTGCAGCAGCACGTTGAAGACATCCGGGTGGGCCTTCTCCATCTCGTCAAGCAGCAGCACCGAATACGGTTTGCGGCGCACTTTTTCGGTCAGCTGGCCGCCTTCCTCGTAGCCGACATAGCCGGGCGGGGCCCCGATCAGGCGGGCGGCTGTATGTTTTTCCATAAACTCGGACATGTCAAGGCGAATTACGGCGTTCTCGTCGCCGAAAAGCGCCTCGGCAAGGGCGCGCCCCAGTTCGGTTTTGCCTACCCCGGTCGGCCCCAGGAAAATGAACGACCCGATCGGCCGTTTCAGGTCCTTCAGCCCGGCCCGGGCGCGGCGCACGGCCCTTGCCACGGAGCGCACCGCTTCGTCCTGGCCTATTACCCGCTGGTGGAGTATTTCTTCCAGCCGCATCAGCCGCTCGGACTCCTCTTCAGCCAACCGCTTGGTGGGAATGCCGGTCCAGCTTGATACGATATAGGCCACATCTTCCCCGGTGACCAGGGCCAGGTCAGAAGTGCCGACCTTCTGCTCCCACTCTTTCTTCTGTTCATCCAGCTCTTCTTTCAGCTGATGCTCCTGATCGCGCAGGCCGGCCGCTTTTTCAAACTCCTGGCTGCGGACAGCCGCTTCCTTTTCGGTGCGCAGGGCAAAAAGTTTCTCCTCAACCTCTTTCAGGTCTGTCGGCACCGTGTAGTTACGGATCCGCACCCGCGAAGCCGCTTCGTCAATCAGGTCGATCGCCTTATCGGGCATGAAGCGGTCTGCTATATACCGGTCGCCAAGCCTGACTGCCGCCTCGAGCGCCTCGTCGGTTATTTTAACCTTGTGGTGCGCCTCGTAACGGTCGCGCAGCCCTTTAAGGATTTCCATGCTCTCTTCGACGGTCGGCTCCCCGACCGTTATCGGCTGGAAACGGCGCTCCAGGGCCGGGTCTTTTTCAATATGCTTGCGATATTCATCCATCGTGGTGGCGCCGATGCACTGGAGTTCGCCCCGCGCCAGGGCGGGCTTTAAAATATTTGACGCGTCTATCGCTCCCTCGGCGGCTCCGGCCCCGATCAGGGTGTGCAGTTCGTCTATAAAAACCATCACGTTGCCGGCCTGGCGCAGCTCGGTCATCAGCTTGCGCAGCCTTTCCTCAAATTCGCCGCGGTACTTGGTGCCGGCTACTACGGCAGCCAGCTCAATGGTTACCAGGCGCTTGTCGCGCAGAATCTCCGGCACCTGGCCGTCAACAATACGCTGGGCCAGCCCTTCGGCAATCGCTGTCTTGCCGACGCCCGGTTCACCGATCAGGCAGGGGTTATTTTTCGTGCGGCGGCTTAAGATTTGAATAACCCTCTCAATTTCTTTTTCGCGGCCGATTACCGGATCCAATTTGCCTTCTTTGGCCAGCCTGGTCAGGTCACGTCCAAAAGTATCCACTGTAGGGGTTTGCGGGCCTGACTTGTCGCCTTCCGCTGTCCTGGCCGCTCCCTCTTCGCCGCCAAGCAGGTGGACAACCTCCTTGCGTGCGCGCTTTAGATCTATGCCCATGTTGGCCAGGACCTGGGCGGCGATCCCTTCGCCTTCGCGGACTAAACCGAGCATCAGGTGCTCTGTGCCCACGTAGTTGTGGCCCATATTCTGGCTCTCTTCAATGGCCAGTTCAACAACCCGCTTGGCCCGGGGGGTGTAGCTGATTCCCTGCTGAATGATCTTTTCGCCCTTAGGCGTAATCCGCTCCACCTCTGCGCGGACCCTGCTTAAATCGACTGACATCCCCTGCAAAGCCCGCGAAGCGATCCCGGATCCCTCGCGCACCAGGCCCAACAGCAGGTGCTCTGTCCCGATAAAATTATGATTGAGCCGCTTCGCTTCTTCCTGGGCCAAAACCAGGACCTGCTGCGCTCTCTCCGTAAACCTGCCAAACATAAACATATCCTTCACCTCTTTCCCATATTCCCGTGTCAGGGGGACGGGGGGGTTGACACTTTTTCCCTCGCCCCATGTTGTCAGGGGGACGGGGGTGTTGACACTTTTTTTCCATGCCCCTGGCACTTCAAATACTCAGCCAGGCCTTCAGATCTATCTTTATCGACTACATAACTCATAATAATAGCTGTCATCCAGTATGCTGACGTGAAAACGTCTCAATTATCCCGCCAATATAACTTAAACTGCGGCAAAATGTTGTCAGCCCCCCGTCCCCCTGACATTTTTGTCACGGTTGGCGGTTCAGTGTTTTTTTGATCTGGGCAGGCCTTTCGATGTCGCGTTCGCTTTCGCTCAGCTCCCGCCCGGCAAGCAGCTGCAGGCAGGCAGGCCTGATTAATACCAGCAGTTCGTTCATCAGCCGGTGGTTGATCCCTTTTATCAGGCCGAGATCATAGCCCAGCCTTAAATCAGATAGCAGCCGGATGGCCTCCTGCGAGCTAATCAACTGGGCATGCTTCAAAAGGCCCATCGCACGCCAGGCTTTATCGGCTAAAGTGGCGCGCTGTTTGTCGAGAAGCAGCTGCCTGGCGCCCTGTTCCTGCTCAATAACCTGCCGTATGATGCTGAAGAGGTTGCCGATGATCTCCTCTTCACTCTGCCCCAGTGTAACCTGGTTCGATACCTGGACCAGGTTGCCGATGATCTCCGTCCCTTCGCCGTACAGGCCGCGCACCGCCAGCCCAACCTGGGATAGAGCCCCCAGCAGACGATTAATCTGGCCGGTAATAATCAAAGCCGGGAGGTGAAGCATCACCGAAGCCCGCAAGCCGGTTCCGATATTGGTCGGACAGGCTGTCAGGTACCCGTAGTGATCGTCAAAAGCTACATCAAGCTCATTTTCAAGCAGATCGTCATAACGGTTTGCTTCGCACCAGGCTTCTTCGAGCTGCAACCCCGGCAGGATGGCCTGAATCCGCAAGTGGTCTTCTTCATTGATCATTATGCTGACCGCTTCATCGCTGCGCAACAGCAGCGCACCGTGCTTCGATTCGGCTGCCAGGAGGGGGCTGATCAAATGTTTTTCAACCAGGGCCTTTTTCTCCAGCTCGGTAAGGGTGTCAATCGGCCAGTAATCGAAACCGGCAAATTCCTTAATCCCGGCAGCTGCAATGCTGACCTTGCTGTTGACAGCTTCTGTTACATGATCGGCCGCCAGGCAGGGGAAAGTAAACGCCTTCAGATTCCGGGCCAGGCGGACTCTGGTGCTGATCGCTATTTCACTGTCCGGGCCGTTGCCCTGCATCCAGCGGCTTACGGTAAATTGAACCTGTTTCAATTCTTTTCTCCCCTGCCTGCCTGGCCCTGGTGGATTTCTTCTTCCAGCGCCCTGATCCGGTCCCGCAGGACCGCCGCTTCTTCAAATTCTTCGTTTTCGATCTTTGCCTGTAGTTCTTCTTTAAGCAGGTCTATTTCACGCACTGCCTGCACACGGCCTAAAATCTGGTGCGGCACTTTGCCGGTGTGGGCGCTGCCGGCATGGATCCGCCGCAAAAGGGGCTTCAGCTGCTCTTCAAAAGCCCTGAAACATTCGCTGCATCCGATCCTGCCAATCTGGCTGAACTGGCTGAAGGTAAGGCCGCATGAAGGGCACTGGGTGTCGGCGGCCTGCTGCGCCCGGCGGCTGTCCCGCAGGCTCTGGTTGAGCATGCTGGCGAAAAGCTTGTGCAGGGAAAACTGCGGCTCGAACGAGACTTCCAACTCTTCTTTCTTTCGGGCGCATTGTTCGCACAAATTTATTTCCGTCTGCCTGCCATCCTTCTGCTTAACGATATGGATTGTTGCTTCTTTTTGACGGCATTCTTCGCAAAGCATTATTCTCACCCCTGGCATACTATAGCTGTCGTTCCCAATCAGCCAACTGCTAATACTCGATTTTAAGCAGTTCCTGCAGTGCTTTAACAAAAAGTTCGCGCTGGAGAAGCCGCAATTCCGGGGCATCCAAACCAGAGCCCGTATAGAGTTCTTCACGCAACAGCTGATCAAGGATTGCCGCCTCACGCCTGGATATGATCTTATCTTCAACCATGCGCTTCATCAACTGCCCGGCCCGGCCAGGATCAAAACTATCACGGTCAAGGCTGCCGATAAGATCGCGCCAGGAACCGCTGCGCAGGGTTTCGATACGGTAAATCCTGATGCACCCTCCACCGCCCCGGCGGCTCTGGACCAAATACCCGCTCTCCAGTGGAAACCGGCGCTCAAGGACATAATTGATCTGCGAAGGCACGCACGAGAATTTGCCAGCCAGCTCGCGGCGTTTAATTTCTATATACCGGCTCGAGCTTAAAGCGAGCAGTCTTTTCAGGTAATCCTCGATATAATCGGTAAGGTTCGGCACCGCCGCTCCCCGCAATTCAATGTTTGACCATCTCTGACCATTGTTTATAATATCTCATATTCCCGGGAAAATTGCAAGCAAAAAGAGAGGTCGATCGGTTGCTGCAGCGGAGGGACCCTCTGTGCCCGGGGTTTATTCTATTCCTGATGCTTTTTGGGCCAAAGGCAAAACAGGGGAGGCGGCCCGCGAAGGTTCCCGCCCCCCGCCGAAGCCAATCAGGCAGCCCTGCCGGATCAGCAGAGTTCGGTTTATATAAGATGACAATAAGATGACAAGCAGCCCGGTCAGTAGGCATACAGGTGCTGGGATACTGCTGTCGCAGCAACCGCCCCGTCGGCAGCCGCCGTGATTACCTGGCGCAAAAACTTCTTGCGCACATCCCCGGCAGCGTAAACGCCTTTGACCGAAGTTTCCATCTTTTCGTTAGTAATTATGTAGCCGCGTTCATCGCACTCAATGTCGATCCCGTCCAAAAACGGGGCGTTGGGCTGGCGCCCGATGTAGATAAAAATGCCGTCAGCCTCAAGCTCTCGCCCGTTGCCGTCCTGTACTATCTGCAGGGAGCTGACCTTCTTGTCGCCAACGATCCGGCTGACCGTTGTATTCCATAGTATTTCAACCATGGGCAGCTTCTGCACTTTATCCTGCAGCCAGCTAAAGCCCCTGAATTTATCACGGCGGTGAATCAAATAGATTTTTTCAGCGAAGCGGGATAGGAACACGGTTTCCTCTAGGGCCGAGTCACCCCCGCCGACCACCGCGATCTTTTTGCCGCGGAAAAAAGCCGCATCGCAAGTTGCGCAGTATGATACACCGCGACCGCGCAGATCGAGCTCGCCATCGATGCCCAGAAGGTTTGGCAGGGTTCCGGAAGCAATCAGCACGGTTTTGCCCTCAAACTCGCCGTTTGAACAGATCACCTTCTTCTTCCCGCCCTGCAGTTCGACCCTTTCAATATCGCCGTTGTGCACCGGCACTTCCAATTTAGCCAGTTGCTTTTCGAGCAGGGCTCCAAATTCCGGGCCGCCGATACCGTCTGGAAATCCCGGGTAGTTATCAAGCCAGGCAGTGGAAATGATTTCTCCGCCGAGCATCATTTTTTCGATCACCAAAACTTCAAGCCCGGCCCTGGCCCCGTACAGGGCCGCGGTAGCGCCGCCCGGGCCCCCGCCTGCAATCAACATATCGTATACTTTGCGACCTGTCATATTATCCGCCTCCTCGGCATCATAGTGGTGTTTGACATGCTCCGAATGGGCCTTCCTGACCGGCAAAACCGGGGCCTGGCCCATTCCCGGGATCATGCCGCAATAGATAGCTGCCGGTTTAAGGCAATTATCAGCGATCTGGGAATGCCTGTCAACAAATTGGCCCATTTGCCAGGGTTAATATGCTATAATGCAGGCAGGAGCTGCTTTATCCGGCAGATGATTGAGAAGGAGGCGAAACAACAATGAAAGAACAGGTTGAAAAGGCTTTGGACAAAATCCGCCCGGTCCTGCAGAGGGACGGAGGCGATGTTGAACTGGTTGAAGTCGGCGATGACGGCATAGTCAAAGTTAAACTGACCGGTGCCTGCGGAGGCTGCCCCATGTCCCAGGTAACCCTGAAACAGGGCATTGAAAGGGTTCTGAAGCAGGAAGTCGCCGCAGTTAAGGAAGTTGTATCAGTTTGATCTTAAGCGGCCGAAAAGCCCGGGGCAACCCGGGCATTTTCATTTCCAACCGTATTGCGCCTGAGCCGATCGTACGGATACTGCCGATACCGGGACCCGTATCACCCCCACCCCGGCCTTTTCCCTTCAAAAGGGCAGGGCTTGAGGTTTTTACCCCCGTAAAAATGGGTGGGAGAGGTGAAAACCGGCGCCAATCAGGCAGCTTTTAACTGTTAAATGCTGACAGCCGGAGGTTATTAGATTGCAGGGAATATACCTCGACAACAGCGCTTCAACCCCTTTATATCCCGAGGTCATAGCTTTTATGAACCGGGTGCAGGAACAGCTATTCGGCAACCCTTCAGCGATGCACGAAAAAGGAATCGCTGCGGAGAAAGCAATCGCCGCGGCTAGACGGCAGGTGGCGCGTGTTCTGGGGGTTAGCGATCAGGAGGTTATTTTTACCTCCGGCGGCACAGAATCCAACAACCTGGCAATAATTGGCAGTGCAAAACGCAACCGAAAACGCGGCAACCACCTGATCACAACCATTTTTGAACACCCTTCAGTATTGAACTGCTTCCGCTGCCTGGAACGGGAAGGCTTCAAAGTATCATACCTGCCGGTAGATCGCTGCGGTTTGATCGACCTGGAGATGCTGCAGGATGAGATCACCCCGGCTACAATACTGGTCAGCATCATGCATGTCAATAATGAAATCGGCACCATAATGCCGCTGGATGCAATCGGCAGGGCAATCAAAGAAAAAAACCGGCGCACCCTCTTTCATACTGATGCCGTCCAGTCGTTTGCCAAACTACCTATAAACCCGGGGTTGTGGCAGGCTGATCTGGTAAGCTGCAGCAGCCATAAGATACACGGCCCGAAAGGTGCAGGCTTCCTCTGGGTCAGGAAGGGCACCCTGCTGGAACCAGTAATTTACGGCGGCGGCCAGGAGATGGGCCTGCGATCAGGCACGGAAAATACTGCATCCATCGCCGGGTTCGGATTGGCCGCACAGCTTGCGGGAGGCGACCTGAGCAACAAGGCTGCCGTCCTGATGGCTTTGAAAAAAACTTTTATCGCAGAGGTCAAAAAGCGCGGAATTGACTTTACAATTAACGGCCCGGACCCGGAAAACGCCGCCCCGCAGATCTTAAACCTTGCTTTCCCCGGGTTAAAGGCCGAAGTGCTGCTGCACAGCCTGGAAAAAAAACAGATCTATGTTTCTGCCGGTTCAGCCTGTCACTCCCGTCACCCTGAACCGAGCCATGTCCTGAAAGCAATCAGCCTGCCGGATGGCCTGCTGACCGGCTCTCTGCGGATTAGCTTCTCCGAGTTAAACAGTTTGGAAGAGGTGGCTGCGGCCGCAAATGAAACCGCCATCACCGTAAAACATCTGAAAGCGCTGATCGGCTGACAACTTTACAGCGGAAGAAGAAGAAGAAGAAGAAGAAGAAGGGGAGCAGATGGCCACTATTTTGATCCGATACGGGGAGCTTGCCCTGAAAGGCAGGAACCGCGGCCGGTTTGAACAGCAACTGCACCGCAACCTGAAAGGCGCCCTGCAGGATCTGGAAGCCACCATTATCAGGCATCGAGGCCGGTTCAGCGTTAACTGCCCTGATGCTGCAATGCAGCCTGCCTTAAAATGCCTCAGCCGGGTTTTTGGGCTGGTGTCCTTCAGCCCGGTTCATGAAACAGCGCTTGACATAGAAGCAGTCAGAGAAGCTGCGGTTAAAATCGTGAGGGAACTGCCTGCCGGCCATAAAACTTTCAAGGTCAAGGCCCGCCGTTCCAACAAAGATTTTCCCTATAACTCCCCGGAACTAAACCAGATGCTGGGAGCTTACCTGCTGCAGAACTGCCCCGAACTGAAGGTAAAACTTGAAGAACCTTCATTTGTCCTGGAAGTTGAAATCGGCCGCCAGAATGCTTATCTTTACCTGGAAAGGGTCCCCGGTCCCGGGGGGCTTCCGGTAAGCACAAGCGGCCGCGCCTTGCTCCTGCTTTCCGGGGGGATCGACAGCCCGGTTGCCGGCTGGCTGGCCCTGAAAAGGGGCTTAAGCATAGAAGCAGTCCACTATCACAGTTTTCCCTTCACCAGCAAACGCTCGCAGGAAAAAACAGTCGGCCTCTGCCGCAAGCTCGCGCTCTATGGTTATAAAATCCCTCTGCACCAGATCAGTGTTACAAAGATCCAGGAGGCCTTAAGGAAGCACTGCCCCGAGGAGTTGGGTGTGATCCTGCTCCGCCGGATGATGGTACGCCTGGCTGAGAAGTTGTGCGGGCAGCGCAAACTACAGGCCCTGGTAACCGGCGAAAACCTCGGCCAGGTGGCCAGCCAGACGCTTGAAAGCATCGATGTAATCGGCAAAGCAACAGAAATGCTGATCTTAAGGCCTTTAACCGGCTTCGATAAACTTGAAATTACCGCTATTGCCGAAAAAATAGATACCTTCGAAACTTCAATCCTGCCTTACGAGGATTGCTGCACCATCTTCGTGCCGCCCAACCCGGTTACAAAACCGAAGCTGGCAGTAATCGAAAGGTGCGAACAAAATTTGGACCTCGGGTTTTTGATGGAAGAAGCGCTGAATACGTTGGAAACCCTGGTGATCAGGTAATCTTTAACTGCGGTGCGCCCGGTAATTCCGCTCCTGCTCCTTCACGGCTTCCTCCAGTACTTCCAGGCCGGAAAAGCGGGCCTTGTCCTTGGTTGCAGGCGAAAAATAGAGGGCATTGGTGGGGCACCAGTTCAGGCAGCGCAGGCAGTACATACAGTGGTAGAGACGGATCGGATAACCGTCATCGCCAAGCTCGATTAAACCCTGTGGGCATTGGTTGACACAGGTCATGCAGAGAACACAGTTGTCTTTGTTGATTCCGTAACCGAAAAGAAAGTGGTTGAGGACTAGATCGATACCGTATGAATATACCAGGCGGTAGGGCAGTCCGACCAGCTTGCTCATAGTTCCCGGCCCGGGGTAGTTGTAGCTGCGATCAGAATCAAGCGATTCAAGATAATCAATGAACAGCCCTATTTTTTCAGACGCCTGGCGGCTTTTTTTCATCAGCAGGCGCCCGGCGCTAAGATGGTTAAAACTGCCGCGCATCACTACAGCAGCCGAATAAATAAAAGATTGGTCCAGGTGGCCGACATACCTGAACCCCTTGCGTTCAAGGATCTCCTTCATAAATGCTTCGTAGTCGCCCTGGGCCCCGTCATGGGTGGCAAACGAGAAGGAGCGGATCGGCGGGTTAAAAACCGGCAGGTCAAGCAAAAAGCGGATCATCACGGGTGCCGGGCGAAAGGCATAAACAGGGGATCCAAAACCGATCATGTCGTACTTTTTCCAGCTGCTGCTGTAACCGCTGAAAAGGGGGTTCTCCCAGGCGGAGCGCATAGCCCGCTTCAAATCATGGTATGGCCAGGGATACTTGCTCAGAGGGCGTTTAACTTCGGCGTTGATCGTATAGTTCAGGGCAACTGGTTTTTTTTGCCAGAGGGTTGGCAAATCAGCCAGCTCTTCAAGGTCGAGCAGGTCGCAGGTAAACCCGCGCTTCTCTAACCCGGCGCGGATCAGCGAAGCGTAATGGCTGGTGATCCCGGTCCCTGAAAAGTACAGGAGCAAAATATTTTTCATCGCGGCCTCCTTCGCCTATTATAGCCTATGCTGGTTAATTAACAAAGGTGGCAATCCGGAAACTTAATCAGGTATAACCTAAAAAGGTTTTTAAGCGACAGCGGGGTGAGCGGAACATGCACCAGGTTAAATCAAAAATATGGATCGAGCAGGAAGGAGTTAAAATCTTCGGCGACGGGCCCTGGGACATCTTAACCAGGGTTGAGCGAACAGGCTCTCTCAGGCAGGCAGCCGCAGAAATTAAAATGTCCTACAGCCAGGCCTGGCGGTTGTTAAGAACAATTGAAAAGAAGCTGGGTTACCCGCTGCTGGAAAAACAAACCGGCGGTAGCGGTGGCGGTTATTCCAGGCTGACTTCCCGGGCCGAGTCGCTGACCAAAGCATACGGCCGGTTCCGCGCGGAGGCGGACCGGAACCAGCAAAAGTTATACAATCAAATTTTACGCGAAAGAATTTGAATTGGTATGATCCCGGCAGGAGATTGCGCTTGCTTTTCAGCGGGAAAATATTTACTATTTAAGAAAGAGCCGCTTCTAAATTGTTTATGAAAGGTGATGCACTGTAATGGCCACTAGCTGGAACATAAAGAACCTTTACTTTTACCTGGTTTGCCTGGTAACACTATTCCTCTTTGTCGGCGGGGCTGTCTTTGCTATCAACAGCGGCATGCTGCTGGCTTTGCCTGATAAGCCGAATGTGCCGCTGATCTACGTTTACTACCCTGAATACAAAGAAGCGCCGGTCCAGCCGGTCTTCGACCCGCCCCCGCTTGAGGAACTGGAAAAAATAAGGGCCGAGCAGGAGAAAGCAGACATTTACTACCAGGGCTACACCAAACGCGGCCTGCTCAATTCTATTGCCTTGATGATTATCGCCTTACCTTTTTACATCTATCACTGGAAACAGGTTAAACCTAAAAGCGGAAAGCGAGGCTTTACTGATGAAAATTAACTGGGATTTAGAACACGTTTATTTTTACCTGGTCAGCTTCGTCGCCCTTATATTGATCATTGTCGGTGCCGTAACAGTTACCCGGACGGCCATTGCCTACATTACGCCGGTCCAGGAAGAATACAGCCCGTACGCCATGCGGGACCCGAACCCCGATCTGGCCCGGTGGGAAGAAAAGTTCGGCACAGAATTTGTCGAGCGGGAGAGAGAAAGGTTTGAAACAATCAGCAAGGAAAACACCAACCGCCGGTTAATCCGCGACCTGGTGGGCGGCATCGCTTTTATTGCCGCTGCGCTGCCGGTTTACCTGTACCACTGGCGCAAGATACCGAAACTGGATATAACCGGGCAGCAATAAGCCGCTTAACCGGGCAGGTTTGGAAAGATTTGCATGGATTTTGCGGGTTGTACG
>CAYMDO010000033.1:0-22240 GCA_964389365.1 uncultured Syntrophomonadaceae bacterium
TTAGAGGGTGCCTTGTTTTTTAGAGGATTTTTGCTACAACGCAAATGGCTTTAATGTTTATTTCCTTGACGGACCGGTAACGAACCCTTATAATCGTGTATGGAAAAAAATTTATGTCGGGGTGGCGGAACAGGCAGACGCGCACGTTTGAGGGGCGTGTGGTAAACACCGTGGGGGTTCAAGTCCCCCTCCCGACACCAGTGGCGAATAGCGCGAAGATTTTTCTTTGCGCTTTTTCTTTTAGCCTGCACATAATATAATAGGGTAGGTTTTTCCCGGTGACAGCGGAAAAATGCAAAATCTCTAATTGCGCCGGTAAGTTAACCGGGAAAGGGGGATAAATGTACACTTTAGCCGAAACCCCGATCGCCAGGATGATTACACTTGACAAAGATGATTGCATCGGGCGTATCGTCAGAAGCAACACCCACTTTGGCCTGGATCAGGTTATTCAGGCGAAACAATTCATTTCATCACAGAATAAAGATTGGCAAACGGTTCACTTTATCGATATCGGCGCTAACATTGGTACGCATATTGTCGCTGCTCTTTTGGGTGCCGGATTCTCAGAAGCCACAGCTTTTGAGCCGGTACCGGAACTTTATGAAGTACTGAAACAAAATATCAGCATCAACAGCCTCAGCCTGAAATCGGCGCTTTTTAGCCTGGCCCTGTCAAAGAAAAAGGCCACACAGCAAATTGAACTCTCACCCCACAACACGGGCGACAACAGGATCGTTAAAGCAAATCGTTTATCCAGGCACAATGAAGACAGATGGGATAAAACACCGGTTTCGACCATCACCCTGGACAGTATTGTCAGCATGAAGGATGGCCGGATAAATTTTCTGCCGACAGCGATAGGAAAAATAATAAATCCCGGGTCTGTGAACTTGAACGGGGGGGACAGCTATAATCCGCTGCTATCCCTATCCGGGGTTTCTCTCAGCCGGGATAACACTCTGGTGTGGATTGACACGCAGGGGCATGAACCGGATGTATTCAGAGGTGCAAGTAAGCTGCTGAGGTCAGGGATCCCTCTGGTAACTGAGTTCTGGCCCTATGGGCTGACCAGGGCAGGCTTCTCTTTTAATTCTTACTGGAAATATCTTAAGCAGCGGAAAATCTATATCCTGTCCGAAACCCCGACGCCATTTTCAAGACAGGATGCACTGTCATTTTTTAAATCTGCTGTTCAAAAAGAAAATGAGATCTATTCCCCCCACCTTGATTTACTGGTAATTTGACGCCGGTGGTAATTACCCGGCAGATAATCGCAGAAGCCCTGTTAATAGCAGGGCTTCTGCGGTAAGCCTAAATTTTCCCGGCGGTACGATTCCGCCATAATTTACCGTTGGCGCTAATTGAAAGTCAGCGTGCTAACAATTTCTGTAAATAATGCTTCGTCAAACTCGTAAATCGCGCCTAATGTTGCCACAACAACAGTTACCCACTTGCCATCTTTTTGTGATCCAATAGCTATGGCATCTAAAGCTATCAGGGGTACTGCAGGGTGGTTAAACTTAAAGATAGCACGGGTTGCATCAGCACCCCCGACCAGTTTAACCGCTTTCGTAGAATCAATCTTAACTTTTGAACCTTCAGCGGTTTCGATCGCACCCTCGAGAGCTTCTTCAAATGATGCAGCTTCGTCAATATCAATAAACATCAGCGGGACTTTATCTTCTGAAACTACATAGTAAACTATAGTCGACCCTTCAGAGACTTCATTTTCAACCCAAGCTGCCGGGTACTTGACTGTAAAACCGTAATCTGAGTTGACATATTCCTTTGCCTCAAATGAGGGAACAAATGGTTCAGGTTCTGCAATTTCTTCTGTTTCTTCCGGAGCTCCGGCTTCCTCTTCCGGAACTTCAGGTTCTGTTGCAGGTGTTTTGGCAGCACAACCAGCCAGTAAAAGCATGAATACAAGTGACATTACTATGAGAACATAAACGGTCAGCCTTGTTTTTGTCATTAACCTTGCCTCCACTCTGTTTACTTGACACTAAAAACAGGGTACCCTTTGCCTGACTGCCGACAGTGATTTTTACCGACAGACCCCCTTTGCTAAACTACCGGAGTATTGTTGCCTTTCTGCAAAACATGATTAAAAAGGCTTATCAATCTTTCTGTTCTAGCAAAACAGTCATTTGTACTTCGCTTAATAGTTTTAAACTCCTCTTTTACCTTCGTCTTTTTAGTGTTTAAGGCCTGTCTATATGTTATAATCTGGCTGTTGGGTTTGCGTTTATTGGAGGTTTTTTTTTGTTTAAACAATTGAAGGATAATGTGTCATCGTACAGCAGGTTAATTAAGATATTGATATTTGCCGGCGCGGTGGCGGTTGTCCTGCTTGCCGTAACCTGCATTGTTTTTTTTATCTTCTATCAGCAGATTCAGGAGACCCAGCGAATTGCCCTGGATACGGATCCACTGGTTTCGGAGGCATATAATAGTGGTAGCAGTGAAGATCCGGAAAAAACTGCGCGGGATACGGCAGTTGCCGAGTTTCCTGGACATATTGTCAACATCGGGCTTCTGGGTTTCGATCGGGGTTGGGGCCGCGAAGACAGGGGGCACTATATGTTTCGCCCCGATGTGCAGGCGGTAGTATCTATCGATTTCGAACGGGATCAGGTATCCGTGATCAGGATTCCCCGCGATTCTTATGTGCCGATTCACGGGGCGGGCGGCTTTCACGATAAAATAAACCATGCATACCATTATGGATATTATGCCGGTGGCGGGGATGATCATAACGCCGACGGGATTCGTTATACTCTTTTGACAATCAGTAATGTTTTGGGGGGCGTTCCGATCCATTACTACATATCTGTAGATATGTACTCCGTTGTCGCGTTGGTTCAGGCTTTAGGCGGCATCTATTATAATGTGGAAGAAAGGATTGTTGACGAAGTCTGGATCTATGGCGTCCAGCTGCCGCCGATCGAACCGGGTTACCAGCTTCTTGATGGTACTAATTACATGCGCATCCTGCAGTACCGTGATGCCAATTCAAGCCAGGATCACGGGCGTATCGAAAGGCAGGGAAAGCTACTTTCTGAAACTTATCATTACCTGAGAAAAAACCGCAGGCTTGCCGATATACCGGTTATCTACAGGATCTATAAAAAATATGTAGATACTGACCTTTCGTACAAAAAAATCTCTGCCCTGGCGAATTATTTCCTCAAAGTCGAGCTATCCGATCAGAGCCTGAACTTTTTTACTTTACTTGGATCAAGCCAGATGAAAGATGGGGTGTACTACGAAGTAATCGATCAGGAGCTGCGCCTGAAAATAATCGAAGAGGTTTTTGGCCTGAAGGTTGACCCGTGGCAGCCGATTGAGTTGAAAGACAGCCCGGAATATATTCAGGAACAGGAAAGGCAAAAGAGAATCGAGGAAGGCGGGGGGCCGGACCCTCAATTTCCTGCTTTTGAAGATATTCAGCAGCTGTTTGATTTTTATACTGAATATTAATAAGTTATTTGGCACGCTTTTCAGTTTATGCATTATTAACTGCGGTTAGCTGTACGAGCATGCAAAGCTTTGGCTACTGCCGGCATTATAAAAAAGAAGGGTTTGAGGCTCAAAATTGAATAAGCTCAAAATTGCGTTCCTGACATATCGAGGCAACATGCGCTGCGGGGGTCAGGGTATTTACTCCTGGTACCTTGTTCAAGAGCTGAAAAAGCTCGGGCACGATATTACCGTTATATCCGGCCCTCCTTATATTGATCCCCTGGAACAGGTAGAAATAAAGAAACTGCCTTCCATGTATGACGTGTATGACCGCCGGCTGCCCAAGCCACTTTCAAGGTTGCTAAACCCCATAAATTTTTGGGAATGGGCGCAAATAATATCAAAAGGTTTTCCGGAGCCGTTTTCTTTTACTTTACGTACTTATCTATACTTGCGTAAGCGCTTAAAACGGGGCGATTTTGATCTGGTGCATGACAATCAGTCTCTCGGGTACGGTCTTTTATTCCTGCGCCGCTGGCTGCCGGTTACAGCCACAGTACATCACCCGATGCACGTAGACCGTGAAGCATCGCTGAAACAGGCGAGAAGTGTGCGGGAAAAAATCAAGAAGCGCCGTTTTTACGGTTTTATAGCCATGCAGGACCGGGTGATTCGGCGCCTTGATGGGCTGATTACTGTTTCGAGGGCGGCTAAGGATGCTAATGTCACCTCTTACCGTATTGCTGAAAATAGGATGAAAGTAATATATAACGGTGTTGATACGAACATCTTTCGCCCGCTTAACCTGGAGAGGTTGGATAATACGCTGCTGCTTGTAACCAACACCGAAGACCGGAAAAAAGGAGTACTTTACCTGTTTCAGGCGATGCAGAAACTGCCTTCGGAAGTGAAGCTGAAAGTGGTCGATGAAGTTAAACAGCGTAACTACGCCTATGTGCTGCGCGAAGAAATGGGGCTTCAGGAGCGGGTAACATTTACCGGCCGGTTATCCACGGAAGACCTAGTAAAACAATATAATACGGCAAGTATTGTTATTGTGCCATCGGTATACGAAGGGTTCGGACTTCCGGCTGCTGAAGCTTCAGCCTGCGCATCACCGGTTATTGCTACCAGCGGGGGCGCCCTGCCCGAGGTCGTGGAAAACGGTGAAACAGGGTTGATAGTTCCGCCTATGGATCCGGAAGCTTTGGCTAATGCCATAAGCACGCTTCTGGCTGATCGGGATTTACGGGAAAAAATGGGCGAAAACGGAAGGGATAGAGTCCGGCATTTATTTACCTGGCAGAAAGCAGCATTAGAACATACTGAATATTTCCAGGAGGTAATAGATGAATACAGTCGACTTCGCACAGCTGGGCGTTAATGAGGGTGAATTAATACTTGATGCCGGTTGTGGTGTAGGGAGGCACAGCTGGAACCTGATCAAAGGCGAACATCGTGTGATCTCGGTCGATCTTGATCTGGAAGCCCTGAAAGAGAACTACCGGTTCATGAGATATATGAATTCCCTTGGGGAAGTGAAGGGTACTTTTTGTGTAATCATGGGCAATGTCCAGGCCCTTCCTTTTTCTGATGCAACCTTTGACCGGGTTATCTGTTCCGAAGTGCTCGAGCATGTTGATGATTACCATAAAGCGATGTCCGAGCTGGTGCGCGTGTTAAAACCGGGCGGCACAATCGGCGTTTCTGTCCCTACCTGGATAACCGAAGTTTTCTATTGGAGGCTGGACAAGAATTACAGCCATCCGGGTGGCCATATCAGGATTTTCAGGGCTTTTCAGGTACGCGAGCTGTTGAATGCATGTGGGTTAAAAATCACCGGCAGTAACCGCCGCCACAGCCTTCACACGCCGTACTGGTTCCTAAAGTGCCTATTCGGACTTGACCGGGAGAATGCACTATTGCCCCGCGCATACCACCGCTTTCTCCGCTGGGTTGAAAACAATTCTTCTCCTATTTTTAAATTTCTGGAAAAAATGTTCGATCCCCTTTTTGGCAAAAGCCTCGTATTTTATGCCCTCAAAGAGGAAGATCCGGCAGTGGGCGCCGCGGGTACCCGCGCAGCATCAGAACATCGGCAGTAGAAGGCAGATGGCGGGCTACCAGGTTCAGGCTCCGGAGAATTATCCCGGTCAGGGGTTTCGGCAGCCGTTTCAATAAACTGCCATACTTGGGAAGGCCGAATAAAAGAGATGTTCCCCAGATTGTTTCCTGCTGCAGCGAAGGTCCAACCAGGGCTTTCAACACTTTGTAATCAACACGGATGGTATGGTCCACCGGTGTATCCCAGGGCATTACGCCTTCCGGTTTTTTAAAACGCAGTGCGGTGACCAGGCGCCCCAGACGGAAACCTGCGCTTTCAAAGTTAGCCACGCTCAAAACCACCCAGCCGTCAGGCTTAGTTACCCGGGACATCTCGCGGACAGCCTGCAGCGGGTTATAGAAATGGTCGATTGCCCCTTTACAAAACACCACGTCAAATGTGTTGTCGGCAAAAGGCAGGTTTTCCCCGAAAGCGCGGACCAGGTCCATTCGCAGATTTTTGTCTGACAGCGCTTTTTTCGCCTCTTCAATCATTACGTCTGAAACCTCAACCCCCACACCTCTCATGCCCCGTTCTAAAAGCTGGATAGCATCAGCCGCACGCCCGCAACCGACATCCAAAAATAACCCTCCGGGCATAAAGGAGGCATTCAATGTCTCGCCGATCATTCTTTCGCAGAGGTATTCCAGGTCTGGGTTGATTTCTGAAGGAAAAACATGGTCGTCATTCCAGTGCAGATCTACTTTATGCTCAGCTGTCACTAATTCGACTTCATTTATTTTTTTCATTTATTTTCCCCGGCCAGAATTTCCGCTTCGTTAACAAACATTATCGGAATATCATCTTTTACAGGGTAGAGGCGCCTGCATTCCCGGCAGAAAAAGCCTTCACTGCCCCGCTGCTCCAATGATACCTTGCACAAGGGGCAGGCCAGAATTGAAAATAGTTCACTATCCATCGATAATTCCTCCCTCGGTATGCCGGCACAATGCCACGCCTGGCTCAGTTCATATTTTGCTTTATGGCTGCCTTATTAAAATAATTATCCTGCTGTATGAAAGAAATACAGCTTCATGAATTCTACACCTAGCGGCTAAAACCTTTTTTCTGCCACCATAAAGTGCTTTTAGCATCTGCCCCGGCGGAAACTAAGCAGGTTGTCATTATTTTGCAATATGCTATGATTGACTTTAAGTAACTTGAAGTCAGGCTGTATGAACAGGAAGGAGATTTTATTGGAACATACTGCGATCCGGCACCTACTTTTAATAGTCGTACCATTTGGCACAGCCTATATCCTGACACCGCTAATCACAAAATTAGCTTTGCGTTATGAGGTTCTCGACAGGCCTGGTTTTCACAAGAGCCATACTGATGCGAAACCGCTTTTAGGCGGAATATCAATATTTATCAGCTTTGCACTGGTTCTGCCTTTTTTCCTGCCTATGGACAAAAAAATGATCTCCATGGCAGTATCAACAATAATACTGGTAATAACGGGGTTATATGACGATCTTTACGATCTCAAGCCGCTGTTTAAGTTAGTTGCTCAAGGGGTTGCCGCTTCAATCGTAATTATCTGGAATGCCCATCTCTTCCGGTTTTTTATCGGGTACTTCTCCAATTACAGCATCACTGCCGTGATAGTCTATTTTCTGATTATCGGTTGGGTCGTGCTGATGATCAATGCCTTTAACTTAATTGATGGCATTGATGGTTTGGCTGCGGGTACCGCTGCCATCATATTTATTGCCATGGCTGTGCTATCTTTTTTCGAGGGAGGGCGGCCGAACATGTTAGGTGTTCAATTGATCGGCGCGGCAGCATGCCTCGGTTTTCTTTTTTATAATTTTTACCCTGCCCGAATATATATGGGCGATTGCGGCAGCATGCTCTTAGGTTTTGTCCTTGCAACGGTTCACCTGTATACAATTAAATACCCATTTTCAGTGCAGCTGGTTTTGAGCAGTATCTTTATATTTGCATATCCTGCGCTCGATATTTCTTACGCAATATACAGGCGAATTTGTTACCGAAATTCTCTTTTTAAGGCTGACAAGGGTCACATACACCATGTGATTCTAAGCCTCGGCTTTTCGGTTAAAAAAACTGTGCTGATAATCTATGCGCTTAATATTATATTTGCATTTATGGCAGTTTTACTTATGTGCTTAAATATTTCGGCCCCAATTCTGCTGTTGATCGGGATAGTTATGGCAGTATTTGTGGTAATATTATTTAAGTGGTTAATTCTTACCAGCAAAAGAAACGGAATAATTATTAAATAGGATATCGTTTAATATCACCTCGTTTAGTTCTTTTCTCAATCACTTTGATAAAGAGAGGCCGGAGGAATGTTCAGTTTGATCAACAAACTGCTGAAAATCCTGACTATCAGGGAGAAGATGCAGTTGGCGGCATTGCTCATTGCTATGATTATAACCGCTTTAACTCAAACCCTCGGCATCGCTTCAGTCTTTCCCTTTATTACCCTGATTATGCAGCCCAACCTGATTTTTGAAAACCGCTGGTTATATGGGGCCTATCAGGCTTCTAATTTCAGCAGTGCAAACGGTTTCATCATTTTTACCGGGATTACCATGTTTATTATCATAGTTTTATCCAACCTGGTCTCGGCATTTACCACCTGGCTTAACTTTCGTTTTGTCTGGATGAACAACCATCGCCTGTCAAGGCGTTTGCTGGGCAAATACCTTGCCATGCCCTATCCCTATTTTTTGAATAAAAACAGTTCTGAGCTGAGCAAAAATGTGCTTGCTGATGTTTCCCAGCTTACGGGCAGCTTCATGATACCGCTGATGAACATTGCAAGCAGGGGTCTGGCAGCTGTATTTATCCTGACAATGCTGCTGTGGATTAACGCACTTGCCTCAATCCTCACTATACTGGTAATCGGCGGTGCTTATGCCCTGATCTACTGGAGGGTAAACAGGAATCTGAAACAGCGCGGAGAAAAAAGCCTGGCGGCCAATATGTACCGTTTTAAAGCGGTGCTGGAAGCATTCGGCGGAATAAAGGATATAAAAGTCCTGAACCGCGAAGATTATTTTCTGGATCTGTATTCACACCACTCCTACCTGTTTGCTAGGCATAACTCATGGAATGCCGTAATCAGCCAGCTGCCGCGTTTTGCCCTCGAAGCGATTGCCTTCGGGGGGGTGATCATTTTTGTGCTAGTCCTGTTAATACAGCGAGGCGAAGCGACACAGGTAATACCGCTTGCAAGTGTATTTGCTTTTGCCGGTTACAGGCTGATGTTTGCCATGCAGGAAATATTTTCTTGTTTTACACAAATGCAGTTTAGCCGGGCCCTGTTCGATCGTATTTATGCTGACTTTGTAGTTCCCGATCAGGTAAGCGACCGGCCGATTAGCCAGTCAAAAACAAAACCAGAAGACATCGCTTTTAATAATCAGATAGTTTTAAACAACATTTCATTCACTTATCGCGATACAAAACAACCCGTCGTAAGAGAGATAAACCTCATTATCAGGAAGAACAGCTCGGTAGCCCTGGTTGGCGCAACCGGGTCTGGCAAAACCACGCTGGTCGATATAATTATTGGGCTGATGCTGCCGCAGCAGGGATCAATGATAATTGATCAGCTACCGCTTACAGCCGATAACGTGCGCAGCTGGCAGCGAAAGATCGGCTATGTATCGCAGCATATCTATCTTACCGATGACACGGTAACCCGCAATATTGCTTTCGGCATTCCGGATCAATCAATTGATCACGAAAAAGTGGAGCAGGCTGCCCGTCTGGCCAATATTGACCATTTTATCGCGAATGAATTGCCTGCCGGTTATGATACTATCATCGGAGAACATGGAGTTCGGCTTTCCGGTGGGCAGCGGCAGCGGCTCGGCATTGCGCGCGCATTTTACCACGATCCGGAAGTGCTGGTTTTTGATGAGGCGACAAGCGCCCTTGACGGGGTTACGGAAGACGCGGTGTTTGCTTCGATTTTAAGCACGGTCGGGTCAAAGACGTCGGTCATTATAGCTCACCGACTGACAACCATCAAGAATTGTGACCAGGTGTATATTATGGACAAGGGCAGAATCGTGGCATCAGGCACTTATGGAAGCCTGCTGGCTGAAAATAAGATGTTCAGGGCTATGGCCAAAATGGGCACGATTAAATAAGGGTTTTATATGCGGGCTAAAGGTTTTTTATAGCTTGCCGGAACAGCTTCTTACTTTCTTCAATACTGTGATTATCCAGAAAAAGCCTGTAGGCGTTTGCCTTTATAATATTTTTTTCTGCTGCTGTTAAACGCGTAAAATGTTCTAAAACGGCAATAAAATCATTAGCGCTTTCTGCATAATAACCACTTATCCGATTAACAATATTATACCCGGTTAATGCAGAGCCGGTTCCTATTACCGGTATACCGTAGGATAGAGCTTCGGCAACTCTGACCTTCATCCCGGCCCCGGAAAATACCGGGGCAATGTAGATAGCAGCTCTTTCAAGGTATGGTTTTATGTTTTCGGGGGAATCGATCAGTTTGATGCTTTTATGGCTGGCCGACAAAGTTTTTATTGTGTGGCCGGCTTTGGAGCCTGCTATTAACAGCGTATATTTTCTGCTGAGGAAGTGATCTTCTTCCAGCAGCTTCAACCATACATTTTTTATAAACCAGGCCGTGCTTTCGGCATTTGGTCCGTACCATAGGGAACCCGTGATTAACAGGTATGGATCTTCCTTTTTATCCTCACCTGCCGGTAAATGTCGCTTTTTATTTAGCGGTTGCGGGTGCTCGAGAGCAACCGGAATTACTGACATCTTAATGTCAGCTGTTTCGGCCGGGTATAATTCTGTTAATCGCGCAGCATCGGCAGCGGTCAGGCAGATTGCGAGGTCGGCGTTGCTCAGGCTGATGCTCTCCTGCCTGGTGATAAGCTTACGCTTGATCTGCAAACGAAGGAAGTTCGATAAGTTTCTTTTTACGGTTACCTGGTTGCTAAAATAGTCTTTTTCTACGTTGTGAACCCTGATTACCAGTTTCCTGAACTTATTTTTTACCTGCCGGGCAATAAAACCATATCTTGAATACTCCAGGTAAACAAAATCGTAGTCGTTCCAGTTAAGCCTGGCAGACGTGTCCAACCAGCTCTTGAAGTAGCCGGTTGCTGCGCCGCTGAACAAAGCTGTGATCATCCCCGTGCAACGCAGATCATACTGCAGCGGATAGATCTTGCTGATCATCTGCTTTAATGAATGTTCGCAGATCTCAGGACCCAAGTAATCAATCACAGCAAAATCTGCCAGGGTCAGCAGGGATTGCCTGACAACCAGTCCTCCTCCCGACCGGATATCCGGCGGTTCAAAAGTAATGTATAAAATCCTGATAGCGGAAAATCCTCCTAATGCCGGTGATTAAATAAATATTTCCGATAAATGTTTTCTGCCAATTCACGGCCGATATTTTTCCATGAATAGTTTTGCCTGATATGATAATGAAGGTTATTCCCCATCCGGCTGAGCTCATCCCCGCCGATATGATCAATAATGGTTTTTAATTTATTGGCATAAGAGCGATCATTGTTTTCGACCAGGAAGCTGTTTTCACCATCGGTCAGGTATTCTTCGATCGCTCCGGCTTTGGTTGAAAGGAGAGGCTTTTTAAATTCGGCTGCCGTAAACAGGACCCCGCTCATGCTGGCATGCCTGTACGGCAGTAAAACGAGATGGGATTGCTCAATCAGGTAGTTAAGCAGATTGTTGTCAATGAAATGATTGATATAAATAATATTGCTGCAGGCAGAGAGTTCAGGTTCAATTTTTTCGAGCTCCTGATAGCTGCCGTCTTTTCGGCCGGCAATAACCAGAAGACAGTCTAGATCATCTTTACAGTAATCAAGCCAAATTTTTGCCAGCCTGTCTACTCCTTTGTTATAAAAAATGTTCCCGAAGAAAATAAAAACCTTTTTCGGTTTTTTTAGCCTGTCTATTATCCCGGTATTTACCAGTTTCCTGTCATGGCTCAGATCCTGGCCTTCGAATGATCCATGGTGCTGGATGCAGATTTTGCCCTCCAAGCCCTTAAAAAGTTCATTAAATTCATGTTTAATGCTTTCACCGTGGACCACGATTTTATCAACCCTGTCGTAAATAATACGCATGCTGCTGTAGTGTTTTTTGCCGTTTCGGTGAGGAAGGATATTATGTGCTGTATAAATTATCCCGGAACAACGTTTCTTTATGCAGCGCAATAAAAATGCGTCAGATCGGTAGTGCAGCAGCCACTGGATATGGACCAAATCATACCTGATTTTTCCCAGCTCTTTTAAAATCGCGGAATAGGCGCGGTAATATTCGCAGATACGGATGACATTTCTTAACATACCCGGTTTCATTTTTTCTGATCTCCTGAAAAACACCCGCCTGATGCGGTAGCTTTCAGGTTTTGCCTGTGGAAAATAGTAATTGGTCCAAAGGGTAAGGTTTACGTATTCGGCTAGGCTTTCGCAAAGGCCGTTTGTGTAGAGGTACATATTATAGGTGCCCCAGGGATCAACCATCATTACTTTCATGCCGGCCACCAGGTTCCTTTTACGAGGAATAATGTTTGATACTTTCAGCGGGTGCCTGTTTCGGTTTATGTCGTAGTCCGGCTATAGAGCCGATTCCGTATGCCAGGTGATTAAGTGGGAAAAGCAAAAAAATCAGGAATGCTTCCTTGAAACCATCAGCCAGTTTTAAGGAGAAGGTGACGTTAAGCAGCAGGTAAAGGCTCAGCTCAGCAAATAATAACCACTTAAACAATGGCATTAAGAAAGAAAGTAACGGCAGAATGATCAGCGACAGTACAAAAATAAAAGGGACCAGGTGTCTCAAAGACATTGTGCCAAGGCACAACTTGGCGGTTATGATATTCCATTTGCCTTTTTCATAACTCTGCTCCAAAATGCCTGGAATAGTGTTTCTGCAGTGATAAACTAACTGTATCTCAGAATCTAAAAATATTTTTCCGCCGTTCTTTCTGATTCTGTAGTTTAATTCATAGTCCTGCCTTCTTGTTAAGCGTTCATCGTAAAGCCCGTATTTGGTAAAAACAGATCTTCTGAATGCACCGAACGGGACAGTGTCTACGTAGCCGGAATCAGCATTGATCCTGAAGCTTGCATTCCCCACCCCAAAAATTGAAGATATTACTTTGGCATAAGCCCTGCCGACAGCGCCGGAACCCCGGGTTACAAGCAGTCCGCCAACGTTGTCAGCACCGGTTGCTTTTAAAGTTGTAATGCACCTTGAAACATAATTCTCGGGATATTCCGCATGCCCGTCAAGACGTAATATATATTGGCCCTTCGCATTCCTGATGCCGATGTTCATTGCATAAGGCACAGTTTCCATAGGGTTTTCGAAATATTTAATGGTAGAAGGGTATTTTTGGTTATACTTCGTTATTATTGCTTTAGTCTGATCGTCTGAAAGGCCGTCGATTAACAGTGCCTCAATATTTTCCTGCGGGTAATCCTGTTTCAGGACAGACTGGATGCACTTCTCGATAAACTCGGCTTCATTTCTGACCGGAATAACCAGTGACACTGGCTCGGTGAAACTTGTTCCCTTAAACATTTTCGGTGTGTTCGCCTCGAGTTTATTATTTTAAAGTAGTCTGTAATTCAAACTTGTTCGTATTATATTTTATAATTCATGATAAGTGAATTGTTTTAACCAAAAAAATAATTCTGGACGGCCTGCGGCCTAATATAACAAGAAGCACGGGCGTAACAACAACTCGTGCTTTTCCTGTTGATCATATTCTTTAACCGAGGCTGCGGGTGGCTACTACATCAATACCGGTGTCAAGCAGATTCTCTATTACCACTGCTCCCATTTTAACCGGTGCAGTCAGCTCCACTTTGTTGATCTCTTCCATGGCTTTGAAAATCAAGCCTTTGGGCAGCGGTTTGTTTGTCTTTACGGGCAGGCGGGCCAGCGGAGCATTGTAGATCACAACGGTCGAGGTGAGTGTGCGGGTTGGATTAGTATATTCTTCGTATGCGTATTCACGGCCCTTTTTACACTGTTGGCCGCGGATTGCCAAATTTTCCGGGCTGACGGCAGCACCGGAGACTTGCATTTTGCAGCCCAGCGGGCAGAGGATGCATATTAACTCCTTTTCGGCCGGTTCGACTTTTGCCATGGTTAGATGCCCTCCTTTGCCACTTCAACTGACAGGGTTCCAAAATGTTCATCCGGTAAATCGTTCTTCTTCAGCTTAATGGTTACCATTTCGCCCGGCGTTAAAACCCTTTTTTTTATTTTTTTGATTACGCGCTGGTCAGCTTTAACCACCAGGGCGCTATTCTCGTGGTTGCCACGCACCCGCATATAAAGTTCCAGGTTTTCTTTGAGCTGGTTCTTCCTGACCCTGTGCGGGACAATATAGCCAATATGTTTTAGCGGTTTTGTATGGAAGGTAGATCCGTTTTCCGGTACGGCTGCGCCACCCTTAATCATTGCCGCTGCGCCTTGTCCCGCCCGGTAGCTTTCGTCAGTGACCCAATCGACCAGATCGTGCACATGAACTACATTGCCGCAGGCGAAGATCCCCGGGATGGTGGTTTCCATCGCTTCGTTTACAGTCGGGCCGCCTGTTGCCCGATCTAGTTCAATACCAGCTTCTTTCGATAGCTCGTTTTCCGGAATCAGGCCGCGGGAAAAAAGAATCGTATCGCATTTAATCTCACTGAAAGTGCCTTCGATCGGCTGTTTGTTTTCATCTGTCCGGGCAATGGTTACACTTTCGACCCGGTTCCTGCCTTTAATATCGACGATGGTATGACGGTAGAGCATGGGGATGCCGTAGTCTTCAACGCATTGCACATAATTTCTGACCAGGCCGTCGGAATAATCTTTACGCTCGATTACTGCCGCGACTTCAGCGCCTTCGAGCACCATTCTCCGGGCCATAATCAGGCCGATATCGCCGGAACCGAAAACGACAACCCTCCGGCCGACCATGTATCCTTCGATGTTGACAAAACGCTGCGCGGTACCGGCTGAGAAGATACCGGCCGGGCGCATGCCGGGGATATTGATTGCCCCCCTGGTTCTCTCCCGGCAGCCCATGCCAAGGACAATGGCCTTGGCTTGAATCGTTGTCAGCCCGTCCGTGGTATTGATATAAGTGATCTTTTTATCGGCACTGATTGATAATACCATCGTGTCAAGTTTACAGCGGATGCCTTCTGCTTTAAGCAGGTCGATAAATCGTTCGGCATATTCCGGGCCGGTAAGCTCTTCCCTGAATTGATGCAGGCCAAACCCGTTGTGGATGCACTGCTGCAGAATACCGCCCAGCTCATGGTCGCGCTCAATTACCAGGATATCCTCGATGCCGCTCTGCCTGGCGGCAACAGCTGCCGCCATACCCGCCGGGCCGCCGCCGACGACTACCAGGTCATAACCTGCTTTTACTCCAGTTTCGATGGCTAGGCTGCTGCTGTGGGGCGGGTATTTGCCGCTAGATCCATTTTCACGCGAAATAATTTCCCTTTTTTTAGTGGGGCCGCTTAAAATAAATGAACCGGGGTTATCTTTATTTATCTCCGGCATATTTTTGCCCAACTCGTTTGCTAAAATTTGCATTACCCGCGGCCCGCAAAAACCGCCTTGGCAGCGGCCTCCGCCGGGGCGGGTTCGCTTCTTGATTCCATCAACTGTACGCGCTCCGACCGGGCCGTGGATAGCCCTGATAATCTCGCCTTCGGTTATGTTTTCGCAGCGGCAGATGATGCGGCCGTAACGGGGATCGTCGGCTATCATTATTTTCCTGTCTTTTTCGGGCAGGGACATAAAAGGTTTGTAGCTTCTGGCGCGGGCAGTAAAGCGGTCTTTCATTTTTAACCCATCCGCTTTCGCGGCGATCAGGCCGGCAACATGTATGGCAATAGCCGGAGCCGCCGCCAGGCCCGGTGAGTCGATGCCCGCTACATTGAAAAACCCTGGTGTTGAGCCGGATTCTTCAATAATAAAATCACCGCCGTCGGTTTTGGCTCTCAACCCGCTGAAGGTGGTGATTACTTCATGGAAGGGCAGGTTCTTTTTGAGCTTTTTGGCTTGTTCTTCGACATATTGCAGGCCGGGTGCGGTAGTTGCCGTATCTTCAGGCGAGTTGACAGCTTCAGCATTGGGGCCGACGATCAGGTTGCCGTGGGCGGTCGGTGAAACAAGGACCCCTTTCCCCAACGCCGTGGGGCACGGAAAGAGGACATGGCAGGCATAAGCCCCCGTTCCTTTATCAAGCAGATAGTATTCGCCGCGGCTCGGTTTGATGGTGAACTCGGCGGGGTTGATCATTTCGCTAATTTTTCCGGCATAGAGGCCTGCGGCATTGATTACGTACCGTGCTTCGACAATTTTTGAACTGCAGCTGACAGTAAAAGATGTTTTATTGTTTTTGATAGCTGTGACCGGGCTGTCCAGCAATAGTTCAGCGCCGTTTGCCACAGCGCTTTCCGCCAGGGCGATCGCCAGCAGGTAGGGGTCGGTAATCCCGGCTGTGGGGGCATAGAGAGCGCCAACGGCGTTTTCATTCAGGCCCGGTTCAATTTGATTCAGCCGGGGTTGATCGATTATTTCCAAGCCGGGTATGTTGTTTTTCCGGCCCCTAGCGAGCAGCTGTTTTAAAATCGCCATCTCATCTTCACAAAATGCGATTACCAGAGAACCAATCTGTTCGAATGGCACTTCGAGCTCTTCGCAAAGTGCCGGGTAGATCATGTTGCCCTCGGCATTAAATTTTGCCTTCAAAGTTCCCGGTTCGGGATCAAACCCTGAGTGGACAATTGCACTGTTGGCTTTGGTTGTGCCGTTGGCAACATCGCTGTCTTTCTCGATCAGGATCAGTTTAATGTCATACCTGGAAAGTTCTCGGGTTATGGCTGTGCCGATTATTCCGGCACCGATTACAGCAACATCGTACATGGCAAACCTCCTGCAGCGTTTAAATTAAATAAATTCGGCCAGCCGGATATCGATCAAAATCATTTAATTTCTTGGACAAAAGCCTCAATACGGTCCAGGCCTTCCGTTATTTTTTTCATTGATGTGGCAAAAGACAGCCTTATATAATCAGGAGCGCCAAAACCGGAACCCGGAACAACAGCCACCTTTTGATTTTCAAGCAGGAGGGCGGAAAAGTCATCGCCGCTATTAAGCGTGCTGTTCCGGAAAGCTTTACCGATTGCGCCGGCGGTTGATACAAAAATGTAAAAAGCGCCCTGTGGCTCAAGAGCTTTAAGGTAAGGCAGGCTAATTATACGTTGATAAATGTAGCGCCGGCGTTCGTCAAAAGCGCGCCGCATCTCCGCCACACTATCCTGCGGCCCTTTTAACGCTGCAACAGCCGCCTTCTGGGCGATTGAATTCGGGTTTGAAGCGGTGTGACTCTGGATATTGGCCATAACCATGGCAATCTCGGAAGAAGAAGCAGTGTAACCGATGCGCCATCCGGTCATGGCGTAACTTTTTGAAACGCCATTTACCACGACGGTAAGGTCCCGGATTTTTTCGTCAAAACCGGCTATACTGACATGTTCTTCTTCGCTGTAAACCAGCTTTTCATAGATTTCGTCAGAAATTACATAGATCTTATTGGCAGTGCAAAAATCGGCAATCGCCTGCAGCTCGCCTCTGCCATATACCTGGCCGGTCGGGTTGGATGGGCTGTTTAGTATAAGGACTTTACTTTTCGGGGACAGAGCTCTTTGCAGATCACTGACCGTTGCTTTCAGGTTATTCGCCAGTTCGGTTTCTACCACCACCGGCACGCCGTCGTTCAGGCGGACCATTTCGGGGTAGCTGACCCAGAAAGGGGCGGGAATCAGCACTTCATCCCCTGGGTTCAGCAGGGCAGCCAATACGTTGTTGATCGAGTGTTTTGCCCCGTTGCTTACTACTACCTGCGATGGTTGATAGGCCAGGCCGTTGTCGGCCAGCAGCTTGCCGCATATCGCTTCCCTTAATTCAAGCGTTCCGGCAGCCGGGGTATAGCGGGTGTGGCCTGTGTTGATCGCTTTAATCGCTTCTTCGCGAATCAGGGCAGGCGTATCAAAATCGGGTTCACCGGCTCCAAAACCGATTACATCAATACCCTGGCCTTGCATCTCTTTTGCCTTGCTGTCGATGGCCATAGTCGGCGAAGGACTGATCGCCAAAGCTTTTTTTGACAACATCTCGGTTCACCCCCGGCTATATAATCTGGAAATTATTTTATCACAGAAAAGGCTGAAGATCTCCTCTGTCTGCAGGATACCGGATTCCATTGATTTATTGCCGGCAGAAGGATTTCAACCACAGGCCTGGCGCCATGTGAATAAAATTAGCCGGGCAGGGGGCTCGGGGGTGCAAAACATTCCTGCGGAAGTTTTACCTGAGCATTTTTTTAACGTAAGCCGGGGGGATCCAGAGCAGATCGTTCTCAAGCAGCTGCATTGGGTTAACCGGAGCTTGCCCGGCATTAACCTCCCAGTGCAAATGCGGCCCATTGGCATAGCCGGTCATTCCAACTGTGCCGATCTGCTCGCCGCGATCAACTGAATCCCCCGGTTGTACTGTAATTGTTTCAAGATGCATATAGGTGCTGGAAAAATTGAGGCCGTGATCGATGATCACTGTGTTGCCGCCGGAAAGTAAAAATTCGGCCAGTCTGACAATGCCGCGATTGGTGGCCACTACGGGCAGGCCTTCATCAGCGGCAATATCAATACCATTGTGGCGGCGGGGCGGGCTGTCGTTGATGTAGCGGATAGCGGCATATTCAGAGGAGATTTTGCCTTCGAGAGGCGCTAAGAAACCCTGCATCCATAGCGGGTGAGGCTCTGTTGTTTCGCGGGCCATGCGCATTTTTTCACGGTCTTCGGCCAGGCGCTCCGCCGACCAGCCGGCAGTTGCCGTGGGAGGCACCCTGAAACGGGAAACCTGAAAGTCTTTGGAGCCGATTTCCAGATCACCAAAGGCTAAAACAGCTTTGCTACCGGTTTCTTCCAATAAAATGCTCACCCTGTAAATGCCCGGCTCGGTATCGGAACTGATTCCGGTTACTGCAAACAGGCTCTCGCCTATATGGTAGTAACAGGATACAGTTCCCTGAAAACCGGAATCGATCGCCACCGCCTTGTCAATATTAACCGGTACTGCTTCAATTACTAAAAAATCACCGGGAAACGGATTCTCCGGGTAGAAATATATTTGGGTTTCGGTGGTGTCCTTAATAAAATATGGTTTTAAATATTTAACCTGATCCCCGGGGCCCGCTGCCGGCAACGGTTTAGTCAAATTGATCAGGAGGAAAGAGATAATTACTGCCACCACTGATAATACCGGGTAAAATAAAACCGGCCTGCAGACTGTTTTCATGGTCTTTTACTTAACCCCTACCTTGCAGAAGGTTTATTTACTTCCTGCGCGCGGCCACAGCTTTATTCCAATCGTCTAAAAAGCGCTCAATTCCGGCGTCGGTAAGAGGGTGCTTGAACATCTGTTTCAAAACCGTAAAGGGTATGGTAGCAATATGAGCGCCGGCCAAAGCCGCTGCGGCAACATGTTCAGGGTGGCGGATGCTGGCAGCTATTACCTCGGATTTCAGGTCATGCAGGTGAATAACATCAACCAGGTCGCTTACCAGGTCGATGCCACGGTATCCAATATCATCAAGCCGGCCGATAAAGGGGCTGATATAAGCGGCCCCGGCTTTGGCGGCCAGCAATGCCTGGTTGACGGAAAAAACCAGGGTAACGTTAATTTTTATCCCTTCCGGGGCCAGTGTTTTCACCGCCTGCATCCCTTCCGGGGTAATTGGAATTTTTACAACAACATTCTGGTGTACGGCAGACAGCTTGCGGGCTTCACTGACGATCCCCTCGTAGTTTAGCGAGATTACTTCTGCACTGACCGGGCCGTTAACCAGCTCGCAGATAGAGGGCAGGATCTTGGCAAATTCTTTGTCTTCACGGGCGGCAAGCGATGGGTTGGTTGTAACCCCGCAGATCACGCCCCACTTAACAGCTTCTCTGATTTCATCAACATTGGCTGAATCAAGGTAAAGATTCATATATTGGGACCTCCCGGATTTATTTTTGATAATTCAATTATACCTGAAGATGCTTATAAATGCTTTACAACTGGTTTAGCGCGCCCGCTGACGCTGTTGCCAGCAACAAATGCGGCTGTTAGAATGAAGCGAGAGGAAGGTGAAGAACATTGAAGGCGGTCAATGGTCCGGCCACGCATTTCGCGGGGTGATTCATCTAGCAATCTATCTCAAATAACTCTTTTTTAAATTAAGCATCCTTTCAAGATTGGTATTCGGATGGCTCGCCGGAAAATGCGGTGCGGAAAGGAAGTATTTTTTTGTCCCGGAAAGTTTATGAGTTCAGGGAAGATGGTTTTTCACTGTTTGAAAAGTTTGATCTTGCCCGGTATCCGCACCTGCTGTGGCCGTCGGTTTTCATTTTACCTTTTTGGCTGGAATCATGGTGGGGGCAATTCGGGAAAGATTACGAGCCGTTGCTGTTTTCGGTTTGGAAAGAAGGAGTGCCGGTTGGCATCGCGCCTTTAAAGCGTAAAGATAGTTCCGTTTCATTACTGGGCAGCCCTGATGTTTGCGACTATCTTGATTTTATTGTCACGCCGGGCGAAGAAAGAAATTTCTTCAGAACCCTTTTCGGGGCCCTGGAGCAGCGCGGAATTACTAACATGGAGCTATTCTGCCAGCGTCCTGAAGCTGCGATCTTTGGCAGCTTTTTTGCGGATAAACAGATTGAGGGCTGGAGAGGATTTTTTGAGGAAGAAAATACCTCATCTGAGGTTCAACTTGCAGGCAGCTGGGAATTATACCTTGCCGGCCTGCAAAAAAAACAGCGCCATGAGGTGAGGCGCAAACTACGGAAACTGGAAACAGAAACGCACGGTTTTCGTTACAGGCGCCTGGCAGAAAAAAATGAAGTAATCGGCTATATACCATTTTTCCTGGATTTGTTTCTCCAGAATCCGGAGAAACAAGGTTTTTTGAACGCCGGGATGGAGAAATTTTTTTACCGGCTGATCACCGCAGCCGCAGAAATAGAGCTGGTCCGCTTTGGCATCCTGGAGATTGAAAGCCGCTCGGTGGCTGCCGTACTTTACTTTGATTATATGGATCGGATATATCTTTACAACAGCGGATACGACAGTGAATATCAATCGCTGAGCGTCGGTTTGATGGCTAAAATATTATGTATTAAAGATAGTATAGAAAGAGGCAAACACATTTTTGATTTTCTTAAAGGCCGCGAAACCTATAAAGCCCGCCTCGGAGGAGAGACTGTGCCGATCTATAAAGTCATCCTGGAAAAACAGCCCCGCTGATCAGTAAGGCGCAAAAATATTAACTGCGGTATCAGGTACGGAGAGCATGCATAATGGCAAAACTAAAAATCGCGGTCTTAAGCGTCCACAGCTCGCCGCTTGGCCCACCGGGGGCAAAAGATGCTGGGGGAATGAGCACCTATCTGCGCGGCATCTCAGGAGCCTTGGGGGCATCCGGGCATCTGGTTGATATCTATACCAGGGCTTCAGCCGGCCCGGGCAACCGGGTCACAGAAATGACAGCAAATGTTAGGGTTATTTCCATTTATGACGGGCTTGGCCCGCTGAATAAATATGAATTGGCACAACACACACGTCCGCTGTCCGCTATGATCGATGATTTCAGACATCAGGAAAATTTAAAGTATGATATCCTGTTTAGCCATTACTGGATCTCCGGCCTGGTTGGCCAACATCTGCTTGCCAAATGGCACATGCCCCACCTGTTGATGTTTCATACGCTCGGGCGGGCAAAAAATGAACTTTGCCCCGGTGAATATGAACCGGCGGAACGCTTAACCGCTGAAGGGGAGTTGGCTTTGAGCGCCGACCTTTTGGTTGTGGCAGCTCAGACTGAACGAGACAGGATTTTAAACTACTACCATCCGGATCCTGAACGGGTAAAGATTATCACGGTTGGCCTTGATCGATATCTCTTCCGGCCGCTTGATAACTCTGCTGCTCGGGAAACAATCGGCATTAAGGCAGAAAAAATTATTCTTTCCGTAGGGCGCCTCGAACCGGTCAAAGGTTTTGGCCTGCTGCTGGCTGCTGCAGCTGTGCTCGATCCGGCAATTGCCTTTAAGGTTGTGATCGTCGGGGGAGATGACCAGGCTGCTGATCATGGACAACAGCTGCGCAATATGGTTGATCGTTTCGATCTTCACGGCAGGGTTATTTTTACCGGCCGGGTAGCCCACGAGGACCTGCCTTACTATTATAATGCAGCTGCTGTTACCGTGATACCATCGTATTATGAGAGTTTTGGCCTGGTGGCGCTCGAATCGCTGGCATGTTATACTCCGCTGATAGCGGGTCAGGTCGGGGTGATCCCTGAGCTGGCCGCAATGCCGGGCAGCGGCAGCCATATTCATATGATTTCTGAACGTAACCCTGCCCTTTGGGCGGCGAAAATACGGCAATTGATCTCAGCGCCGCAACAGGCGGCAAAAGAGGCTGCAGACCATTTGCTGGATGGCTACGACTGGCAGGTTGCAGCAGGGCGATTTACTGAGCTTTGCCGCAGCATACTTAAAAATACGGTAACTGCTCAGGCTGATTTTCAGCCATTAAGCATTTCGTTCTTTGAAAACCGAA
>CAYMDO010000034.1:0-21757 GCA_964389365.1 uncultured Syntrophomonadaceae bacterium
AACTAACCGGCACTAATGATGTCGGCGGCCTGGTCGGGTATAATAAGGGCACGATCGAAAACTGCTACGCCACCGGCGAAGTAACCGGCACTGGTGATGTCGGCGGCCTGGTCGGGTATAATGCGGGCACGATCGAAAACTGCTACTGGAGCTCCGACAATAGGCCCGATGACTTTTTAGGCATTGGTGGGGGTAGCAATGAAGGCGGTGCTACCGGCATACCCTTGGCCGAGATTCTAACTGTCGCTTTCCATCAATATACCCTGGGCTGGACGATCGCGGTCACAAACGTTCCTGTTGAACTACGTGGCCATGAACCTGACCCCTATCCCTTCCCGCGCCTCTTCTGGGAACTGGGTAAACTTAACCCCACAATCTGGTATCTTTATGAAAGTGGGGACGGCGGTGACAACGGCGGTGTTGGTTACACTTTCGACATTCCACTACCCACTTTACCGGACGGCAACCTGACCACCATGACCGGCCGGGCAGGCGCTGCGATCACCCCTGTGATCGTAGCCTACGGCAGCTGGAGTGATCTGAAAGAAGCGACCCGGGCCTACCAGGCGGCTGAAGCTTACCTGGCAAATAATCGGGCCGGTTTAAGCCCCGCCGAAATTGCCCTATTAGAAGTAGAGCTGGCCATTGCCAGGGCGGCCCTGCTGGCCATAGAGTCGCGGCTTCTGAAGGCAGACGGCCTGCGCTATAACCTGGCCGAGCTTCAGACGGCTTACGCGGCAGCTGTTGCTGCCCTTAACGCCCGTTTAAGTCTGCTCAGCGCCGACCAACAGGCGGCGGCCAACGAACTGCTCACAGCGATCGCTTCGGTGATCGCCGGCCTGAGAGCCTGAACTTCCTGAAAACACGCGGGCGCTTAAGTAACAGCGCCTGTGCCCGCATCAATCCTTCCAGAACAAAAGGCGGTTCCCAGTCCGGGAGCCGCCTTTCCACAAGTGTCAGGGGGACGGCAGACGGTGCGGTAAATAAAGGCTGTAACGATATTAACCGCCACAGAAACCTTCCCTCGACATCTATTTTCAAATAAGCTGGCTAATCTTTGGCTAAACCGGAGCTGATGCTAGTACCGGTTTTCCTTTATCCTCTAGTCGTCTGACCATTTCCTCGGCTCCGAGGATATTAATTACCCTTTTTAAATTGGACGCAGTGTAGGCCGGAGCCGTTTCAGTTGAAACATGACCTAGGCCGCTGGTTAAGATATAGCAACCATCCCGCCAGCGTTTGCTCGTACAAAAGAAGTGCTCAAAAATCATCTGTCTTTGCCTGTACTTAGCAAAGTCTGCTTTGCTTTTTACATCAATCCTGGCTAAAAAGTCCAGGGCGATCTCGCGATGAATGCTTCTTCCTATCTTGCTCTTTGTGCAAAGCTCTCTTGCCAAACAGCCCCGGCAGGCTTCTTTATTGCGATAATCGTAACCAATGAGGCTTTCTTTGTTTTTCCGGGACCTAAAATTTTTAAAGCAGCTCCTTGAGGGCAGATGTAGACAGCTTCTTCTTTATCGCAATGAAAATGCTCAGCATAATAGGCTTTGTTACCGGTGCGGTTGGGCCTTTTTTACTTGCGAACAGAGGGCCTAATCTTGTTTTCAACACAGGTTTTCAAACATTTAGTATAACTAATCAACAGGGTAGGGCAAATACTGCCATTCAATATTACCATTTGTCCTACAACATCTTTTAATGGAACAATTTAACCGGAATATCAACGTTGTACCGGGTTGTAAGACGGACTTACAGGTTGCTTTTTATATTGAAAGATTATACCGAACGAAAACTGATCCCCGGCCATATCAACTAAATAATTTAGCCCGTTTATTGCATTTAATAATTAGTTCGTTTATAATACGAAATACGAAAATTAATTCATAGAATATATTTCACGATACAATGGAATAGTAGTGAGAAATATATGTATTTAAGTTTCAGGTTATGTTGCCAGAATATAAATTGAAGCATGTTAAATCACTATAAATACTGGCTGGTGCCGGAATGGAGTGAGCGTCATTTGACAGTAAAAACTTTTGACAGAGGGGTATTTCTGCCACATCACAAAAAACTATCCGAAAGTAAGTTAATCAAGAATTTGCCATTGCCTGATGAAGTTGTAATCCCCTTGCATCAACATACTGGTGCGCCATGCCGCGCAGCAGTTCAGGTTGGTGATAACGTAAGAGCCGGACAGGCTATCGGGGAAAGTGATGCTTTTGTATCAGCTTTTATTCATGCCAGTGCAGATGGCGTTGTTTCCGCCATCGAACCAAGGCCTTATTTTACGGGTTCGGATATAGAGAGTGTTGTTATTAAAGTCGCTTCGAACCAAGTTGAACCTGAACGGGTTGAACGTGATGTTGAAAAAATGGCTGTTGATGAGATTAAGGCAGCAGTTAAAGCGGCTGGAATAGTAGGTATGGGGGGTGCGGCTTTTCCGACTCATGTTAAGCTAAGCCCGCCTACAAGCATCGATGCAGTTGTAATTAATGCTTGTGAGTGTGAACCTTTCCTGACCTGTGATCACCGCCTGCTGGTTGAAGAGGCTGCTGCAATGGTAGAAGGGGCCAGGCTAATTGCCAGGGCAGTCGGGGCTCCGAGAATAATTTTCGGAGTTGAAGCAAATAAACCGGATGGAATAGATAAATTAAAATCAGTAATCAATGGCAACATCAGCATGGAAATTGTTGTATTAGATGTAAAATACCCGCAGGGTGCCGAAAAACAGCTGATAAAGGCATCCTTGGACCGCGAAGTGCCGCCGGGCAAGCTACCCTACGACGTGGGGGTAGTAGTGCAAAATGTGGCAACTGCAATTGCTGTTTATGAAGCTTGCCGCTTCAACAAGCCATTGTATGAGCGTGTTCTGACTGTTTCCGGGGATGCTGTAACTAACCCTGGCAATTACCGTGTGCGAATCGGCTCTTCCATTGGGCATGTAATCGAACAATGTGGTGGTATCAAAGGATCATCCTATGCTGTCGATGATATAAATACAAGCGAAGTGAGCTGCCCGGTTTCTTCGTTGACTCACCCGGTGAGCAAGGTTGTTGTCGGGGGACCGATGACTGGCTGGGCTCAAAACCGTTTAGATGTGCCTATCGTCAAAGGTACCAGCGGTATTCTTGTTTTTTCTTCAGAGTATATAACAAAAAATGATTACATGGCGTGTGTGCGGTGCACCAAGTGTGTTGAACATTGTCCGATGTTTCTTTATCCAAACTATATAGGGGTTTATTCTGAAACTGGCAGGCATGAACTGGCAGCCGAGTGGGGTGCCATGGATTGTTTCGAATGTGGGATTTGTGTTTACGTATGTCCTTCAAACCGTCCGATAGTCCAATTTGTTAGAGAAACAAAAAAAGCAATCGCAACCCAGGTAACTAAAAAGTAGTTTTTCCACGCAGGGATAATCACAATTGGGAGGGATATTCAGTAAATGGGCGAACATGATTTAAAGTTGACTGTGTCTTCATCACCTCACCTGAGGATGCCGGCAACAGTACCGCATGCAATGCGCGATGTTATTATTGCGCTGGTGCCAGTAACTTTTGTATCTATACTTTTATTTGGTTTCTATGCTGTTTTTTTAATAGCTGTTTGTCTGGCAACTGCAGCATTAACAGAAATACTTTTTCGTAAGATTTTAAACAAACCAGTGACCCTTCATGATGGTAGCGCTCTGGTAACAGGACTTTTAGTCGCCATGTTATTTGCTCCGGCGACTGCCTGGTGGACGGCTGTATTGGCTACTTTTATTGGTGTTGGTTTTGCCAAGGAGTTAATGGGAGGGCTCGGTTGGAACCGGTTTAATCCGGCTCTTTTCGGGCGGCTAACAGTTATAATGGTTTATCCGATTTTTTATTATGTTGCTGAAGTTTTTGCACCACTTCGCCCATACTTTGGACCACTTGATGCCGTTACCCAGGGCACGCCACTTGCCCAGATAATCCAGGGCGTTGATTTGCCTCCACTAAGTCAGCTGTTTATTGCTTACCCGGGAGGCTCATTAAGTGAAACTTCAGCGCTCGCATTGTTGGTTGGCGGTGTTTTCTTAATTATGCGAAAGCATATTACCTGGCATACTCCTGCAGCAATTATCGGCACTGTTGCAATAATGGCTTTAATATTGGGTGAGAACCCCCTATACCATATTCTGGCCGGTGGTGTATTGGTTGGGTCTTTTTTTATGGCAACAGACTGGGTAACCAGCCCTATTACACCTAAAGGCAAAGTTATTTTTGGAGTGGCGATCGGAGTTCTGTTAATGCTGTTCCGGGTGCCTCTGGCGCCGACGGAAGGGATGGCTTTTTCTATCCTGATCATGAACTTTTTCGTGCCTCTTATTGATCGTAAAACAAAAAGACCAAAGTTTGGTGAAGTTGGACAAAAGAGGTTTCTGCCAGCAGTAAAACCAGGGACGGCTGATTTAAAAGTTCAGTAATTCTGATTAGTCGTTACGCGTTTGTTCAGTTTTTATTATGATGGCAGTTATTATTTTCCAGGGGGTGACTTGAGTGAGTGAAATTCCACGCCGCAGTTTTTTAAAAACAGCATCAGCAATTGCTGCTGTGGCATCTATAAGCGGTTCAGCCTTTCCAAAAGCGTTAGCTGAAGCGGGATCAGACGATAATGTATCCATGCTTATTGATACTTCAAAGTGTACTGGTTGTAGAGCATGCATGGTTGCTTGTAACAAATGGAACGAACTACCATTAGATGTAAATAAATTTCATGCTGCTGAAGATGGCCGTCCACGATTCAGCTCAAACCGTTGGCTCGATGTAGTTTCTAACCAATTTAACGGGAATGGAAAGAGCACAAAAGAGAGTTGGTTACATACCAGGTTTAGTTGTATGCACTGCACGGATGCATCGTGTGTGAAGGTTTGCCCTGTGGGAGCAATTGAACATTCAGGTATTGGAACAGTCGATATTAATCCTAAACGCTGCATAGGCTGCAACTACTGCATAGCCAATTGTACTTTTAATGTTATCAGCCTTGACCGAGCTCGAAATGTTGCCCGTAAATGTACCTTTTGCTCAGACAGATTGAAACAAGGTTTGGAACCGGCATGTGTTCAGGCTTGCCTTCCCGGTGCTTTAACTTTTGGTTCCAGAAGCGATATTGTTTCAATCGCCGGCGCGAGGGCCGAAGAATTGAGAAAGAGTGGTTCAGCAAAAGCTGATCTTTACGGGGTTAGGGAACTTGATGGATTGGCAATGGTTTATGTATTAGAGATGGGCCAGGAAAATAGTAAAGTAAATTATGCTTTGCCGGAAAACCCGGAAGTCCCGCAAGCTGCAAGCTTATGGGGAATAATCTTTAAGCCGTTTCGCTCGATCCTGGTTGTAGCATTACTTTTTGCATTGTGGGTCAATAAAGGGGAAGCAAAGGTCATAAAGAACTAGCAAATCTAATTGCAAATAATAATTTATGAAGGAGGAAGACCATGACTGGAAATAACGGTCATAATGATCAGCTGTTTCAAATGCTGGAATTGAAGGGGTTAACAAGGCGAAATTTTATTAAGTATTGCTCTGCTACGGCAGCCTTATTTGGTCTCGATTATTATTTTGGCTTCCGGTTTGCAGAAGCAGCGACAGCTGCAATTGGTAAAAAACCAATAATCTGGATCAACGGACAAGGTTGTACCGGTTGCAACTGCTCATTGTTGTCTTCAATGAGCCCCGGCCCGGCTGAAATTCTATTAAACCTGGTTTCGATGCGATTTAATACTACAATTATGAATTCGGCAGGGCATTTAAGTGCCGAAGCATTAATGGAGGCTACTGAAGAAGGCGGTCATATTTTACTGGTTGAGGGTTCAATACCTACAGCTGATCCTCGTTATTGTGTTGTTGAAGGTATGGCTTTTGACGAATTGCTGCATAAGACTTCCAAAAATGCAGATGCAGTGGTTGCAGTAGGTACATGTTCAGCCTTTGGCGGTATTCCACGGGCAGGAATAACAGGAGCAGTCAGTGTTGAGGAAATAGTAACCAACAAACCTGTTGTTAATATCCCGGGTTGCCCGTTTAATCCAAACTGGCTGGTCGGAACTCTTCTTTACTACCTTAACTTTAATGAACTGCCTCCGCTTGACGATCTTAAACGGCCCCAGGCATATTTCGGCAACCATTTTGTTCACGATTCCTGCCCCAGGGTTGGTTACTTCGAGAAAGGCCAGTTCTTAACCAATTGGAATGATCCTTCAACTATAGATTGGTGCCTGTTAAAAAAGGGTTGTAAAGGCCCTGTTACTCACTCCGATTGCAACCGGAATTGGTTTAACGACGGGGTTAACTCTTGTATCCGGTCGGGTTCTCCCTGTGCAGGATGTGTAGAACCCCAGTTTTATGCAGACCTTGCGCCACTTTATGTTTCACCTTTAGCTGTTGGCGGGCCGGAGTTGGAACCGGTAAGTCAGCCTGCTCGCGGTTTTGATCCGGCATCGGCTGTCGTGGGGGCCGGAGTTGTGGCTGCTCCTTTTATAGCCCACAAGGTAGCTGAGTTACTGAAAAAGAATAAGGATGGTGAAAATGAGCATGGCGAATAAAATTGTTGTTGATCCCGTAACAAGAATTGAAGGGCACTTAAAAATTGAGGTTGAAGTTGAAAAAGGTATCGTCAGCGATGCTCGCCTGGTAGGCTCCATGTTTCGGGGATTAGAGCAATTAGTAGTAGGAAAAGATCCTCGCGATGTGCCCTATGTCGTTGAAAGAGCCTGTGGCGTCTGAAGTGGGGTTCACGGCTGGTCCTCGTGTAGGGCCATTGAAGAAGCACATGGTGCTGTAGTTCCGGATATGGGCCGTCTATTGCGCAACCTTATGACAGGTGCCCTGTGGTTACATGACAGTGTGTTACACTTTTATCACCTCTCAGCCCTGGATTATATAGATCCAACAGCTGTTCTAAGTTATGGTGGCAGTGTTCCTGAATTACTTGACGTAAAAGATAAAATTAAAGCTTTAGCCGATGCCGGCGATCTTCACCCCGTATTACCTGCATATCAACCGGATGAGTTTTGTGTTCGCGATCCGGAATTAGTTACGCAGCTTGTCTATAACTACCTGAAAGCGCTTGATATTCAAGCTAAAGGAAGAAAGGCTTCCGCCATATTTTCCGGTAAACAACCGCACCACTCATCTATGGTAGTAGGTGGGGTTACTTTATACCCAACTTTAGGGCAGGTTGAGCAGTTTAGGGGGCTTATTAATGAGATCATTGACTTTATTAATAACACCTATATACCTGATGCTCTTTTACTGGCCAAGGGTCCCCTGGCTCCGCTGGAGCTTGCTTCTGTCGGTGCTTCAGCAGGCCATTATTTAAGTTTCGGAGGATACCAACTCAGCCAGGATGTTAATGACCTGCTTTACCCTAGTGGGGTAGTAATCAATAATGATTTTAACAATGTCCTGCCCGTTGATCATGACGAAATACGTGAAGAAGTTGATTATGCTTGGTACAAAGATGAACCCAGGCCCGGGCAGCCTGCTGAAAGAGTAACCGAGGTATACCTGGATAAAGAAAAGGGTTATACTTTTGTAACGGCTCCCCGGTACCAGGGAAAACCGATGGAAGTTGGACCGCTTGCTCGGATGCTGGTTATGCAGCCTCCCGCTTTTATGGATCTGATGAAAGAATTCAATGTTACGAAGCCCGGAGTTGTCATGCGTCATGCTGCAAGGGCTGTCGATACACTGGTTATGGTAGATGCTGTTACTGCATGGATTGACGAGCTGGTAAAGAAGATCGGCTCTACCGGGGTATATGGTGCTGACGGAGATGCGCAGATCCACGATACCGACCACTGGGATCCTCCATTCGAGGGTGTTGGAAAAGGTGCACAGGAAGCGCCAAGAGGGGCCCTCTGTCATTATGTCACCATATACGATAAAAAAGTGAAGAGATACCAGATGGTAGTTCCAACGACCTGGAATGCATCCCCCAGAGACTTGGCAGGGCAAAGGGGACCGATGGAAGAAGCTTTGATTGGTGCGCCTGTGCCCGATCCGGATAACCCGTTAAACCTTGTGCGGATTATTCGCTCTTTTAATCCATGCCTGGCTTGTGCTATTCATCTTATTCACCCCAAAGGGAAAAAAGTTATATCACTTAATCCCGGCTGTTAAAGAACCGGCAGGCCGTTTTTACTATAAGCGGCCTGCCATGAACAAACAATTAGAAAGGAACATTAACCTGACTGGCGATAATAGTAGAAAGGACCTTTTAGTTTTAGGTATTGGAAATTTTCTTTGCGGTGATGATGGTATAGGGCCGGTTCTTGCAGAGAGGCTAATGCCTAGCTTCAATGAAGACCGCCATGTAGATGTGATTAACGGTGGAACAATCGGGCTGGGATTGCTTTACCTGCTTGATAATTATACTAACATTCTTTTTCTGGATGCCGTGGACGTTGGAGCGAAGCCTGGGGAAGTGTTCAAATACTCACTGGAGGATTTGGAAAGCGTCCATTCTGAAAAACAACTTTCCTCACACCAGTCGGATCCTTGCGGATTGCTTCGATATGCACAGGCAGCGGGAATTTCACCGTGCAATGTTACTATCTTGGGTATTCAAATTGAGCATCTAGATAATGCAATAGGCTTAAGCGAAACATTGCTGGGCAAGCTGCCTGCTATCGAAGCCATGATCTTAGACGAAATTAAAGCACTGATAAAAGAATGCATGAAATAGCATTAGTCCAATCGATCATCGAGACAGTAGAAAATGATGCTCGTTGTAAAGGTATCAACAAAATTACCCGGTTACACGTTGTTGCTGGCGAGTGGGCTCCTGTCAACCACAGGGCCCTTTTTTTTGCACTGGAAAATGTAGTTAAAGGAACTATGTTAGAATTAACTCAGATTGAGTTAACAGTTAGGGAGAACCTGGTAAGATGTGCTGAATGTAAGCTGGAATTCAAACCACAGCCTCCTTTTTACCAATGCCCGGAGTGCGGCAAGGTTGATTATCCGAGTGATGAAAGCAGAACAGTATACATTGATTTTTACGAAGGAGAGTAGCTATGCGAGTTTACCTGGCCAAAGATTTACTTCAGGCTAATAAAAGTAACGCACAAGAAAATCGCAATCTTTTGGCGGAAAGTGGTACACTTATGGTGAACGTTATGGGTTCGCCTGGTTGCGGGAAAACCACCTTTTTACAACAGACTTTGCAAGCTTTCTCCTGTTACAGGGTATCAGTTATAGTCGGCGACCTTTATACGCTGGAAGATACCGAGAAACTGGCGCCCTGGTGTGAAAGGGCTGTTCAGATCAACACTGAAGGGGCTTGTCACCTGGAGGCCGGTCAGATCGGCCACTTGATGGTTGAGGAGAATCTGGTACAGTCGGATATTGTATTTGTGGAAAATATCGGTAATCTGGTTTGCCCTGCAGAATTTGATCTGGGTGAAGATTTCAGAATTGCCCTGATCAGCGTTACTGAAGGCAATGATAAGCCACGCAAGTATCCCTTGGTATTTAAAAGCGCTTCTGCCGTTATGATCACCAAGGTTGATCTTTTGCCCCATTGTAATTTTTCAGTTGCCAGGGCAGAAGAGGATTTATACCATATCAATCCCGATCTTAAGATTTTTACAATATCGGCTGAAAACGGTGTGGGGATGAAAGAATGGGTGCAATGGTTAAGCGAGCGGATCAAATCAAAGATCGAACCGGCTTAGAAATCAGGGTAAAGGGAGTTGTCCAGGGCGTAGGTTTCAGGCCATACATATACCGCCTGGCTCTTACTCACCATTTGTATGGCTGGGTAAGGAATGAAAATGGGTCGGTTTTAATCTGGGTGGAAGGCTTTGAGACAGATATCAACGCTTTTTTGGGGCAGATCGTGGAACAGCAACCGCAGATGGCCAGGATCAGCTCTATGGAAAAGAGGCGTGTTAGCTTAAGGCACTATGATCACTTTTCAATCAACTTAAGTAAGTGCAGCGACGATCATAGTTTGGGTATACCGGCAGATATTGCAGTGTGCCGGGACTGTATTGCTGAGCTTTATGACCCGGCTGACAGGCATTACCATTACCCTTTTACCAATTGCACAAGTTGCGGACCCCGTTTTACAATCATCGAAACAACACCTTACGATCGCAGCAAAACTGCAATGAAGCACTTTACTGGTTGCCCGGCCTGTGATGAGGAATATAATGATCCGGAAAACAGGCGATTTCATGCTCAACCGGTTGCCTGTCCAGCATGCGGGCCGCAGGTCCAGATCCTGGATAAAAATGGCAAACTGGTAGAAACCGGCGGGCAGTGGCTCAGTTATTTTTTTGATCAGATCGACTCAGGCAAGATTTTTGCGGTTAAGGGATTGGGGGGATTCCACCTCTGCTGCGCTGTAGATGAAAATGCAGTTGCTGAATTGCGAATCAGAAAAAACCGGCCGGCTAAACCTTTTGCCTTGCTTGGCCGTGACCTGGCAACAATATCAAAATATTGCCATGTCAATAAGTTTGAGGCGGCCTGGCTCACTTCTCCCCAGGCCCCGATCGTTCTGCTGTCAGCAATTGACGATTGTTCTTTACCAGTCAACATAAACCCGGGCCTGGCAACATTAGGTTTTATGCTGCCTTATACCCCGCTGCATCATATGATCATGCATGGGCCGCAAGAACTATTGATATTTACAAGCGCCAATGCCGGAGGTTTACCTCTGGTTAAGGATAATGATGAAGCGGTGAGAAGTTTGCAAGGGATAGCAGACTTCTATTTGACGCACAACCGGCACATAGTCCAACGCTGCGACGATTCATTGGTAAGCATGAAAACCGGGAGTTTGCAAATGCATCGACGGTCAAGAGGCTTTGTACCGTTGCCGCTAATGATTGGTAGCACCTGTGATACAACTGTGCTTGGTGCCGGAGCGGAGATGAAAAACACTTTTTGCTTGGTCATAGGAAACGAAGCTTTTCTCAGTCAGCACCATGGGGAAATTAACACTCTCGAAGCTGAAACAGCATACTTGGAAAGCTTGAATCGGATGATGAAACTGTTGAATACCGGGATCGATGCTGTGGGGTTCGATATGCACCCTGCATATAATATTTCATCGCTGGCCGGCAGTATACCAGCCGATCGTTATTATGGTATTTACCATCACCATGCCCATTTTGCTTCATGCCTTGCAGAAAACGGTTTTGAAAATAAGGCTATTGGGGTGATCCTTGACGGTACCGGTTACGGTGAAGATGGTAAAATATGGGGTTTCGAAATCGTTTCCGGTGATTATTTATCCTATAAGAGGGAATATCATCAAAGTTATATACCCTTACCCGGTGGTGAACTAGCAGCAGGTTCGCCATGGCGAACTGCCGTCAGTTTTCTCATCAAGGCTATGGGTGCCGAAGGTTTGGTTGCTGCTGATCAACTATTTGGCAACCTGTTTGAAGAAGATCTGAAAATCGTTGCAGGGCAGCTTGAAAAAAATATCAATACTATTCTTTCATCAAGCTGCGGCCGCCTTTTCGATGCCGTAGCCGCAATGCTCGGCCTCTGCATGGTAAATACTTACGACGGCCAGGCTGCAATACAACTTTCTGAGCTTTTGGCTTCGCAAATTCCAACTGCCGGAGGTGATCACTATCCGTTTGAAGTTACCGAAGATGAAATTAGTTTTTTACAAATGTTTCCTGCTCTTTTGCATGATCTAAAAAATGGAAAAGGCAGAGAGCATATAGCCCGGTGTTTCCATGATACCCTGGCTCTGGCTATAAAAGAGGCTGTTTTAAAGACAGCAAACCGTACTGGCTTAGACTTTGTGGCCCTCTCGGGAGGGAGTTGGCTAAACCCTTACCTGCTGCAAAAAACAGTTCAGCTGCTGAATGATGAAAAACTTACGATGCTGCTGCACAAAGATATTCCGCCCAACGACGGGGGATTGTCTTTAGGCCAGGCTGCAATAGCATTATGGAGGTTGAAAAGAGATGTGCCTGGGAGTGCCAATGCGTTTATTGGAGTTAGAAAAAAACCAAATGGGTCGGGCTGAAACCCTTGGTGTCAGCAGAACGATCAGTTTACGCCTGGTTCCGGATGCCCGAGTTGGCGATTATTTAATGGTTCATGCTGGTTTCGCCATAGAAGTAATTAATACTGAAGATGCTGCAGAATGGTTAAATTTACTGCAGGAGATGATCGGGGTAGAGGATGCATGATTACGGTTTTCGAAAAACAAGAAGCCAAATACCGGGCAGCAACAGCCTTTTTACTTGAGCAAATTCAAATAGATGGGCGAAAACTGGCGATAGATCTCGGGCGAAAAATTAGAATTATGGAAGTTTGCGGCACCCATACCGTGGCTTATGCACGTTCTGGAATAACAGACATGGTCAGCGATTATATTGACTTAAGAAGCGGACCAGGATGCCCGATTTGTGTTACACACCAAAAAGATCTTGATCAGGTAATTGCTCTAGCCGGCCTGCAGGATGTAACTATAGCTACTTTTGGCGATCTGCTCAGGGTTCCTGGTACTTTTACTACACTGGAAAAAGAAAAAGCTCGGGGCTGCCAGGTGCAAATATGCTACTCACCACTTGATGCACTTGATACGGCAGCTAATATGCCGCAGTCAAAAGTAATATTTATTGCAATCGGTTTTGAAACTACAGCGCCATTGATTGCTTCAACTATTATTAATGCCAAAATAAATAATCTGAGAAATTTTTGGATCTACCCTGTGCTTAAGTTAGTTCCTCCCGCACTGCAGGTCCTGCTAAAAAATAATACAAATCTTGGCCTGGATGGGCTTATTTTACCCGGCCATGTATCAGCAATCCTTGGTCTGAATGCTTTTAAGTTTATTAGCGATTATCAAATGCCGGCGGTCGTATCCGGTTTCGAAGATATCGACTTGCTGAAGGGACTAATTAAATTATTGCAGTTGATTAAAAATAAGAATAGTGAAATTGTGAATGCTTATACACAAGTTGTAAGTGAAAAAGGCAATAAAGTCGCCCAGGACCTGATGGAGCGGTGTTTTACTGTGGAAGAGAGCACTCTGTGGAGAGGGTTTGGAAGCCTTCCGGGAAGCGGGTTGACTCTGCGCAATGGATATACTGATTTTGATGCAAGGAATTACTTTGGTCTGGAGGTAAGTGAATCCATTGTTGATCCGGGATGTTTATGCGGCGAAGTAATCACCGGCCTTATAAAACCGGCACAGTGCCCGCTTTTTGGCAGTCAATGTACCCCATCGATGCCGGTAGGGCCGTGTATGATAACGCCGGAAGGGGCCTGTGGTGCATATTATAAGTATATGTAACAGGAGAGGACAACATGCAAAACGAAAGGAAGTCCGGGCAGATTATTTTATCAAGCCATGGTGATGGTGGTTTATTGACCCATCAGTTGCTGGATGATATTTTTTTTCCGGCTTTTAGTAATCAGTGGCTTGATCAGGGCACTGATGCAGCCTTGCTTAAGTTATATGATTTAAACCTTGCTGTAACAACCGATTCGTTTGTAGTCTCGCCGCTTTTTTTTAAGGGCGGCGATATCGGCAAGCTGGCTATCTGTGGCACAATCAATGACCTGGTTGTATGCGGTGCCCGGCCTCTTTGGCTGACTGCAGCTTTTATCCTCCCCGAAGGGATGGATATCGGCCGGTTGAAAAAGATCGTCAAGTCGATGGAAATTTCTGCGGCAGCCATAAAGGTACCGGTTGTAACAGGTGATACAAAAGTAATCAATAGCGGTGACCCGGAAAACCTATTCATCAATACTACCGGTATCGGTTTAATTGATCCGGGTACTTTTTTCCACCCGAAAAATATTGAAGCTTCAGATGTAGTGATCATAAGCGGCAGTATAGGTGATCATGGTGCTGCCATTATTGCGGAAAGAAGCGGTTTTAAGGAGGATAACATTCCCCTTAGCGATTGTGCTTCGCTGTTTTCAATATTTGAGGAGTTAAAGGAATTCTATGGCAATATTAGGGTAATGCGCGACCCGACCAGGGGTGGGTTGGCTACTACTATGGTTGAGCTTGCCGGGAGCGGTCATGTTGATATATACTTGGATGAACAGTCTATTCCTATTAAGCCGGGGGTAGCGGCCGTATCCGGTATGGTAGGTATCGATCCTTACTATCTTGCTTCTGAAGGAAGAATGATTATTATTGCCCCGGAAATTGCAGGAACAGCAATTTTGGATAAACTTAAATCAGTTTCAGGAGCAGAAGAGAGTGCCATTATCGGTGTTGTCTCTAAAGGCGCAGGAAATGTTTACCTGCGGACCAGGATTGGTGGGACCAGGCGGTTGAAAATGCTATCCGGTTCTCCACTGCCTCGTATCTGCTGAAAACAAAAGTAATAGTTTATCAATTTATGGATCAGTATTTAAATAGTTTGTAATTCAGACTTGACTGCAACAGCCTGCCGTTTCGGTATTTAATATATTTTCTTTTCTAAGGATAAAAAAGGAGGCTATTCATGAAACCTGATTTATTGTCAACTGAAAAAGTGATCATTACTGCAGCAATAACCGGGGGCATACACGAACCGTCGGCTAACCCGGCTTTACCGGTTACTCCGGAACAGCAGGCCCAGGATGCCCTTGACTGTTACAATGCCGGTGCTGCCATCGTTCATATTCAGGCCAGGGATAAAGATAAACAGAGTTCGGGCGATGTGGAACTCTACAGCCATATCCTTACCCTTATAGACGCTAAATGCCCGATCATCAGGCAGATCGGCAACGGTATCGGTATTCGAATGGATAGCAATAACCGGATGGTTATGCCTTCGCTTGAAGAACGGTATAACCTGCTTACAATTAACCCCCAGGCGGAAATGCATACAATTAAGGCCGGTACCTTTGAATTTAGAACTTCTCACGGGGCAACAACCTTTTATAACCCTGTTTCATTTAACGAAGCATATATCCAGGGCTGCAGGGTTCAGAATATCGGGGTAGAAATAGAAATATACGATTTTAGCCACATAGTAAACGTAAAAGAGATGCTTGAAAAAGGTACCTTAAAACCGCCGGTGCATATCAGCCTGGTATTGGGGATTCGCGGCGGCGCACCTGCTAGTGCACGAGTGATGCTGAATATGATCGATGCCCTGCCCGAAGGCTCAACCTGGCAGGTTATCGCAGTGGGGCGGCATCACCTGCGCACAACTTTAATGGCTATTATGTTGGGCGGCAACGCCCGTACAGGCCTGGAAGACACTCTCTTCTACAAAGGCAGTGAGCCCGCAAAAAGCAATGCCCAGCTTGTGGAGCGTACGGTTCGTTTAGCCCGTGAAATAGGCAGGGAGCCGGCTACTGTCGAAGAAGCTAAAGCGATCCTCGGTCTTGCCCGATAGCAACCTCCCTGACTGAGGCTACCTGAAAGCCCCTCGCCTTTGATCGGGGAGGGGCATATATAGATCCATAAAATTCGCAATAACAATCCTTCGGTAGTATCAAATATTTAAGGCTTACCGGCAATGATCTGCTTGATCTCAGTAAACCGTTCCTCGGTCAGATCATAACGATTAAACGGGATATAGCTGAACAGCAACAGTAATGCCGGTAACAGGCAAAACACAATGCGGATGCCCACTTCCACACTGTCAGGCTGTGAATTACCCCGGGTAAACCCCGATACCGAAAGAGCAAACCCGATTATACCGGGGCCGACGGAGTATGCCAGTTTCTGCCCCGAAGCCCAAACCCCGGAAAAAATACCTTCCCGCCGCATTCCCGATTTCATCTGGTCGTATTCAATAGTATCTGGCAGCATGGAAAAGGGAAAAAGCTGAAAGCTGGAAAAACCGATCCCTAAAATTAAAACCTGTCCATAGAAGATCATTGCCTGTGCCGGGGAACTGAAAAACATCGTTACTAGCATAACTATTATAATCAGCAGGCCAATCCGATAAGCCCTAATCTTGCCAGACCGGGCGCCGAATTTTGCCCACAGCGGGATAAAGACGATGGCTGTTATAAAAAGAATCGGCAGCACAATAGACATGGCCGCTTCCGGCAGTTTCATTACATGAATGATAAAGTAAATCAGTCCGGCCATCAGGATCCCAATCGCTACTGACTGCATTGCATAAGCGCCCATCAGCATTAAGAAGGGAGTATTCTTTATGGCAATCTTTAACTGTTCCTTGAACGGCGGAATCAGTTCGGTGCGCGGCAGTGACCTTGCTTGTGCGGTGAACCAAAAGCAAAGCAGGGTAATCAGGGTAATAGCGCCGCCAAGGACTAAACCCATAAAGCGAAAACCGGCTGCCCCTTCACCACCCATGTTTACCAGGGGCATTGCCAGCGCTCCGGCGAGCAGTACGCCAATGCAAGCAAAAATCATTCGAAACGAGGCGATCGATATACGTTCGTTGTAATTGTCGGACATCTCTGCCACCATGCTCGAATAAGGTACGTTAACAGCAGTAAAAGCTGTGCAGCCCAGGGCAAACATCAAACCCACATGCACGGCCCGCGCCATCTCTGATAGATAGCTGGGGGCAATAAACATTAGGAAAAAAGCCAGGCCAAAAGGCACCGCGCCAAACAGCAGATACGGCCGGCGCCGTCCCCAGCGCGAGCTGGTCCGATCAGAAATTACACCCATGATCGGATCGGAAATCACATCCCAGAGCTTGGGGAAAAGCAGTATCAGGCCTGCCAGCGCAGGCTCTACTCCGACAATATCAGTCATGAAATAGAGCAAAAAGAAACCGGTCACTACAATAAAGAAATTACTGCCAATATCACCAATACCGTAACCCACTTTTACTTTAAAAGGTACCGATCCGGTAACGTTATTCCCTCGAGAGGCTTTTCCCACGGTTATCCTCCTCTTTTATGCTATTTTTACGATCATCATATATTCTGCAAAGCACAAAGTAATTCCTTTGGAATCGATCCCAAAAAATAGCTTATACGATCAGCAGTTCAAATTATCTGTAAAATTTACAATTATTTATTTCATGAGGGAATCTCCGGTTATGCCCTGAAATGTCTGTAAAAAATAAAAGGAGAGTAAGGCCTGGGCGTCTAGGTGGTAATTACAGGTATATAAATAGAAAAAGCCACAGCCTTTTTCAGCTGTGGCATAAAAATATATCAGATAAACAAAACGTTCAACTGTCTAGAAAGCAAACTCTGCCGTCACCACGGCACGCACCGCAACCTTGTCTGGCATAACCGGCGTTGCTGCCCCCATGCCCATGTCTGCCGCATCTTCCTGTTTAAAAATATAGGGCATATAATCTGTTCTTTCCTCCCTGATGCGGTATAAGCCACTTATCTTCTTGCCAGCACTGTCAGCTATAGCTTCAGCTTTGTTGGCCGCTTGCTCGGTGGCCAGTTTTAATGCCTGCATCTGTAACTCCAGCGGGTTTTCCAGCTCAAAGTTGATATAATTAATGTTATTGGCCCCAGCCTTCACCGCCCTGTCGATTATTTCACCTACTTCTTCCAGCCTGGTAGTTGTAACTACTATCTCGTTGTTCACCTGGTAAGTGATTAGTTGCTCTTTTTCCGGAAGCTCTTCATGCCACTCGCGGTAGCTGTAAAGATTATATGAACCGGTTCTGATATCTTCTTCCGCCAGTCCAAATTTTTTCAGCGCCTCAACAACCGCATTAGCCAGGCGGGCGTTTTCCGTAACTGCCGTTTCCGCTTCGCCCCCACGGGTTTCTATGGTAATGCCGATACGGGCCAGGTTAGGGTCAGCTTTTATCTCAGCTTCACCATAAGTTTGTATAACCTGCACCATCTCATTGGTCACAACGTTGGTTTGGGTGCCGCAACCGCTGACCGCAATAACAATCAGCATGGCCAAGGCAGCAGCTGTAAGCATTTTTATATAACTCATCGAAAAACCCCCTTATAATATCCTTGGTTGAACCAATCAATTAATTGGCGACCAGTTCTGTTAAGAAAGATTTATATGGCGGAGAAAAAGTTCCCTGTCAATTATATTTATCTGGTTTTCAGGTTGAAGTTCTTGCAGCTACATGGGGGCGGTTTATACGGTTCATTTTTCCACCTCTTATTACTATCTGTTTAGCATGGCAAATTTGATCAGGGTTTTCTGCCTGGATATACCCTGTCGGTAATTCCTGTTTGCTAAAATAGCGCCGTTCTGCATCAGATTCGGCTAAATGATTATGTACAGGATTTAGTAATTGACGCTTAAAAATCACTTGAGCAATCTAACATATATCTGAAATATTAACCTTGTTAGTGCAGATGTCAAGTGTTATACTAATTGTACGAATATCTTATAAAATGACAATTCAGGATATACCTGAAATAGTAGGTTAAGATGCAGATTTTGAGTTGTTCCTACTATATAGAGCTATAAAAATATGAATCGCGCAGGAGGGGATAACTTATTCGGAGAAGCAGGAATAAGACGAAAAAACCCGGTTAGATTGTGTTACCCGTAATCGGTGTTCTGGTTGTACTTTAAGATAAAGACATTCATAAATATATGGTCGGTTACTCTTAGACCAGACCTCAAACTCATAAGAAGAGGTGTATTGAAGATGGAATTTTTTAAAGACAAAAAGTATACTACTATAGAAATTGGCTTAATCAAATGGAGCAGTATTCTTTTCGGTATGGTATTTGGGGCATACCTTTCTGATTTTGTTTTAGATTATGTGTGGATATTTATTGTTGCTGCGCTCCTAATGGCCATTGTGCCGACCATTGCATACTTTAAAGAAGAGAGATAATCAGGATAGCGATATATTCTTCACCTGAGAAACTGACGGGGTATGATCATTGGCTCATGCAAAACAGCTGTACCTGCCCGGCAGCTGATTTGCTAAAGCCTTAAGTGATAATTTGCCCCGTTTTATTCAGCTCACAGTTCTGAACCATAGATGAAGCAATAAAAATGCCATATATTGGGGAGATGTTTGGTTGGAGAATGACCGCTTTTCACTAAAACTGGATTTTGAGATAAAATATGCCGAACAACCTGCCTACCGCAAGCCGCCATTTGGTATTGGAAATAACCTGGCCAGGTTTGATGAAAGAGAAGCGGCTTTTTACAGTTCGAGTTTTACCAATGATATGATGAGCGGTCAAAGCTGGCGTGACCGAATGGCTTCAGCTGCCGCCGAGAAAATGCTTAAAAGTGCTTCCGGCTATACCCAGCTTGATTATGCGCTCAATGAAGCATCCTGGCGGTCCTATCAACCTTACAACGAATCTCCCTTGATGGATTGGGGCGATACTTCCGAAACCCGCAAGCCAATTGAAAAAAGTTTGGCTGACCGGGGTTGCAAGTGGAAGGGAACAGCTGCACAGAACAGCGCAATAATGAAGCGGGCAGCGCGTTATTTTGGTGCTGCTGCGGTTGGAGTTGCCTGTTTGAATGAATTGTGGTTATACTCGCATGATCGTTATGGAATGCCGATAGTGCTATCACAGCATGCGGAGTTCCCGAAAATTGATTCAACAGGCAAGTTTATTCCTTCAAGCTTAAACCGTGTAGTAGTGATACTGGTTACCCAGGATCCGGAGTTAGCACGTTTTAGCCCTTCAGCTCTGGCTGGCGTTGCAGCCGGCCTTGGGTATTCAAAGATGGCTGAAACAGCCTCTAAATTAGCGGGTTTTATCAGAGGGCTCGGGTACAGCGCTGTACCCATGGGAAACGACACCAGTATTAGTATACCCCTGGCTGTTGATGCGGGATTGGGTGAGCCTGGCCGGCATGGGTTATTAATAAATCCCGAGTACGGCTCACTGGTGCGCGTCTGCAAGGTACTGACTGACTTACCGTTAGAAGCAGATCGCCCGATATCTTTTGGTGCAGCTGAGATTTGCCGAAACTGCACTATCTGTGCAGACAACTGCCCTTCCCGGGCTATTTCATTTGAAAGTAACCCCACCTATAAAACTGTTTGTGCTTCAAACAACAAAGGAATTAAAAGGTGGCCGGTCAATGGGTGGGCTTGCTTAAAATATTGGGCCAATAACGGAACTGATTGCGGTATTTGTCAGGTAGTCTGCCCCTTCAGCCGCTTTGCTGCAAATGGCTTGAAACTGAATGACCCGCAGGCCTGGTGGAACGTCCGGTTAGTTGAATCCGGCTTTTGACCAGTGTCTTATCTCTAGGCGATTCGCTGCCAGGTGTATGGAAAATTTACTTATTTTTGTGAACATTTATTTTACCAGATAAAATATGATACAGCTTTCCGCCTTACACGGCTAATATAATATTTTAAAATACTATTGCATGTAGTAGCAAGTTAATCTATAATACTACTATCATTTGAAGGGATAAGGGAATAAGATCTTGATAAAAAAGGTTTTCAGCGGTTATCGGACAAGTAAGCAGGGGCTGGAAAAAGTGCTTGGCAGCCTTGAAAGCGACATTATGGAGATTATTTGGCTAAAAAAAGCAGAAGTCAGTGTCCGTGATGTTTTTGAAACGCTGGCCGGTACACGTGAGATTGCATATACAACTGTAATGACAATAATGGGGCGCCTTGCTGGGAAAGGGTTGCTCACCAGGCGCAAAGAGGGGAATGCTTTCTATTTTTACCCGGTCCTATCCAGGGAAGATTTTACCGCACAATTGGTTAATATTATTGTTGATGATCTGCTTTCGAATTTCAGCGATGCGGCGATGGCCAGATTCATCAGCCGGGTTGGGAATAAGGATCTCGAAGCGATTGAAAAATTGGAAAAAATGCTTGAAGATGTGAAGGAGAAAAATGATGACAGCAATCTGGGCTGAGCTGCACACATTTTTAATTTACACGGTATTCGGTTATCTGCTTATCTATCCGCTTGTTCAGGCCGGATTGCGGTTTTTCTCCATAAAAGATCCCGGACAGCGGCGTCTTTTTTTCATACTGGCGCTGATCATGCCGTTTATCGGTTTTGCGGCTTACCATACAATTTTCCTGAAGCAATGTGATGGCAGCCATTTCCTATTTGGAGCTGCATCAGGGTATTTGCACATTATTTGTATTATCTCTGACATGGCCCTAAAATATACCGGCCCATTGGTCGCAGTGGCCATTTTGGCCGGGATGTTAAAAGCAGTATCAGCTGCATTACTGGTAAAGAGATTAACAGCCGTTCCGGTTTACCCGCAGCCATTACTGACTGGCAGGTTGTCGGATATTCTTGAGCGACGTGCCGGTGAATTGGAAATTAAGATACCGGCACTTGTCTACACTGACAGGCAGGGGTTTGTTGCGTTCACGGCCGGCCTGTTTAAGCCTGTTATTGTTCTAAATCACTTACTGGTGTCCACACTTTCCGAGGAAGAGCTTGATTTTATTATCAGCCATGAACTTGTGCATGTTCAGCGCAGGGATAATATCAAGAGCTGGTTGATCAATCTAATTAAGGATTTGGTCATTTTTAACCCTGTCAGCACAATGTTGCTTAAAAATATCAGTTACGAAACTGAAAGAATCTGCGATCACAAAGCTTCCCGACTGACCAGTTTGGGAAAAGAAGAAGCAGCTGCAATCCTCCTGAAAGTATGGAAAATGATGGCAAGCTATCAGCCCCGGCCGGTAGGGTTATACAGCTCTTTCTCCGCGGATCGCGCAGCTATAAAGAACCGTGTTTTAACCTTAATAAACCATGAAGAGCAATCCCGGGAGGCCAGCCCTACCGTTGCTATTTTGTTCATGCTCTTTGTCATTGCTTTCTCGCTTACCTATTTCGGAATTCTCTGTTAGTATAGCCCCCTGATAGTATATATATCAGGGGAAAAAAATAAATAAAGATACTACTATATGTAG
>CAYMDO010000035.1:0-17251 GCA_964389365.1 uncultured Syntrophomonadaceae bacterium
GAGGGGCGGGGTGGGGGTGAGGTTTTTAGATCGACTGACCTTGCCTCCAAACCCCTATTTTGAAGTAAGAAAACTAAAATAGAAAGGAGGCTGATCGATGACCACAATCTTCTTTGCAACCGACGTTCACGGTTCGGAGATTTGCTGGAAGAAATTTATTAACGCCGGTAAATTTTACAATGCCGATATCCTGGTTTTAGGCGGCGATATGACCGGCAAAGCCCTGGTGCCTTTTATCCGCGACAGCAAGGGGATGTATAAGGTTAATTTTCTCGAGGAAGAAATGCTGCTCGACGATGAAGGCAAAGCCCGGATGATGAAAAACATTTCCGACCGCGGTTACTACCCCCTTGATTTGACCGATGATGAATTTGAAGAGCTGAACGCCGACCAGGAAAAAGTAGAAAAGATATTTGTCAAGCATGTCCTTGATATGGCCGGGCGCTGGGTGGCATTCGCCGACGAAAAGCTTGCCGGCACCGGGATCAGGTGTTTTGTATGCCCCGGTAACGATGATATGTTTGAGATCGACGCCGTTTTGGAAAGCTCGAAAAGCATTACCATGGCTGAGGGGAAAATCCTCGACCTTGACGGGCATTACAACATGCTCAGCACCGGCTGGTCCAACCCCACGCCCTGGGACACCCACCGCGAATGCAGCGAGGAGGAGATCGCAGCCAAGATCGAAGCTATGGCCTCCGGGGTGGAAGATATCGACCGCTGTGTTTTTAACCTGCATGCACCGCCTTTTGGTTCGGGCCTGGACGAGGCGCCCGAGCTTGACGAAAACTTGAGGCCCAAGTACGCCGGCCGCTCGCTGATTCCGGTCGGCAGCACGGCCGTGCGCGACGCTATCTTAAAGCACCAGCCTCCGCTGGCCCTGACCGGGCATATCCACGAAGGCCGCGGCATCAAGCGGATGAAAAAAACTTTTGTCGTAAACCCCGGCAGCTCGTACGAGCAGAGCACGCTGCTCGGGGCTATTATCGAGATGGACAAGAAAGGGGTCACCAAGTACATCCTGACCTCGGGCTGAGCAATAATGCTGCAGCCCGGCATTAACGCGCGCGGGCTTAGTGCCGCCCCGCAGCCCCGCTTCCGCTGAAGGGCGCCGGGAGGGGGGCGGTTTGCGGCGGATGTGCTGGAAGGAGGAAGAGTTCTGTGGATATTTATACTGGTAAAGATGCCGGTGAATTTATAGATGAAGCGAAAAAAATCATCGCCGGCGCAGAAGCCAAAGGGGCCCCGCTGCGGCTGATCGGCGCCCTGGCCTTTCACCTGCATTGTTCCGAATACCGGCACATCCATAAAAAATGGGGCCGGATTTTTACCGACACCGATTTTGTGGCCCGCAGCGAGCACCAGAAACAGATCATCGAAACTTACCGCGAGCTGGGCTACCGGGACGACGAGATGATCACCACCCTGTACGGCAGCGACCGGCTGGTCTTCGATAACCCGGAAACGGGGATGCACTCGGACATCTTTTTCGACAAGCTCGATTTCTGCCATGTCCTGCCGCTGCGTGACCGCCTGGCCGTTGACGGACTGACCATCCCGCTGGCTGAGCTGTTCCTGGAAAAGATGCAGATCGTGGAAATCAACGAAAAAGACCTGGTCGACACGATGATGCTGCTGGCAGAGCACCCGGTGGGGGAGAGCGACCATGAAACAATAAACGCGCCGATTATTGCCGGCGTGCTGGCCGCAGAGTGGGGCTTCTGGCGCACGGTAACCGGCAACGTGGAAAAGCTGCTTGCCCTGAACACCAAAAGCGGCCTCTTTGGCGCGGCGGAAAAACAGCTGATCGCCGGACGGGCGGCAGAAATACTGACATCCGCGGACAGGGAGCCGAAATCGCTGGCCTGGAAAATGCGCAGTAAAATCGGCGACAAAGTCAAATGGTACAAAGACGTAGATGAACTGTAACAATATCAGAAACGAGGTATGCCGATGTACTACATAAGAAGCGAGTTTGATTTATGCACCGGCTGCGGCTCCTGCCTTCTTGCCTGTTCGAACAGGGCAGCCGGCGGCTACAACCCGCGGCTGGCCCGCATGATCGTATCAAGCGAAAGGGAAAACCTGGTAAACCGGCAGGTCGTCTGCCTGCAGTGCGAAAACCCCTACTGCCTGAACTCCTGCCCCTTCGGGGCAATCAGCAGGCCTGCAGAAACCGGCGTTGTGCTGGTCGACAAGGATACCTGCACCGGCTGCGGCAGCTGTGTAGACGCCTGCCCCGACCGGATGATCCGGCTTGACGGGAACCGCCGGGCCGATAAATGCGACCTCTGCGGGGGGGAGCCACTCTGCGTAAAATACTGCGCTCCCGGGGCCCTTAAACTGGTCGAAAAGAAGGGGGCGGTGGTCAGTTGAGCGCCTACACGGGTAAACTGTTATATGTCGATTTAAGCGGCGGCACGAGCCGCGAGCTGGACCTAAACCCGGAACTGGCGAAATACTTTGTCGGCGGCAAAGGTTTCGGGGCAAAAATCCTCTATGACCTCCTGCCGCCCGGCTGCGATCCCCTGTCCGCGCAAAACATCCTGATGTTTATGCCGGGCCCGGTTACCGGCACCCTGGCCCCGGCTTTCAGGGGCTGCGTGGTTACCAAATCCCCGCTGACCGGAGCCTTTGCCGACTCCTACTTCGGCGGCCATTTTGCGCAGGAGATCCGCTACTGCGGTTACGACGGGCTGATCATCACCGGTAAAGCGAAAGAGCCGTCCTACCTGTACATCAGCGACGGCAGGGTTGAGTTTAAACCGGCCGCAGGCATCTGGGGCCTCAGCACCTTCGCCGCGGTTGAGGCAATCCGCGCCGATCTCGGCGACGTTACTGTAAAAACCGCCTGCATCGGGCCTGCCGGGGAGAAACTGGTTTCCTTTGCCCTGATCAACTGCGAGTATAACCGCCATGCCGGGCGGGCAGGCACCGGCGCGGTAATGGGTTCAAAAAATTTGAAAGCGGTGGCCCTGCGCGGCAGCAAAACGGTGGTCCCTGCGGATCCGGCCGGTTTTGCCGCAGCCGTCGACCAGGCATACCGCGAACTGGCAGAAGACGAAACGATTCGCTCGTTTACAGTTGACGGCACCGCAGGATCGATCGACTTTTCCAACGACGAGCAGCTGCTGCCAACCTGCAACTACAGTAACGGCCGGTTTGAGGGCGCTTCCGGCCTGAACGCCGAATCGCAGCGCAGGCATTTCTGGCTGCGCAATGTGGCCTGTGCCGGCTGCCCCATCGCCTGCGGCAAAGTGGGGCTGATCAAAACCGGCCGCCACAAGCAGATGGTGTCTGACATCGTCGAATACGAAACTGCCGCGATGGTTGGCAGCAACCTGGGCATCGGCAATGTCCGCGAGGTGGCGTACCTGGTTAAAAAATGCGACGCCCTTGGCCTGGACGGCATGTCAGCCGGGGGGGTGGCCGGGTTTGCGATCGAAGCCTACCAAAAAGGGCTGATCACGGCTGCGGATACCGGCGGCGTTGAACTAAAGTTTGGCGATGCCGGCTCGGTTGACTACCTGCTTGAAGCAATCGCCTCGCGCAGCGGTTTGGGCGACCTGCTGGCGCGCGGGGTAAAAGCAGCCGCGGCCGGCCTGGGCGGCGGCGCCGCCGATTTCGCCGTTCATGTAAAAGGGCTGGAGAGCCCCGCCTGGGGCCCGCGCAGCGTGCCCGGCATGGGGCTGGCTTTGGCTACTGCCGACCGCGGCGGTTGCCACCAGCGCGCCTTCCCGATACTTTACGAATGCGGCGGCGAATGGGAAGGCAAGCCGGTCGACCGGCTCGGCATTGACGGCAAAGGCAGGATCGTGGCCCGCCTGCAGAATTACCTTGCCGCCCTCGACACCCTGGTCAAGTGCGATTTCGGCCAGTACGGGGTAAAAGATACCACCTACGCCCGCCTGCTGGAAACGGCGGTGGGCGAAGAATATAGCGCCGAAAAGCTGATGCTGCTCGGCGAGCGCGTCTGGAACCAGGTACGGCTGTTCAACCTGCGCGAGGGCTTTACCAGGGCTGATGATACATTGCCGAAACGCTTTACCGGCGAGCCGCTGCCCGCAGGCCCCTATGCCGGGGCGCTCATCGCGCCGGGCGACCTGAGCCTGATGCTCGACGAATACTACGCCGCCCGCGGCTGGAACCCGGAAGGCCGCCCGACTGCCGAAAAGCTGAACCAACTCGGCCTGGAGAAACTGTCGAAGCTGATTGAAATTACAAAGTAAAATTATATTAAGCAATGTTTTATCTGGCAGACATAGATGAGAATAGTTACTGAAGGTTTGACACTAAAGAAGCTGTGATTTTACCAGCTGATGAAAAAAGTCCCCTCTCCCCTTGAGGGAGAGGGCCAGGGTGAGGGGTAATTTTCAACAAGAATCAACTATTTATATAAGGAGGAACACTTAAATGAAAGACCTGCAAAAACTGCACTACTTTGAAGTGCCGACCGTTATGAAACACGCCCTGGGCGCCGTCAGCCACCTGCCGGCGGAACTTGAGCTGCTGGGGGTTAAAAAGCCGCTGATCGTCACCGACCAGGGCGTGGTCGGGGCCGGCCTGCTCGACCGGGTAACAAAGCCCCTGAAAGACGCCTCGGCCGGCTTCGTCCTCTACGACCAGGTAGTTTTCAACCCGCCGCTGGCCACCGTCGCCGCCGGGACCGAAATGTACCAAAAAAACGGCTGCGACGGCCTGATCGCCCTGGGCGGCGGCAGCGCGATGGACTGCGCCAAGGCGATCGGGGTGGAAATTGCCCACGGCGAGCCGGTTTTGGAATACGAGTGCGCGGAAGGTAAAAAAGAGCTGAGCAGGCGCATCCCGCCGCTGGCCTGCATCCCGACCACCGCCGGCACCGGCAGCGAAGTAACCCTCTGGGCGGTGATCACCGACCCGGCGCGCCAGTACAAGTTTAACGTCGGCGGCCCCCTGATTGCGGCGCACCTGGCCCTGGTTGACCCGCTGCTGCACCTGTCGCTTCCGGCTGAAGTAACCGCCGGGACCGGCATGGATGCCCTCTGCCACGCCGTGGAGTGCTACACCTGCGCGTACGCCCAGCCGGCTACCGACGCCGTGGCGCTGCTCGCCATCGAATACGCCGGCAAATACCTGCGCCGCGCCGTAGCCTACGGCCAGGATGTGGAAGCGCGCTACTACATGGCGATGAGCGCCATGCTGGCCGGCCTCTCCTACGGGGCTGAAAGCGCCGGGGCGGTCCACGCCATAACCCAGACCATGGGCGGCATCTTCCCGGTCCATCACGGCATCGCGGTCGGGTCAACCCTGGTGCCGGTCATGGAGTACAACTGGATGGGCGAGCCGGCCAAGTATGCCCGCATGGCGCTGGCCTTAGGCGTGCCGACCTTCGGCATGACCGAGCGCGAGGCGGCGATGGCTGCCGTTGAAGCGGTGCGCGAACTGGCGGAAGATATCGGCATCCCGAAACTGGGCGGGCTCGGCATTAAGGAGTCGGACGTCCCGCGCCTGGCCCGGGAAGCCTTCAACGACCCGCAGACCATCGGCAACCCGCGCGACCTGACCGTTGAGGCCTACGAGCAGATCTACCGCCGCGCGCTTTAGATTTAAACCTTTCTATCATGAAGAGGGGCAGTTTTTATACTGCCTCTTTTCTTTTAATTAAAACTTTAGTATAATCATTGTAGATACATGCGGAGGTGTTCACAATGATGGTAAAGGTATTAAAGTGGGGAAACAGTTTGGCCTTAAGAATACCGAAGGCTTTTGCGAGGGAAATAGAAATCGAAGAAAACAGCAGTGTAAATCTTACTCTTATTGATGGGAAGATTAGTGTAGAACCGGTTGGCATGAAATACGAGTATAAGCTGGACGAACTAATTGAACAAGTTAATGAAAATAACTTGCACTGCGAGTACGATACCGGTAAACCAAGAGGCAAAGAAGTATGGTAGGCAGCTTAGAATACATACCCCGCAGAGGCGACCTGGTTTGGATAGGCTTTTCTCCTCAACCAGGATATGAGCAGTCCGGCAGGCGTCCGGCAATCTGTATCTCACCTGAAAAATATAATCAAGCAGTGGGTCTCGCAATATTTTGCCCCATTACTTCTGCAACAAAAGGATACCCGTATGAAGTATTACTTCCATCAAATTTAACAATAACCGGGGTGGTGTTATCAGATCAAGTGAAAAGTTTAGACTGGCAAACCCGTGAGGTAAAATTTATAGAACAAATTCCTGAAAACGTAGTGTCTGATATTCTGGCAAAACTTCACACCTTGATTAAATAAACACCATTCTGAAAAAGCATATTTTTATTTTCACATCCATCTGATAGTGAGGCTGGCTCAATGAAGCCTTATTAAAGATCTCTCCCCGGGCATCGAATCAATACGACTCACTTTGCTGCTAAATGTTGGTATTGGCAATTTCTCCCTCCGTCAATTCTGCCTGAGGCATTGGCAAAATTCTCTTAACACCCTCTCCCCCGGGGGGAGAGGGGGAAGGTCGATTTGTACACCTCAACGCTCGCCTGAACACCCTCTCCCCTGGCGGGAGGGGGGGCAGTGCTGACACCGTTGGTTATGCGTTAGCAACACCCTCTCCCCCGGGGGGAGGGGGGGGCAGTGCTGACACCGTTGGTTATGCGTTAGCAACACCCTCTCCCCCGGCGGGAGGGGGGGCAGTGCTGACACCGTTGGTTATGCGTTAGCAACTCCCTCTCCCCCGGGGGGAGAGGGGGCAGTGCTGACACCGTTGGTTATGCGTTAGCAACACCCTCTCCCCCGGGGGGAGAGGGGCGGGGTGAGGGGGTAAAATACTACCCGAGCAGCGCCACCCCGATCGCTTCCTTAATGCTGTCAACCCCGACCAGCCGGATGCCCTTTAATTTACCGCCGCTTTTCTCCAGCTCCGCCAGGTTGGCCTGGGGCAGGATAAACCTTTTGAACCCGAGCTTAACCGCTTCGCCCGCCCTCTGGCTGATCCGGCTGACCGGGCGGATTTCGCCGGTCAGGCCCACTTCGCCGACCGCCACCGTATCGCCGTTTAAGCAGATCCCCTTTAGGCCGGAGGCCAGGCTGAAAGCGAGGGCTAGGTCGCCCGCCGTTTCAAAGAGGCGCACCCCGCCGACCACGTTAACAAAGGTGTCGAGGCCGAAAAAGGAGATGCCGGCATGTTTTTCAAGCACCGCCATCACCAGCGCCACCCGGTTCGAGTCGATCCCGGTGGTGGTGCGCCGCGGGGTCGGGTAGGCGCTCGGCGCCACCAGCGACTGGATCTCGACCAGAAGCGGCCGGGTGCCCTCCATGCTGGCGGTAATCACCGCCCCCGGCGCCTGCTCGCGGCGCTGGGTGATAAAGAGGTGCGACGGGTTGGCCACCTCAACCATCCCTTCCGCTTCCATCATGAAGACGCCGATCTCGTTGGTCGAGCCGAAACGGTTCTTCACCCCGCGCAGGATCCGGAAGCTGTGGTAGCGGTCGCCCTCCAGGTAGAGCACGCAGTCCACCATGTGCTCCAGCAGGCGCGGCCCGGCCATCACCCCTTCTTTGGTGACGTGGCCGATTAAAAAGACCGCAACATTCTGCTCCTTCGCCATCCGCACCAGCTCGCCGGTTACCTCGCGCACCTGGCTGACGCTGCCGGGTACGCTGTCCAGCCCGGCGCGGTAGATTGACTGCACCGAATCCACCACCAGCACATCGGGGGCCAGTTCCGCTGCCAGGGATAGCAGGGTTTCGAGGTCGGTCACAGCAGTGACTGTCAGCTCACCGGCCGCGCCTACCCGGTCGGCGCGCATCTTCAGCTGGCGCAGCGACTCCTCCCCGCTGGCATAGAAAACCTTTTTACTGGCCGCCAGGCGGGCCGCCGCCTGCAGCAGCAGGGTCGATTTGCCGATGCCCGGGTCGCCGCCCAGCAGCACCGCGGAGCCGTCAACTAGCCCTCCGCCCAGCACCCGGTCAAACTCGCCGATCCCGGTTACGGTGCGCTCTTCGTTTACCGAAGGCACGCTTTTTAGCGTTACAGCTTCAGCTGCCGCTGCCATCCGGTTAATCCCGCCGGCAGTATTGCGCCTGGCAGCGGGGGCGGGCCTGAACTCGGCCATGGTGTTCCATTCGCCGCAGCCGGGGCAGCGCCCCAGCCATTTTTGCGTCTCATAACCGCAGCCGCCGCAGCAGTAGATCGTTGCCGGTTTTTTGGCCAAACCACGCACCCCCACCCCTTACCCTCCCCCCTCGAAGGGGGAGGGAGAAAGCTCTTTCATGCGATCTCCCGCGCTCAATCACTCCGAGCTATTTTAGATCAAAGGCTTTTCACTCTCTTTTTCCAGCTTAGCGGGTCTTTACGCATGTGCATCACTGCCGCTATTAAAATAAAATCCTTACGGACCTGGTAAACAAGGGCGTAAGGAAACCTTTTTGTCCTGCACCTTCGGGTGCGTTTTGACAGGGCAGTCCAGGCTTGAGGGTATAAAACAATCCTCTGAATCGTCTCTTTTACCTCAAGTACAAATTCAAACCCCAGCCCTTCACTTTGCCCGTTATAATAATCTACTGCATCTAAAAACTCAGCCTCTGCAACACTCAGGAACTCAGCCCTGATCATTTTTACTGTTCCTGTTTAGCTTCCGAAAAACATCTTCTAGGGATGAAGATTCCAATATACCTGAATCGAAGGCATCGATTCTCTCTTCTGCTTCTTTAGCCCAGATTGCATTATTGCTGTTTCTTCCTGAAAATGTAAAGCTGGAAAGCAGCTCTTCTACCAGGGTAGCTCGTTCAATAGGAGAAAGTTCAAGGGCTTCAGCTAAAATCCTTTTGCTTTTATTCATAAAAATACCCCCGCAAGCTGTGATCTTAAACAAAACATACCATCAAACCAGGGTTGTTGCAAGAAACCGCCTCTAATGGTAGCTTATCAAACTTGAGCCTTAACTTTCAACGAGACTGGCCAGCTTGTCCAGGTTGATCCTGTCCCACTCGGTGCCGTTATCCGGGGTTTCGAGGATCAAGGGGAAGTCCTCCGGCCAGCCGTAGTTGACCAGCGCCGCAAAGCCCTCCAGCGCTATACTGCCCCCGCCCAGGTGGGCGTGGCGGTCAACCCGCGAGCCCAACGCAACCCTGGTGTCGTTGGCATGAATCACTTTTAAGTGCTCCAGGCCAACCGCCCGGTCCAGCTCCTCCAGGCTCTGCTTTACCCCGCCCGCGCTGCCGAAATCGTACCCGGCTGCCCAGCTGTGCGCCGTATCGATGCAGACCCCGAGTTTGCCCGCCGGGAAGGCTTTTATAACCTGCCCCAGGTCGGCATAATCGGCGCCTAAGGCGGTGCCGCTGCCGGCTGTATTCTCGAGCAGCAGCTGCACAGTATCCGGCCAGCCCGGCAGGCCTTCCCCGATGCCCGCGATAATCTGCTTCAGCCCCTTCTCTCTGCCCCCGCCCCCGTGGTTGCCGGTGTGCAGCACCACGTAAGGCGCGCCGTAGAGGGCGGCCCGCTCCATCGTTTCGTTTAAAAGCCGCTTCGATTTAACCAGAAAATCTTCATTATTGGTGGCCAGGTTGACCAGGTAGGCGCAGTGGACCACCAGCGGCTGTAAGTCCTCCTTATTTACCAACTGCGCCCGGCTTTTGATCTCCGCTTCGTCCGGCTTGCCCATCTTCCAGCCCGCCGGGTTGCCGGGAAAGATCTGGATCGCCCGGCAGCCGATCTCCTTTGCCCTGCTGATACTTTTTTCAAACCCGCCCTTCAGCGGCATATGCACGCCAAAACGCACCAACACCGCCCCCCTTTTGGCTCCTTGGGCAATCTTATCGAAGCTGACCTCGCCTCTGTCACGGCTGTACCTGAAAGCCCGGATCGGCTTTCTGAACGGTTATTGTTAAGCAGCAATGAAACCATTGTTAATACCGCTGTTCCTGTTGATCCGGTTTATTGGCTTAAATATTTACCGCGGGGTGGACGGCGCAAACCAAGGTAATCCATCAACGCTGCCTGAAGCAGCTTGGAGTAATTAACACCCTGCGCTTCCGCCAAATCCTTCAGCCAGGAAGGAATGGTCAGGTTTGTCTTTACAGCCCGGTTATCCAGCTCATTGCGAATGAGATCCGGAAAAACCGTGACCGGGGCAACAATATAGCCGCTGCCCGTATCGAAATCTATAACCGGATCTGTTGACGGTTCCGGAATACCTTCACCGTCTTTTTCCATCCCATAAATATGCAGGGCAAGTGCATCTTCTGCTTCCCGGCGGGCATCATCGAAGCTGGTTCCAAAACTGGCACACCCGGGCAAATCGGGAAAATAGACACAGTACCCATTATCAACCGGCTCAAACACAGCATAGTAGGCCAGTTTCCTCACCATAAACTCCTCCTTCCGGCAAGAAGCCTTTTCTGCTTTATCCCGGCCTGCTTTTTTACTTTATCCCGGCCTGCTTTAATATACTGTCCAGCGTACCGGGAGCAATATCGCCTTTGTGCCGCAGCACGGTTACCTTACCCTTTTTTACCGGATGCTATAACTTAATGTGCGAACCCCTATTCCTTGATTCCATAATTACTTAACCATCTTTGAGTAAAATTTTAATAATCTCCCTGAACTGCATCAGCATCCTGCTTTCAAATTTATAATACGCCTTAATTATACGCATGTCATCTTATAAGCATGCTTTTGCCGTGGCAGCGCTTGGTGCTGGGAGAACCTTAGTCAATCCAGACCTTAACGGTGCGCCGGCGGGGCCCGTCAAATTCGGCCAGGAAAACACCCTGCCAGGTGCCGAGGTCAAAACAGCCGCCTTTAATAATCAGGTGCAGCGAGCAGCCGAGCAGCGAGGCTTTAATATGGGCGTCGCTGTTCCCCTCGCGGTGGCGGTAGCCGTTTTTGAGCGGCGCCAGCTTCCGCAAAAACTGAAGCAAATCCTCCATTACATCGGGGTCGGCGTCCTCGTTTACCGTCAGCGCTGCGGTGGTGTGCTGCACGAACACGGTGCAGCAGCCGTCTTTCGCCCCGCTCTCCGCCAGCATAGCGTTCAGCTGCCCGGTGATATTGACAAACTGCTCGCGCCCTGTAGTCTTAACCGTTAATTCAAGATGCACGGCTTTGCTGTGCCTGCTTTCCCGCTTTAGCCTTCAAGTAAACCTATTTCGAAGTACTGGCGAACCCCTGAATAAATATAAGAATATGAACAACAAAATCAGTACTTGCTGATAAAATCAGCCGGTTTTAGTACTTCCGGCCTCTTTATATCAACCTCGTGGAAATCACAATCACCTGTAATAATTACGTCAACATCAGCCAAAATGGCTGAGACCAGAACCGGTAAATCTGTTTTGTCCCTTATACTTGGATAATCACTTGTATCTATCGAACGGGGGGTATAAAAAAGGTCATATGGAAAAATAGACAAAAAATGCTCTAATACCTTTTTCTTGTGACTAAATTTCTCTTCAAAAACCCGATGCAATTCGTTGATGATATGAGTACAAAGGACAATTTCATGCTCGTCAGTCAGTTTTTCAATGAGTTGAGACATTTGAGAGTTTCGAAATAGAAGTGCGGAGACAAGAACATTGGTATCAATCATCACTCTCATATTGCTTCTCCCAAATATCCCTGCGAATCTCTTTCACATATTGGTTAACTCTATTCTCAGATGCCAGGCCGGACGTTTCAGCTTCACCAACCATTTCATCTTGAATTTCACGAAAGGCTAACTTAGCTGCGTTGGCAAAAATGTATCTTCCCTTTTCTTCAATGAATATAACTTTATCGCCTTCCTTGAGGTTCAGTTTTTTTCTGATCGCTGCAGGAATAGTGATCTGTCCTTTTGAGGTAATCCTCGCCAGTTCCATGGTTTCACATCCTTCCGGTATTCCTTGCTATTCTTACTTGTAGTATAGCACATTTTAGGCAAAAAAACATCTTTCTCCCTCTCCCCCGGGGGGAGAGGGGCGGAGGTAATCCTTGCTCAAGTCCCTGTATAGCAGGGGCCCTCTCCCCCGGGGGGAGAGGGCGGAGAGCTGACGGAAGGATGCGGGGCAATCCCCTACTCCCTCTCCCCCGGGGGGAGAGGGGCGGGGTGAGGGGGAAAAATATCTTCAGCTCTACCCTATGCAGTGGGTTTAGTTCCCAAAAACAGCATCCTGTTAGGCTTTGTCCCGCTCTTCTTTCGTTCCACCCATGTAAACGCTGCGCTCCAGGAAGCGGTCCCACTCGGTCCAGTCGCCGCCGCCCTGCCCGTGGTTTTTCATGATCCCTAAAAACTGGTTCATCCGGGCGCTGACCAGATCGGCGTGGAAAAGGGCGAAGGCGTTGGCCGTCTTCGGCACCTCCGGCGAGCCCCACTCGCGCTGGCCGTGGTGGGCAAGCAGCATGTGCTGCAGCTCCAGCTTCAGGTTATCCCGGAAGGCGGGCAGCCCGGCCAGTTTTTGATCCAGCATCTCCTTGCCGATGCTGATGTGGCCGACCAGCTTGCCCCGGTCGCTGAACTCGAAGCTTAAGCTGTCCCGGCGGTATTCCTCCAGCTTGCCGATATCGTGCAGCAGCGCGCCGGCAAGGAGCAAATCACGGTTAAGCCTGCCCGGGTAGAGATCAACAAGAGTGCGGCAAAAGGCGGCCACCTCCAGGGTATGCTCGAGCAGCCCGCCGACGCAGTTGTGGTGGATGGTGCGCGCCGCCGGGGACTGGGTAAACTGCCTTAAAAACTCAACATCGCCGAAAAATGCATCCAGCAGCGCTTTCAGCTGTTCATCCGCTATCTCTTCCTTTATAATAGCCTGCAGCTCGGCGACCATCTCACCGCGGTCCCGCTCCGCAACGGGCTGGAAGAAAGCCCGGTTAACTTTCGTCTTGTCCAGCTTCTTAAGGTCGCTCACCACCACCTGCAGGCCGTGGTACTCGCTGACCGAGCCGCGCAGGAAGACCACATCGCCCGCTGCGGCCGCTTCGCCTTCTGCCGGCGGCTCCCACATCACCGCCTTGACCCGCCCGCTCACATCGCCCAGCGTCAGCTTCAAAAAATATTCCCCCGCCCGCTGGGCGGAGGCAAAAGCCGCCCGGTTCAGCTCCAGGATCACCGCCTGGGTCTCGACCTCGTCTCCGACCTTCAAACTGCCGATCATCTGCTTTTTCATGTGCTGGCCCCCCGTTTCCGCAGCCGGACGCTGCCTGCCCGGCAGGTTGATAAACCCCATTACCGACGCCTCCAATTTACCACAGGGCGGCCCCGCTGTGAAGGGCAGAAGCGGTTGTTAAGCCTCTTAACATTTCCATAACATATTTTAATTAAATCTTGACAAATTGGCGTTTAGGTGATAGATTGTTCCTTAGCGAGGTGTATTTGGCAAGTATTTTATTTAAACTGTGAAAGGAAGTGTTTGACGAGTGAAAAGGACATTAGTAGCAGCGGCCCTGGCCGTGATATTCGTGCTGGCAATAGCCGCACCGGCCCTCGCCGCAAGCCTTACTCACACCGCAACTTACGAAATGGACGGCACCATCGACTTCAAGAAGCAGGCCGGCCACAAGTGCAACACCGGCGCCGAGTTCAAGCAGGTTATCTCCGGCAGCGGCAAGATGGACAAGGCAATGACCGTTGATATGGTCAAAGGCAAGTTAACCCTGTCAGACGTTAACGACTGGGTAGCCGGGGCAACCCCGCTCACAGTTACCAGCGTCTGGGAGCTCTGCACGCCGCCGAAAATGACTTATGAAACTGTGGACGGTTATGATGTACCCGTGCATCCATTAGGTGGCATTTACGGCGCATTTCCATATCCGGCTTACTGGGATGGCGACTCGCTGGAAGGAATAAACTGGGACATGCTGGCAGATGGTATGGGTTATGACCTGCTGACTTCCCAGATCTGGGCAGTCCAGGTTAAGGCAGACCCCGGCTTCTCCGGCAACCTGCACCAGAAAGGCACTGCCGCCTACGGCGGAGGGGTAGCAGGGTTTTTAGGAAAACCGACCGGCATGGACAGCGACAAATGGTCGTGGGGCTTTGATGATGACGGCGTACTGGAACGTCAAGTAGGCGACGATTTCGTCGGCGACTTTTTCACTATGGACCAGTTCGCCCGCACCTCGCAGGGGACGCTCAAGCGCTATATTGACGTCAGCAGCCCCTGGAGCGGCGCCCTTTTGATGCAGGACATGAGCGTTGTCGGCAAGTCTGAAGTGAAGGAATACTTCACCATGCCGAATATTCCGGCAGGCGCAGAAATCCTGAAAGACTGGTGGGATCTTTTCTAAAAACGCTTTTGCCGTTTGACCGCTTTGCAACTCACCTCGCGGGAGCATTAGAAGTATGGTCTGTAACTAAATGAAAGGAAGTGTTTGACGAGTGAAAAGGACACTAGTTACACTGGCCCTGGTCGCCGTGTTCGTGCTGGCGCTAGCCGCACCGGCCTTCGCCATGTACCACACCGCAACTTATAAACTGGACGGCACTATTGATTTCAAGACCCAGGCCGGCCACAAGTGCAACACCGGCGCCGAGTTCAAGCAGGTTATCGCCGGCAGCGGCAAGATGGACAAAACAATGAACGTGCTGATGAAGCCGGGCATTATTACCCTCAATGACGTGAACGACTGGGTGGCCGGGGCAGCCCCGCTGACCGTTACCAGCGTCTGGGAACTCTGCACCCCGCCCAAGTACACCTATGATGCTGCTAATATTTGGGGCAACACCTACGCCGTGCCCGTTGGCCTCGGCGCAATCTACGGTGAAGACAACCAACCGGCTTATTTTTACGGCATAGGCGTCATAGGCGTTACTCAAGCGATGCTGGCCGACGCTGGCGGATGGGATGCGCTGACCGGCCAGATCTGGGCTGTGCAGGTTAAAGCCGACCCCGGTTTCTCCGGCAACCTGCACCAGAAAGGCGAAGCCGCCTACGGCAAGTACTGGGGCAGCAATGAGCCTTTTGCCTATGATGCAGGATGGCTAAGCCAGTTTGGTGATGAAGAAGAAGATGAAACTTTTACCAGCAACCACGATCGCTGGAGATGGGAATATGAAGAAGATAGCACCGTTTTCGGCCCGTCCGTAGGCAAGGACTTTGTCGGCGACTACTTCCACATGGACCAGATGGCCCGCACTTCCAAGGGCACGCTGAAGCGCTACATTGACATCAGCAGCCCCTGGAGCCATGCTTACCTGATGGAAGATATGAGCGTTGTCGGCAAGTCGAAGATCGAAGAAGCCTTCAAGCTGCATAACCTGCCTGCAGGCAAAGACTTGCCGAAAGACTGGTGGAGGCTGTTCTAAACCCGCTTGACCTGATCGTGCCGGCTTTTTGAGGCTGGCACGAGAAACCGGGGGGATCGCTGATCTCCCCGGTTTTTTTCTGCTGAAAAGCCGATCTTAAAAAATAACCCTCCCGCCAATAATGATAATGTTTTTAACTGAAAATAATTTCCCGGCACTATCATGGCCGTTAGCACTGACTGAGGAGAGAGAGAATATTTCTAGATATACCATTATATGGTATTTTACTCGTTTTTTAGTGTTTTCGGTTTTCAAAGAACAGGTCTAACTGGTGCGCTTAGGCGATGCCTAAGCAGATACAGAACTTCAATAATATTAGGGAGAATAATAATACCCTCTCCCCTGGAGGGAGAGGGCAAGGGTGAGGGGGGAAATATTGTTCCCAACATACCGAATCCCGTATCATAAAACTCATTTATTGCTTTATATACCCCTTAAAACCTGCTTATTACCAACCTTATTATCATCGCAGCGTATGCCTCTATTATAATATTTCAAAGGCTTTAAGCAATTTGACAGCAGCCTCTTTTTCATGCTATAGTCAAGAGGAATTTCTGCAGGATTGGCAAGCTTGGCTTTCAGGATAAATAGTATTTCAAGTCATGATTAATCAAGGCAAGGGAGTGTTTATCGGGTGCAACGGAATAAACTTAAGACCATGCTACTCCGCACAGTTCTGATCGCTGTTGTGCTTTTTGCTTTAGCAGCCCCGGGTACAGCCCAAACCGATGAAAAGTTTTCCCATACCATATATTACGAGATCGGCGGGCGTATCGCGATTAACCGCCAGTTGGGGCGCGAGTGCACCACCGGGGCGGTGAAGCGCCAGACAATTGAAGGCTACGGGGAACTAACCAAGGCAGAAACGGTAAAAATTGCGCAAAACATAATGACTGTCGATGAAGTGCTTGACTGGACAGTGCCGGCAGGGGCGCTCGGCAGTTTAAGCGTGGTTACCACATTAAACCTCTGCAGCCGCCCGCTGTCCGTTGTGGCAGAAGTTTATAAGATCGATGGAGATAACGAGCTGAAGGTCGGCGACCTTATAAACACCTACCACCCGCTGGTAGTGGACGGCACGATCAAAGTAAGCCCGATGTCCGGGCAGGTCTGGGCTACCGCCCTGACAACCAACCCCGGGCATGCCGGCGGCTTGCATCAGGAATTTTTTGCCGCCTACGGTCCGGGCCCGTATGAAAAACTGTACGGCGCGGAAGATGAGTGGGGCAACATATTTTTCTACGATCCCGATTTTATGTGGGAATACCGCGAAGGCGTTCATTACAGCGACCGCGACCACAAAACAAAAGGGTATAAGCGCGGCGATTATTACGTAGGCAACTATTTCAATATCGAACAGTACGCCTATACGTCAAGCGGGTCGCTGCGCCGCTACATCAGCATGAGCAACCCCTTTGAATACACCAGGCTTGAGCAGGAGTTGTCCGTAATTGGTTCAGCCGAAGTTCGCGAAGCATTTGATCTCCACAACCTGAAAGGCGGGCCGAAGGCGATTACCTTAGCCTGGTACGAGCTGTTTTAAATACCCTGAAAGGGTTAGCTTTGGGCGAAAGTTAATGTATTCGGGAGAGTTGGGAGAGCCGATCAGCGGCGGCAGGCAGCCGTCTTTAAGCAGCGGCAGCAGGTAAGGCAAAGCCCCCGGGATAACCCCGGGGGCTTTTTACATGCTTTTTACATGCATTGCTTTTACCGTATCTCATTTAATTTATGGAACAAAGTTTCGACCCCCGGGTTATTAAACCCGGGCATTTTAAAAAATCCGCCACTTCTCAATCATGGTCAGGATTCTCAAACCCACACCCCCAAATTGTTGGAGGCTCCTGTTCCATCCTCCTTGAGGTGTTGCCAAAGCCGCCCCCGCTTGAAGGAGTACTTTTTACTCCCTCCCCCTTGATGAACTTCCGATACTCCCTCCCCCTTGAGGGGCTTCCGATACTCCCTCCCCCTTGAGGGGCTTCCGATACTCCCTCCCCCTTGAGGG
>CAYMDO010000036.1:0-17093 GCA_964389365.1 uncultured Syntrophomonadaceae bacterium
GGTTTTCAAAGAACAAATATATCTGGTTGATTAGGCGATGCCTAAGCAGTTACAATTTACCTTAATAATTCGAATAAGGAGCGGTGATAAAAGGATTTGTCTTTGCTTCCGCTCCTATGGATGTAGCCGGTCCGTGTCCGCAGTAAACCACTGTATCCGGAGGCAGGGCCATTAACTTATCCTTGATGCTTTTCAACAATACTTGATATGAACCACCGGCCAAATCGGTTCGCCCGACAGACCCGGAAAAAAGTGTATCCCCGCAGAAAACCATGCCGCCTCCAACCAGGGAAACGCCGCCTTCCGTATGCCCGGGAGTATCGATTACCAATAAAGTTTGCCTGCCAAATTCAATTAAATCCCCTTCTTTGATATAACGATCCGGAGCAGGCTGTTTTTTCAGGATCAACCCCAAACCGTAACCGGGGTTTTTGTAAATGCTCAAATCATTCTCCGATAGCAGTATCGGAACCCGGTATTCTTCTTTTAGCCTGCCGTTGGCGCCGATATGATCAATATGGCCATGGGTGTTAACTAGAGCCCTGATTTTCAGCTGCATTTTACTAATCCGTGAAATGATGGTTTTTGCGTCAGCCCCAGGATCAATGATTATAGCCTCTTGCGTCAAGGCACATGAAACAATATAACAGTTGGTGGCAAACATGCTGACAGTGATCGTTTCCAGGTTAATCATTTTTTATCCTTTCCAGGCAAGTCCTTTTTCAACAGCAGCGAGTAGTTGGGCCAGATTGCCGGTTGAGGCTTCAATCTGGCTGCGCAGACCGGGATCGCCGATCATCAAGAGCGGCACTTTGTTGCAGGTATGGTCGTTGACATTGCTGTCTTCAAGGTTGCCATGGTCACTGCAGACCATAAAAAAAGTTTTATCCGGAACTACCTGCCCGGCAAGGGTTCCAATAAAGCGATCAAGGGTATCGACGACCCGCCTGACCTCTTCGCTTCCACCCTGGTGGCCGGCCAGGTCGCTTAAAAAATACTCAAATAAACAAAAGTCATAGTCCCCGCTAATAGCTGCCAAACGCAGCGCCCCCTCTTCCGGGGTAATCTGCTGCAAGTCGTATTCCTGATTGATCAACAGGTAATTGGTCAGATCCATGTAGATCGCCCGGTTATTCCTCAGATCTGCAAGGCTGAAAAAATTTATGCCGCCATAATAGGTTGCCAATGTTGAACATGAGTAACTTTCACCGGGCAAGCCTCGCTCCAGCAGTTCAAAAAACTGCGGGCGGTAGGCATTGGCGAAGCAAGCCCGGTAACCGTTTTGCTTAAGGCGCCTGAAAAGGCCCCTTAAGGCCAATAACCCCCGCAATTTGTAGTTAGGAAAACCGTTCAAATGGCACCCCAGGTAGCCGGCAGCGTTGATCCCGGTAAATATAGTGGCCTGACCTGTTGCGCTTTGCGGCAGACCCGGAATACCCAGGGTTGCGTCAAGCCCCAGAAGCGTGGCCTGGCTGCCGCAAAAACCTGCCGTTTCAGCGGTAAAGCGCCGGCCTTCCAGGATTAAGTCAAGGCCGGGGGTTCCGAGCGAAAAGAACGGATTCTCTACTGAGGAAGCTCCCAGGCCAACCCCGTCAATAAATAGCAAGATCAGTTTCAATACCGGATCTCCGTTTTGCCTGAATTACCCGGACACCGTTTATGGCTCAACCGGTTCGATTGGTTCCGCTTCTTTTCCGGGTTCCTCTTCTTCTGCCGGCTCAACAATATCAGGCACTTCCTGGATGATAGGCAGTGCATCCGGCCTTTCGCCAAGAGTAACCGCCGCTTCCATTCGCTCGCCTTCCCGGTAAAAGATAACCGTAACAATTTCTCCCGGGTAATATAAAAAAAGGGTATCAAACAACAGCGCCAGGTAATAGACCTCTTCGCCATTTATCGCCACAATGATATCCCCGCGCTGTAAACCGGCCCTGTCAACAGCGCTGTCCGGCGCTATATCTCGAATCAACACCCCTCTTTCGGGCTGTTTTTCCCCGTATTCCAGCCAATCTTCAATAATTACACCCAGGTGGGGCCTCCTGACTTTACCCTGTTCAATAATATCCTTAACAACCCTCTTAACCGTATTGCTGGGTATCGAAAGGCCAATTCCCTCAACTCCGACCAGGGAAATCTTGGCCGAGTTAATACCGATTATTTCGCCATGGACATTAACCAGGGGCCCGCCGCTGTTGCCGGGATTGACCAGCGCATCCGTCTGAAGAAAGGTATAAGCATACTCGCTGTTCGGAACTCGAACCTGCCGTTTAACTGCGCTGATAATCCCTGCGGTTACAGACTGCTGAAAATACCCGAGCGGGTTGCCAAAAGCAAGCACGGTTTCGCCAACTTTGATCCGGGAAGAATCGCCAAATACAACATGTTTTAAACCTTCCCCTTCAATTTTCAGCACAGCCAAATCGGTCAGCGGATCCTTTCCGGTTAGTTCTGCCTCATAACGTCCCTTGCCGGGGATTACGACTGTAATCCGGTCAGCCCCTTCAATGACATGATGATTGGTTACAATATATCCGTCTGCCGCGATGATAACGCCGGAACCGGACTCTACTTCTTCCAGTACACCAGTCAGATCGCCGGGAAGCGTCAGGTGTTTATTCACCCCAACTACAGCAGGCATCACCTGTTCAACTACCGCAACCAGGCCCGGCCCCTCATCAGTGAGCGCGGGAGGCACGGCTGCAGCATTTTCATCTACAGCCGGAGATTGCACTATTTCAGCAGCTCCCGGTGCCAGACAGTATGTAAAGAGCGAGTAAACCAAAGCCGCGCCTAAGAACAGGCCCAGCAGAGCAAAAGAAATATACCCTGCATATGCCCAAAAGCCGCCGTGGTGTATATGCTTGTTGTTTTTGTATTCACTTTTCATGGAACATCCCTCCAGGATAATATATTTAACAGGATCAGCCATCCATGGAGCTGCCCTAATCGGGCGCGGGAACCTTCTTTAATCAGAACCTCCGGCCAGCCGGCTATTTTCGCCGGCTCTTTTCCTCTGTATCGCTGCTCCCAGCTGCATCAGCTTTTGTTCAAACTGCTCGTATCCGCGATCAATGTGCTCAACATCGCTAATGGTGCTTTCCCCGTCTGCAACCAAGGCCGCAATCATCAGGGCTGCACCGGAGCGCAAATCAGGTGCGCTGACCGGCGCTCCGGTCAATCTTGCGCCGCCCTCAACCAGGGCAGTCCGCCCTTCTACCTTGATCTTGGCTCCCATCCTGATAAGCTCTTCAACATGGTTATAACGGCCGTCGAATACATTTTCTGTAATCACGCTCAAACCGCCGGCTACCGTTAAAAGGACCATCGCCGGCGGCTGCAGGTCGGTCGGAAACCCCGGGTATGGGAAAGTTTTCAGGTCGGCCGGCTTCAATTCCGCTTTTCCGCTAACAGTAATGCTTTCCGGCTCTACCAGGACTTCAGCCCCGGCCTCCCTCAACTTGGCAGTAATGGCCTCCAGGTGTTTCGGAATTACCTCACCAACGGTAACCGTTCCCCTGGTTGCTGCCGCAGCCAGCATAAATGTGCCGGCTTCAATCCGATCCGGGATGATCGTGTGCCTGACTCCGGATAGTTTCTTAACCCCACTGATGCGAATCACATCTGTACCGGCGCCCCTGATCGACGCACCCATAGCATTCAGGAAGTTGGCCACATCTACGATTTCAGGTTCTTTGGCCACATTTTCCAAAATTGTCATTCCTTCGGCTGTCGCTGCGGCAATCATCAGATTAATTGTCGCTCCAATCGATACGACATCAAAATAAATCCTTGCGCCAACCAGTTTGTCAGCAGTCAGGGTAATCATCCCGTGCTCAATATTTATTTTGGCCCCAAGAGCGGAAAACCCTTTTAAGTGCTGGTCGATTGGGCGCGGGCCGAGATCGCAGCCACCGGGAATAGGGACCTCCGCCCGGCCAAAACGGCCCAACAGCGAACCCATGAAATAATACGAAGCCCGCATCTTTTTTACCATGGCGTAAGGCGGGGCAACCCCGGAAAAATTAGCTGTTGCAAGCTCAACTGCGTTTCTGCCCCTGCGGCGGATTCCAACGCCCAGGTATTCTAGGATGGCGATCAAAGTACGCACATCTGTAATGTCAGGCAAATTTTCCAGGCAGACCGTCCCGGGGGAGAGAATTGCCGCCGGAAGTACAGCGACAGCAGCATTTTTTGATCCGCTGATTTTTACTTTACCATTTAATTCTGTATTTCCTTTAACAATTAGCCTTTCCATCAGTACCTCCCACCACAATAGCCGTTGCTCAAAAAACCAATAATACCGGTGATCACTGCAGTTGCTCCGGAATGATAATTTCCTGTTCCAGGTTACCGGTAAACGCATTTATATAATAGTGCCGTTCATTGATCAGGATCCGCCATACTGGCGGTATTTCCCATTTTTCAGCATCATAATCGCCGCTGTAGTAACCGAGCTCCACTTTACTGATTAGCCCTGTCTCAGTTGCCGGGCCCAGCTCATGAACAAGGTTGCCCAGGGCTTCCGCTGCCGATATTACCCTGATTTCCCTGACCGGTATTCTTTCAGCAGGCTCTAACCAATAAAGATCAACTGAATGGATCTTGTCCTCTGATATTGTAACCTTCAATTGACCGGCGAACACCGGGATATTGTCGATAACCTGATTATAGTATACAACAATTGCCTGGGGGTCGTCTTTTTCCAGGTAATCAAAACTCAAGCCCTCAAAATTAAGCTGCCTGGCTGTTAAAAAGGCGTCTACCATATTCCTGATCTCCCGCTGCTCACGGCCAGACATATTTTGATCAAGAAAAACAGGGGGGTTGTAGTGGATCGCGATCAGGCCGCTGGCGTGAATAACCGCAGTTTCTCCCTCTATGTAGTAATAATTGGCTTTTTCAGCCTGGCTGATCCTGGCCCCTTCCCTCAAAAACCGCAGCAATATTGCCCGCTGGACGGCAAGCGATTGTGACACGCTTAAAAAATCAATAGTTTGGACAGCCCTGTTGATCGGAGCATCGAGTTTGTAATTGTTCTCAGCCAGCATCTGTTCTGTCAGGCGCAGTTCTTCTGCCGATACTGCAACCCTGGTCAAACGGCCAAAATCAGGCCAGAAAAGATGGTAGCTTAAAAAAATATTGAGTGCCGCAAAAGCTATAATCAAGATTAGTTTTGCCCGGTCTAGATTCATCTTAAATCCTCCGCCTGGACCTGGACCAGGGTGTCCGCCCGCATCAGGATGCGCCGGCCTTCCAGTTGCAGGTGCCATACCGGTTCAGCCCATAACTCATTGCCTACTGCTACAACAGCATACCCCAAATTAAATGCTTCCAGTTTCAACTCTTCCGGTTGCTCCCCGGTTTCAGCGGAAACCATGGCCAAAGCGGCACGCAGGGCTTTCTGCCATGTGGCCGCAACACGGGCTTCGGCATGCTCCTGATTAAGGGCCTGAATGTTATAGATTAGCCGGTTGAAATGAATCAAGCCCCGATCATTAAAAACAATCCGGGTCGGTTTTGCGGCATACAGCGGATAGCCCAGGTGATACATTCTCCACTGCGCGCTGTAGGTAACCGAACGCCCCCGTCGGGCCTGCTCTATCTTTTCAAGCCTTAAGCCCGCCGGCCACCCTCCATGATAACTGATCAAAGCACCGCTTCTGTTCAGCGCCTCGGCTATTGTTTGATTTGCTTCGCCTTCCTCAAGGCGCGGGTGAGAATATTCAAATCCCCCGGTAGTAAGACGTAAGCCTCTTTCACCGTCAGTATAAATCACCGCCCCGTCTTTCTCTTCAATGGAGCGGGCCAGGCTATAGTCGATAAAAAAAGTTTTTAAAAGCTGCTCCTTGTTGATTGTTTCTGGTTTTACCGGCAGCCTGACCATATCGACCTGATCCTGCGGCAAAAATATAGCCCCGGTGATTGCAACTTTTAATCCTGAAGCCGAAGTGGCGTCATCACCGGTCAGCCTAAAATGCAGAAACCTTTTCTCCGTCTCCGCAAGACTAATCAGTTCTTTGATCAGATCGGCCTGTTCAGATGTAAATTTCGCATCAATCAAGACCCCTTCATCGGCTGTATAAAGCCTCACCCAATAGGTTTCATTATCTTTTTTTAGCTCAAGCCTGGACAAATTACTGGCAGGCAGAAGCGGCAGCAGTGATGATTCGCTGCCAACGGGCAGCAGGGGTTTCATAAAACAACTGAGAACCAGCGGGGCTTCTTCCGGATAACCGGATAAAGTTCCTTCAGGGTTGATCACTAAAACGCTGCGCAACAGATCTATGAGCGTTTTCCAGAGCTTAAAATATAGCTGTTCGCCTTCCCGGAAAGCATAGTAACCTCTTTCTACCGGAATAACGATTGTTTCCGGGAAAACGATCTGTTCGGGCGGGCGGGGCTGTTCAATGATCACTCTTTCATAGATATCCTCGCCGGCAGTCAATTCAGCAGGCTGCTGCCCGTACCACAGCTGATAAGTCAGAAACAGGCTTGAACATACCAGCACAATCAGGATAATGCTTTTTAAACGCTCTTGCATTAGCTGCTAATTGCTCCTTCACCAATACCGGGCAGGGTAAAATAAACCTTAGTTCCGCTGCCGGGTTTACTTTCTATCCAGACCCTGCCGCCATGCCCTTCAACCACCTTACGGACGATCGAGAGGCCCAGCCCTGTTCCGCCAAAATCTCTGCTGCGCGTTTTTTCTACCCGGTAGAAACGTTCAAAAATACGCGGCAAATCTTTTTCCGGAATCCCTGTTCCGGTATCGGCAATACAGACTTTTATGCCATCACCGGCCGCTGAGGCATTGATATCAATTCTGCCGTCTATTCCGGTATATTTAGCGGCATTGATCAACAGGTTCAAAAATACATGCATCACCTTGTCGCGATCGACAAACACCGGACGATTATCAAAGCCCTGCGCAATACTGATCAGTGGGAGCGCAGCGCCCTGCTTGCATTTAAGGTTATCGACCGCTTCCTGGGCCAGTTCTTTAAGGCCAATCACCGATTTTTGCCAGTGCATGCGGCTCGCATCCATTTGCGACAGGGTAAGGAGATCTTTCACCATGGCCACCATGCGGTCCGTCTCGGTGGATAAAACCTCCAGGAAACGAGTGCGTACCTGCGGGTCATCGGCAGCGCCATCCAGGAGGGTTTCTACATAGCTTTTCACCGTGGAAAGCGGGGTTCGCAGTTCGTGCGAAACATCGGCCACAAATTCTTCCTGTATCCTGGCCAGTTCTCTTTCCCGTGTGACATCGTGAATCACTAGCAGGGTTCCGCTTAACTTTCCTTTTTCAATTTTAAAAGGGGCAATCTTGATCTCCGCAGTGTACCTGCCGTCAGGCCCCTTAATTTCAGCCATGTACGGCTCCTGGTTTCTTAAATAGTGGCGTACGGCATCATGTCCGATCATGTTGCGCAAAAGATTGAATCCCGGCCGGTCCATGGCCGGAACTTTTAAATCCATGATCCGGATCAGGTTGCGGGCCGAGGGATTGATCTGGATTACATACCCCTTTCCATCAAGAGCGATAATACCATCTGTCATGTTATAAATAATAGCCTCTACCTTGCTTTTTTCTGAAGATATTTCATCTATGGTCTGGCTGAGCTGCTCTGCCAGATAGTTAAAAGTTGAACCTAACTGGCCGATCTCATCTGCAGTCTGAACTTTTATTTTTCGGGAAAAATCACCACCGGCCATGTAATTGGCCTGATCTGTGACTTCCTTGATCGGCGAGGTAATGGTCCGGGTCAAAATCACGCCCAGGACAAAACAGATCAACAAAGCCAGTAACACTCCGGTCAGCAGAATGGTTTTTACTTCATTTAACGTGTTGTCAACCGCTTGCAGCGAACCGCTCAGGTAGATCACGCCGACAGCGCCCTGCCCGCTGGAGACAGGGTAAGCCAGGTAGTAGCGCCTTTCCTGGGTTGCTGTGTCAAAGCGTATCACATCGCTCATGTGGCCAGCCAGGGCCCGGGTAATTTCATCCCTGATCAAGCGGCGCCCTATAAGGGCCTGGCTGCCTGAAGTGCCCACAATCTGTGCATAACTGTCAAGGATAATGATCTCCATCGAGTAGAGATCCCTGAACTCGCGTGCCAGGCGTACTGTATCTTCCGCCCAGCCCTGGCCATCATCCAGGGCCGGCTGCATAAAAACGGACAGCAGGCGGGCCTGGTTTTCAAGGCCTTCTTTAAAATTTCTCAAATAATACTGCTCCAGTGACTGGACAAGATAAACGCTGATCAGCTGCAGCGAAAACAGAATGAGCATCAGGAAAACAAAAATAATCTTCCACTGGAGGCTGTTTATTAGCCTACCTCCATTTAAAATAATAACCGACACCCCGCTTTGTATGGATGATTTCCGGTTTTGCCGGGTTGTTTTCCAGTTTTTCCCGCAAGCGGCGGACAGTCACGTCAACAGTCCGCTCTTCACCCACGTATTCATAGCCCCAGACCTGATTCAAAAGCTGCGCCCTGCTGAATACAAAGCCGGGCCTGCTCATTAAAAACTGCAGAAGGTCATATTCCCTCATGGTGAGCTCAACCGGTTGCCCCTGGTTATAAACCTGTACCCGGTCGCGATCGATAGTTACCGGGCCGATGCTAAGCGTGCCCTGCCCGTTTTGCGGGCCTTTCCGTCCGGCTGCGCTGCGCCGCAGGATCGCCCTGATCCGGGCTGTAATCTCCCGGGCGCTGAACGGCTTCGTAACATAGTCATCCGCACCCAGCTCCAGGCCCAGAACCTTGTCGGTTTCCAGCTCTTTAGCTGTCAGCATGATAATCGGCACATCACGGGTAGCCCGGATTGCACGGCAGACTGTAAAACCATCTATCTTCGGCAGCATAATGTCAAGAACGATCAGATCCGGGTTGTTTTCCTCCACCATGCGCAAAGCTTCTTCGCCATCATAAGCTGTGAAAACAAGATATCCTTCTTTTTCAAGGTTGTACTGGAGAATTTCCACGATCGGCTTTTCATCATCTACAACCAGTATCGTTTTCAACAGGTCGTTCACCCCAAATAACATCTATTGGCTGAGGACGTTTAACCGGCAGGCCCTGGTTAAAGTTTCGCTTTCAGCAAAGAAAACCCTTTTAGGACAGCAGATCAGGTCGGGGCAGGTGACACTTGCAATGCTGCTGATTCCCCCTGTCACCAGAAAAAGCCCTTCCCCTTGAATGGGAAAGGGCTTTCAGCCTACAGAAAACCTTGCTAAGGAGCGAAAAATTGCAGCGGGTCAATCGGGGTATGCTGGTAATAAGTCAGCCACTCGCCGGTACCATCATCAAGCCGCACCTCAAAGTGCAGGTGGGGCCCTGTGGAACGCCCGGTTGAACCGGCTTTGGCAATTACGTCGCCCTGCTGGACAGCATCGCCTTCCTTTGCAAGGTTTTGGCTGTTATGCAGGTATAATGTCCAGAACGAACCATGATATATGATCAGGTAATTGCCCTGGGTGCCGCCGTAACCGGAGAACCAGACAACCCCGCTGTCTGCTGCCAGGATATTGGTGCCTGTGGCTGCATGTATATCGATACCGGTATGCCATGAGCTAAATCCGCGGCCGGGGGTAATCTCCCCACCGCCTTCCACCGGCCAGATAAAGCGGCCCGTCCCCACCGCAGAGACTTTTGCCGTTCCAACTGTAACCACCTGAGTTACCGGTTCGGCGATCACAGTTTCCCTGATCTTCATCCGGTCAACTTCAACACCGTTATTGCGGGTTATATGGTAAACCACCTCATTTAAGCCTTTCACTCCCTCAACGGTGACCTCTTTTTGGACTACCCAAAGCTGTTCATCATAAACATACTCAACTTCAAAGGGGACTTCTTCCCTGACCACGGCTTCTTCAACGGTGGTGACGCTAACGTTTTGCTCTTTGATTACAGGCAGATCAGCTTCTCCTTCTGTTTCTGCGCCTTCGGCAAAATAGCTGATTGAGAAAGGCAGGTCGTAATACCCCGGTTTATGGCCATTGCCTTGAGCTAGCAGATCCAGCGATGGAGTTAATAACGCCATTATTCGTTCCTCCTGCGGGGAGATTCCGGTCAGCAGGGCCACCACTTCCTGCGGTTCTAAAATTGATTCAGGATCAACCAGGCCGGGTTCTACGGCCAATTCCTGCTTGATCTGCGCCGTGATCATCCTTGTTCCGAAACCATTTGTTGAAAAAGTACTTTTCAGTTCGCTGATGACCCGTTCAAGGTCATCTTCGCTGCGAACTGCAACAAACGGTTCACCATCTACCGTAAGAATATAGGCATCAGCTGTAAAAGCAAGCTGTTTCCTGATTTCTGCCTGAACCTCCTTGGATGCAGGCTTGGCGCCGGGCTTGTATTCCTTGATCAGCAGTATTTCCGAGGCCGGTTTCACTTTCATCCCATAGAGGTTTCCGCAGCGGTCGGTTAAATGGGCAATAAAATCTTCCACTTCACTGGCGCTTTTAACAATGCCTATTTCCTGTTCGTTCACCTTAACGACATAGACGTATTTATCAAGGTAGTTGTGCAGGCCGAGCAGCAGGGCAGCAGTACAGACCGCTATAAATATAAAAGAAAGCCGGCTGACCTTTATGGAGCTTAATCTGCTGATATTTAACCTGCCGCCGCTTTTTATGGGCAGTGATTTGCTATTTTTGGGCCTTTTACCTGCAGGCACGGTCCGGACAGACCATTTTCTCATTATAGAAGATCCTTTCTTTGCTGTTGCTGTGGCCAATCCTGCAAATTATTAAAATGTAACGGCATCTGTAACGGCACAAAAACCGAACAAAAAAAACGGCGTGGCCGGTTAAGCGATCCGTTGAGCAGAAGAATTATAACATTTCTTACCGATCAGGACAAGCGGGTCAGGATTTCCCTTGCAGCAATGACCCCCGTGGCCGAAGCCTGGATCAGGCCGCGGGTGATTCCCGCTCCATCGCCGACTGCAAAAAGGTTTTTTATCTCCGTCTCCAGGTTAGCGTCCAGGTTTAGCCGGTAAGAGTAAAATTTTACTTCCACCCCGTAGAGCAGGGTGTGTCTTGAGTTAACCCCGGGTGCCAGTTTATCAAGGGCTTCGAGCATTTCAATAACAGCGAGCAGATAGCGGTAGGGCAGCACCAGGCTTAAATCTCCGGGGGTTGCCTCGGTTAATGTCGGACGGACCAGTCCGCGACGGATTCGCTCTTCAGTTGAGCGCCTGCCCGTCAGCAGGTCCCCCAGGCGCTGGACAATAACCCCGTCACCAAGCATGTTGGCAAGGCTGGCAATATAGCGTCCGTAGCGGATCGGTTCATTAAAAGGCTCCGTAAAAGATTTACTGACCAGCAGTGCAAAATTAGTATTATTGGTACGGGTTTCAGCAAAGCTGTGGCCGTTGACAGTTACCAGGCCGTCGCTGTTTTCAGTAACTACCACCCCGTAAGGGTTCATACAGAATGTGCGAATCCGATCGTCAAACTGGCTTGTAAAATAAATCAGCTTTGACTCGTAAATATGGTTGGTGATATTTTCCATGATTACTGCCGGCACCTCAACCCTGACCCCAATATCCACAGGATTATTGGCGCCTTTTAAGCCAAGCCTTACAGACTCCCTGTGTATCCACTCCGCCCCGACGCGGCCCGGGCCGCAGATAATGTAATCAGCATCGAATTCTTCACCACCGGAGAGCCTAATCCCGCTTGCAGAACCACCCCTGACCAGGATCTCTGATACTGTAGCGTGCATCATTATATCGACCCTGTCGGCGAGCATTTTATGCATCTTTTCCAGAACACGATAGCAGTTTTCAGTGCCGAGGTGCCGGATTTTTGCCGGTATCAGGCTTAAGCCTGCAGCGGCAGCCCGGCGTTCCATCTCTTTTACCGCATCCAGATCTGTTCCGAAAACCTTTTCTGATGCACCATAAGAGAGATAAACCCTGTCAACTTCATCGATCAGCTTTTCCACCAAATCCTGATCGGCAAACTCATTCAATAATCCTCCAAAGGCAGGCGTTAAGGTGAGCTTGCCGTCGCTGAAAGCGCCGGCGCCACCCCAGCCGCAGGTTATCGCACAGGGATTGCAGCGCAGGCAGCGGCCATACTCCCGCTGGGTTTTGCATTTTCGATTCTCCAAAGGAGCACCTTGATCAACAATTAATATCCTGGCACCGCTGTTTGCCGCCAACTCCAGCGCAGCAAAGATCCCGGCAGGCCCGGCCCCGACAATAATCACATCATAAGTCTTGATCTTGTTGTTCATGGTCAACCTTCTTCGCGCAGCGATTCGCTGGCCTTGTTGACAAACTTGGTATAGCGGTCGAGAAAATAAAGTTCTACAAGGCCGGTAGGGCCGTTTCGCTGTTTGGCAATGTTGATCTCGGTAAGATTCCCTCTATCCGAGTTCTTATCATAATAGGAATCCCGGTAAATAAACATAACCAGGTCAGCATTTGCCTCAATTCCGCCGGATTCCATCAAATCGCTGAGGATTGGCCGCTTATCAGTCCGCTTTTCCGCCGCACGGCTTAATTGAGAAAGCGCAACCACCGGTATGTTAAGTTCTTTAGCCAGCGCTTTCAGCGATCTTGAAATTTCAGAAAGCTCCTGCTGGCGGTTTTCTGAACGGCTGAACCCGCGCATAAGCTGCAGGTAATCAACAAAAATCGCATCGAGACCTTTTTCCGCCTTGAGCCGCCGAGCCTTGGCCCGCACCTCCATCACAGAGAGATTACCGCTGTCATCAATATAAAGCGGCGATTCGCTCAGGGGGCCCACAGCCCGGGTCAGCTTCGACCACTCATCCTGGGTCAGGTTACCCCGCCGCATGTTCTGTGCATCAATCTGTGCCTCGGAGCAGAGCAAACGCTGTGCCAGCTGATCTTTTGACATTTCCATGCTAAAGAAAGCGGTCGGCCTTTTTTCCCTGACCGCAATCTGCTGAGTCATATTAAGGGCTAGTGTGGTTTTACCCATACTGGGGCGGGCGGCAATGATGATCAGGTCCGAACCCTGCAGCCCTGAAGTTATCCGGTTTAAATCTATAAAACCGGTGGAAAGACCGGTTATCCCTTTCTTTTCATCAAATAATTTTTCGATCCGATCAAATGCCTGCACCAGCACCTCTTTGAGCGTGGCAAAGCCCTGGTATTTTCCACGGCTGCCGACTTCAAAAATTAACTGCTCTGCTTCATCTAAAAATTCATCTACGTTGTAGGGAACATCAAAGCTGCGGGTTACGATTCCGGTAGCGACCTGAATCAGGGCACGCAAAATTGCATTCTCCCGCACAATTTGCGCGTGGTACTGAACATTGGCCGCAGTAGGGACTGCATTGGCCAGCATCACCAGGTAAGCGCTGCCGCCGACTTCTTCCAAACATTTATATTTCTGCAGTTCGGCGCTAAGGGTTATTGTATCCACCGGCTCGCCTTTTTCGCTCAGGGACACTGCCGCGGAAAATATTTTCCGGTGGGCGGTGCCGTAGAAATCACTTTCCACCAGCAATTCAGCAGCAGCGAAAATTGCTTCCCGATCAATGATCATCGAGCCTAATACTGATTGCTCTGCTTCTTTGCTTTGTGGTGGAACCCGGTCGCTGATTACTGCCACTGCAGTCCTGCCCCCTTATGCCATTCAGGCTTCTTTTTCTACCTGGATATTGAGCTCGGCTTTTATTCCCGGATGAAGGCGGATAAAAGCCTTGAAGTTACCGGTTAACTTGATCGGCTCTTCAAGCTCAACCCTCTTTTTATCTACATCGTATCCGTTTTGTTTTAATTTTTCCGCGATATCGCCCGGGGTTACCGAACCGAAGAGACGCCCCCCCTCGCCGGCCGGCATCGTAAATAATAGTTTCTCACGGGAAAGCTGATCGGCCTGCCGCCTGGCCACCCCTTCCTGCTCTCTATTCCGGGCTTCAACCTTTACTTTTTGCTGTTGCCATTCTTTCAGACGCTGGGCGGTAGCCTCAACAGCCAGCCCCCTCGGCAGCAGGTGGTTACGGGCATAACCTGGTGCGACTTCCTTTAAATCACCGCATTTGCCGAGGTTGGCAACATCCTGCTTAAGGATTACTTTCATTAGAAACGCTCCCTTCCCTGGGTTCGGATGCATAAACATAATTCGCTGCCCGGTGTATTCTATCCTGCATAAAAAATGCCCGGCTTCAGATCCGGGCACAGACTTTTTGTTTCACAGGCAAGGCTCCGTCTTTCTTCTGTTTTATTCGGAGGCGAAGGGCATCAACGCCATAATTCTGGCTCTCTTAATAGCCTTAGTCAGCTGGCGTTGGTGCCGGGCACAGTTGCCGGAAATACGGCGGGGCAGCACTTTGCCCCTCTCCGTAACGAAACGTTTGAGCTTTTCATATTGCTTATAATCTACGTTTTCTACCTTATCAACACAATAACTGCAAATCTTCCTCTTAGGCTTTCGCCCTCGTTCGCGTCTCAAGTAAAACCCTCCTTCCGCTAAAAGGGAACATCGTCTTCAACGATATTGATCTCATCGCTATTGGGGCCGCCGTACCCGCTGTCCTTTGGGCTGTCGGCAGAACGGCCGCCACGGTCCAGGAACCTGACATCGTCAGCAATCACTTCAGCAACCTTGCGCCTTAAGCCCTGATTGTCTTCGTACGACCTAATCTGCAGGCGCCCGGTTACCGCTGCGAGACTTCCTTTATGCAGGTAATTGGCACAATTTTCGGCCAGCTTCCTCCAGGTAACGATGTCAATAAAATCGGTTTCTCTTTCTCCCTGCTGGTTGGCAAAAGGACGCTCAACGGCAAGGGAAAAGGAGGCAACCGGCACTCCGTTACCGGGGGTATAGCGCAACTCGGGGTCGCGTGTTAAGCGACCGATTAAAACAACCTGGTTTAGCATTTATGGCTCCGTCCCTTCATTACCACTATTCAGGCTTCTCTTCTTCAGGTTCCGTTTCGGTTTCCAAAGTTACAGCCCCGGCGGAGACATCTTCCGGTTCTTCTTCATCTTCAACAGCAGCTTCCTCTCCTGCTTCTACGTCGCCGGCATCTGCGTCCGGCATACCGGTATCTGCTGTAACCGCTTCATCGCCCTGAAGCGTATCTGACGCAGCTGCCTCAACGGCAGCTTTCTCTGCGGCAGCTTCATAATCTTTCTCGTCAACAGAAACAACCATGTAGCGGATAACAGCGTCGGTAACCCTGAAATAATGCTCTAGTTCGGGGATGATGGCACCTTCGCCGCTGAAATAAACCAGGTAGTAATGCCCTTCGCGGAGTTTGTTGATTTCGTAGGTTAGTTTTCTCTTCCGCCAATCCAGAACGGTTGAAACTGTTCCGCCATGTTTGGCGATTACTGCTGTTAAACCGCTTACTGCTTCTTCCTGTTCGTCCGCCTCCAGATCGGGACGAATGATCATCATAATTTCGTAAAGACCCAACTTTTTCACCTCCCTCTGGACTAATGGCCCCTTATTGATAAGGAGCAGGGAATAACATGAAACATGATAGCATATCCTTAAATCTGAAGCAAGCTTTTTGGCCCGATTGTGCCCATCGGGATGATTTCCGGCTAGGTTGATTTATGACAGAAGGCGCCACCAGCGTGTGCGGCCAGGTCAGGAGCGAAAACGTATAAAGAGCACGTCGCCGTCCTGAACCAGGTAATCTTTGCCTTCAGTCCGGCTCATCCCCCGGTCGCGTACTGCTGAAAGCGAACCGGCAGAAGTTAACAGTTCCCAGCTTATAACTTCAGCATTAATGAACCCTTTTTCCATGCCCGTATGTATTTTTCCGGCGGCTTTAACAACTTTGGTATCCCGCGGAACAGTCCAGGCTTTGGCTTCATCGCCTTTTACTGTATAAAAAGTGAGCAGGCGCAGCGAACTAAAACAAAGCTTTAAAAGTTCGGCAACCGCGCTTTCTTTCATTCCATACGCTACCAGATACTGCTCCCGCTCCCCCGGCTGGATATCGGCCAACTCGGCCTCAAGGCGTCCGCAGAGGGCTATAAAAGGATGATCGCCAAAAAAAGCAGGATCATCTTCATAGCTGAAGTTCTCGCCATGATTATACACGTAAAGCATTGTTTTTCCGGTCAAAAGAGAGAGTTGATCTGCTATCGTTTTTTCTTCCGGGGTAAACGCTAAAGCCCGCAGGGGTAATCCCCTGCCGAGATGCATCTCCATTTTTTCCAATAATTCCATCTCAAAGCGGGCGCCCTGATCACCACTCTTCAGCTTCGACCCTGTTTTTTCTCTGCGTCTCCTGATCGCTTCAAGGTCGGCCAGCGCTAATTCGAGGTTTATGGTATCAATTCGTTGTGCCGTGTTGTCAGGGACAGTTTCTTTTCGGTCATAAGCCGCCACCACGTGAACCAGGAGATCCACATTGCGCAAATGCCCCAGGAACCTGTTGCCTAAACCTTCACCGCGGTTAGCGCCTTCTACCAGGCCGGCCACATCTATGATTTCGATTGTGGCCGGGGAAACTTTTTTAGAGCCACTGACTGCCGCGAGTGAAACGAGGCGCGGATCTTCAGGCGAAACTATGGCCTTGTTCAGTTCAACGGTAGAAAATGGATAGTCGGCAATAACAACATTATGAGCTGTTATTGCTTTAAAAAGAGTCGACTTTCCGGCATTCGGCAAGCCAACCAGGCCGCAGCTCCAACCCATCTTGCACCCCTTAAGACTTAATCTTCATGCTGAAGATCCGGATCACAGACACTTTTTACCCTGCGTATAAAGCGGGAACGGGGTATCAGCACACTGCGTCCGCAGTTTTCACACTTCAGGCGGATATCCATCCCCACCCGGATGATTAACCAGCTATTGGCGCCGCACGGATGGCCCTTTTTCATCTGCACTCGCTGGCCTACAGAAATAGTATCCATATCGCCCCTACCGTTACCTACAGCTTTTCAATAATCTCGTCAATTTGCCTGTATACCTGATCAATATCAAGGTTCCCGTCTATACGGTCCAGTAATTTTTTATCATGATAGAAATTTACCAGCGGTTCGGTCTGATTCTTATAGACCTGCAGCCTCTTTTTGACCGTTTCCAGGCTGTCATCATCCCGCTGGAAAAGATCTCCCCCGCACTGATCGCAAACATT
>CAYMDO010000037.1:0-16730 GCA_964389365.1 uncultured Syntrophomonadaceae bacterium
TGCCAAGCCCACAGCGGACTTTCACCGCCAAGCTAACGCCCATGCCGGGCGCACCTAAAAAAGCCTCTTACTATTTGCAATTGTAAGAGGCTTATAGGTTGGCGGGAGTAGATGGGAATCGAACCCACCGCAGGGGGCTGCCCTGCCACAGGATTTGAAGTCCAGGAACGCCACCAGGCTGCTAACTACTCCCGTTTGATGATCTACAAAATAGATTACATGATGTATAGCATACTTGTCAAAGAATTATTTGGTTACCGGGATTAAATGATCAGAAATTTTTCAATAATACAGACAGAAAATTGACAGCTATCAGGAGTCTTTGATAAGATTTTTGCATTAAGCAAAATGAAATGGGGGATATTATGAGCAGCACTTTATACCGTCGGATGCAGGAAAGACTTGACAGTTATTCAGTAGGGTTTCCGGCGACAGAGTCGGGGGTAGAGATTGAAATATTAAAGAAACTGTTCAGTGAAAATGAAGCAGAGTTGTTTTTGGCACTCAGCCCGGCGTTAGAAAAACCGGAAGATATTGCATCTCGGCTGGGCAGGCCAGTTGAGGAGTTAGCAGAAAAATTGGAAGAAATGGCTTCGCGGGGCCTCCTTTTCCGCCTTAATAAAAACGGCGAGAAGAAATACGCCGCTGCAGCCTTTATTCACGGTATTTTTGAGTTTCAGCTGACACGGATTGATCACGAGCTGGCGGAGTTGGTCAACCGTTACCTGGATGAAGGCTTGGACAAGTCGATAATTGGTGTTAAAGGAACTTTTCTAAGAACCATCCCGATTGCCCAATCGATACCGGCGCAGCATCATGTGGCTTCTTTTAATGATGCTGTGGAAATATTACGCAGAGCCGGCAAGATCGCGCTTGCCGGCTGTATCTGCCGCAAGAGTAAAGACCTGGTCAGTAATTCGTGCGGCGCTCCGCTTGAAGTTTGCTTTCTTTTCGGCTCGATGGGACAATACTATATAGACAACCAGATGGCGTGGGAAGTAGATGTAGAAGAGGCGATAAAAATCGTAGCCATAGCTCAGGAAGCAGGCCTAGTTACCCAACCGGCCACCTCGGCTAACCCCAGCGGTATGTGTAACTGCTGCGGCGATTGCTGCGGTGTTCTCGCTTCAATCAAGCGGGCAGAAAACCCGGGCGATCTGGTATATTCGAACAATTATGCCCTGGTTGATGCAGAACAGTGTGTGGAGTGCGGAGAATGTGTGGAGCATTGCCACATGGAAGCAATTAATATGTCTGATGACGGGCCAGCTGAGATCCTTGAGCATCGCTGCATCGGCTGCGGGGTTTGTGTCCCCCGGTGTTCTTCAGAGGCAATAAACCTGCACCTGAAACCGGAAGAAAAGCGACTCCCATTGCCGCAAAACAGCTTCGAACAGATGATGAAAATGATGGAGATCAGAAATCGGTAAGGGCAGGAGCCAGGAGCCACCGACGGGGGCAGACGGGGAGACGTTGGCAGACGAGGGGACGTTTCACCTGTCTTGTTTGTATCTGCTGCAATAATATTGTGCTTTGGGGTGATAGTTATTGGCAAGACTGGCAAGGGTGAAAAGCAGCACTGGAATATATCACATTATGTTAAGAGGTATAGATAAAAGAAACCTATTCTTCGATAACGAAGATCGAAATATTTTTATAGAGAATTTAATTAAAGCTAAAGGTGACGGCAGGTTTGAGCTTTTTGGTTATTGCCTGATGGACAACCATATCCATTTACTCCTGAAAGCTATTGAAGAACCTGGAGTTATTATGAAGCGAATTACCGTTGGATATGTATGGTGGAACAATCGCAAATATGAACGGACCGGCCACCTGTTCCAAAACAGATATCTGAGTGAGCCTGTTGAGAAAGAAGATTATCTATTAACCGTATTGCGATATATACATCAGAACCCTTATAAAGCAGGATTAGTGACAGATATCAAAGATTATCGTTGGAGCAGTTACGATCAATACCGGCGATTCTATGGCGAAGAAAATACATTTATCAGTGGTGAGCTAATAAAAGCTTATTTCAATACGTTTATAAGCTTTCGTAAATTTATGACTGCCAATAGCAATGATCAATGCCTTGATAAGCACGATGCCGAGCGGTGCACGGATAAGAAATTAAAGCAACAAATCATTGGCAAGTATGGCCAGAAAGGGCTACAGTCAGCTTCTGATGATGACATTAGGATAATGATTAATGAGATTTACTCTAATACAAGCGCAAGCATCAGACAATTAAATCGGGTTACGGGGATTGGAAAAAGCTTTATTGAAAAAGCGATCAAGAAAGACAAATGAGGAAAGACAAATGAAACGTCCCCTTGTCGTGCCACTGTCGTGTAATCACACGGCAGGATTTCCCGCCGCCGCTTCTATTTGGCCTTTTAGCCAGCTGCACCACTCATCCAGGCCAGCCCCTGTTTTGCAGGAGGTGGTAAAGATATGGATCGAAGGGTTAAGCCTGCGCACTCTTTCGATCAATAAACCAGAATCAAAGTCGGCAATTTCCAGGTAATCGGCTTTACTGATCACCAGGCAATCGCATACTGAAAAGATAACCGGGTACTTAAGCACTTTGTCGTCACCTTCGGGCACACTTAAGATAACCACCTTGCTGTTTTCGCCCAGGTCAAATTCTGCCGGGCATACCAGGTTGCCGATGTTTTCGATTAGCACAGCGTCCAGCGCCGACAGTTCCAGGGTATCAAGGGCTTCTTTTACCATCGGGGCATCAAGGTGGCAGGCTCCACCGGTGCGCAGCTGCACCGCGGTTATTCCTTCCGCCGCCACCTTATCGGCATCGACCTGCGATTCGATATCGCCTTCAATTACGGCTATCCGGCAGCTGCCCTTCAGGCGGCGCAGGGTTTCAATGATTAAAGTGGTTTTTCCGGCACCCGGCGAGGCCATCAGGTTGAGCATGAATACCCGGTTATCTTTTAACTTCTTCCTGATTTGCCCTGCCTGATCGCGGTTATCGGAGAGGATCGTTTCCTTGATGTCGATCAGCCTTACTTTGTCCATCAGATCACCTCAATGCTGTCGATTAAAAACTCGTCCCCCCCGGTCAGCACAGATTTATCATTACTGCACTCGGGGCATTTTATATTATCTGAACGAATGTCGGCGCTAAACCCGGCCCGGCAAGCCTGGCAGGTCATTTGTACCGGTATCCTGGTGAGGGTAATTGCGGCACCCTCGGCGATCGTTTCACGGCTTAAGTAGTCGAAATAACGCTGGATCCATTCTTCTGTCAGGTCACGCAGTTCGCCTGCCAGCAGGCGGATGCTGACCACGCGTGCAGCCTGATTTTCAGCGGCGTATTTTAAAACAATTTTTAGCACAGTTTCAGTAATGGCCAGTTCGTGGATCAGTGCCACCTCTTTCGAATATCTTATATACAGGTAAAAACCATTTTTACCCAACCTCCAATCCTGTGGTTAGTGGTTGGCAGCCTGGGATTTGGTGTAGTATATGTTCCCTCTCCTAACGTGAGAAATAATTTATGGGCCCCTGCGGAAATTGTTTACGGAAGCAAAGCTTTTGCCATGCGCTGCAGGCATTCTTCAAGAATACTGCGCGGACAGGCTGCATTGATCCGCACAAACCCGGTTCCTTCGTCGCCGAAGTAGTAGCCCTGGTCGAGAACCAGCTTCGCCCTGTCAAATATTATTTTTTCCAGAGCCAGATGGTCTTTGCAGTATGCCCTCAAGTCAATCCAGAGCAGGTAGGTGCCATCAGGGTAGACCAGTTTAGCTTCAGGGAGATTATCATTTATGAAGGCGGCGGCAAAGTCGATATTTTGATCAAGGTATTTTAGAAGCTGGGCAAGCCATTCCCCGCCTTCATTGTAAGCCGCCTCCACCGCTTTGATGGAGAGCGGGTTGGCGAGGCCTATGGCCAGGCATTTCGCTGCCATGTGGTTATAAGCTTTCTGCCATTCAGGGTTGTTAATGATAATGTTTGATATTTTAAAGCCGGGCATGTTAAAGGATTTGCTGGGAGATGTGCAGGTAATAATCATATCTTTGTTGCGGGGGGCTACTTTTTCGAGGGGATGATGAGTAACGCCGTTGCGAACTAAGTCGGCGTGGATTTCATCGGATATTATCCATTTGCCGTGCCTGCTGCAAATTTCAGCTACCTTTGAGAGTTCTTCGGCGCTAAAAACCAGGCCAACCGGGTTATGGGGGCTGCAGAGGATCATGCCCCTGGTGTTACGGTCGGCAATCTTTGTTTCAAGATCGTCAAAGTCAACAGAAAAACGGCCGCCATCGTAGGTGAGGGGGTTGTTGACAACAACCCGGCCATTGGCTTCTATTTTGTCGGTAAAAGGGTAGTAGACCGGGCGCTGGATTAATATGCCATCTCCCGGCTTGGTCAAGATGTTGATCAGGACGGCGATCGCCGCCACCACTCCCGGGCCGTAAAAGATATTGCTGCTGTCAACGTGCCAGTCAAAACGGCTTTTAAACCAACCGGTAACAGAGTCCAGGTATTCAGGGGTGCGGTAGTTGCTGTAGCCGAAGACCAGGCAGTCGACCCGTTTATGCAGGGCTTGCACGATTGGCTCGGCACAGGGAAAATCCATGTCGGCCACCCACAACGGCAAAGCATCCGGGGGCGCTGCGGAAATGTAATCCCGATAGTATTCCCATTTGATGCTATTGGTATTTTTGCGTTCAACAATCTGGTCAAAATCATAGGTAACCAATTTACGCTCACCCCCGGTTTGCTTCTTTTGGCACGATATTTCTGTTTCCGTTATAGCAATATAGCAATAAAGCCAAAAACCGGCGCTGCCCGGGTCAGGCCTGGCGAAAAGCGGTTAGATCTGGCGCAATTAATAGCAATACAAACCGTTGCCTGCTATTAACGGTCTTGGTATGCCGGAGAATGTGGTGATCAGTCAAACTCCTTAAACAGCCGCTCAAATTCTTCCTGCGGTTCGATGATATGATAAACATGTTCATCTGTCGGGAATGTACCCGCTTTTACATCGGCAACGTAGCTTTTAAAAGCTTCGACCGTGACCGAGGCAATATCGGCGTACTGTTTAACGAACTTTGGCGTATATATTTTGAACTGCCCTAACATATCGCCGCAGATCAGCAGCTGCCCATCGCAGGGCCCGGCACCGATCGAATAAACCGGTATCTCCAGCTTTCGGGCAATAAAAGCGGTAACTTCCGGGGGAACTGCTTCAATCAAAAGCGAATAAGCACCCGATTCCTGGACTGCCAGGGCATCTTTGATTACCTCCCGGGCATTTTTAACATCACGGCCCTGCGCTTTAAAGCCGCCAAGCTGCCCCGAGCTCTGGGGGGTAAGGCCTATATGGCCCATAACCAAAATCCCGGCACCAGTAATCGCCCTGATACGGCTGGCCACACGCTGCCCCCCTTCAAGCTTGATACAGTCAACTCCTGCTTCTTTAATGAAGCGCACTGCATTTCCCACGGCATCGCTGTCAGATGCCTGATACGCGCCAAAGGGCATATCACCGATCACCCAGGTATTGGGCGCCCCGCGGCGGACCGAACGGCAGTGGGAGAGGCAATCTTCCATTGTCACCGGGACGGTACTGTCATAACCCATCACCAGCATCCCCAGGGAATCGCCCACCAGCAGCATATCCATCCCTGCTTCTTCGCCAAATATTGCGGTCGGGTAGTCGTAAGCGGTTATCCAGGCTACCTGCTCCCCATCGTTCTTCATGCGGAAAAAGTCATTAACAGTTTTCTTTTTTCCCATTATCTGGCCCCCACTTCCCAATTGAATAATTATTTGGATTGTTCCCGCCCCGGCACTTTAAATATCTATCAATCGCTGATTTAAATTAATAATACCAGAAGTAACCGGCATCTGTCCCATTCCTTCATATTTTATCACGTACTAACCACAACTTGCCGTGTCAGCTGCTTGACATAACGATCCGGCTGGCTTAGAATAAATGAGACAATTTAAGGCATCACCTTCGATTCACTCCTTCTAAAGCGGTTCGCCCGCCATGAGGGATGGACGATAGGGTTCGGCTGGAAACGGCTGTGCCTCCCGTTGCGGAAAGAAGGTCTGGTCAGATTGCACAGGCGAAATCGCATTTTCCGGCAGGGGAAGCTGCGATTTTTTATTACAATATGGAAGATGTGATAGAATTTGCCAAAACAAAAAACAAAAAAGTATAATTTGATTGCCATTTATTTTGCTTTCAATATCTTGTTATTGTTGGTTATCGCCGCCGGCTGTACGGGGCCTGCAGTAACTGATGGGCTGCCGGAAACTGAAGAACCGGCACAGGGCAAAACCACCGGCAGCATTATTCTTGCTACAACAACCAGCACTTACGATTCCGGATTGCTGGACTTTTTAAACCCGGTTTTTACTATGCAAACCGGTATTGAGGTCCATATCGTTTCCCAGGGCACCGGGGCAGCGCTTGAAACCGGTTCAAGGGGCGATGCCGACCTGCTTTTGGTCCATGACCGGGCATCGGAGCTTAAGCTTGTCGGGGAAGGCGTTTTCGTGGATCGCTACGATGTAATGTACAACGACTTTATTATTGTCGGCCCGGCAGAAGATCCGGCCGGTGTCCTAAAAGCTGCCGGCGCTGCAGAAGCTTTAAGATCCATTTTCGACAACGGCTCAATATTTGTTTCCCGCGGTGACGATTCGGGTACCCACCGGATGGAGCTGCGTATCTGGAACAGCGCCGGAGTTGATCCGAAAGGCCAATTGTGGTACACGGCAGTAGGTCAGGGGATGGGTGATACCCTAAACATTGCCAATGAGTCTTTAGGCTACACCCTTACTGACCGGGGGACTTATGCGGCAATAAAAAAAAAGCTTGATCTGGTTACGGTGCTGGAAGGGGACCCGGTTCTTTACAACCAGTACGGGGTGATGGCCGTAAACCCGGACCTGCACCCGCACGTAAAATACGATCTGGCCCTGCTTTATATCAATTTCCTGATGTCGGAAGAAGGGCAAAACCTGATTGCAGCGTATCAGGTCAATGGCGAAACGCTTTTCTTTCCCGGTTACGGTTTGGAGTAAGCCATCATAGCCGGGCAGGCCGAATTATTACACAAGAGCAAATTTGAGAATACCTGGCTCATCCTACCATTTACCGGCGTCAGCAGCAGGCCGAGCAACAGCCAAGGAGTGTAAATATTGTCCCGTTTACTGGATGGAATAATTGAAGCTTTTAAAATGATCGTATCCCTTGACCCGGACCTGCTGCAGATTGTTTTTCTGTCCCTCAAGGTTTCCGGCATGGCCATCATTCTGGCGGCACTGGTCGGTATACCGGCCGGCACCGTAATCGGTTTGAAGCCGGAAAAGAGAACCGGCTTGATCAACAAGATCATTTTTACGTTTATGGGTATGCCGCCGGTAGTGGCAGGACTGATCATTTACCTGATCCTCTCTAGGCAGGGCCCCCTGGGTGTGCTGGGCCTTCTCTATACACCTGCCGCGATGATCATCGCCCAGGTTTTCCTGGCTTTGCCAATTATTATCGGTTTGACTATGGTTGGCATCCGTGCCAAGGGGCCGGAAGTTGAAGAGACTGCACGCTCACTGGGGGCAGGGCCCGGCATGATCACGTGGACCGTGATTAAAGAATCCCGCTATGCCCTCCTGGGCTCGGTAATAACCGGTTTCGGCCGGATCATCGCCGAGGTCGGCGCCGTGATGATTGTGGGCGGAAATATTGCCGGGCACACGCGGGTAATGACAACAGCCATTACCTTAGAAACGCGAAGGGGAAATTTTGAGCTGGCAATCGGCCTGGGCCTGATCCTGCTGCTGCTTTCATTTGCTGTCAATACCATTTTATACAGCGTTCAGAAGGGAGGCACGGGTTATCAATAACTACAGAATCCTGCTCGAACTTCATAATATAAAAAAGAAATATGACAAAGAAGTTCTTAACGTTGACAAACTGTCAATCAAACCGGGCCAGATACACGGTATCATCGGGCCGAGCGGGTCCGGCAAAAGCACCCTGCTCAGGATCATTAACCTTCTTACCCCTCCGGACAGCGGCACTATAACCTATAAAGGCAAAAAAGTGCCGGCCAACGGGCAGGAACGTTTGATGGTCCAGCGCAGCATGGCCCTTGTATTCCAAAGAAACCTTCTTTTCAAGGAGAGTGTTTATCATAATATTGCTTACGGTCTGAGGGCCAGGGGCTTCAGGCACGATGAAACCCACAGGCGGGTTTCCATGTTGTTGGAGCAGATCGGTTTAACTGATCTTTCCGGCAGAAGGGCCGATACCCTGTCAGGCGGCGAAGCGCAAAGGGTGGCCATTGCCAGGGCAATTGCTTTTAAGCCCGAGCTACTGCTTCTGGACGAGCCGACTGCCAACCTGGATCCGGTTAACGTAGAGATGATAGAAAAGATCATCGCCGGCCTGAAAGCCAGCCATTCAATTTCTGTAGTCATGGTTACGCATAATATTTACCAGGCCCAGCGCCTTGCCGACCGGGTAATCTTTATAAACCAGGGGCGAATTGTTGAATCCGGCAAGACAGGGCAGATCTTCAATAACCCGCGGTTTGAAACCACGGCCGCTTATATTGCCGGGCGCATGGTTTATTAGATCGCGGCTGCCGGTTCAACGTGAACCGGCAGCCGCTTATTCAGGCAGGTTTAATTCCACCTTACCGGTGGGGTTTTACCCCACCCCTCTTTTCTATCTATTCTTTCCAGGCTACCATGCGGCACCAGCACGAGGCCAGCTCCATGCCGCGCTGCAGGAAGCAGCCGACAAAGTAACGCCCGCTGCCGATTTTGGCCAGGGCATTGCCCAGGTTTTCGGCATGGACAATACCATGCGGAAAGAGGTTTAAGTGCATATCCTGATAGTATTTATCTAGCGGGTACATCTCATCCCAATCTTTTCCATACTTTTCGATCAGCTTGCGGTTTGCCTCTTCAAAAGTCTTCGGGTGGAAAATCCGCTGTATGGTATTCATCGGGTGCTCCATGGCCACACAGTCAACGCCGAGCCACTTGATCTTCTTCTTCATGCACCAATCTGAAAAGTCCGGCGAGGGACCGGGATGCCTGATCATGTACCGGAATTCATCCGAATCGGGGCTGTTCCAGCCGTACTTGGAGTAGCCGGTTTTGATCAGCAGGATATCGCCTTCGTGAATATCAACAACCGATTCGAGCATCTCCGGGCTGTAAACGCTGGTATCGCTGACCATGCTTGAAATATCAGCGATCGCGGCCGGCCCGACCCAAAAGTCAAGCGGGGTTTGGCCAATCGTCCTGCCGGAAGCATAGAAGTGCGGCTCGCCGTCCATGTGCGTGCTCAGGTGGAAGCTGGCCTTACAATGGGCATTGTTGCGCCCGAGACCGAAGTACTGGCCGCCGACTCTCTTGGTGTTCTGCAGGATCAGCGGGATATAGTTGGCCCACTGCGGGGTTTTGACGCTGAACGGGATAGACAGATCGAGCACCTTTTCACTGTTCATGATCTTGAAGAATTCATCTTCACTCATGCCCTGTGGAGGCTGAATAGCCGCGACCCTTGACCAGGCCGATTCTACTTCAACAAAGGGGATGGCACCGATAAAGATCCAGGCCCGCTGGTTTTTCAGTTCTCTCATCTGGCCACCCAGCGATTCCACCAGCAGCAGTCCTGCCTTCGGCATGGTTTGGTGGGTCAGCTTGTAATATTCATCAGCCGGGAACATTTCATCCCAGGTTTTACCATGTGTTTCTTTCAGTTTAACTTCCGCTTTTGCGAATTCACGGGCGTGCATATAGCGGATATTGGTATTCATCGGGTGTTCGGCGCAACCGCAGTCAACCCCGATCACTTTCAGTTTTTTCTTCAGCGCCCACTCGAAGAACCCTGGAGCCGGGCCCGGATGGCGGACCAGGTAGGAAAATTCCTTATTGTCAATCCCACCCTGTGCATTGGGGTTTGGGGTATCCGGCTCATCGTAGAGATAGCGGCTATAACCGGTGAAGATAAAAAGGATATCGCCTTCTTTTACCGTTACCTTCTTTTCGATCATCTCCGGGGTATAAAGGCTGAAATCAGATACCTGATCAGAAATGTCGGCAATAACCCCTTCACCTGATATATCTTCAAGCGGGATATCCGAAATTGATTTCATCCCCGAATGGAAAGCAGTTGGTCCAACCAGGTGAGTACCGGTATTGTTCGACCATTCAATCAGCTGGCCGTTAGCACCCTGCCCACCGTGAAAAGATCCGGTAACCCGTTTAAAGAAATGCACCTGCAGGGGCATTTCACCGGGCCACGGCGGGGTAAAAATGCTCAGCGGCTGGGTCAGGTCAAACCATTTTGCCTTGCTTAAAAGCTCTATCATGTTTTTACCCATGGCAACCTCCGTATAGATATATTTTAAGAAAAACCGATAACATTAAAAAAAGTTAAGGCTGTGAAAATTATAGCAATCGCATCTCACAGAAGTCAATCGTATCCTCGAATCGTATCCTCGTACCCTCGAAGATTAGACTCAAAGAGATTAATATCCTTTGTTATATTATGATGAAAAACAAGCAGTTTCTTTGTAGATTAATAACAGTTATTGACCTGCCCGGTAAAGAGGAAAGGGGGAGCTAGATGCTTATATTAAACTAATGCGGCGATGTATTTTTCCAGTTCCGCTTCCACTTTATCGTCCAGTTCCGGGTTCCGGTATTCGTTGAGAACCGTTTTGCAGTATTCATGGGCCCGCTGCGGAGTGTCACTGAAGTCGGCAGCCCCGGCAAAGCTCTGCCTGGAGCTGATTTGAGGGATACGCATATCTTTCATGTGATTAAAAGTATGTTCATCGGCAATAAAGTTGTTGCCGCTGCCGACCCTGAGCATGGCATCAACGGCAAGCGTTTCATCGTTTACCGGAAATCGTTCGGCAAATGACTTAACCATACCCAGCATTTCATCATCAGCGATAAACTTTTCGTATGACATGGTCATGTAATTCTCCAGCAGCCCCACGGAGTGCAAAATAAAGTTAGTTCCGCTGAGTATGGAATTCATTAAAACCATCATCGATTCATACCCGCTCTGCGAATCGGGGATGATAGCATCGGTAAGCGATCCGCCGCCACGTGATGGAACACCGTAGAACCTTGCCAGCTGGGCGATGACGGAAAACATTTTGACTGATTCTGGGCTGCCGATGGCCAGGTTACCAGTGCGCAGATCGACAATACTCGAAGCCGAACCGAAGACCACCGGGGTGCCCGGGTTAACCATCTGGGCAAACACGATACCCGACAACACTTCGGCGCACTGCTGAACCAGCGAACCGGCCAGTGTTACCGGCGAAGTGGTGCCGGTCATCGCCAGAGCAGCGATAATAACCGGTTGGTTATGCCGGGCGTAAATCATAAGCGCATCGAGCATCCGCGAATCAAACTGCAGCGGGCTGTTCGTATTGATCAGCGAGATCAGGGCCGGGTTCTTTTTAACCATATCCATGCCGCCAAATATAATCGATGCCATCTCAACGCTCTCCAGCGCCTTTTTGCCGCCCATGGCGCTGCCCATCAGGCACTTGTCAGTCTGTTTTACCGCAGCCTGAAACATCTTGGCATGGCGCAGATGATCGGCGATATCGTTTGGTTCGACCAAAACCCCGCCGACAACGTCAATACAGCAGCTGCTGCCGGCCAATTTTGTAAATGCGATGTAATCTTCATAAGTGGCATTGCGCCTTCTATTATTGACATAATCCATTACGTAAGGCGATCCGTAGCCGGGGGCGTGAACGGTGTGGTTGCCGCCGATAATGACATTATTGCCAGGGTTTCTGGCATGCAAAGTAAATTCTGAGGGAGCATTACCAACCATCTCCATAACTACCTGCGGGGGGAAAAATACTTTCTCGCCCTCTACTTTAGCCCCGTTCTTTTGCAGGATATCCCTTGCATCCCGGGAGTGAAATTCTACCCCGTTTTTTTCAAGAACAGTGAGCGCCGCCCGGTGAATCTTTTCCAGTTCGCCTTGCTCCAGGTAATCCAGGTGTTTTAATTCCCTTTTGATCATTTAAACCACCCCTTTGTTGAGACCGGTTTTTTGTTAGCAGGCTTTAACATGCTCGACTTCCGCCTGACATTGTATTGGCAGCATGCGGCCGGAGAGGCGGAACCGGGAAAAGATAAGGCCTTCACACCCCCGCCCGGACCCTCTCCCCCAAAAAAAAGGGGAGCGGCCTGCGGTTCCCCCGACCGGGGGAGGGAGCTTAATTGCCCGACTTTATATCAGCATATCGGCCCGGGAGGCTTTGAGATAGTTCATTGCATAGGGATCAAGGTTCAGAATGACCTCGGCAGCTTTAACCAGGCTCATTTTTTTCTTGTCAAGCGGATCGATAATCGCCGAATCCATGCCACGGCCCATGGCCAAAACGATAAAGGCCTGGTTTAAGATAGCCCTTTGCGGAAGCCCGAAAGAGATATTGCTAAGGCCGCTGGTGATATGCGCTCCAGATTTGAGGTTATGGATTTTTTCAATTGCTTCGAGCGCCTGCGGGCCGTACTCTCCATTTACCGACACCGGCTTGATCAGGGGATCCAGAAATACTTTGGTCAGGTCGATCCCGTCTTTATCCAGATCGGCCAGGAGTTTTTCAGCCACCTGCAGCCGATCATCGGCCGTTTCCGGCATCCCCTCGTCACTCATACATAGAGCCACCACGCTGGCACCTGATTCTTTGACCAGCGGTACGACCTGGTTATAGCGTTCTTTTTCAAGGCTGATCGAGTTGATCATCGGTACCCCCTTATGCGCTTTCAGGGCCGCTTCAAGCGCTTTCGGATCAGGGCTGTCCAGGGCCAGCGGTTTTTGCGCCACCTCCTGAACCTTCTCGACCAGCCAGACCAGGTGTTTTGCCTCGTCATGGACATAGGCACCGGCGTTAACATCAATAAAATCAGCCCCGGCCTGTTCCTGTTTCAGCGCCAAATCCTGGATATAGGCAACATCCTGTTCATCAATTGCCTTTTTAATCGCCTTGCGTGTTGAGTTAATCAGTTCACCAATAATAATCATTTTTGTCCTGACCGGGATTTCCCGGCAGCTAAACCTCCTGCCTTATTTATTTTTCTCATCTTATCACAGGTCGCAACCGATCCGTGTTTTATTCAAATTTTGCCATTACTCGTTCCAGGGCCTGCCGACAGCCGCAACCTCAATGGTACTTTCAATAAAGATCCGCTGTTCGGGATTACCCTTATCGGAAGATACCGTCAGGGCGCTGTAGCGATCCTGGCGTTCCAGCATCGTCTCCACATTAACAGCCCCGTTTTCAGCAGCCTGCTCGCCGGCCAGGCGCAGGCCTTCTTTGCATGCAAAATCAATTGCTTCTTCAAAAGCCACGAAGGTGGCCCGCTCCTGCGGGGTGTGGACGATAAAACCTCCCCCTTCGCCCGGCTTGACCAGGACAGTAATTCTTTCAACCGCTTTGCCGCTAACGGTGCCGATGGCATTAGCAACGTCGGCATGGCAGGGCATAAAAAGCTCGGCCTGCAACCGCCCGGCCAGCGCCGGAAAATATGCTTCTACCGGCGCCCCGACTGCAATCAGCGGGTAATTAAACTTACTGCTGAAAGTAATCTGCTTGTCCATCCCGGCACCCGTGATACCCAATATTTTTCTAATCAGGTGCTTTCCGCTATCCTGCCCGCTGAAATTATAGCTGAGACCTTCTTCTGCCAGCAGGCGGTCAAAGGTAATCGCCGCCAGTCGATACATGATTTCATCCATTACAGTTTTTATAAATTGGTCACTGCCGGCCCGGTACCGCGCTGCCAGCATACATGTGCCCAGCTCTGCCGCCCGCCGGTCCCAGATTGCCAGCTGACCGCTGACATGGAGGATATCGGTCGGCGTCAGGGATGCCCGGTGAACCGCAGCCGTATTGACCAGGCGCTGCCAGGGCAACAGATCAATCTCTTTTTGCAGTTTACGGCCGAGGTAATGCAGTGTATGCGGCCCTTCCCGAATCAGATCGAGGATCCGGTTTTCAGTATCGGAAAGCTTCATGTTCAGCGGATCCCTGATGTAGGTTAGAATCGTAGCCGGGTGGGTATCCGTCGCGACATAGTCAAGCGGTTCAACAGCTGACAGTTCATCGTTAAGGTACGGGTGCCTGGTGGCAATCCAGGAAAGCGGGAAGACCCGCTGCGGGCCGATCTGAAGCACTGCATTGCGCGATACCTGGATCAAACTATCGCCGCCAAGGCCTATGGTGGTAATTTTAGCCGCCTTCACCCTGGTCAGCCAACCTCCCACTTCCGCACCTTCGCGGTTCAGCGCCGGGCGGCCGTCTTTTAAAACCGCAACATCGGTTGTTGTCCCGCCCATGTCAATTACAATTCCTTCCCGGATGCCGGTCAGGGTCAAAGCGCCGGTAATGCTGGCTGCCGGCCCGGAAAGGATAGTTTCGATCGGTTTCTCACGAGCCTTCATTTCACTGATCAGGCTGCCGTCACCGCGCACCACCATCAGGGGCGCCTCAATTTTCTGCCTTTCCATCCCCTCTTTAACCGAGTTCAGCAGGTTGGTAATAAGCGGCATCAGGCGGGCATTAAGCACCGCAGTTACCGTGCGTTCCAGCATCCCCAAATCAGAACTCAGTTGGTGAGCCAATACCACCGGGTAACCGGTTAACTTACGAACCAGTTCGCCGACTTCAATTTCCTGCTGAGGATTGCGGATGCTCAAATAGCCGGAAACAGCAAAAGCATCCACCTGGTCTTTCATCGCCGTGATCGCTTTCCCGGCTTCATCCCGGTCCAGTGCGGCTTTAAAGCGGCCCTTGATCGTACAGCCGCCACTGATCACGGCGTAATAGGGGGTGGGCAGGCCTGTAGTCGGCTCGAAACCGATCTGAATCAGGCCTACCTCTGCACCCTGTCCTTCAACAATAGCATTGGTTGCCAGCGTGGTGGAGAGCGAAACCATTTTAACCTGCCTGATATTATTACAACCCTGCTTTTCTTTTTCTAAAGCAGCTACAAGGTTGTCGATACAGCTGTTGATCGCCAGGGTCAAGTTATGCCTAGTTGTTTCGACTTTTGTTGCGGCTATGACTGTTTTTTGATCAAGATCAAAGATAACACCATCGGTGAAAGTCCCTCCGGTATCAATCCCCAGGGCCAGGTTGGGCATCACTCATCCCCCGCATTTTTCATTTTCGATTACTTATTCAGCTTCGACTCTGCAGCGGCAATGATATCCTTCATCTTCTGCTGTACATCTTTGGGCAGAGACTCAGGCTCATAATTTTCGAGAATATCAATAACCTTCTCGTTTGCTTTGTCGAATAACGTCTTAAAGCCATCGGCAGCCCAGTTTTCATAGATCTGGCGCGTAAAGAGACGCGGGTACCAGGTTTCTTCCCGGAAGTGTTTCATAGTGTGTTCTTCGCCGAGGAAGTGGCCACCCGGCCCGACCTTGTCTATAACGTCGAGCGCGAGTGTTTCATCGCTGACCTTAATTCCGCTGACAATCTTGCGGGCAATCCCGATCAGGTCGTCGCAGATGGTCAGGTATTCCAATGAGGCGGTGTTCCCATGCTCAATATATCCGACATCGTGGTTCAGGTTAGCGCCGGACTGGGCGGTCAGCAGAATTGACATGGCCCCTTCAATCAGAGCCTGTTCATCAACCACTTTTGCATCGGTGCAGCCACAGGTACCGAACATCGGGATATCAAGGTAGTGGTGGATGTCCGCCAGCGCCGCCATCATCAAATCAAATTCCGGCGAACCGTACGAGAAGATCGTGGTCTGCATATCCATCACGGTAAAAACCCCGCCCATAATGAAGGGGCTGCCTTCAGCTGTTATCTGGTTCAATACCAGGCCGCTGAGGCTTTCAGCAAGCCCGTTGGCCATGGCGCCGGCCAGGGTAGCCGGAACAGTGCCGCCTGCCATGATACAGGGTGTGTAAACTACCGGCAGGCCTTTCTTGGCCGCCAGCATCAGCTTACGGGCTGAATCGTTCGGGTGCTGCAGCGGTGATATCGGCTCCGCATAAAGGGTCAGAAACGGGTGGTTTTTCAGTTCTTCCTCGCCACCGGCGATAATCTCGCACATTTTGATAATATCACCGTATCCCGGCTCATCAATCGCTGTGATTACAATCGGTTTTGAGGTATTAAGGACCATCGCCTCAAACTGGTAACGGTCGTAAACCAACTGGTGAACATCCTGAACGATTCCGAGAGACATCACAAAATCGAGGTTTGGCAGGGCGTCAATACACTTGGTAGCCATTCCGACAGTTTTACGGCTGGCTTTAATCCTGTTGCCGGTATAGGGGTCAATAAAGTTAGGGGTATCGGAACCTGTTCCGAAGTAAGCGTTACCCCCCTCCATCTCCATCACCCGCTGACCGGTCCTGCTGTTGCAGAGGGTAACCTTACGCGGTACTGAATTTAAGGCTTTTTCAACCAGGCGGAATGGAATACGGACCCGCCTGCCGTCAATATAACAACCGGCCTGTTTCATCCGGTCAACTGCTTCATCGTCTAAATAAGTAACCCCGGTTCTTTCCAGAACTTCCATCGCCGCGGCAATCAATCTGCGGCACTGGGCATCGGAGAGAACCCGCAGGTAGTTCGTTGACTGTTCCTGGTAACAACTTTTCATCAATTCTAACTCTCCTTTCTTAGCTTGGTATAAGGTCGGGCTTGATCAGCCGGCCAGTTTCCGGG
>CAYMDO010000038.1:0-15924 GCA_964389365.1 uncultured Syntrophomonadaceae bacterium
CGGTTTTCAAAGAACGAAATGCTTAATGGCTGAAAAATCAGCCTGAGCAGTTACGATATTATATTAAATAGCTGTCATAAACGGAAGGGTAGACATCAGGAACAGCTAAAGTTTCCTGGAGTATGTTTTTAAATATCTATAGCGCATTAATGCTGTATCGACAGGGTTAATTGGTTTTACCTTGCCTAACAGGGTAGCACAAATCATTGCTTTACATCCTTTATCCAAAATCATCGCAGCTGCAAAAGCATCATGTTTATCAGGGCCCGTGCAGAGTGCTCCGAATCCCCTTATCAGCACAGCATTTTTCCCTTTCAGCTTTACTGCCAATTCCCTGATCGATTGAAACGAACCGTCATAGTGAGCAACCCGTGCGCTCGTCCCGATAATTTGCGCAAAATCATCGAGTAACGGATATAATCTTTTAACGACCCTGGAAACCACCAGTGTATCCGGCAAAGCACTATGGATAATAGCCCCAACATTATTGCCGCACCGGTAAATTTCCCGATGCAGCCGTGCTTCGGGCAAAAAGCTATCTACTTCATTATTACCGACAGGTGTATCTATGCCAATGTAAAACTGGCGATCACCTGCAACCTGGAACGGTTCCGCAACCGTTGCTCCGGTATAAAGAGTAAAACAGTCACCCGTTCTGATGCTGTTAAAAATTTTCCTTGGTGAGCCTTCTTCACTTAATCCCTTATTTGCGTCAAATCTGTTTAAATAGCATTTTCGGAAACCATCATCGTTATTAATTTCCCGGCCGGTTATTTCAAAATAGCGGTTATATGTGTAGCCGCTGCAAATATTTTCTAACTCTGATGCAACCAGAAATGCTTCTTCCATATCCCTGCCAAAACAGACAGCTCCATGACAAGCAAGCAGAATAGCCTTGCTTTCGCCACGGGCCAGTGCCTTTACTGCGGCACTTTTTAATTTTTGTGAACCGGGTAAACCATAGGCGGCACAATAAATTTTATTACCGATCAAGCCTGCAGCTGTACAATCATGAACAGGGATATCCACGCCCAGAGTGCTGATCGCAGAAGCGTTTACTTGGTGGGTATGGATAATAAAATTTATATCTTCCCTCTGTTTGTATATTTCAGCGTGCAAATCTTTTTCTGAAGAAGGGGCAATCCCGCCGCTATAATTGCCATCATGGATATTTATTGTAATTATTTCTTCGGGACGCAGAGTATCATATGCTCTACCACTCGGGGTGATGACAAATCGATGTTCGCTGAGCCGGCAGCTTACGTTACCCCATGTCCTGGAAATCAACCCTGATTGTAAAAGTTTTACTCCCGCCCGGACAACCTTTTCCCGGGCACTTGCTAGACCAATAATCATAATTTACCTCTGGAACTAAATTTTTCCAACTATTTTTCTACCCACCCGTCCGGATAGAACAACCGGATCGTAAACCGGTGAAAAGGGTGGGGCATAAGCCAAGTCAAGGTGAAATATTTGATCTAAATTCATTTGTGCTGTTATTGCCGCTGCATATACATCAATGCGTTTAACACTGTCTGCCGGTCCCGCAATTTGGGCGCCCAGCAAACGACCCTTTTCCTGATCGGCAACTAAAATCAAATTTATCGGTCCCTGATCGGGATAATAGTGGGCACGGCTGCTTGTCTCTACCGCAAATTTAAACGCATCAAAACCGTTTTTTTGTGCTTCATCCAAAGTCAACCCGGTACGTGCCAAACCAAGACTACCAAACTTGGTAACAGCTGTACCGAGCACTCCGGGAAAAGACTCCCAGCCACCGGCGATATTAGTGCCGGCAACAACCCCTTCTTTATTTGCTTTCAACGCCAACGGCACATATGCCGGCTGCCCTGAAACAATATTTCTTGTTTCTGCGCAATCGCCGGCTGCGTAAATATAAGGAATGTTTGTTTGTAAGAATTGATTAGCCCTGATTGCCCCTCTAACCCCGATTTCAATGCCGCATTCCCGGGCCAGGTTGCTGTTCGGCTCAACACCGACGCCAATAACAACCAGGTCATACCGCAGTGTTCCCTGATCGGATAATACATTAACGAATCCATCCAGAGTTTCTAAACTTTTTACATTATGGTTTAGCTTCAAGACAATACCTTCTGCAGACATGGCTGAGAGGGCTATGTCGGATATTTCCGGTTCAAATGAGCGTGTAATTGCATCACGGCGATGGATCAAGTGGGTTTCAATCCCCCGTGCATGAAGCGCTTCCAGCATTTCTAGAGCGATATATCCGCCTCCAATAACAGCACATGTCTCAGGCTTTTTCTCCTCCAGTAAAGTGCGTAAAGCCAGGGAATCTTCGAGGGTATGCACTGCATAGATTAAGTTCGAAGGACGATATTCGATATCTGCGCTTGATGGACTGGCTCCCGTAGCAATAACCAGGTAATCAAAGCTCTCCTGCCCTATATTTTCAGTCGAACGATGGGTTACCATTTTAAACTGCGGATCAATGGCTATTACTTGGTGCTGCATTCTTAGATCCAACTTTCTTAGACCAACCGCTTCATCCGGTGTAACTGCAACCAAGTCGCTAATTTCCTTAACCAAACCTTCAACATGGTATGGTATGCCACAAGCCCCGTACGAAATATATTCACCCATCTCAAAGACTATTACTTCCCAGTCGGGTTTTTGCCTTTTAACCTGGCTGGCCGCACTCATACCGGCTGCATTGCCGCCAATCACTACTACCTTTGCCATGATAGGACCCCTTTCTTTAATACCATTTAATTACATTAGAAGTTGGCCAATATTCAATAAGCGATTGATAATGAAGAGAATAAATATTAAATAGCACGTTTATCATTTTATCAGGTGTGTGCATTGGTTTGAGCAAAACCCGGGGAAATATATATGGGCTTTTATCAATACTATTCTGCCGGTAGCAAAAACCTATAATTTGAGAGCGATTGAAACCCACACGTTATACATACGGCTAATTCTATTCATCACGATCAAAGTTGCCCAGTTCGGATGTCCAAATAATCGCATCCACAATATACCAGATACCAAAACCACCCATGGTTACCAGTTTAAGAATACCCAGGCCAATTTCTCCTTTGTAAAACCGGTCTGCCCCAACACAACCTAAGGCCCAACTTAATATTGTCCCGGTTAACAAATATTTTCCTTTATGCATTGTTTTCAACTCCTCTACTAATGTGGTTAGATTAAACCATTCCTCATCTATAATACACCAATATCTGATTTATGCTAATTACCTATTGCCAGATTATAAAAACTGTTACAGCCAAGAAGTGGCCCGGGAGCAGTCTAAATCCATTTTAGTATTCCGGCAAAAATGATCAGCATGATCGTATTAATAATAAATAGGCTGCCGATAAACCTTTTTTGCCTGGCTGGAGACCAATCATAGGCAAAATTTGCCGCCAGAAAGAAAGGGATATAGACCGTAACAAAAACCGGGAACGACCCCCACCAAGGGTAAACCCAATGAAAAGCATTGGTTTCAGCAAGGAATATTTCAAAAACCGAGAAAAAAGCGGCATTGCCAAAGGCAAAAACGATCCGGTTGTTAACGCCAAGGATTTTTAAGTTTGGGTCCGCGGGTAAAATCTTGGAAAAGATCAATCCGGCAACAGCAAACATCATTGAAAGCTCCCAACCAACCCCGATCAAAAGGAGAAAGCTGGTTCCTTCCGGTACTGTCCACAGGGCATGGCCTGAAAAATGCTGGATCAGGGCATTGATAATTTCATAAAACCAATGCACCATATATAATGACAGGCCGGCAGCAATCCCCTTCCAGTTCTTGTTGGAAATCTCATTAAAATAAACATACACGACAAACGCAAGCAAGGGAATAAAATACCATTGAAAGGTGTCTGTGTTACGCAGAATCTCCAAAGCTTTGGCAGTCAGTTCGGGTTGGTTTAACATACTGGCCCTCCTCAGTTAATTTAATCAAATAAAACTTTCTGCAAATAATTTACTTATCCTTCTTTCTAAACTGCCTGATCATATAACCTGTCCGGGCTCCAGAAACGGCAGCAGCAACCCTGTCTAACCCAACTGCTGCTGCAAACAAAAATATTAACTATATATTTATTATTAACCATTTCAGCGGGAACTAAAGGTTATTTTCTAAGCTTCAGACTGAACGGAATGCTTGTTCAGGAAAACAGCTGCCCTGATACCGGGCAGCTGTTAATCTGTATTATTCAATAAGAGATAACCGGCTATTCTTCGCTATTTGCATCTGATCCCGACTTAAAGCATTCTAACTTGTCAATTATTCCGGGCACCATTGCAATAATTTTTTCAGCGAGCCCCGGTTGGCGAGGGGAATAACACTTGAGTGTAGATTTAATCGCCAGACACTCTTCTTCAAAAACCGGCTCAAGATCAACAAATATATTTATACCACTGTAATTTATAACGTTCGTAAGGGCCGCCAGCAATCCGGTGTAAAATGGATCTGCAAAACCGATTTTACCGGTTATGTTAAATTGTCCCGGCTTTAATATTAGAAGCAGATTCCTGATTAGAACCATACCGGTTCTTCAGTATTGGTCGCTGCTGCAAAAATTGACTGTGGGATTGTATTTTGATTATTTCCTTCTTCTGCCAGCCAGTTGCCATCAAGCGATACTACTGAAACCCGTTTTTTGTTGTGCTGGTTGATCAATTTATGGCGATTTTTCTTAACCAGGGCAATAACGACCTACTCTCGTCAAAGGTCCTTAAACCCAATAAAAATCTTAATAAAAACTTCCTGCAGCAAATCAAGGGATTCTTCTAAATTGCAGGTATAATTATCGCAAATCCGGTAAAGGTATGCTTAATAATGTCTGAGCAGCTGGTTGTAGGCATCTCCATCATTTTTTTTGCACTTTCTGATCAGGTTTAATTTAGCTGTGTTTACCAGATTTTCCGCCTCTAAAAACACCCCTAAAATACTAATTTCTGAACAATCTAAAAAAGTTTCACCTGTTTTTACTGGTTCAGGCACAGGCTTGAAATTTAACCACGATAATCGAGCCTTTTTATAAAGGGTTTTCCCTGATCCAGCACTTTGTGGATAACAGGCATCCAGCGACTTATCGAAATCGTCTGGGGGCATTTTTCTTCACACTGGCCACAGGATATGCAATTGACGGCTCGGACATCGTTTTTTAAGAAACCACCGCTTTCGTAAGCGTGTTTCCACCACTTGTATTTGCTTCGAGCGGCTTCATACTGGTTAAACTTAATGATGTTGTTGTAGTTGCTGATGTTTCCGGGGATGTCGACACTTTGGGGGCATGGCATGCAGTATCCGCAATCAGTACAGGGGATGGCAGTCAGTTCTTCATAGCGGGCTCGCGCTTCATCAAAAAGAGCCAACTCGGCCGCAGAAAGGCTTCCTACAGCAGACCGGTCTGCATAGCCGATATTGTCCAGAAGCTGTTTCATGGTACTCATCCCACTTAACACAACAGAAACCTCCGGCTGATTCCATAGCCACATCATGGCCCATTCAACAGCATCTCTTTTTCTTACAGCTTTCTCCCAAACCGGCTTAACCGAAGCAGGCGGAACTGCCAGATTACCGCCAAGCAATGGTTCCATCACTGCTACGGCGGTGCCTTTTTCAGCAGCATAGCGCAGGCCTTTGGCACCGGCCTGGTTTTCTAGATCAATAAAATTATGCTGGATCAGGCACATCGGCCAATCGTAAGCATCTATAATCTCTCTGAAAGACTCAAGATTATCATGAAAAGAAAACGCCGGGTAGCGGATTCGCCCATCGGCTACAGTGTTTTCAAACCATTTGAGGACACCAAGATTGTATATTTTTCGCCAGCTGCTTCTGTTTAAGCTGTGGAGCAGGTAAAAATCGAGGTAATCAACCTGCAGCTTATCTAACTGTTCATTCAGGAAAAAATCAAAGTCAGCGGCTGTTTCTACTTTCCAAACAGGCATTTTAGTGGCCAGCTTTACATTTTTCCGGTAACCATCTTTAAGGGCTCTACCTACAATCAGTTCACTGTCTCCGCCATGGTAGATGTGAGCTGTGTCAATGAAGTTCACCCCATGATCGACGGCGCAGCGAATCATTTCAACAGCTTCAGGTTCATCTACTTTGTTTCCTTTAACTGGAAGGCGCATAGTCCCAAAGCCGAGAGCGGATACTTTAAATCCAAGTTTACCAAAAGTTCGGTACTGCATGGCTTATTCTCCTTTAGAGTCAACTAATCTTCCTGTCGTTTATTTATGTGTATATCCCTCTTTCTAAGGGTTGTCAACAATCCTATTTGGATTATGCTAGTTTTGTAGATTTAACGCAGATAACCGTATTTTTTATGATATTCTGATCAGGGGTTGCTGTTGACACATACAGGCAGTTTAATTTATGCCGATAATTCAGGGTTAAATGGCGTTTGAAAATTATTAAGCGATTATCGTTCTAGCCAAATGCAAATAAGCCAGAATAAACCGGCAAGTGCCAGGCTTAATTCTGTTGCTTGAAAAAGCAATTACTTTATATCGTCTCCGCCAGTGAGGTAATCTTATTTGAACAAATCAAGGAGGACAATAAATATGCCTGCCAGCTATGATTTAAAAAAGAATACAAAGATCTTTACCTGCCTAGGGAAGAGCCGATGTTAATTGATGTTCCCAACATGAACCTTATCATGATCGACGGTAAAGGCGACCCAAGTAGCGAAGCGTACCGGCACACAATGAAGTTATTTACGCTCTTGCTTACACGATCCGGATCCTATAAATCGTCACACAGGAATTGCTTTACAGTTGGGCTGCTTGCATGGATACTTTTTTTTGACCGCTGCTGATCCACTGGCTGCCTACCTCTTTGAACCCAAGGCGGGTATGGAATGCGGTTGAAATTTCATTAGGGGGTGCTGAATTTATTTCACAGGTAATAGAGGGTTTACCTGCTTGCCTGGCATAACTGAAAAGGTTTTGGTATAGCAAGGTGCCGATGCCGCTGCGCTGAAATTGACGATCAACAACTACTCGATCGATATATATAAATTTTTCATAACGGGAGCTGAACCATTTATAATTATCATTTTGATAAGGCACACCATCCTCCATTGCCAGCAGAAAAGCGATTACCGTACTGCTATCAACTGCAACAGTGAAATATGATGACAGCGAAACAAGATAACCCAGCCGATCTAAATCCATGTCGCTCGTCTGCTCAACTTCAGCATCGTTAAGTTTAACTACTGAAAGGTAGTCAGATTCTAGCGCATGGCGAATCAATATTTCGTTCAAAATTAGCATCTCTTATATTGTTGTATAGAACTATTTGATTTACCGGTCAAAGTAAATACTTTTACCGGTTGCTGATAGCGGAACACCAATGGCGATCTCGCCTTCAATCATTTTCGTCCGCAGGGCTGAAACACCGATTCGATACATGATTCGGTTGTCGGCATTAAAAAGTGCAGCTGTTTTTACTGCTGAACCGAGAGCAATACCGAGATCAACAAGACGCCAGGCGCATAGCGGTCCGCTAAACTCAAGCCCGGATTCTAAATTTGTATTCATCGCGGCACAAGTGGCAAAACCGCAGGCTCCGCAATTTAAACCCAAATATTGAGGATTTTTTAAACCCAGTAACAGAACCGCTTTTGAATCATTGACATTCCTGCCATCGCGGTCATAATTTGGCCTCCCGCTTTCTTCTCCATACTTAATCATATCCGCTGCCAGTTGTGCCACTTCGGAACCGTGAATAACGCGTATCTCTAAATAGTCTTTTCCCGCTGCTTTCGGTGCTGTTCGTGCAGCCAAGGCCATCAGGCCGGCAACCATCTTTAACTGCTCTTCCAAAATTATCACCTCATTTTTAACAATTTTTCTGTCAATATCAACCTGGTTTTAAAGCTTTTTCAGATAACAACTTAACCGGGTATTCATCGCCGGCTGCGGTTCGTGTTAATGCTGCTGCACTAAAATAGATTATGAAAAATAAAAAACCGTAAAAAAGTCAATTTCCCCGGTTCACAATTAAAGCGGCCTATCTAACAACCATAACACAACAGTTTTCTGCTTCTTGAATCACGGCATTGCTAACGCTGCCGAGAAACAACTTTTTCAACCCACCCAGCCCCCTACTGCCGATTACGATTAAGTCATAACCATTTTCGCGAGCTGTTTCAACAATCATATGAGCCGGGTGACCCTCCGCCAGGATTGAATTGGCTTTAATTTTTTTTGCCGCTAAAAACGAAACTGCATCATCAAGATATTTTTGTCGCTGCATCTTGAGATCCTCATACATTTTTTTTGATCGTTCCATATCTTCCGGAGTAACCATGTAATCCCGGCTACCCCAAGCTGCAATCGTTAAATCGATTTTGCCGTCATAAACATGTATTACTGTGACTTTATCTATAATTACTGTTCCCGCGATTAGAGCAGCTTTTTCCAAGGCTTTTTGACTCTGTTCCGAACCATCGGTACATACTAACATCTTCAATGTCTGCCACGCTCCTTTTTAGTTAGTTAGTAGTCAACAGCCTGTCTAATAGTATTATATCACTAATAACAGTAAATTGTAAGTTTACAAATCCCAATACAGAGCCATTTGAAGCTGCATTCTAAACTGAAAACTTGCGGCCGTTACCACCAGCAGGGTCTGATCATTGTTTTTTTGCATAAATAATATGAAGAAAAGCGATACCTTCTCCCACATACGGCACTTCAATAATCTCGGACTGAAAACCGGCCTCAGCCAACAATCTCAGCCATGTTGCTTGGTTGAACAGCCCTAATCTGTGACAGTCATATTCTAACCTTACATTCCCAAATATATCTTTGAGTAAAAAAGCGAAGTCCTTGATAATGGTCTGTTTTTGGCCGGCCGGGGCATAGGTCCGCTCCAGGTAGCGCATTCCTCCATTGTTACTATCAGTTCCGCCATGTGCAGTTTCGGGCAAAAATGTTTCCTGGAAATAGTCCGGGACCATAATCAGACACCCTCCGGGTTTACAGTGCCTGAAAGCCGTTTGAAATGTTTGCAGCAGATCCCCTTCACTAAGCATACAACTGATAGCGTCGTGGATAAATACTGCATCAAACATTCTGTTAAGGTTTAAAGTCCTCATATCCCCCCTGCATATGTCCGCAATCGGGATTCAATTTTTTGATAATCTTCCACCGGGGTTAGGAAATGGTACCGCGAACTAAGGTAAGGTGACGAGTAAAGCCTGTTTTTCTCTTCCATTTATAGCCTTCTCCCCCGAATAATATATTACCTGCAGGCTGTTTTTTACTTGGTTGTTCTCAATTTGAACTCACAAAAATTTTATCAGCACGATCTTTTTAAACGTCATACACAATATTATGTTTTCTTTTTATTACCCTGCGGGAAGCTATGCAAATATCCTCTGCAGTCAAACCGAATTTTTCCATTAGAAAACCCTGCTCGCCGACTTCACCAAATCGATCCGAAACCCCAACCCTCTCCATCGGGATAGGCCGGTTTTCTACAAGCACTTCGGCAACGGCTGAACCAAGGCCGTTAATAATACTATGGTTTTCTGCAGTTACCAGGGCGCCGGTTTTTTCTGCACATTCCATGATTAGTTCTGTATCAATAGGTTTTATTGTGAATAGATCTACAATTTTTGCTTCAATACCTTCAGCCCTTAATATAGCAGCCGCCTTTAGCGCCTCATAAACCATGATCCCGCAACTGGCAATGGTTAAATCAATGCCATCTCTTAAAATAACACCCCGCCCCACAGTAAACCGGGAGCTTTCATCATAGATTTTAATAACCTTTCTGCGACATGACCGCATATAGAAATTTCCATAGGTTGCAGCCATATGATGAACCATCTGCCTGATAACTGTTGTGTCAGCCGGTTCTATGATCGTCATTTGTGGTATATTGCGCATAATCCCAATATCCTCAAAGGGCATATGGGTTCCTCCATTCATCGCAGCGGTAACTCCGGCATCTCCCCCAATAATTTTTACATTAGCGCCCGAATAGGCACAGGAAAGAAATACCTGATCGTAAGCTCTCCTGGTGGCGAAAGCACCAAAAGCATGAAAGAAGGGAATCAGGCCGGTTATGGAGAGACCTGCCGACAAACCTACAGCATGTGCCTCCATAATTCCACAATTGATTGATCGTTCCGGAAATTTTCGGGCAAATGGTACGGTTCCCATGGAGTACATCACATCAGCATCGACACACAAAACCCTGGAATCCACTTCAGCAACTGAAATTAGGGCTTCGCAGTAAGCGTCTCTCATCGCCACATCTTCCGGGGCATGTTCAGTTGCTATTTTTATCAAGTCGGATCACCCCTTAATACACTTCCCCCTGCCAACCTCCTGTCAATTTCACAGCAGGCTTCCTCAGCCATAGCCTCATCAATGACCATATAATGATTAAAATCCGCTTCTTCAGCAAACAAGCAGCCGATACCTTTATTGGTTTCCAGAATAATAGCTGTCGGTTGGCCATTTGTTTCCCGGGCGCAACAGACGGCGTCGTAGATCTCTTCCACAACATAACCGCGTACTTTTCGGCATTTAAAACCGAACGCCTCAAATTTTGCCTTCAAATCAAAGGGCCTGCATATATCATCAAGCCTGCCATCCAGCTGCTTTTGGTTATGGTCCACAAAAACAATCAGGTTATCTAACCCCCTGTGGGCTGCAAACTGCACACCTTCCCACACCTGGCCTTCCTGAAGTTCCCCGTCTCCCAGAATAACGTAAGTATCACTTCCTATTTTTTTGATCCGGTTACCCAAAGCTATCCCTATGGCCGTTGAGATTCCCTGCCCCAGGGAGCCTGTACTCATGTCAACCCCCCGGGTCCTTAGGCGGTCACAATGACTTGGCAAATTGGTGTTGGGCCTGTTTAAAGTTTTCAAATCTGCCAGGGGGAAAAACCCTGACAACGCTAAAGCAGCGTAAAGAGATGCACCACAGTGTCCTTTGGAAAGAACAAGCATATCTCTTTCCTCCCACTGCGGGTTTTGCGGATCAAAGCGCATCACCCGGCCATACAAAACCGCCAATACATCGGCAATTGACATCGACCCGCCGATATGGCCAAAACCAATAGCAGCCATCGCTCTGATGGTCTCTTTTCTGATCTCGGCGGCAAGTTTTTTTATTGCATCGAAATCTACCGCGTTTTCCAATCTTTTAGCTTGCTCCCGGTTCATTTAACAACCACCTCCCGGAGCTATACAAAATGCTCAACAACGCAACAAAAATACGTATCCATATAACTGCTTCATATAGAAACCGCATCGCAGTAACAGCTCAGGTTATGCAGTTACAGTACGTTTTAAGGATAAATTCTTTTAATGCCCTGTTTTTTGAGTGAACCTGCAGGGAATTGACAAATTCCCGCACTAAAAAAACGTTTTTTACCAGACCTTCATCCATCTGAACCAATAGATCTTCCATCTTCAGATGACTTAATGCCGATATTTGTTTCAACATGTTCCGGCTTTCCTGCTGGCTAGTTTTGCGGTGTTCCGGGTATCCAGCCCCCATTTTATCGGCGAAGAGCTTTTCAAAAATGTACTTCAGGTTAACATCCCCAGCCCAGCCGTAACCCTTGTTTAAAGCAAGAGAAATACAGTTTCCGCCGTTGATCTGTGAAAACAGCCAGGCATCTAGGGGATCGGAAATCAACCCACAGAAGACGCCTGGATACTGCATAACCGAATTGAGGTAACCCTGGCCTGTGCCACAGCCTCCTACCGCCAGGTCTACTGCATCAAGGTTAAGAAGCAGGGCGGAAATCAAGCCGGTGTGAATGTAGGTAAGCTCCGGTTGATCATCAGGGCCCTGCATCCCGGCGTTAATTACTTCACAGTCAAAACCCTCGAGCGCTTTCAGGATATCAGCATTCTTATTAACCGCGCTTATCTCGTTAACGACCGCCACCCGCATGTTTATTCCACCCTTCTTATTTCTATGCTACTTAGCCGGGTTTAACAGTTTATCCATAATCCCGCTTTCCTGGTCGCTGAAAACTGTTATCCTTATCTGGCATGCGGCAGTTTCAGTTCGACCGTCTTTCCGCTGGCTGCCGAATCCCTTACCGCAAGGGCAAACTCTAACACTTCCAGTCCCCTCTCCGGAGATAGGGCTGCTTGTTCCTGTTTACCCAGGGTTTCGATAAAATCTCTTGTAGCCAAAATAAAACTATTGGCCCAATCAGTAGGCAGGTCTTCATATGCGGTAGTGATACCGTCTTTATAAAGCTCCAGTGGAGGCCTGTTCTGAATGCGACCCGTACTGCCATTGATAAAAATTATGCCTTCGGTCCCTGTAACCTCAATTCTGTTTTCATCGGGGTAATGGGAAGTTTCTATTCTTAATCCAGGTGACAGAACCATATCCAACGTGCCATAAGCCGGTAGATCCCTGTATTTCCACATCACCGTAGATAGCGAATTAACCATTAAGCCGGAGCCTGGTATAAGTTCAAGTGCTTCCACCCAAGCCGCAACCTTTTCAATGCCACCCACCAGGTTAACTGCAACAGAGTAGAGATGGTAGCCATGGTCAAACATGATCAGGCAGCCCCCGCAGGTTTCCGGATTAAGACGCCATTGCCATGATTCCATCGGCACATCCCAGGCCCCCTGTCCTGAACCGCTGCGCAATCGGATACTTACCATCCTCGGTTCTCCGATCGCCCCCGAATCAATCAGAAATTTTGCTTTTCTATATGCCGGCAGGTAAACGAAGTTTTCGTATATCCTAAAGCTCACTCCCGCATCCCTAACGGCCTCAATCATCTGTTGGCCTTCAGCAATTGTCATGGCCATCGGTTTTTGCAGCGAAATATGCTTTCCGGCTTTTGCAGCCTGAATAGTCATTTCACAGTGAAGGTGGTGTGGGGTTAGTATCTCCACGGCATTTACACTATCATCTGCAAGCAGCTCCGCGTAACTGCCATAGGCTTTTTCTACTCCCCAGGCGGCGGCCTTCTCTTTTGCCTTGTCAATATTGACATCATAAAGGCCTGTAACAGCCGCTTTATTATAGTTGTTATAACCTAAAATATGTAAATCGGAAATACGGCCGCAACCGGCAAAAGCAACCTTAAACATTTTCTTATCCCCTCTTTTCGAGTTTTATATATCCGAGGTTAAAAGATATTGCTGTAGCTGCCGCGATCAGTTTTTCCGCCATCAACTCCACACCCGGATCGTTAATCTTTGAAACAGTTCCAGATATTCCAATAGAAGCGACTACTGTACCCGTATAATCAAAGATTGGGGCTGCTATGCACTTTATGCCCGGCTCGTACTCCTCATTGTCTATTGCAAAGCCACGCCGGCTAGTCAAAGCCATCTCCGCCAGCAGCTCCGAATAATCGGTTATGGTTTTTTCAGTATAACGCTCCAGAACAGTTTCTGCAGGGCTGCATAGCAACAGTTTTTCCAGGCTGGATTCATCAAGGTAAGCGGCAAGGGCTTTGCCCGTTGCCGAACAATGGATCGGTGCTGCATTTCCGATGCCTGCATTTACTTTGACCATCCCCCGGCCTTCGGCGCCGTCTATATATACTACTTGTTTATCAGACAAAATAGCGAGATGGGAAGAAAACCCGGTCTCCTGAGTAACTTTATGCAGGTGCTCGCGGGCATAAAAACGAATCTCCATACCTTCAAGGATGTGGTGCGAAAGGTATGGGATCTTCATTGTGGGGTGATACCTGCCATCTGCATCCCTAAATAAATAGCCGGCTGAAGTTATCGTATTCAGGATCCTCAGGGCGGTACTCCGGTTCGCTCCAAACAAGACAGCTAGCTCGCTTTGCTTCAGCCCTTCTTTCTTCAGGCATACTTCTTCAAGAGCTTTCAGCCCCTTCAGCAGGGTTTTGGAACTACCTGGACAGATCTTCTTCTGCTCGGGCTTGCTCATAATTTCTCCTTTTTTCTTCGAGATAAAGCGGCACCGGAACATCCCACCAACCGGTTGCCTTGCCTCCGGACCACGGATACTCCCTGTTGACTTCCACTTCAAGAAGATAGGGCCCCTCTTCGGCAAGCATCGAAATAACTGCTTGCCTCACTTCTCCCGGCTGCGAGGCCTTGCGGGATTTTACCCCAAATGATCGGGCAAGAGCCACGAAGTCAGGTGTTTCCAACCTGCCTTTCCGCCCCATAAACTCTACAGCATAGCTTAGCTCTTCACCATAGACATCCTTCTGCAAATCTCTAATCGATAAGAATCCCCGGTTATTAAGAACCACAATTTTAACATCAATACCGTATTGAACAGCTACTGCCAACTCCTGGAGGGTCATCAGGAAATCGGCATCACCAACAATGGGCATTACATGTCGATCGGGAAAAGCCAATTTGACACCCAGGGCAGCAGGCAGGGAAAAGCCCATAGTTGAAAAACCACCGGTAGTAACAAGCGTTCCGGGTACCGGGAAAAAAAACTCCTGCAATACTTGTGCCTGGCTGTGCCCCGACGAGGTTACCACGAAAGCATCGGCAGGAAGGGCACTTCGAATCTCAGTCAGGGTGCGTGATATAGTAACCGGTGAAAAATGATCGGCCCTGAAGATCTGCAGCGCTGCCAGCCACTTTTCTTTCATCAACATAATTTCTTTGGTATAAGGCTGATCAAGGAAACTTACGGGGGCTACGCCCAATTCATCAACCAGCCCCTGCAGCACCGCCCTGGCATCGCCTACAATGCCTATTTCTCCATCGTAATTTTTGCCGATCTCAGATGCATCCAGATCAGCATGAATAAGCTTGGTGCGGGAAAAATCGAAACTGACCCCCCGCCGGTATGAGGATGAGGTCTCATCGGCAAAACGGCAGCCTACCGCCAGCATAACATCAGCGCTGAGAGCAAGTTCATTGCCGCAAGTAGTACCCTTTGAACCGGCATGCCAACCGTAAAGTGGGTGGTTTTCCGGAAAACAGCTTTTACCGGCCATAGTGGTTATTACGGCTGCACCCAGTCTCTCGGCGAGCTGAACCAGTTCTTTATAAGCTCTTGAACGCATCACACCGCCTCCGGCCAGGATAACGGGGCGCCTGGCGCTGTCAAGCAAGGCAGCAGCCCGGGAGATTAGCTGGGCATCGGGTGCCGGCGGGGATTGAAACTGCAGCGCTTTATCTTTCAGGCCTGCCGGCACACCCTCGCTCTGAACATCCATAGTCAGGGCCAGCGCAACCGGGCCCGGGCGACCAGTTTTCATCGCCAAAAAAGCTCTTGTCAGCGCATGTGGCAGCTGATTGCCCTGAGTGACACAGGCTGAATATTTTGTTAACGGTTCCAGCACCCTCAGGGAATCAGCAACCCGTTTTCGTTCGATCTCCTGCAGAACCCCTCTGCCAAACATGTAAGAATGGGCCTCACCAATAAGCGCAATCACAGCAGTTGAATCAACATATGCTGTTCCCAGTCCCACGGCAAGATTAAGCGCACCGGGTCCGATAGAGGTAAATACAGCTGCCGGATCTCCGGTAACACGGAAATATCCATCAGCCATGTGAACAGCACTCTGCTCATGCCGCACCAGGTAAACTGGAAGATTCTCTCTCTCGCCACGAAATGCATCCACTAGGCCAAGGCACCCATGCCCCGGTATACCGGCAACCCAGGGAACGCTATTTCTGATCAGGCTTTTGGCTACAACCTGTCCTCCTGTGAGAACCATAAAGACACCTCCACTGCAACAAATCTAGTATAGTTTAATTTCTTCCTGGTATATAAAAAAGCTGTTGCAAATATTGCAACAGTGTTCTATATTTTTTAACATTATATTAACATTGTAAAAGATAAAGTCAACCTTTCTATAATCTATCGCCTGGCACTCTGTTTGATCTGGGTAAAGCGCAAATGCGGTTTGCTCCCTAGTTTTGCAGTAAACTCATAGTCACAAATCTCATTAAGCCCTGCTAATAT
>CAYMDO010000039.1:0-14542 GCA_964389365.1 uncultured Syntrophomonadaceae bacterium
GCCGGGTAAATCTACAGCCAGCGGGTTGACCGGGCGGCGCAGGTTTTTAAGCTGGTAAAGCCAGTGGTGGTGGCCGCCTCCGGAACCGTGGCAGAAGATTACCGGGTACCCCCCGGGATTGTTATTGCCCGCATAATATGTTTTTTTGCCCTGAACGCTGATCAAAGGCATGTTCTCTGATCCTCCCTGCTTTCTGGATGGCTAGCCTGGTAACAGGTCGAATTCTTGATCTAAGCCGGTTTTTCCTGCTCTTTCCTGCTCTTGCCGGGCAACTATTGCCTGCGTGTCCTGCGGTTGACACTAGACAGGGCGTTTGTTATGATCATGGCAATAAATTTCAGTAACCGGTGCGGGAGGGCATCAGCTTGCAGAATGATATATTCTCATATGAAGGCCTGACTTTCGACGATGTGCTTCTGGTTCCCGCACACTCAAAAGTGACCCCCCGTGATGTTGACGTATCGACCCGATTAAGCCGCAACCTGAAGTTAAACACGCCTCTCCTTTCAGCAGGGATGGATACAGTTACTGAGTCACGCATGGCTATTGCCATTGCCCGCGAAGGCGGGATCGGGGTTATCCATCGCAATATGAGTATAGAAAAGCAGTCGGAAGAAGTTGACAAAGTTAAACGCTCGGAACACGGGGTTATCACCAATCCGTTCCGTCTTTCTCCCGAGCATACCTTAAACGATGCTGCCGCGCTGATGGAGCGCTACCGTATTTCCGGGGTGCCGGTTACTGTAGGCGAGAAGCTGGTCGGGATTATTACCAACCGCGACTTACGGTTTGAAGATGACTACTCCCGCCCGATCTCCATGGCTATGACCAGCGAAAAGCTGGTTACCGCTCCGGTTGGCACTACCCTTAAAGAAGCGCAGGAGATTTTACGCCGCTATAAAATTGAAAAGCTGCCCATTGTCGATGATCAGTTTAACCTGAAAGGGTTGATCACGATAAAAGATATAGAAAAAACCATACAATACCCGCGCGCTTCCAAAGACATAAACGGCAGGCTGTTGGCAGCTGCGGCAGTGGGAGTTGGGCGCGATGCTGTCAGAAGGACCGAAGCACTTGCCGGTGCAGGCGTGGATCTGATCGTTGTCGATTCCGCGCACGGGCATTCGCAAACCGTGCTCGATACGGTGAAGGAGATTAAGAAACTGTTTCCGGATATTGATGTTATGGGCGGAAATATCGCTACAGCAGAGGGCACTCGCGATCTGATTAAAGCCGGGGCAGACGCGGTTAAGGTTGGAGTCGGGCCTGGCTCAATTTGCACCACTAGGGTTATAGCTGGAATTGGAGTTCCCCAGATTACCGCAATATATGAGTCTGCCAGGGCCGGACGGGAACAGGGTGTCCCGGTAGTAGCCGATGGGGGGATCAAGTTTAGTGGCGATATTACCAAGGCGCTGGCGGCGGGAGCATCGACTGTGATGATCGGTTCGCTTTTAGCCGGCACCGAAGAGAGTCCCGGTGAATTTGAAATATTCCAGGGGCGCAGCTATAAAGTGTACCGGGGTATGGGGTCGCTTGGGGCGATGAAAGAAGGTTCCCGTGACCGTTATTTTCAGGAATATGAACAGAAACTGGTTCCTGAAGGAATTGAAGGCCGTGTCCCTTTCCGGGGCACAGTGGGCGATATGGTTTTCCAGCTGGCTGGTGGTTTAAAAGCGGGAATGGGTTACTGCGGAGTTTCGACTATAAGCGAGCTGCAGCAGAAAACCCGGTTTATCAGAATTTCCGGCGCCGGCCTGATAGAGAGCCACCCGCACGGGGTCCAGATAACCAAGGAGGCTCCCAATTACAGCTTTTAGCTGATCAGACAGTCTGTCAGCGCAGGCTGCCCGGCCTGCGTTTTTTTATTGTGCGGTGCTATTTTGCGCAGGATGTTTTTTAATGTTCAAAAGACGGGAGTGTTTAAGTCGCGGGGAGTACTGATTACTTTTGAGGGGATTGACGGCTGCGGGAAGAGTACCCAGGCCGAATTGTTGCGTGATCGCCTGATCGCTGAAGGCTTTTCCCCGGTTATGGTCCGCGAGCCTGGCGGCACTGCGGTTGGTGAGGATATCAGGCAGGTTATCCTCAACAACCATTATACGCTGACGCTGGGAGCCGAACTGCTGCTTTACATGGCCGCCCGCTTGGAACTCACTGAACGGGTAATCATACCGGCACTTGTTGAGGGCAAAATAGTCCTCTGTGATCGCTTTACTGATTCAACACTTGCCTATCAGGGGTACGGCGGAGGAGCAGGCTTAATGGTCATCGGGGAGCTTAACCGTTTTGCCGCCCGCGGCATTACACCGACGCTTACCTTCCTCTTTGACTTAAAAGCTGAAGAAGCGTCAAGTCGCCGTACAGACTGCCCTGACCGGATGGAGGGAAAAGATTTCTCTTTTCACAGGCGTGTCAGGTCCGGTTACCTGCAGCTGGCCCAAGCTGAGAAGCATAGGTTCAGGGTTATCGATGCGACAGAAAAGATAGATCAGATAGCCGGGCTTGTCTGGTCAGGTAGCCGGTCGGTAATTAAAAAAGCGGGGTTATGCTAACCATTGGCAACTGATGATAACCTGATCGGACAGGAAGAATTGCGCCGCCTTTTAACTGCTGTGCTTGACAGGGGCACGATTTCCCATGCCATACTTTTGAGCGGTCCGGCAGGCAGCGGAAAAAAGAGCTGGGGCCGGTTGCTGGCGAAAACCTTGCTATGCAGGGAAAGAACCGCAGCCGAACCCTGCCTGGGCTGTCAGTCCTGCCTCAGCTTTAACCGGGGTAACAATCCCGGTTATGTAAACCTCAGGCCGGAAGGGAAAAAACTGAAAACCGAACAGGTTAAAGCGGTAAAAGAAGGGTTTTACCTGGCCGGAGGCATCAAGGTATGCCTGGTTGAAGATGCCGATAACATGACGGCAGAAGCTGCTTCTTCACTGCTTAAAATTTTAGAGGATCCCCCTGCCGGTTTAACCTTCATCCTGTTGGCGGAAAAACTTGGAAAGCTGCCGGATACCATAGTTTCACGCTGCCAGAGTTATTTTCTGCGGCCCCTGGCCGCAGAAGAACTGGCCGTGTTTCTTGAACAGCACCATGGCCTGGCTGCCGAGAAAGCTGTTTTAGTGGCCCGCATCAGCGGCGGCCTGCCCGGTTATGCGCTTGAACTTGCTGTTGATGAATCCCTAGATGACCGTATTGCCGAGGCAAGGTCACTGGCCTATAACCTGGCAGTCAGCAAAAATCCGGCCCATCACCTGCTGGGCTGGGCTGGACAGTTGGCTTTACAGGAAGATATTTTTCCGGTGTTGAGGCTGCTGGCCATGATTTACCGGGATGGACTGCTGATGAACCTGTGCCGCAGCGGCGATCAGTTATCGCTACGGGAACAACCTTTAATCTGGCTGGAAAAAATTAGGCCTGATGGACTCGAGGATGCTGTTTTGCTGATCAACCAGGCCGTTTATGAGATGGCTGCCACCAATGTAAACCGTCGCCTGCTGCTTGAAAAGACATTGATCATGCTTCAAAGGAGGTTATCCTAAAATGACCAAAGTGATCGGGATCCGCTTTAAACCGGCCGGCAAGACCTATTATTTTGAGCCGCTGCCCGAACAGCTGGAGCCGGAAACCCACGTTATTGTTGAGACTGCCCGCGGCCAGGAAATCGGCCAGATTGTCATGGAAGAAAAAGATCTGCCGGACCAGGAACTGGTTTTACCGCTGAAAAAAGTGATTCGCAGGGCAACGGAAGCCGATCTGCAAAAAGTGGAAGAGAACCGTCGGAAAGAAAAGGATGCTTACACCCGTTGCCGGGGGAAGATTAGCGAGCATGGCCTCGATATGAAGCTGGTTACGGTTGAATACACTTTTGACCGTAATAAGATTATCTTCTACTTTACCTCCGATGAGCGCGTTGATTTCCGCGAACTGGTGAAAGATCTGGCTTCTGTATTTAAAACCAGGATCGAGCTGCGCCAGATCGGAGTAAGGGATGAGGCAAAGATAAAGGGCGGTATCGGCCCCTGCGGCAGGGCCTTTTGTTGTTCTACATTTCTCGAGGATTTCGAACCGGTCTCGATCCGGATGGCAAAGGGTCAAAACCTGTCACTTAACCCGACCAAAATTTCAGGTGTATGTGGCCGCCTGATGTGCTGCCTGCGCTATGAAGCCAGCACCTACGAAGATGCCCGCTGCTCAATTCCCAGGCCGGGCGACAGGGTTGTAACCCCTGATGGTGACGGCCAGGTTTCCGAAGTAAATAAGAAGAAAAAAACAGCCCATGTAAAGCTGTCGGATTCAGAACAGATTAGGGAGTTTCCTTATGAGGAGATAGACTTGCCATGAACAAGGGGGCCCGTAAAACGGGCCCCCTGGAGAGCGTTCCCGATTAGTCTTTAGCCAGTTTGTCAATACACTCGTGACAAACTATGCGGTTGCCGAAATGCTTGACATTGTCCGCGTTACCGCAGAACAGGCAGGCGGGTTCGTACTTTTTGAGGATAATTTTTTCGGCATCTACATAGATCTCAAGGGCGTCTTTTACTTCAATACCTAACGTACGTCGTAACTCAATGGGAATTACTACTCGACCCAGTTCGTCTACTTTTCTGACGATACCTGTTGATTTCAACGCTATTCCTCCTTTTATCAAAATGGAGCAAGGGTGGTTCGGCAATTATACCAGTAATTTACATGGTAAGTCAATAGTTTTTTCCCCGAAATGCTCAACTTTACAAAAATATTACATGGATTTGGATGTGCTAATACCTAATAATATGTACAAGATGCAAATTAATAACAGTTAGCATTTAACGGATATGTATTGGCATGGAAAAGGATCTGGCAAAACAGACGGCATTACCGGGTGAAAATCCTGGAAAATCCCATCCTGCTTGACACTAAAGGTTGCTTTGATATAATAGCCACATCTTTCAGTAGCTCCAAGGAGGCCCTTTTGTGGCAGGCAAAAAAACATTTTATATCACAACGCCGATTTATTATCCCAGCAATAAACTGCATGTCGGAAATTCTTATACAACGGTGGCAGCTGATGCCATGGCTCGTTTTAAAAGGCTGACCGGTTATCAGGTCTGGTTCTTGACCGGCACCGATGAACACGGGCAAAAAATTCAGCGCCAGGCCGAGGCCGCCGGCCGGCAGCCAATCGAGTTCGTCGATGAAATTGTGGCGTGGATCAAAGAACTTTGGCAAGAGCTGGATATTACTTACGATGATTTCATCCGGACCACGGAAGAGCGCCATATGAAGAAGGTCGCGGCAATATTTACCCGCTTTTATGAACAGGGTGATATTTATAAAGATAAATATGAGGGATGGTACTGTACGCCGTGTGAAGCCTACTGGACCGAGCGGCAGCTGGCCGAAGGTAAATGTCCAGACTGCGGCCGCGATGTTGAACTGATTGCCGAGGAAGCCTATTTTTTTAAGATGTCCAAGTATGCCGATCGCCTGTTGGATCACATAGAAAATAACCCCGACTTCATCCAGCCTCCTTCGCGCAAAAATGAAATGGTCAATAACTTTCTGAAACCCGGCCTTGAAGATCTTTGTGTATCCAGGACATCCTTTGACTGGGGCATCCCGGTGCCTTTTGATCGGGGCCATGTTATTTACGTCTGGTTAGACGCGCTCAGCAACTACATAACGGCCCTCGGTTATGGTGAAGATAAGAACAACTTCGATCTGTTTTGGCCGGCTGATGTGCAGCTGATAGGGAAGGATATCCTGCGTTTTCATACGATCTACTGGCCAATCTTCCTGATGGCCCTCGGCCTGCCGCTGCCGAAAACAGTTTTTGGTCATGGCTGGCTGATGCTTCAGGATGGAAAAATGTCCAAGTCAAAAGGGAATGTTGTCGATCCACGGGTTTTGGCTGCCCGCTACAGCTCCGATGCCCTGCGCTACTTTTTGCTGCGAGAGATACCTTTCGGCCAGGATGGAATTTTCAGCCTCGAAAATTTTGTTATCCGCATCAATACAGATCTGGCCAACGATTTGGGCAATCTGGTCAGCAGAACGCTGACCATGGCTGAGCGTTATTTTGACGGGGTCCTCCCGGCGCCCACTGTCGATGGGCCCGGCGACGAAGAGCTGCGTAACCTGGCCCTTGAAGCCCCCACCGCCGTCGATCAGGCAATGGGCGAGCTCAGAACAAGTGATGCGCTGGCCAACCTCTGGTTGCTCGTGCGGCGCAGCAATAAGTACATTGATGAAAACCTGCCCTGGGAACTGGCCAGAGATCCCGCCGGTCAATCCCGCCTGGGCACAGTGATCTATAATTTAATTGAAAGTATTCGCATCATTGCGGTGTTGTTGAAGCCCTTTATGCCGCGTACACCGGAGAGCATCTTTGAACAGATCGGCATTAAAGGAGACCATACCCTCCAGAGCTGGGAATCACTCGGTAAATGGGGGGCAATCAGTCCCGCAACCAAGGTTGAACGGGGTGAAGATCTTTTCCCCCGCCTGAACCTGCAGGCGGAAATACGTGAGATGCAGGGTGAAGCGCCGGTCAGCGCCGATAACAGCGATCAAACAGCGGGCGGTGAAGAACAGCAAGGGCTGATCAGTATCGATCAATTCCAGCAAGCCGACTTAAGAGTGGCTGAAATTGTCGGAGCGGAAAGAATCCCCAAGTCTGATAAACTGCTGAAGCTCTCGGTATTGCTCGGCGGTGAGGACAAACGCCAGGTGGTTGCAGGCATTGCTGAACACTACGAACCGGAAGACCTGATTGGCAAAAAGGTGATCTTTGTTGCCAACCTGAAACCGGTTAAACTGCACGGTGTCCAATCTCAGGGGATGATCCTGGCTGCAACTGCTCCGGACGGCACACTGTCGCTTACCGCGCTGGAACGTGACATGCCACCGGGATGCAGGGTCAGTTAACTTGGAAATCTTGATTGATACCCATGCCCATTTGGATTTCCCCCAGTACCGTAAAGACCTGGATCAGGTTATTTCCGGAGCGGAAAAAGCCGGGATAACCGCTATCCTAAATGCCGGCACCGATCTTAGGAGCTCGCTGAAATCCGTTGAGCTGAGTGCCAGCTACAAGATTATCAGCGCTTCGGTCGGGGTTCACCCACATGGTGCCGCCGCTGTAAGCGGGGACTGGCCGGCGCAGCTTGAAGGGCTTGCCATGCGGGATAAGGTTCTGGCTATCGGTGAAACAGGGCTTGATTTTTACCGCAATATTTCCCCTCCAATGATCCAGGAAAAAGTTTTTCGCGAACAGATTCAGCTTGCGGTGCGGGTTAATAAACCGCTTATCATTCACAGCCGCGAAGCTAAAAATGATACTTTGCGCATTTTAAGGGAAGAAAAGCTGCCGGCACCGGCAGGTGTGATGCACTGCTTCTCCGGGAACCGCGATTGGCTTGATGCCTGTCTTGATCTCGGTTTTTATATCTCCATTGCCGGCCCTGTTACCTATCCAGGGTCGCACGGGTTGCGTGATCTGCTGCGCTATATCCCGGAAGACCGCTTGCTGCTCGAAACTGATGCTCCGTACCTTTCACCGCAGGCTTTTCGCAGTGAGCGCAACGAACCGGCTTATGTTAAACTGATCTATGACCGGGTTGCATTGGCTCTGGATCACGACCCCGGGCAATTCGCAAGGCAGGTTTACCTGAACGCCATCCGTCTTTTTTCCGACCGTCTTGTCGAATGATTATGGGGCGAGTAAAACAAAGCAGCGCCTTCAGGGTTTCCCGGAAGCGCTGCTTGATCTGACAGTTAGCTTTTTCGGTAGAAGCTGCAGTTTAGCCGAGCAGGCTTTGCAATTTCATGGCCAGCGACATATCGCCTTTTACTTTCAGTTTTCCGGCCATGAAGGCTGATGTTGCGTTCAGTTTGCCGTCGAGCATCGAGGCAAAATCATCAGCGGTCATTGTGATGGTAATATTTGGGCTGTCGTGAGCGGCTTCAACAACGGTTGCCTTGCCGTCATCCACTGCTGCGTGAAATACTCCGCCGCCATCTCCCGAAAGCTCAAACTGGTATACTGCGCTTACACCTTTCATTTTTGCCGGATCTGCTGCTTCGATCTTCTTATTCAGGTCAGCCAAAACAGTCTTGAAATCTGCCATTCTATAATACGCCTCCTTAAAAAATTATAAATGCAGCGAATCAAAATCCTTTGGTGAAAGCTATTTCGACGCATATCCCTCCTTTCCCTGCTCAGGATGCTTAACCAGGTGAAATATTACTAGTGTAAAATATATTATATGCCAAAGAGAGTTATTTGTCATTAAATTTTTGCATCTACCCGTAATTTCCAGAAGTTTGACTGAACTGTCCCGTGGGGATAGAATGGGGCTGTATCTTTAGCGGAAAGGAGCGCGCCATTGAGGGATCTGCCGGATGTTACTTCGCCGCGGGTACTGAGGGAACTGTTTAAAAATCATCAGTTAAACCCCAGGCGTCAGTGGGGCCAAAACTTTCTGGTGGATGGCAATGTGGCCCGCAAAATAACGGCGGCCCTGGCATCGGTCCCAGGCGAGGCTGTGATCGAAGTTGGGCCCGGCGCAGGGGCATTGACCCTTTTACTCCATCAGGATGGTTATCGGGTTCTTGCGCTGGAGATAGACCGCGGTTTGGTCAATTTTTTAAACGGCCTGTTTGCCGGTTGTGCGGAGGTAACGGTTCAGCAGGCCGATGCCCTAAAAGTAGGGTGGCGTAACCTGGTGCAGGAGTATTTTGGGCCTGCTGGCGAGGTTAAACTGGTGTCAAATCTGCCGTATGTAATTTCTGGCCCTTTTATCTTTTCAATCCTGAAAGAGAGCTTTCCTTTTCAGGCTGTGGTTTTAATGCTGCAGAAAGAGGTTGCTCGGAGACTGGTTGCCGCCCCCGGTGACCCCGATTACGGGGCCCTGACGGTCATCTGCAGCTACTACACGCAGGGCAGGGTTCTCTTTGATGTCAGCAGCAGTGTTTTTTGGCCGAAACCCAAAGTCGGTTCAGCGGTAATTCTTCTAAAACCGCGATTACGCCTGCTGGCCCCTGAACAGGAGCTGCTGTTCTGGAAGATAGTGCAGGGAGTATTCCAACAGCGCCGCAAAACAATTTTTAACAATTTGAGCCGTTTATTGCCTGACTTTCGCGATCAGCTCAGCGCGATCCTTTCCGAAGCTACCATTGACCCGCTATCCCGTCCAGAGGAGATCAGCACCGGGCAATTTGCAAAGCTGAGCCGTATAATCTATAATAAACAGCAGTAAACTACGCTGAAAGGTCGCCGGACAAGATGTACTTTACCAGCCCAACTATGGGTCAGGTTTCGTTCCAGGAGCTTTTCGAGGACCTAGTAATTTATACCAATGAATACCCTGATGACAATTATAAGTTGATTATTGGCACCGATTCACATTCTTTTCTCAATGAATCGGTTATTTTTGTTACCGCAGTTGTGGTCCACCGTGTTGGTAAAGGGGGCCGTTTTTACTATCACAAACAGAAAACCCGTTACATGCAAAGCTTGCGGCAGAGAATTTACTACGAAACATCTCTCAGCCTCGAGGTGGCAACCCGCCTGACCGGGCAGCTGGCCCAAAGCCGCGATTGCCGTTTAAATGTGGAAATTCACCTCGATGTAGGTGAAAAAGGCGAAACCCGCAGCATAATAAAGGAAGTGGTTGGAATGGTGATCGGCAGCGGTTACGAAGCCAGGATTAAACCATACTCGTTTGGAGCTACGACTGTTGCCGACCGGTTTACCAAATAGCGTGTCAAGGGGACGGCGTGTCACGGGGACGGGGGTTTGACAATCAGCTTAGGCGTGTCACGGGGACGGGGGTTTGACAATCAGCTTACGCCTTCTGCACAGCCTTCCTGCTTATTCCCGTCAAACTTTCATTATGGCGCACCTACAACCCTTTCTCTTTTAACTCCGCCAAATAAAGATCCCTTTTATCACGAGGCATTGCCTGAAACTGAGCCGCATTATTGCATGAGCTGACAACCTGAAGAATAGCCTCTGCATTGCTGTCACCCAACCTTTTCACATCACGCACCTCCAGGCACTGCCCATCTCCACCATCTTTGTGAAACTCAGCTAACTGCTTGCTGCTCAGCAGACTCAAAGCAGATTCCGTATCTGTTGTCTGCCCTTTCCTTTGGTGCATGTACTCATTGTAGCTGCTTTCTTTATACTCCGAAGCTTTTTTGCAGATATCGGCTTTAACCGGATTTAAATGAATGTAGCGTGGGACAGTTAAAAAATAACTATCGTTTTCAACCGGTTCGCTTTTGTATCTGTCCTGAAACAATCCACCGATTTTATCATATTTCCAATTGTACCAATAGACATATTTTGCGCCTATTTTTCTTATTAATGCCGAAAGATCATCTCCACCGATGCGGATGAGCAAAGGAACATGATTGTGTATCAGGCAGTAAGCATATATCAAGCAATTAAGTTCTGCTTTGTAAATACCTAATATCTTTAGGAACTTTTTACTGTCTTCCTCGTCTTCAAAAATCGTCTGGCGGTTTACGCCCCTTAGAAAAACATGGTATATCTCGCTCTTACTTTTCTTTCTGGCCTGTCCCTACATGATATCACCCCGTGGATAGCATAACAGGTTAATAAGAAGTTGTCATACCCCCGTCCCCTTGTCAATTAGTTGTCAGAGATTAATACTGAGGGATCGAAGCCTTCAATGGGGCCCCGGTAGGGTTCACCTCGCGCAGGCAGGTGTGGTCGTTTCATGTAGGTAACTGCCGCAACGGGGCAGAAGTTGTAGCATCGAGTACACAGGATGCAGTTGCCCTTTGTTTTAATTTCATCGCCTTCGTAGTAAAGATTGCAGATCGGGCAGAGGCGAACACATTCGCCGCATTCTGTGCAGACATCCTTGTTTATAGCTATGTCATTTTGCATCCTGTGGTAGTAACGACGAAAAGGGATCCGCTGCATACAACCCAGCAGGTAGGCAAGATTATTGAAACCATGACGGTAGGATTTGTCGGCAGTAATGCAACTTACGAGTCGGCTGATTTTGCGGGCAGTTCTTTGCCGAACAGCAGAAAGCTTGGCGGGATCGTTGGTGTAGGGCAGGCGAATCACGCTGACGGAGACATTATTGGGCATCAGGAAGTGTTCTCCCCATTTGACATTGAAGCCCTTTTCTTCAAGCTTTGAAGCGCCAAGGTAAGCACCATCGCCAGACCAGAGCCACTGGGTACAAAAAACCAGGGCCTCTTTGCCGGGGGATTGAGGCAAAGTCTCAATAAACTCTTTCATCGGTTGGGGCAGATCAGAACCATGGATCGGATAACCGAAACCGACAATGTAGGATTCTTCGATCAATAATGCTGCCTTAGCTGGTGTAATTTTTTCAATTGAGTAGAAGTGGCAATTAAAACCCTTATTATTCAGTTGTTGGCAAAGCTCTCCGGCTACCCACCAGGTGTTGCCCGTTCCGGAAAAGTAGAATAGTACTGCGTTTTTATCAACAGCCATAACTAGGAACCTCCAGTTTACCTGTCTATAACCATCTGCCCTTAACAGTTTGATGAATACCCGGTTTCTTCCTCCCAATCAAGTGATAAAAATTTTGTTGAACAGGGGTTGGGTATTCCAGCACCTTGGCTTGATTTTTCTTCGTTTATCAATCATTTATCAACAAGAGTGCGGACTGAGGTAAAATTTAAATCTCTAGAAACCTATGTTAACCTGCACGGGGAAGGAAGTTTTTACCGCTATGAAGCATTCAGTAACGAAGCCCCTGATGAAAAAAGCCAAGAAAACTCAATCAAGGCGGAATTGAAGTTCGACCTGACAGACTACAGGCTGGACAAAGCGATAGCAACACTGCGTAGAACAGCGGCCAAACAAAAATGACAAAAAGCTCAACCCCGGTAAGCTCCAAAAGGGCATATTAGCTACTCGGAAAAAGCATGCTCAGCATATCTGAAGTTGTCGAACCCCCGTCCCATTGACATGTGAAATCAGACCAAATTATTCAGCTTGGTTATCCACCTAACCGGATAGGTATATTAACCTCACTAATCGGGATTAATTTTAATGACTTTTACGAAAATAGGCTTGTTATTGATCTAGATGACATTGAAGTATTGGTTATTGATCTGGTTAACCTAAAGAAGAACAAGCGTGCCACCGGCAGACTGCAAGACCTGGCCGATGCTGAAAACATTTGATCTGCCCCACCTGCAACAAATTAGACGTATAATATGAAAAAGCACCGCTGAAGGACGAAACCTTTAGAGGTTTATTCAACTTTTTTTAGGATCAATAAAAACTGACGACATTGCATGAGTTTTTCTTCAACATATAGTTTGTCAAAATCAGTTAATGCAACGTAATCACCCTCGTGCCGATCTTCAAACAATTGGTCATACAATCTGCCCCACTCAGCGTCCATTAACCCTGTTTTGATTATTTCGCGATGAAACGCAGCTCGAACACCAGAATGTTTACTGAAAGTGAATTCTTTTCGTAAAAGGACTGCACTAACAGCATAATAAAGTGCATAATATAGCCTGTTGATAGAAAACACTAATGCACCTGCATCTAACTCTCGCTCTGCAGATAGCAAGCTATCGTCAGCCTTTTCCCACCAATAGCTCACTACGATATTTCTCTGCTGCTCACCATTACTCATATTGCAATACCATCTCGATCAATCTCATGTTTTATTGGGAGAACAGAAAAGGGACCATATGACCAAGACTGATGATCAACAACTGTAGAGCTAATGTTGGTACCGTATTTTAAATTGACTTCAAATACCATATCCGTGATTTGATGGCGCTCAGATCTGGAATATGGCCATTTAGTTATAACAAGCAGATCAATATCTGATTCGTCATCAAAATCACCACGCACTGTAGAGCCAAATATGATCAGTTTTTCTGGGTCAAATCTTCTGATTAGTTCGGTCTTAAGTTCAGCTAAAGCTTCTTTTTGAAGGGATGTTAATTTTAAATCATTAAAAACTGTCATGACGTCACCTCCACTATTTATGACTTTATCATAGATCAATTGTTTGCTGCACCGCTCGACAGTAAGTATTCCGGCTTTATCCGGCCACGGATTCCGGTAACATCCGGCCAGTGATTCTGGAAACACCCGGCCAGCCATTCCGGAAATGTCCGGCCATTTAGAAGGATCTCTTCCACCTCGTAAGAATAAACTCCTGCAATTGATCAATTGACAAAATTGCGGGGTGAAACTGTGAGGTGTGAAGAACCGGTGACTATTTTAGAAATCCTAAGGCTAACCGCAAAAGGCCTTAGCCAGAGACAAATCGCTGACAGCGTTAAGTGTGGAAAATCAACAGTTGGCGACATTCAAAGGCGCTTGAGACAAATTGGTCTGGACTATGAACAGGCCGGTAAGATCACTGACAGTGAAATAAAGAAGAGATTCAGCTGTGAGAGCTGATTGTAGATGTCATTGTAGCTAATAGCATCTGGTATAGTGGTTAAGCCGCACCTAAGTGAAACTGGTTTATTCCTTTCAGGGAATGTGCCAATTTCTGCTGTGTCATAATATCTTTCGATATGTTTACGAGAACGAGCAATTGTTACACAATCAAGCAGTTCAAAGAAATCAAAGTCAAGCATACTGAGCAGGTTTTCTGTGGTTCTCTCGGGCGCATTAAACTCACTCCATTGGTTAAAAGCGGTTTGAGCTCTTCTAAAGATTACATCGATAGTATTTTTAGTGCTTAGTTTATCATTAAACTGGCCTTCATCGCCTTCGTAGGCCAGTGCAAGTTGGTTGCGAAGATCAGTGAAGCGATTATTGACCGGGGTAGCAGATAGCATAAGGACTTTTGTTTTAACCCCTTTTTTAATAACCTGGTTTAAGAGACGCAGGAAGCGGTTCTCTTTTTCACCCAGTTCACCGTATGTTTGGCCACCGTTACGGAAGTTGTGAGATTCATCAATGATGATTAGATCATAGTTGCTCCAATTAATACGGTCGAGGGGGATTCCATTAGAGTAGCCGCTTGTTCGTGACAGGTCTGTGTGATAGAGAATATCATAACGGAGCCTATCAGAGGCAATAGGGTTATTAAGCAGATTGAGTTTAAAGGTGTTCCAGTTATCGGAAAGCCTTTTAGGGCAGAGAACGAGGACTGATTTGTTGCGATTCTCGTAATACTTAATCACTGCTAAGGCAGTAAATGTTTTACCGAGGCCTACGCTATCAGCCAAGATGCAGCCATTATATTTTTCCAGTTTATTGATGATGGCGAGGGCGGCATCTTTTTGAAAGTTATAGAGCTTATTCCAGATAGCGCTATTCTTAAAACCGGTTGCTTCATTAAGTAAAACATCTTCAGAAATGTCCTCTAAAAATTCGTTGAAAATGTTATAAAGGGTGATGTAGTAAATAAATTCGGGGGAGTTTTCCCGGTAGACCGTTGTTATGTTTTCTATTACTTCGTCAGTGACATCCTGAGGCTTATCTTTATTTTGCCATATTTCATTAAAGAGTTGTAACTGCTTAGGCATCGCCTAATCAACCAGATATATTTGTTCTTTGAAAACC
>CAYMDO010000040.1:0-13976 GCA_964389365.1 uncultured Syntrophomonadaceae bacterium
CGTACAACCCGCAAAATCCATGCAAATCTTTCCAAACCTGCCCGGTTAAGCGGCTCCAAAAACTAGACTAATCCCATGTAATTGATGAAAAAGGATCTATATTTATAGGCACAAAAAGCAGAATATTGGTTGACATTGGCGACCGGTTGCTATTATAATTTAGTATCATCCAATGAGTGGTAATATTATCCAAATTAGCTGGTTACAAAGTAATATCTAAAAAAAGGGATATCCATAAGCAATTATTAGCAAGAGGGGGTGAGATCCGGGAGAAGCCAGGCAAGGAACACCCAAATGGCAAGAAAAATCTTTAAGGTAACGAAGCATTGAAAACTTCAAATTACTAAGGGGGTTTATTAATTGAAGAGTAAATTGCTGGTCATTTTACTGATTGGGATCATGGCTCTGGCTTTCGTAGCAGGCTGTGGTGATGGAGCTGCTGACGATGATGGCGCTGGTGAGGTTACAACCCATACCATCGTCGGGATTTTACCGTTAACCGGTGCTCTCAGTACCTTTGGTGAGAACAGTGCAGCGGTTGCCAAGCTGGCAGCTGCTGATGTAAACGAATGGCTGGAAGCAGAAGGTAAAGACTGGCGTCTGCACCTGGAAATTGATGATGACGCGACTGAAGGTCCGGTCGGTCTGACCAAGATGCAGAGCTGGTTTGGTGAAGGCGTTAAAATTTTTGTCGGCCCGCAGGCCAGCGGTGTTGCCCAGGAAATGCTCGCTTTTGCCAACGCCAACCAACTCCTTTATGTTTCGCCATCTTCAACATCACCGGCGCTTGCTATTGCTGATGACTTTTTATTCCGTTTCTGCACTACTGACGAAGTTCAGGGTCCGGCTATCGCTGCTGTAGCCATGGCTGCAGGTATTGAGCACCTGTTCTTTGCGTGGCAGGGAGATACATGGGGTGACGGTCTGCAGGCAGCTGCAAAAGCTTCGGTTCTCGAATTGGGCATTGAAGTTGATGCAAATGAAATTCGTTTCGATCCGTTGAAGGATGCTTTCACTGCAGAAGCTGCTTTGCTGGACGGTTATGTATCAGAAGCAGTTGCTGCAGGCGTACCGATAGAGAAAATCGGATTAAACGTAATCTGCTTTGAACAAATTGTGCCATTTATGGTGGAAGCATTAAAATATCCTCAATTAAAGCAAATTAAGTGGATTGGCAGTGACGGAACCGCTTTCTCCGAAGCCCTGCTTCAAACACCTGAAGCTGCACAGTTTGCTTTAGATGTTAAATTCGCCAACACAATGAACAAACCGGAAGACGGAAGCGTGAATTATGCCCGTGTAAGGGATCACGTCCAGGAGCAGTTAGGTCGTGAAACCGATGCTTACTCCTATAATACCTACGATATAGTTTGGGCACTGGCAAAGTGCATCGACCAAGTAGGTTATGATTCTGTAGCAGCAAAAGAGATCCTGCCAGAAGTCGTTAAAGAATGGTCGAAAACTGATGGAGCCAGCGGCTACATCGAGCTTAATGAATACGGCGATCGCTCGTTTGCCAATTACGATATTGTTATGCTTGAGAGCCTTGAAGGTTGGTTTGTTCCAGGTTTCTTTGATGGTTTAACAAAAGAAATTACCTGGAAGACAAATGTATTCTAGAATGTTTGTTTGCTGGTAAGCTATTGATAACGGGGGTCGGGGCGTTCTCCGACCCCCATTTAAGGTGGTGTGGGAGTGAGTAATGTTCTGGTTGCTGAAAATGTAACAAAATCTTTCGAAGGCTTGATTGCTGTAAATAACGTCAGTATTGTCGTAAAAGAGAATACATTCACCATGTTAATCGGCCCCAACGGGTGTGGCAAAACAACATTAATCAACTGTTGCACCGGTATCTTGAAACCAACATCTGGCCGGGTATTTTTAGGTGATATTGATATAACAGGTTGGAAACCTCATGAGATCTACAAAGTTGGGTTTGTCAGAAGCTTTCAAATCCCTCTTCCCTTTATCGGCTTAACGGTAATTGACAATGTACTTGGTGCAATGAGAAACCCCGGGGAAGCTCCGCTTAAAGCGCATTCACTCAATAAATGGGCTGATGCGGAGGAGAAGAATATAGCACATGCCCTGGATATTCTTGCAAAAGTGGGGTTGGAGAAGCATTGGGATTTACCAAGCAGCTCACTTGGTGCCGCACAGCTGAAGATGCTGGAAGTCGCTAAGGGTTTGTCATCCGGGGCGAAAATTATTGCTTTGGATGAACCTATTGGCGGCGTGGATCCTGCTTCGGCGCATGAAATTCTCACTTATGTTTCTGAGCTTAAAAAAGAAGGAATCACCTTTTTAGTAGTCGAACACCGGATTGATATCGCCGCACCTTTTGCAGATTATATTTATGCCATGGAGCTCGGTTCCTTAATTTCTGAAGGAACCCCGGAGCAAGTATTACATGACCCCAAAGTTGTTGAAGTTTATCTGGGCGAGGTGGCGACGGCGAAATGTTAACAGTAAAGAATTTAAATTCCGGTTACGGAAAACTGCAGGTTTTATATAATCTGAACATCGAGGTACCGGAAAAAGGATTGACCGTGGTTGTCGGTCCAAACGGCGCCGGTAAAACTACCCTGCTTTGCAGTATTATGAATATCGCCAATGTTTTTTCCGGTGAAATCTTGTTTGACGGCGAACCGCTATCCGGTGTTGTCACACATAAGCTTGCGCAAAAAGGTATTTCTTATGTACCACAGATGGGAAATGTATTTGCCGGGCTTACGGTACTGGATAACCTGCATATGGCCGGTTATATGCTCAATAAATCTGAAGTAAATGATAAATCAGCGCATATGACTGAGATTTTCCCTGTTCTCAAGAAATTTATTCACCGTCTTGCCGGAACACTGAGCGGTGGGGAGCGAAGGATGTTGGCTATAGCCATGGGACTGATGAAAAACCCCAAACTGATGCTTTTGGACGAACTCAGCACTGACCTGGCGCCAATTATTGCCGAGCGGGTTATGGTCGAAGTAGCCAGGATGAGGGATGAGCTGGGCATAACGATTCTGATGGTTGAGCAGATGGCCAAACGGGCCCTGGAAATTGGTGACACTGCTTACCTGTTGGTCAGCGGCGAGGCAAAATATTCTGGACAGGCAGACAACTTGCTCTACGAACCGGAACTCTGTTCCATGTACCTGGGCATCAAGCAGTCATCAGGCAAAGATGGCGACTTTGAACTATCGGTTTCGGATGAAGGGAGTGAGAACAACTGATGGCGCCCTGGTTATCAAGCGGTTTAATTTATGCCAGCGGTCTTGCTATGACGGCAGGCAGCATTACTTTGCTTTATATTGTTACCCGCACTTTTAACTTTGCCGTAGCCAGTATGGCTACAATCGGTTTTATTGTTGTTTATACCGGTGTTTCACTTTTCGGTGGTTTGCCCTATCAGTATTATCCTTTTGTGCTGATCGTCGGGGCTATTTCCGGGGTTATCTGCTATTTCGGGTTAAACCGGCCGCTGCTGTACAGGAAAGCGGCGGAAACTACCCTGATGATGTCAACCTTGGGTTACGATCTTATCCTGTTGTCATTGATACAGATGTACGCTGACTATCTTACTTACACCTTTAAGCTTTTCCCGCGCCGGGTGACGATGAGTGTTTTTGATTTTGAACTCTTTGGTGAAAAGGCTGCTGCATTTATTTTGCCAATTATTGCTGTTGTTTGCCTGACAGTCTTGCACTTCTTTTTAACTAAAACCAAGTTTGGAATTGCCATGAGGGCAACAATCGAAAACCCGACGCTTGCCGGAGCATCCGGTATTAACTCTGACCGGGTTTACCTGGTTTCCTGGATTATCAGCGGAGGGATGGCTACTTTGGGAGGGGCTTTTATGGTTATGGCCATGACCGGCACTCCGGTCATGGGTATGTACACCATTCCGCTGATGTTTGCCGGTGCTATTCTGGGTGGTTTGGGCAACATCTACGGAGGAATCCTAGGTGGAATGGTGATCGGCCTGACAGAATATGCCGGGGTTTATCTGCTTGCTCAAAATATCGGGCCCTGGATTCTCGGATACCGGATGGGGATACCTTTGTTTATCATGGCTGCAACTTTGCTCATTTTCCCTAGGGGCTTATCCGGCATACCTCTGGTTAAGATGATCAAAAATCTTTTCGGACAGAGGAGAGGTGCTAGCGCATGATTATGAAAGAGATTTTTGGCGGAAAATTAAAAGCTTTAACAACAAACAGGATAGTTTTAGTTTTAACGGTCATTATTGCTTTGCTGGCATTTCTCTACTTAAGCCGTGGCATATCGATAATTCTGACCATTTTAATCCAGGTAACCGTGTTCTCGATTATCACCATGAGCTTGAACCTTGAATCCGGTTATTCAGGTATACCCCAGTTCGGACGGGTAGCTGCAGTAATTGCCGGAGCTTTTGCGGTTGGAGCAATTCCGGGCCGTATTATAGCCTATTTCATGGGGCTGCCCGCTGGCGCAGAATATGCTTCAGATACTGTAAACTTCAGGCTTGTTCCGGAAATCAATGCTTTGCTGGCCAGCAACTGGTTGTTAGCGCTGGGTTTTCTGGTTATGTGCCTGGTTCTGGCTGCACTGTCGGGGGCTTTGATTGGTTGGCTTATTTCCAGGCCTGCGATTCGGTTGAAAGAAGGCTACCTGGGTATATCGATGCTCGCTATCGGTGACTTTTTCATGTGGGTCGGTCATAACTGGAATATTATCGTAGGCGGTAGTGTACCGGTTAATGTCCCGGATCCTTTCCGTATGTTTGGGACGTCCCGTTTTGTTGTAATTGTTCCTGTGTTTTTTGTGATTGCTATACTTATCTTCATCTATCTGAACAAGCTGACCCAGTCACCGTTTGGTAGAAATTTAAGAATGCTGCGCGATAATGACATGTCGGCCAACGCCGCTGGCCTGAATATCGTAAAAGTCCGGACGCAGGCGCTGGTTATCGGTGCTGCTATTGCAGCTGTCGGTGGAGGCCTGTATGTTATCTACACCGGTTCTGTGGCGGCAATCGGCCTAACCAGGCTGACTTTTACCTTCTGGCCCTGGGCTTACATGATGCTCGGAGGTATTGGCAGTAATATCGGCGTATTTTTGGGTGTTTTCCTGCTGACAATTTTAAGAACAATGATTATCATCTTTCGATCCACCTGGTTTGGATTTCTCTTGCAGGTTGGAATCGATCCGCTGTGGTTGGAATTTACTCTATTAGGTTTGGTTATCGTCGTTGTTATTCTCTTCCTACCGCACGGCCTTGTTCCCGAAAGAATTGCACCGATGCTGCCCAGTAAACGGATCAAAAAAGTCCTGGCAGACAGGCAGGCGGTTAGCAAATAGTTTTATCACCGGTGAATAACTAGTGGGTAAGAGGCGCCTTCAGGGGCGCCTTTTTATTATTTTTATTTACCCTCACGTTGCGGTAGGTTACCGCAAAAAGTACTACCGAACCGCCGGCAATTGCCCATATTCCCGGTGCTTCTCCGATTACAAGAAGAACCCAGACCGGATTAAGCAGGGGATCGATAACCTGCATCAAAACAGCATCAATGGCTTGAACAGATTTTATGGCAACCGAATAGAGAATAAAAGACAACCCGATTTGCATAGTTCCCATATAGAATAGAGCTAGCCAGTTGATGTAGGTGGGTGCTTGTTGCAAATAAAATGGAAAGCAGAAAAGTGCGGTTAAAATATTTCCCAGCAAGATGGTTTCCAGGGTGGAGGCATCTTTCTGCATTCGTAAGCATAGAATAAAGTAGGAAAGCGAGATGCCGCTCAAGACAGCCAAAATATTACCCCAGATACCCTCAAGAGTAAGTCTGTCGATAAAAAAAAGGAGCATACCGCCAAAAACGGTTGTTATGATCAACCAATCAAAACGTGTTACTTTTTCTTTTAAAATCCAGGCCCCGAGTAACGCCGTAAATACAGGGGCAGTGTATTGTAGGAGAATAGCGTTGGCAGCGGTAGTCATCTTGGTTGCGCTGACAAACGTAATCATCGTAACAGCATACGCAAAAGCGCCAGCCAGTTGTGGGTAAGAGAAATTTATGTGTAGTTTTCCACGCAACCAGGCAAACATAAGGACAGAAGCTATCATACTGCGCAGCCCGGCTATAGCGAACGGGTTAAGATCAACAAGTTTGATTAGGAGGCCGCTGGTGCTCCAAAGTATAGAAGCCAAAGCAATATAAAGCAGGGGCCGGTTGGGGTTCATGGACTTGGCGGCAGCAGACGCTCTGATCGTCGGGTTCCTCCCGGTCAGGAAATATGCTAACTGCCAAGCATTGTATCATATAATTTAAATAAAATTACACAAGTGTTGAAAAAATTAGCCTTTCCCAACCAGTAAAACAATTTCCCTGATGGCATTAGCCAGATATAGGATATCGTCAGGCGTCGTAAAAAACCCGGGGCTCAAGCGAACAGTACCACCGGGAAATGTGCCGATTGCCTTATGTGCGAGAGGTGCGCAATGCAGGCCGGTTCGGCAAAGAATACCGTAGTTATTTTCCAGGATATAGCCGATCTCGCCACAATCGGTGTTGCCGATAGTAAAAGACAAGCTGCCGGAACATTCTGCTGCATCAGCCGGGCCGTAAACGGTAACTCGGGGTATCCTCAACAGTTGCTCGCGCAATAAACGGCGCAAGGCAACTTCGTGCTCGCGTATCGGGTTCAACCCTGTTTTCATGATAAAATTTATTCCTTCAAGAAGCCCGGCCAGCCCGGCACTGTTTAAAGTGCCTGCTTCAAGCCGCTCAGGCATACTTTCTGGGTGCAAATCAATTTCAGACTGGCTGCCGGTGCCGCCTTCCCGGAGCGGTTTAAGATCGATTCCTGCTTTTACATAAAGGCCCCCGGTACCGGTTGGCCCGAGCAGGCTCTTATGGCCCGTAAAGGCTAACAGATCAATATCAAGCTCAGTAATATCAATGTTTATGCTTCCGGCTGTTTGTGCCGCATCAACAAGCACTTTCACCCCTCTGTTGTGTGCCGATTTGATCATTTCACGCAAAGGGGCTACTGTACCGAAAACATTTGAAGCATGGTTTACAACCAGCAGGCTGGTTTGAGGCCGGTAAGCCTGATCAAGAAAAGCCAGATCAAGATAACCTTCCGGGGAGCAGGGGATCATCGTTGTGGCAACCAATCCATTGCGGCGCATCGAGCCAAGAGGCCTGAGCACGGAGTTGTGGTCATAAGCTGTAAATATTACGTGATCGCCAGCCTTCAGAAAACCTTTCAGGGCAATATTTAATGCGTCAGTGGCATTAAAGGCAAAAATGATCCGTGCCGGATCATCCACATTAAAAAGTGCGGCCAGCGCTTCCCTAGTCCTGTAGATTAGCCTATCAGACTCGAGGGTCCTGGTGTGGCCTGACCTGCCGGGGTTTCCGCACATCCGGCGCATCTGTTCTTCAGCTGCCCTGTAAACTGCTTCAGGTTTCGGCCAGGAGGTTGCAGAGTTGTCAAAGTAGAGATTTAAATTTTCTGTTCCTAAAATATTATTACAGCTCATCAATGTCTAACTCCTTAACCAGTGCCATTTTTAAAGGGTATTCTTCGATCTTGAAAAAACTTTCCATATCGGTATTATGTTCGGCAAGATATTGTCGCACGGTATTTAAATCGGAGCATGAGCAGCGCAATGAAGTGCCACAGCTTGAACTGATTGCACGCGGAACGGGAACCATTTTAAAAGGAAAATCCATTTTCTGAAGCAGACTTTCAGCGCGGATTGCGAAAAATGTAGATGGGAATGTAATATAACAATATGTAGCCATTGGTGCTCCTGTCCATGATCGATGGTTGCTGCGCAACTTGCTGCAAAGCACAGTTATTCGTACCCTGGAATCCGATAGTGATCTAAGTTATTTGCCCTTCCTATAAAAACTTTATCTATTTTAATGTATGGTTTTATGTGAAGATAATTTGCTTTACTAATTATAGTAGATTGAAAACCTCCAACATATACAAATTGTTAATAAACGGGTAAGGGGTTATTATAAAGATAGAGGTTTTTGATAATAACTACCTAAAATTCAAAATACCGGGCTTCTAATGGACGGTTTAAATGATAATCAGTATAATAAAGCGGAACTACCCTTAGGAAAATTCCTTTGCAGCTGTTTCCGGAAGGTTGTGGACCATGGATTTTGATCAGATAAAAGCATTTGTCAGCGTAGCTGATCTGCGCAGTTTTTCTGAAGCCGGAGAGAAGCTGTTTATCAGCCAGCCCTCGGTAAGCGTGCGTATCAAAGCCCTGGAAGAAGATCTGGGGGTTATTCTCTTTGATCGCTCCAAAGCCCGTGAACTTTCTTTAACCGAAGCAGGGCGGATTTTTTTAGATTATGCCCGGTCGATCTTAAAGCTTAATGATGAATGCCGCGAAAAGCTTTCTGGTAATGGCATAAAATCAACAGGCCTGATTTATGCCGGGGCCAGTACTGTGCCGGGCATCTACCTGGTGCCGCCACTGCTGGCCGGTTTTCGTAAAAAGTGCCCTGCTACTTATTTCAACATCAGTATCCTGGATACAGCCGCTGTATTGGAAGGGGTTTTGAACTATAGCTTTGACATAGGCCTGGTCGGCCACTTCAAGCAGGACGATCGACTTAAGTATATAGAGCTGATGGATGATGAATTGGTATTCTGTACCGTTGGAGGCCAGTATGAGCGGGGCCGCTATAAAGAAGGCATTCCTCTCGATCAGCTGTTCAATCATCACTTAATAATAAGGGAAAAGGGGTCTGCCACCCGCCAGCTGTTAGAAAAGAAATTGGCAGAAAGTGGATGCACGATAGACCAGTTTAAGGGTACTACCTGTATAAACAGCCTTGAAGGGATTAAGCAGGCTGTCAAAGCCGGGCTTGGTGCAGCCGTGGTCTCAAAGCTATCAGTTGCCGATCTGGTTGGTCTAGGCAAACTGGATCAATATAAGATTAGAGAGGTCGATCTTAAGCGTTCTCTTTACCTTGTTTACCACCGCCGCCGTGTTTTAGCCGGCGTGGTGGAGGAATTTATCGCTTTTGCTGCTGCTTATGCTGATAGCTAACATTAAGTTTACAACCGGCTTTAAATATCGGTTACTTCATTTTATAATAGGTAAAGCGGGTCGCATGGGTCAACATTATATACAAACAGGATGGTAAAAATAGTGGATCTTAATCAATATGGCTTACGCTACTGGACAAGGGCTGCAATGATTGCTGCTCTTTATGCCGGTTTAACTATTTTACTGGCTCCTATCAGTTATGGGATGATCCAGGTTCGTGTTGCAGAAATGCTGATGGTTCTGCCATTCTTTACTGCGGCAGCTGTTCCGGGATTGTTTGTCGGCTGTTTGGTTGCAAATATTTATGGCGGCTACGGCATGCCGGATATTGCCCTCGGCAGCCTTGCCACTTTGCTGGCGGCTTATCTGGTAACAAAAATTAAAAATCGTTACCTTGTACCGATGCCGCCGGTGATCATTAACGCCTTGGTGGTAGGGCTGATTTTGCATCTTGTCCTTGGCCTGCCATTTTTCACAGCGGCAGCCTGGGTTGGTCTGGGGCAGCTGCTAGCCTGCTACGGGCTCGGTTTGCCGCTGCTGATGATCCTCGAAAAACAGAGTCATATTTTCAAGTAAATATCGCTGGAAATAAGCTTGCCGCAATATAGAAACTTTAAGGAGGGATGCCGGTGGCCGGACATTCAAAATGGGCAAATACCAAGCATCGCAAGGCCAGGGTTGACGCACAGAGGGGCAAAATATTTACCAAAATCGCCAGGGAGCTGACAGTTGCCGCGCGCGAAGGCGGTGAAGACCTGAATGCCAATTTCCGTTTACGGCTGGCAGTTCAAAAAGCCCGCGAAAACAATATGCCAGGTGATAATATCCAACGGGCCATCCAAAAAGGTGTTGGCGGCCAGGAAGGCAGCAATTTCGATCAAACCAATTATGAAGGTTACGCAGTTGGTGGTGTGGCAGTGCTGCTTGAGGTTCTTACCGATAACCGCAACCGGACGGTTGCAGAAATCAGGCATATTTTTTCCAGGCACAATGGCAGCCTTGGCGAATCTGGCTGTGTCTCATGGATGTTTCACCGCAAAGGTGCTATCTCTGTAACCGGCAGGGGGCAGGCATTGGATGAAGACAGCCTGATACTGCTCGCTCTTGAAGCCGGAGCAGAAGATGTAACTGCAGACGGTAATGATAACTATACAATAATAACCGGGGTCGAGAATTTTGAAGCAGTTAAGCAAACTTTGCTCGAACATGAGATTGAGGTTATTTCAGACGAAGTAACGATGCTGCCCAGTACTTCAGTTGCTATCTCCGACCAGGATGACGCTTCAAAGATCATCCACTTGATGGAAGCACTTGATGATCATGATGATGTGCAAAATGTATACGCTAATTTTGATATCCCGGATGAACTCCTGAGCTAATGCGGTTTTGCCCCGCAGGAAAGAATATGGTGAACTGATGCGTATCCTAGGCATTGATCCGGGGGTCGCTATTACAGGCTATAGCATACTTGAAGAAAAAGGTGCAGACTATCAATGCATCACTTCAGGTTGTATTCGGACAGCAAGTGAAATTGGACCGGAGTTACGGCTTCTTACTATCTACGATCGGGTAACCGAACTGGTTGCAGAGTATGGCCCGCAGGCCCTCGTGATCGAGAAGATATTTTTCAGCAAGAATGTCCGTACTGCCTTCCAGGTTGGTGAAGCCCGTGGTGTCGTGCTTTTGGCTGCAGCCCGGTCCGGTATTTTATTGTTTGAATATACACCGCTGCAGGTGAAACAGGCTGTTGCCGGTTACGGTAAAGCGGAGAAAGCCCAGGTTCAGAAGATGGTAAAACTGCTGCTCAAGCTGACGCGGCAGCCGGAGGTGGATGATGAGGCAGATGCCATGGCTGTTGCGCTCTGCCACCTGCAAAATCGCCGTTACCAGGAGGCGGTCAGGGGAGGAAAACTTAAGTGATCGACTATCTAAAAGGCTGTCTAGTTTCCGCGGTACCTGGAAAAGCAGTGGTTGAAGTAGGCGGTGTCGGATTGGCTTTGGATATGCCACCTGCCGCTGACAACCTATCTGCCCGGGTTGGTGAAGAGGTGATGCTCTACACTAGGCTGCTGGTTAAAGATGACGAGCTTACTGTCTACGGGTTTCGGACTGCTGAAGAGCGCAAGCTGTTTAACCTGGTGCTTGGCGTCAGCGGTTTTGGCCCCAGGTTGGCTTTATCGCTGCTCGGGATTTTTTCTGTATCACAGCTCTATATTGCGGTTTTAGAGGAAAATATTGCCCAACTGTGCCGCGCGCCGGGAGTTGGTAAAAAAGCGGCACAGCGCCTGATCCTTGAATTAAAAGAAAAACTGCCCAAAGTTATATCAACCGAAGCGCAGACAAGAGGCGCCCTGATCGTCAGCGGCAACTCCATGCTTGACGACATTACCGAGGCGCTTTGCGCCCTCGGGTATTCGCCGGGCGAAGCAGCCGTAGCCGTCAGCAGGGTAAAGGAAGAAAACAGGGATGCCTCGCGGGAGGAACTGCTCAAACTGGCCCTGAAAAATATGATTCGCGCGTAAGAGAGGAGCAGCAGATGGAAGAACGGATTGTTTCAGCACAGCTACAACCGGACGATGACCCCCAGGTTGAGATCGGCCTCCGGCCACGCAATCTGCAGGAGTATGTCGGTCAGGAGAAAATCAAGGAAAAACTTGCTATCTATATTAAGGCTGCCCTGAAACGCAAAGAAGCCCTCGATCATGTTTTGCTTTACGGACCGCCCGGCCTTGGCAAGACAACACTGGCTCATATCATTGCCTGGGAGCTGGGTGTTAACATTCGTATTACCGCCGGTCCTGCCATCGAGCGGCCCGGTGATTTGGCTGCGATACTGACCAACCTCGGCCATGGAGATGTTCTCTTCATTGATGAAATACACAGGCTCAGCCGCTCGGTTGAAGAAATACTATATCCCGCCATGGAAGATAATGCCCTTGATATCATCATCGGCAAAGGCCCGGGCGCCCGGTCGCTGCGCCTTGATTTGCCGCCATTCACTTTAATTGGTGCTACTGTAAGGGCTGGCCTCTTGACATCACCGTTGCGGGACCGTTTCGGGGTGGTTGATCGCCTTGATTTTTATAGTCCTGTCGAACTGGAGCAGATTATTACCAGATCATCTAAGATCCTCAATGTTCAATCAGAAAAAGCAGGAGCTAACATTATTGCCCGCGCTTCGCGGGGAACACCGCGTATAGCAAATCGGCTGTTGAAAAGGGTTCGTGACTATGCACAGGTTAGGGCAGACAATATTATTACCGAAGCAGTGGCTCAGGAAGCGCTGCATATGCTGCAGCTTGATCATTTAGGTCTCGATGAGATCGATCGCCGTCTGCTAGTGGCGTTGGTTGAAAAATTTGAAGGGGGTCCGGTGGGTCTTGACACCCTTGCAGCATGTATCAGTGAAGAACCGGAAACTCTGGAGGATGTTTACGAGCCTTACCTGATGCAGCTTGGCTTGCTGAAAAGAACAGCCCGTGGCCGCATGGTTACCTCTGAAACTTATAAATACCTGGATATCAGGCCGGGCAATGCAAAACAGCAGCAGCTTTTTTAGCACCCGGTGCCGGAAACGCTCTGCCCTGTTTACAAAAGTTGTTTATCCCGGAGGAATGGTCATGTTCAGCCTTGAATCACTTGGAAAACTATTACTAATCTGCGGCGGCCTGCTTGCAGCGCTTGGACTTTTTTTCCTTCTGGCCGCCCGGCTTGGCTTGGGCCGCCTTCCGGGAGATATAATAATCGAAAGAGAAAATTTTGCCTTCTATTTTCCACTGGCTACAATGCTGATCATAAGCGTTATCCTGACTGTTGTTTTGAACCTCCTGCGCCGCTGATACGAATGCCGGCCGGGTATACACATATAAAAGGAGTAGGTGCATGTTGAACGGTTATCATTTAAAAGATTATGAATACTATTTACCCCGGGAGCTGATCGCCCAGGAACCGCTGGAGCAGAGAGACAGCTCACGGATGCTGGTTTTAAACCGGCAGGCTCAGAGTATCAGTCATGAACGTTTTAAAAATTTTGTAACCTTTCTTCAATGCGGAGATCTCCTCGTTTTGAATAATACCCGGGTAATTCCGGCCCGTTTAAATGGTATCGTTGAACAAAGCGGAAGGCCTGTGGAAATCCTGCTTATTAACCGCCTTGATGAAGGCAGCTGGGAAGCGATGGTAAAACCGGGCCGTAAGCTTAAATCTGGTACAGCGGTATCCTTTGATTATGGTGTGCGGGCAGTGGTGAAAGGTACAGCTGCCGGCGGTTTGCGCTTGATTAGTTTCAGCGCAGATGAAGCTTTCGAAAAGATATTGCCCCGTTTAGGGAAAGTGCCGCTGCCGCCCTATATTAAAAAAGAAGTAAATAATCCGGAGCTGTACCAGACTATCTATGCCCGCGAAGAAGGCTCGGCGGCGGCTCCGACAGCAGGGTTTCATTTTACTGAACAGGTTTTTGCAGAACTTGAAGCAGCAGGGATACAAAAAGCTTTTATAACACTGCATATTGGGCCGGGAACTTTTCAGCCGATAAAAGTGGAAGATATTCGCGAACATCAAATGCACCATGAGTATTTTAGGGTCAGCAGCGAGACTGCAGGGTTGCTGAACAGCGCTAAGGCGGAAGGCCGGCGGATTATTGCGGTCGGTACCACAGTCTGCCGGGTTCTTGAATCCCTGGCAGCTCAATCAGATCGCTTTGACGTAACTGAAGGTTGGACTGAGCTCTATATCTACCCCGGGTTTAAGTTTAAGGCAGTCGATGCCCTGTTGACTAACTTTCACCTGCCACGTTCATCATTGTTGCTGCTGGTCAGTGCCCTGACCGGTCGCGAGCTGATGCTTAAAGCATATCAGGAAGCTGTTGAACAAAGATATCGCTTTTTCAGCTTTGGTGATTGCATGTTTATTGTTTAAG
>CAYMDO010000041.1:0-12336 GCA_964389365.1 uncultured Syntrophomonadaceae bacterium
AGCCCACAGCGGACTTTCACCGCCAAGCTAACGCCCATGCCGGGCGCACCATAAATAAGCGGCATCTGTCTCAGACTGCCGCTTGGTCATGCCCATTACTTAGCCTGTTGGTAGTCGGGGCGGATCCTGTTAATATGGTCCGGATTTAAAAGAGCGGGTAGCTACCATCTCCAGGGCATGCAAGTTCTTTACCCTGATGAAAGTTCCCTTCATCCCCAGCGAACGCGATTCAATAATGCCGGCGCTTTCAAACTTGCGAAGGGCATTGACAATCACCGAACGGGTAATGCCCAAGCTATCTGCTATCTTGCTGGCAATAACCACACTTTCATTGTTAGTGATGTTTTTCAGGATCTCTTCAATCGCTTCTACTTCAGAGTAAGATAAACTTTCAAATGCCCCTTCGGCAAGTTTTTTATTCCTGTTAACCTCTTCTTCTTTCTCCAACTTCTCGAGGCGTTGGACCATACCAATCATGAGCGCCCCGATTTCCGCCAGGGCCAGCTGATCATCGTCCAGCGGTTTTTTTGCTGAACAGAACATCAGCAGGTCTGATTTCTTCTCCTCAGCTGTAAGAGGCACAAATGAATAGAAATAATCTCCCTGCGCTTCTTGGCCGGTATTAGTTTCATTGTAAACAGCTTCGCTGTTCTTAAGCTGCTGCATAAAATTCTGATCGGCGGAAAGTGACCGATCTTGAATTAACTGCTGCAAATTATCGGCCAGTTCAACCGATCCGGGTTCAGCCGCTATGATAACACCTTCCCTGTCCACTAACAAAACTGCGGCGTTAATATGCAACGAAAATGCATTAACTGCCTGCTGCAGGTTCGGCATCGGGCTATCACCGTCTTGGAGAGAGCTGTTTAACGCCCTGATCTTTTCGGGTAACAGCTTATTCTTCATCTGTCGAGCCTCCTTTGATTAATTTATAATACATAATATTGGCTATGTCAACAATATTCTAACTTTTGACGACTGAAGCAAAGACTTTTTGTTTTTACTAAAGAGCTAGCCAAAAGCGTTATTGGCGGGTACTTCTAAACAGATGCTCGGCCATTCGGTAAACCTCTTTGAGCGGCAGCCCTGAAATCCTGGCGATTTTGCAGCAGTCCTCATACTCTGGGGCAAAGTGAAGAATAGTCTCACCCGAACTGACCGGGCAGTACTTAATGTGAATTACCCCCCATCTTGTCTCAACCCGGCCTATATCACGCTGTTTCATCAACTTTTTCATCCGGTTCAGGCGCAGGCCCAGGGTACTGGTTTCGGTAAAAATCAGATCGCGGATTGAATTTAGCATATGGGGCGGGGCCAGCACCGTCAGCTGTACTGCAGGACGGTTTTTCTTCATTTGGACAGGGGTAAAGAATACGTCAAGGGCACCGCAGGCAAAGAGCTTATCCATAAGGTACCCATAGATCTCGGGATTTAGATCGTCTATGTTCGCTTCAAGCTGAATCATGTCATCCGCATCATGATCTGCCGGGCGGATAATTGTGCCCATTAACAGGCGCAGGAAATTTGGCCTTGAGAGTTCGTAGCTGCCGGCACCATAACCAACCCCCTGCAGGGTGAAGTCCGGCAGGGGGCCGAATTCTTTGGCAATTGCGGTTAAGATCGCAGCCCCGGTAGGAGTAACCAATTCAAGATTATCCGGGTTTCCGCATACCGGCACTCCTCTCCTTGCCAACAGCTCCAGGGTTGCAGGCGCAGGCAGCGGCAGTTTCCCGTGGCCACAGGTAATTTCACCCCTGCCCATAGGGAGCGGCGATGAATATACATCCTCTATTTTAAGCAGGTTGAGTGCAACAGCAGCGCCAACCACATCAATGATTGCGTCAACGGCCCCGACCTCGTGAAAATGGACCTGGTTTACTGCAATTCCATGAACGGCCGCCTCAGCCTCAGCCAGGTTATTAAAGATTAACCTGCTCATTTCTTTAACCGGATCGGGAAGATCGGCATCATCAATCAGCGTGATAATCTGCGGCAGGCACCGCTGCTGACGCTGTTCATTTTCAACAATTACCTGCAGCCTTGTACCGGCCAAGCCACGGCCGGTAACTTTTTCAGCCACCAGCCGGAAACCTTTAAGCGGCAACCCGGCCATGGCTGAGCGCAGGTGATCCAGATCGAGCCCCAGGTCAAGCATGGCGCCGAGGGTCATATCCCCGCTGATCCCGCAGTAACAGTCGAAATATAATATCTTTCCCCGACTCGGGCAGATGCTGTTGATCACCGGTCCCCCGCCCTTTCTCCCACTTTGTTAATCAGGGCCGCCAAATAGCCGGCCCCGAAGCCGTTATCAATATTTACCACAGCCACCCCGGTCGCGCAACTGTTCAGCATTGTAAGCAGCGGGGCAAGGCCGCCGAAGTGCGAGCCGTAACCGACGCTTGTTGGCACCGCTATAACCGGACAGGTTGCCAAGCCGCCAACCACACTGGCCAGGGCCCCCTCCATCCCCGCAACAACCACGATAACCCTGGCTTCGGCAATTAAATCCCAGTTATCAAAAAGGCGGTGAATACCCGCCACGCCTACATCATAAAGCCTTGTCACCCGGCTGCCGATCAGTTCGGCAGTAAGCGCTGCTTCTTCCGCAACAGGCAAATCGGCAGTCCCGGCCGAAACAACCGTTACTGAACCTAGCAGGGGTTTGCGGTGCCGGCTGTGCAGCACCAGCGACCGCGCTTCCCGGTAGTAGATGACATCCGGAAGTATGGCTTTTACCGCTTCGTAGGCAGCCTCATCGGCCCTTGTTGCCAGAACAGTATCGCCGGAAACAGCAAGATGTTTAAAAATAACAGCTATTTGCTCCACCGTTTTTCCGGGGCAAAAAATAACCTCCGGGAACCCCCGCCTTAAATGGCGCTGGTGATCTATCCTGGCAAATTGCAGATTTTCATAAGGTAAAACCTGCAGCCTGTCAATAGCCTCCTCAACGCCAACCTTACCGTTTTGAACAGCGGAGAGCAGCTCATGCAGCGCTTTTTTATTAATAACTTTTCAACTCCTTTGCAAACTGCAGTAATGCCAATCGGGAATTAAGTGTATTTATAATAATAACGCAGCTGCAAAGATTTGAAAAGGAAAAGCGGGTTAACGGAGCGAAAAATAGAGAGTGTGAAAAAGCAACAAACAGCGAAAGAGGGGATCCTATTGATTATCACCTACGACGGTAAAACCCCGCATATAGGCGAAAATTGTTTTATAGCACCCAACGCCTCCCTGATCGGCGATGTAATTGTTGAGGACGATGTAAGCATCTGGTTTGGGGCAGTGCTGCGCGGTGATTATGGCAGGATTATCGTTAAAAAGGGCAGCAGTATCCAGGATAATGTGGTGGTTCATGTTATTCCGGATTGCGAAACAGTGATCGGCGAAAACGTTACCGTAGCCCACGGAGTGATTTTGCACGGTTGCACGATCGAAAACAGCGCTATTATCGGGATGGGTTCGGTAGTGCAGGATTTTTGCATAATCGGCGAAGAGTCGATGATTGCAGCCGGGGCTGTTGTGCCGAGCAGCATGAAAGTGCCGCCAAGGCATCTGGCGGCCGGCGTGCCGGCAGTAGTCAAAAAGGAAATTACCGGGGCATCCCTGATGTGGGTCAAGACCAGCGCCCCCATGTACCAGGAACTGGCTAACCGCTATAAGGAACAGGGCCTCGGCAGGTTGTCACACAGCTAATCAAGATATTATATATCCGGTTGCAGAAAGGGCGCTTCCAAAACGGAAACGCCCCTGTTTATTGCCAGCCAACTTATCAATATTCTGCCGGAAGCCCATTCAACTGGGCCAGGCTGAAGACCGGCCCGTCCTTGCATACATAAACCGGTCCGATGTTACAGCGGCCGCACTTGCCTACACCGCATTTCATGCGCATTTCAAGAGTGGTCACTACCTGCTCATCCTCAAACCCGAGTTTTTCGAGTGCCTGCAGCACAAACTTGATCATTACAGGCGGGCCGCAGGTAACAGCCATTTTCCCCTGCGGTGTAAAAGCAAGCTCGGATACATAAGCGGGAACAAATCCAACATGGCCTTTCCAATCAGGAAATTCCGCATCCACGGTCAGGTGCACTTTCGTACCGGGCTGTTCCGTCCATGTTTCCTTAAGTTCACTCTTCCGGATCATGTCCGCCGGACTGCGAGCCCCGTAAACAATATCAATCTGCCCGTAATCACTGCGGTTGGCAAAGCAGTAACCGATTAACGATCTGAGCGGCGCAAGCCCGATCCCCCCGCCGATGAAAAGCAGATCCCTCCCTTTTAACTCTTCGACAGGAAAACCATTGCCATACGGCCCCCTGATCCCAATCCGGGCACCCTGTGCCAGGCCGTGCAGTGCGCCTGATACAACCCCGACATCCTTGATGCTGAATTCCAGGCAATCGCGGCAGGTTGGGGACGAGGTGATCGAAAAAATGGCTTCGCCGGCTGGCGGTACCGATAACATGGCACACTGGCCGGGCATAAATTCAAACGGCAGGCCGTCTGAGCCCAAGATCCTGATTGTTTTAATATCCGGGGTCTCCGCTGTGATATCGATTACTGTGGCGGTTTGCGGCATTAAGGGATTATCGCTGCACATTTTTTTCACCTCCCAGGGCTTTGATTGCCAAAACTATATCGAGGTTAACCGGACAGCTGCGCAAACAACGGCCGCAGCCTACACAGGCTAGATCACCATACGTTTCAGGGTAATACAGCAGTTTATGCAAGAAACGCTGCCTGACCCTTTCCCTGCGTCCGGGACGTGGGTTGTGGCCGCCGGCCATCTGCGTAAAATGGCCGAACATGCAGCTGTCCCAGCAGCGGAAGCGCTCACCGGCCGTTTCATGGCCATAATCTTCAACATCAAAACAGTAGCAGGTCGGGCAGATATAGGTGCAGGCCCCGCAACCTAGGCAGCTCTTATAAAGCTTGTCCCAGGCCGGATCTTCAAATCGGCCTTTCAGGCTTTCGCTGAACCCTTCCAGGTTTAAGCTGAAATCAGCGGTTTTTACCGCAGCCGGCGCAAAAAACTGTCCGTTATCATCAGCCAGCAGTGAGGAAGATTTTTTGATCAGGGCTTCGCCTTTTGAGGTTTGAACTTCAAGCATCAAGCTGCCGTCTTCGGAATTGAGAAAAGCCATCAGATCGGCCTCCGGAGCAATTAGCGGATCGATACCAAAAACAGTGCAGAAACAAAAGGGATCGGGGACGGTGCAGGCCAGGGCAACGACGGTGGTTTTGGCGCGTCTCTTCCTGTAGAGTTCATCAACAGGCTCCTGATTTATGTAAACCCGGTCAAGCATCCCAATCGCTTTCAGGTCACAGGGATGAACACCAAAAGCAGTTACCGGCCCCGGCTCTTCCCCTTCGGTGAGCTCCATACCCCGGCCGCTGCAGCGGTAGTGCATGTAGGTTTCTTCGCGCGGGAAAAAAAGATCCTTGGGCGGTACCGCACTGGCCGGAGCATCAAGGGCAACCTGGTCACCTGCGGCCCACTCTTTGAATAATACGGCTGAACCTTCCCTAACCGGCAAAAAGAGCCTGCCTTCACCAGACAGATGAGACCATAAAGCATGAAGCTGATCCGCTTTTATAGTTTTTTTCACCATGACCACCTCACTTTTCAGAAAAAGCTGCCGGATCATCCGGTTTGTAGGTTAAGAGCGGGGGTTCTGAATCCGTATTTAAACCGGCCTCAAACTGACCGTACAGCTCGTTGATATCTTTGATAAGTTTACGGTTAAGGTCCTGCAGCGGAATAGCAACCGGGCAGGCCCGTTGGCATTCGCCGCAATCGATACAGCGGCCGGCTCCGTGATAAGCCCGGACAAGATGGAAAAAAAAATTTTCACTGTCACGGTAAGCACGGCCCTGCCAGCGGGGTTTCTCCTGTTCAACAAAGCATTCACGGCAGCTGCAGTATGGGCAGGCCTGGCGGCAGGCATAACAGCGCAAACAGCGGGAAAACTCTTTTTGCCAGTAGTCATAACGCTCGTCTGCCTGCAGTTCCTCCAGTTCATTAACGCCCTTGTAACGCCCGGGAGCCTCATTCTCACCCCGGGGGGCGAGCAGAAGTTGATCGCATATCACCGGATCCGGGTAAAGGCAGTCGCGGCATTTATTGAGCAGAAGCCGGTCCCGTTCAACTGTTTTCTCCCCGGCGGCAGTTTTTATCACAACTGAACCATTTTGCTCGGCTATCCCCTGCGGCTCCATTCCGGCAGCAGCAGTGAGCAGGCTGTAATCGAGCATGCCCGGGCAGGATAAGCCGTAAAGAACCACCTGTTCCCGGGCTACCATGTTATCCTGCAGCAAACGGTTGAAAGCGCGTGAATCACAACCCTTGACCAGCACGCCAACTTTGCCGTAATCTTTCAATTCATCGAGCAGGTAGCGGCTTAAATTAACAGCACAAAACGAATCCCATGCCAGCTTTTCCAGATCCTTTTCATCCTGGGCAAACAGCGGCCTGGATTGCCACCAGTAGTGCCCTTTTTCCCAGCCGAGCAGCAGGCCAATGCGGCCACCCAGCAGGTCCTGCTTAACCGCTTCGCGGATTTTGCTTAACTCTTCTAAGTAACTTTCTACCACCGGGCATCCCTCATCTTTCTGTTCGGCCCGAGGGCCTCTATATTGACCGTAATCGCTTCCATCTCTCCGGCAAACTTGTCGCCTTCCGAGCTTGAAATCCAACGGACCTCAAAACGGTCAGGTTCAAAACCTGCAAATTCGACCAGGCGTTTAAAAGCTGACAGGCGCCGGCGGCAGTGATAGTTGCCGGTACTGTAATGACAGTCGCCCGGGTGGCAGCCCGCCACCATCACCCCGTCTGCCCCGCGCTGGAAAGCGCGCAGCACAAACATCGGGTTTAAACGCCCGGAGCAGGGCACCCGGATTACTTTAACATTAGCAGGGTAACTCATGCGGCTGGTGCCTGCCAGGTCTCCTCCGGCATAACTGCACCAGTTACAGCAGAAGGCTACAATCAGGGGCTTCCAACCCGCTGCTTTTTTACTCTGCACTACCGACATAAGGCGTCCACCTCCGCCAGAATCTGCTCATTGGTAAAGCCTTTAAGGTTGATCGAACCGGAACGGCAGGTTACCGTACAGGAACCGCAGCCCTGGCAGAGGGACGGGTTAACATCGGCCACGGTACGCTTCAGGATTCCCCCGTGATAGCGTTCCTCAATTTCGATATGGTTAATCGCGCTGTAAGGACAGACAGCTTCGCAGTATAGGCAGCCTGAACACTCAGCCTGGTTTACTATAGCAGTACAGGCTTCGCCTTTCAGCACATCCTTTGAAAGCAAACCGATCGCCTTTACCGCGGCTGCGCTGGCCTGTGCCACCGTATCAGGGATATCTTTTGGTGCCTGGCAGGCCCCGGCGATAAAGATGCCGGCCGTATGTGTTTCCACCGGTTTCAGCTTCGGGTGGGCTTCATTGAAAAAGTGATAACTGTCGCTGTTGATGCCGACAATCCGCCCTACTTCAGACGCATCGGCGCGGGCAATCGAGGCTGCCGCCAACACAACCATGTCGGCTTTGATACCTATGACTTTGCCGCTTAACGAATCGACGCCGTGGACCACCAGTTGGCCGCCTTCAGGGAAAATTTTTCCCACCTGGCCGCGCAGGTATGCCACATCGTATTCTTCGGCAGCCCGCCGCTGGAACTCCTCGTAACCCTTACCGGCTGTTCGCACATCGATATAAAATACATAACTCCTGGCAGCAGGTACCTTTTCTTTCAGCAAAATCGCCTGCTTGGCGGTGAACATGCAGCAGATCTTGGAGCAGTAATTCATCCCGCGCGCCTTGTCGCGCGATCCGATGCACTGGATAAAGACTACTTTTTCAGGCGGTTTGCCATCGGAGAGGCGAACCACCTTGCCTCCTGTCGGGCCAGAGGCATTAAAAAGGCGCTCAAACTCCAACGCGGTCAGGATATCGGGATGCTGGCCGTAGCCGTACTCCCCGTACGCCGCAGGATCGAGCTGATCAAAACCGGTGGCCACAATGATGTTACCGTAGCGGCGCTCGATGATTTCATCCTGCTGTTCGAAATCAATGGCCTCCGGGGGGCATTCCCTGGCGCAGATCTGGCAGCGACCTTTTCGGAAAAAGAGGCAGGCATTTCGGTCGATAACCGGTATCATCGGCACGGCCTGTGGAAAAGGCACATAGATCGCTTTGCGCTTGGCCATACCCATCTCGAACTCGGAATCTGCCTTGGAGGGGCATTTCTCCCAGCAGATGCCACAGCCCGTGCACTTTACAGCATCTACGCTGCGCGGCTTTTGCTTGATCTTTACATCAAACTGCCCCACGAAACCGTTTACCTCTTCGACTTCAGAATAGGTGAGCAGGTTAATATTGGGGTGCTGTGCCGCCTCGACCATTTTAGGCGTCAGGATACAGGCGGAACAGTCGAGAGTGGGGAAGGTTTTCTCCAGTTGGGCCATCCGCCCGCCGATACTCGGTTCTCTTTCCACCACATCTACGATGTACCCCGCTTCGGCGATATCAATTGCTGCCTGGATGCCGGCGATACCGCCGCCGATCACCAGGGCCCGCTTTTCTACTTTCAGCTCCGGCGCATCAAGGGAATAGTTTAATGCCACCTTGGCTGCGGCAGCCCGCAGGAGGGCGATCGCTTTCGGAGTGCCTTCCTCCGGGTTGCGGTGCACCCAGGAACAGTGTTCCCTGATATTGGCCACCTCAAGCAGGTACGGGTTAAGGCCGGCTTCAGACGCAGCCTTGCGAAAAGTGCCTTCATGCATCCGCGGCGAGCAGGTACCGACTACAACTCGGTCTAAGCTATTTTCTTTTATTGCATTCTTAATCAGGTCCTGCCCCATTTCAGAGCAGAGATAGCGGTACTCATCGGCATGAACCACACCTGGGAAGTCACGGGATGCTTCTAGTGCACTGTCAATGTCCACGGTGCCGGCGATATTAGTACCGCAATGGCAGATAAAAACTCCGGTTCTAGGCATATTCCCGAACCTCCCTTACTTGTTATATTTACGGAAACCGCTGACTAAAGCCTGCTGGGGCAGCTTGGCCAGCTGCTCCGGGGTTAAGTCTGCCGGCCCGAATTTATTGCCTTCACGGCGGCGCAGCATAACCAGCCGCACACCCTCCATCATTCTTGCCAGATCCAGGTCGCGCGGGCATCGAGCTGCACAGGTAAAACAGGAAGCGCAAACCCAGGGGGTTTTGCTGTTAGCCAGATCATCTTCCAGGCCCAGCTGCAGAAAACGTATAACCTGGTGCGGCAGGAGATCCATCGCCGCAGTTACCGGGCAGGCTGCGCTGCACTTGGCACACTGGAAGCAGCCGTTGGGATCCTGGCCGCTCTGTTTCTGCATCTCTTCCACCAACCGGCTTTTACTGCTGACTGCCATTATTAGCACGCCTCCTCTCCTGCGCTGCCGTCATCAGCTGGTCAAACTGCAAACCCAGTGCTTCAGCCAGCAGTTCGCTAAAATAGTAAACCTTAACAGGCGTTTTACCTTCCTGGACGGCACAATTTTCCAGGTTATAGCGGCAAAGCGGGCAGGCAGTAATCAGCGCCTCTGCCCCCGCTTCGCGTGCGGAATTGATAATCTTACTCACTGTATCGCGCGCAACCGCTTCTTCGGTTACCGACAGGTATGCTCCGCAGCACTCAGTTCGGTACGGGCTCTTAACCACTTCCGCCCCGAGAGCTCTGATCAGGTCTTCCATAATTGCCGGGTTCTCAGGGTCGTCAAACTGCATCACCTTCGCGGGCCTGAGCAGCAGGCAGCCATAATAGGCAGCAATTTTTCGCCCTTCCAGCGGTCCTTTGATCATTTCAGCCAGCCTGTCGAAACCGTAGTCATCACGCAGCACTTCCAGAAAATGAAGGACGCGGCCTTCACCCTTGTAGCCGACTTCAAGATAGTCGGTCACCTTATGGCGAGCATCTTCATTGCGCTGCATCAACTCCTGTGCCCGTTTTAGCACATGGTGGCAGGCGGCACAGAGCGATACTAGCGGTTCGCCTTCCGCCGCAGCCAGGGTGCGGACCGGTGAAAGCAGTGAGATCAGCTCATCTTCATACAGAGGATAAACGGCCCCGCAGCACTGCCACTGCTCGAGTTCAACAAGCTCGATACCCAAAGCATGGGCAGCGGCCAATGTTGTATTCTCCATGTTTTTTGCCTGGCCCTTGAGGGTGCAGCCGGGAAAATAACGATAGCGCACTTAGAGCGCACCTCCTGTTCTGAGGGTTTTTAGAAACGCTAACAAGAGGGATTCGACACCGGGCAGCAAACCCCTTTATAATATTTAAAATAATTGTTATAAATTTTAGAAGTGCTGTTCCTGAGGCCAGAACGGGCTCCCGATCAGGGCGGAGCGGAATTTCTCGCGCAGATCCGGGTAACGCTTGGCTATTTCATCTAACAGGTCGGCCATTTCCCGTCGTTTGGTTTTGCCGCTTGCCGGACAGGGGTTCTTGAACAGCGGTAGCTTTTCGCGGCGGACAAGCGCAGCCATTACGCTTTCAGGCAGCTGGATCAGGGGGCGGATCAGGAAAAGATCGCTGCGGTCAAGATAGGTTACCGGTTTAAAAGTATCTATATGGCCGGTGAAGATTAAATTTAGCATCATCGTTTGGATGGCATCATCAAGGTGATGCCCAAGGGCCACCCGGCTGCAGCTTAAGTTTTTGGCCGCCTGATGCAGGGCTCCGCGGCGTAAATTGGCACAAAGGGCACAGGGATTTTTCTCCTTGCGCCGCTCGAATACAACTTTGGCGATGGCAGTCTTTTCGACATGCAGCTCCAGGCCAAGGCTGTTGGCCAGATCCTGTAGCGCCACCGGATCGGAGGGCCATCCCAGATCGACATAAACGGCAACCAGGTCAAATTTAATCGGCGAATGCTTCTGAAAAAGTTTCATAATGTAAAGCAGGGCCGCACTGTCTTTCCCGCCGGAAACACCAACGGCAACCCGGTCTCCATCGGCAATCATATTATAGTTATAAATAGTTCTTTTAACCCTGGTTAAAAACCATTTCCCGTCGCTGCTGCGCAAACGTTTCCCGCCTCCGTGCAAGCTTTTGATTGATCGGCAATATAACATCTAACCATACCGCAACTATCATAGCATATTGAAGTGTAGCAAACCCCGCTCAATCTATTTGGCGGTCAACATGATATAATTAAATATATCTTTCAACTGCTAGTATTGGTTTTGGGGAGAAGGGAGGCTTTTTATACAATTGCCACGGCATGTTAAGAAGAAGAAAACCGGCAGGAAGATCTGGATAACATTAACGGTCGCTGCACTGGTTGCCTTTATCCTCGGTTACTGGTACTCCGCCGGCTTTTCAGGGGCCTGATCCGGATGTAAAAACATTAAACAATTTAATGAGAGGCGGTTATAAACCGCCCCTTAAATTAATACGGCCCGATATCAATACTTTTAAAGATTCAGGAGCGAAGCATACTTCCCGATTAGCGGCAGCTCACCCGCCTGTCCGCTAAGCGCATTGACCAACCCCATAATAAAACATACAAACAGAAAGACTGAGCCGACTATCCCGATAATCCATCCTAAAATAGGAATTACCGAAACCGCCCCGGTAATTACCCATGCGATCAGCAGCACCAGGCCCTGCTTGGCGTGGAATTGGCAGAAAGGGCTGTCCTTTTTAGCCAAAAGCGGTACCAAAACCAGCAAACCAAGATAGGACAGGGCGGCGATAACCTTGTTGTCTCTTACATCATTTTCATCAAAAACAACATGTTCGACCATCTTAAAAACCCCCTTTATTTTTGGTTAACTGATATGCATTTTCAACCTCATCGCTATCATAAGCGTTTTTAAGCTGTTTTTCAAGGTTTTTTGAGATTCAACTCATTCCTATCAACAACACCTGACATATGATTTAAACCTTTGTTTATATCCTTTATTATTTAACTGACTTTCCGCACCCTTGATCTTTGAAAAAATATTTTTCTATATCCCATTTTATGGAGGTACAAAACCGCTTATGTCGTATAAGGTATTAACCTTACCCGGTTGGAGTGCCTTTAATGGATATCGACGTCAGAGACGTTAACCCGGCCCCACCGCCCTGACTCCCTAATTTCAAACATTATGCACTAATTGCTAAGACATCTGCCGTATTACACATTATTTCATCATGATACTCTTGTGGTGGTTTATAACCGATGCTTGAATGCAGCCTGACCTCATTGTAGTATCGTATGAACCCGGTTATTGTTTGGTAGGCCTGGGCCCGAGTTCGACAGTGCGTAGGAAAAAAAACAGGCAAATAGCCAAATATAGCTGG
>CAYMDO010000042.1:0-11735 GCA_964389365.1 uncultured Syntrophomonadaceae bacterium
TATTAGCAGGGCTTAATGAGATTTGTGACTATGAGTTTACTGCAAAACTAGGGGGATAAAGAAAAATATTTTTTCAAAGATCAAGGGTGCGGAAAGTCAGATGTATGATTAAAGATGTCGATAAAAGCGACCTTTCAAGACCAGAATCCAAAATTCCCTCCCCGTGTTTTTCAGGTGTTGATAAATCAGAGTATATATGTAATGATGTATGATAAGGATGAACGCTATAAAAAGAACACAAGCCCTTGTAAAAGAAGAACAGCATGGATTACCTTGTTCAGCAGGCAGCGGTCTATAACTTCAGCATATCTGACGTAATTCGCAAGCTGATCGATAAAAAGATGGCTAAAACTATTGCGACGCAATCATTCAGCGGTATGCAGATGGCTCAAAGCGCCGCGGAAAGTCCTACTGGCTTCAGTGATCATGGTGAGGTTTTATACCGTTGAAAACAATATTTGTAGATACAGGCGCCTGGTTTGCCTTGAAAAATAAAAACGATCCCAACCATGAGGGTGTCTACAGGTTTTTTTGAGAGGTTACCTGCTGCCGGGATGGTTTGTTACACCTCAGATTATGTGATCGATGTAGCGATCGCCCTCACACGGTCCGGGTTGAAAAATCGCCAAGTTGACGCTATCCTGACGGAAGAGCTGTTTTTTGAGCAGACAGCCAAGGTTATTTTTTTGCCCCGTGCGAGCTGGTGAAAGCGATCACCGGCCGTTTTTCATAACCGTAAGTCATCGTTGGATTGTTCAGTCTTGTAAGTATTAGGTAAAAACCACCACAAGATAGTCATGATAAGATAATGAGTAATACAGTAAGGATAAAGATTGTTAAATTATGAAAGCGAATGATAGTTATAAAAACATAGTCGACCGGAGCTGGCAGTTACGGAAGGATAAACGTCTGGCAGAAGCCGAATTGTTGCTGCACGAAAATCTAGAGCAGTACTCTGCCGGTAGCTTTGCCTACAGGATCCTAAAGGCCAATTTGGCTGATGTACAACTGCAGCGTGGCGATCAGGAAGCTGCCCGGGAAACGGCTTTGCAGGTGCTGGCCGAAGATCCCAACCAGGCCACGGCTCTTACAGTGTTGGGCTTGATTGCTTTGGATAGAAAATCATACCATGAAGCTGCTGAAAACCTTAAAAAGGCTTACGATCTTTTTCCCAGCAGCTACCGGGCGGGACGTCTGGCGCGGGCATATGAACTAAAGGGAGAAGCGGAGAAAGCTGCTGCCGTCCTTCAGGACGCGCTGCTTAATAACCCACGTGACGGTTACCTGATCAGGCAGCGTAATAATATTTTGAAAAAAATATCAAAAACTTCAGGTGAGGCTGATCATGCCGGGATAGCATCATCAATACCGGTGACTGTTGTTGGGGGCGATGATTATTTCCCGTACGCCGAGCAAATGAGAAACCGGTTGCAAAATCTTGCCCCGGCCGCAGCTCTGGGAGAGCTTCAGAAAGTCTTAAAAGTAGGAGAGCGAAAACAGAATCCCTTTTTGCAGTTGCTTCTCGGTGATTTACAGCGGGAGGCAGGTAACGAAGCGGCCGCGGTCGAAGCTTACCGTCAGGCGCGGTTGCTTGATCCGCAAAACCAGCTTGCTCTGTCGCAATATGTTTTTGCTTTGAGGCGGCTCGGCAGGTGCGAAGTAGCCTGGCCCCTGTTAAAAGAGCTGTTGTTAAGGCGTCCGCTTGATGTTACGGCAAAATCGTCCCTGCTCAAAGACGCCGGAGAACTGAATCGGGAAGAGGAGGCAGCTATCTTTTTCGAAGAGCTGCTTGACAAATATCCCGAGCGAAAAGAGTTTTTTGGCGCCATTAGGAAGCTGCGTTCCCTGGCTGCAGCAAAAGGTGGTGGATAAATGGAATTGAGAATCGGTGATTTAATCGATGTGCCGCCAGTTCGCACAGTTGTCCGCCTCGCCGATTTGGCTGACAGCAGTTTATGCCGCCATCTGGCAGAAACATTTATTTTTACCGGCGAAGTAAATTTTGCTATTGCCACAATCCTTGACAGCGTAGCCGCCCTGGTGGGCAAAGGCTTCTTTGTCATCGGCAATTTCGGATCAGGAAAATCACATCTTCTGAATGCCCTCAGCTTAATGATGAACGACACCGAAGCGCGAAGCACATTTGCTGCAGCCAGCATGAAAAGCACCGGCCTGGAAAAGAAAATGCCCGGGCTGCTTGATGAAGCTGCCCGGGTAAAGCCCCTGGTGGTGGAGGTTTCGCTAGTTGAACATAGCAACCGCGAATATCTCGAACATATTGTTCTCAATGAAACAATTTCCAGGTTGGAGAAAGAAACAGGCGGCATATCGCAATTACCCGCTGGTTTAACAAAGATGTCCCGCCGCGAAGCTTTTCAAAAAATTGCCGGCGTGATTAAGGATCAGCATTGCGGCGGTCTGCTCCTGCTGTTAGATGAACTTTCAGAATTTCTCAGGTCGAAGGAAAACCCCCACACGTACAATGAAGATGTGCGGTTTTTGCAGTATTTAGGTGAATTTGCCGAAAATTTGCCGGCTTGGATTGTGGCCACCATGCAGGAAAATATAGAAAACACTGGTTCGCTGGCCGGTGAAGTGCTGCACAAAATTAAAGACCGTTACCCGATTCGCTTCAGGCTTACCGGGTCCCATGTCAAGGAGATAGTAGCCGGTCGCCTAATTCGCCGCAAGGACCAGGCTGAAGAGGCGCTGCCCCGCATCTTTGAAGAGCTGAAAAGCGCTTTTGACCGACTGCCTTTCTCACAGGAAGATTTTAATACCCTTTACCCGGTTCATCCGGAAACAGTCGCAATGCTTGATGAACTGCGGCCGCTATTTTCCCAACACCGCGGTGTAGTCGACTTTATCCATTATCGCTTAGCCGGTGATCCCGGGCGGGGTATTGAACCTTTTCTCGCTCGGGAGCAATGGGAGTTGCTGACGCCCGACTATATTTTCGACCATTTCCGCGAGCGTCTGCAAGAAACGGTGGAGACCAATCCTTACAGCGATAAGGTATATCATCATTACGAGCGGGAAGTGGCTAAACTTTTCAGCGATGCGGCCGACTCAGCAATTGCCCTGCGCCTGATCAAACTGTTGATTTTAGGCGCGCTAGCCGCTGCCCCCCGTTCTTTTAGCGCGGCGGAATTGACAGCATTGCTGCTCCATCGCTATAGCGTGCTCGAGAGTGCCGTCAATTATGAGTATATAAAAGATATAATGGACAAACTGCTTATTCACGGCGCTTATCTGAGTGCGGTGGAAAAAGACAATGAACTATATTTTACCATTGACTTAAAGGCCGATATCGGCTTGCTGTTAGAGAAAAAACTGGCCGGGATCATCGGCGGTCTGCCGGCGGGCGATCGGCGTATGATCGATGAGTTACTGCCTTGGATTGATGAGAAATATTTGCCGCTTAAAGACTTAAGCCGGAACCCAATCCGCGATTTTGAAGTTGCCTGGCAAAACACAGAGCGTTCAGGCAAGGTTTTTTTTGGTAACCCGGCGGACAATCCCGGCGAATTTATCAGCCTGGAAAAGGAGACTGCGGAAAAAGAAACCGATTTTATTCTTGCCGTCGTTCCGCCTGCTTTTAGCTGCGTAGATGAACGTTATACCGATAACACCTGGACTGCGCTGGTTGAACAATTCAGCGAAGATCTTCGCCGTTCACTGGTCACCTGGATGCCGCGGCTGATCGCCAAAAGCGAGGAAGACCTTCTGCGAAGCGCCTATGCTCATCTGAAGCTATATGAAGAGTATGCTGCCGATGACAGCCCGACAGGCCGTCAGGCTGAGAGACAGCTTACCTTATTGCTCAACGGGGAGAAAGCAAAAGTTAAAGAATTATATCGGAAAATATATTTTGAAGGCCGAATCAAGGCAGGCGGTAAAATGCTTTCACCATCACAGTTCAACTATCTCCCCTTTGGCGAGTTGGTTTCCCGCGCCGCTGCCGAGATCCTTAAAGATCGCTACCCGCGCCATGCCGAAATCCATCCTTTAAGTGAGCAGGTTTCCGGCAGTTTGGTGCAGCGCACGCTCGATCTACTTTTCACAGCTGAACTTGAAAGCGCCGGCCTCGAAAGAGGTGTAAAAATTGTTTTAGAAAATTTTATAGCGCCACTAGGGTTGATCAAAAAAAGAGGCCAGGATTTCATACTGGATATCAACCCTAAAACTTCAGCGTTAACCGCGGAATACTTAGGCCTAGTTCCGGAAGATGGCAAAATAGGGCTCGAGAAACTATATCTCATTTTGCGTAAAGGTTTGTTCGGTTTGAGTAAACCGGCTTTTCAGGTGCTTAGTATGGCGGCAATTCTGAGCGGGGCCGTTTCAGCCTACCAGGGCGGCAAACGTTTGGCCCCGACACAGGTAAACTACTATCGGTTCTGGAATATTGAAGAAATTGGTCCGGGCACTCTGATTCGTCCGGAATTACAAAAAGTGATGGGTGAGGTTCCATTTTTACCGGCCCGGTTGCGCAGCGGGCCGTTGACCTTTGCCGTGCAGCAACAAGCCTGGGAAGCGGTTATCGCCTTTAAAACTGAGTGGACGGGCCGATTAACTGAAATAAGAAGGCGCAGTGAGCGATTGATCGATCATCCCCTGTTCCAGCCTTTAAATTGGGACAGTATTATTAAAAACATCGATCGTTTTAACACATTTTTAAGTGAAATCAAAACTTCGTACGCTTCGCGTGAAGGGCTGGAACGCTTTTTGGCAACCTGTCAGTCGTCACCTCTCTATTCGTCCGACTGGCGGAGCCTGAGCGCGCTGGATGATTTTTTTCAGAAGGATTTGACCGATGTCCTGAATATTGCCGGCTACCTGCAGGATGATAACCTGGTGATTCCGGAAGCGGATCGCTATGCAGAGCTGAGACGCCGTTGCCGCTTGATAAGTGATCTTCTGGCATCAGAGCCGCTGATCTGGGAAGAGAAGCACCGCGAACGTTTGAAAAGAGAATTTGAGCAATTCCGGTCTGAATATTGCACGCTCTACCTGGCTGAGCATGATCGGGAAGTTGGTCCGGCGCGGATTAAGCCGTACCACGAAGTAACCGCTTCGGAAGCTTACCGCATGCTGGAAAACCTGGGCCGTATTAACACATTGGTAACCGAAAATGATTTGGTCGGCATAAACCGCATGCTGAGCGGGATTCTGGAAAGAGAGTGCAGTTTGGCTGATGAAACACGACTGCTCAAACAGGCTGTGTGCAGCTGCGGGTTTAAATTAGGTGAGACTCATAACCTCCCTGAGCGAGCGGTAATCGAAGAAAAGATCATCCAATCTTTAAGGGCTTATCTTTCCGTCCTGCAGGCAGATGCGATCAGGCAAAAATTAAGCGAACACGCCGAGCACCTGGAACTGGTTGGTCGCCGCTCCGAAGCCGAACCGCTTCATGCCTTGCTGAGAATTGGCAGCGCCCTGCAGCCGCAAAAACTGATAGCCGGTCTAAACAAGTATGTGACCAACTCTTCTGTTAATATGATTAACCGTGTCCTGACCGGAGGGGCAATTATCGTTGAGCGTTCGATTGATGAACTGCTGGAAATGCTGGTCGGCCGGGTATTTAACCTTAGCCAGCTGCAATCACTCCTGCAGGATTGGCTAAGCAAAGGTGAAGCAAGTCCGCCTGCTTATATTAAGGTGACCCAAAAAGAAAGACGGTTTTACGACTTAACCGCAAATGAGCGTCCAAAGGATAACGATGAGACCGGAGCGCAGGAAGAGAAAGATTTCCTGGAAGCCAGGATGCCGCGGTTATTGGTTTATACCTCACAGGTTAACTTAGAACAAATGTATGCCCTCGCCTTGCTATGTGGATGGCTGAGCCACTTTAACCTGGAAAGTGAAGGCGCAGTTCTGGTCTCGCGGACAGTCAATATTAATGGAAGCAAGGACTGCCTTACCGTTGATCTGCTGCCTGATCTCGAAAGCTTGGGCTTGCTGCTGTTGGACGAGAAAGATAAACTCCGTTCGTCTTTTATGGAAAAAGCGGCTGAAAAAGCTCATGTCCTTGTTTCGGCAGTGGAACTGATTGAACTGTTTCTGAAAGGAAGCGGCGTTGAAGCATACAGTTTCGAAACGCTGCTCGATCAATTTGTTGACGAGCCGTTTTTCCCGGCGCTCAGCCGGGTGACAGCTGCTCGCCTGGCAACCCAAATTAACGCGGAAGAATCTTTGCCGCGGTTAAATGTTATCTGTGGAATGCTGCGCGAAGCGCTGCGAAGCGGCGCCGGTAGCTTGAACGGACTAAATGACAACCACAGGAAAGCCAAGATAGAGGCGCTTAGGGTGCTGCAGACTGCTGCTGAGTGCAGTTTGATTTTGCATGAAGCAGAAAACCTGGATGGCAGCACGCCGGAAAATGATAAGAACTGGGAGCGTTTTTACCGTTTACTTTCACCTTTTGAACGGGCCCTCGGCAGGCTTGAAGAAGCTTCTGCCCGCAGCCTGGTACCCGAGGTTGCTACAAAAAGATGGCGCCAGCGGTATACCTCAACTCTCGACCCTCTGGCGGCTGCCTTTTCCGCTTACCTGGCCAAAGGCGCTTCAGCCAGGAGACAGATTTTATCCAGCCTATGGCAGAGATTCCCTGAATGGATTGAAAAAGAGAGAGACCCGGCAGGAGCTTACCTGGTTATAGTTGACGGTGCCAGGCTTGATGTTTGGCTTGCTTTAATCGGGATGATTATGGACGAGTTTAGCTTTGAAACCCTGCGTGAAGGTTTGTTATGGGCTGATCAGCCAACTGTAACAGAGGCTCAGCTGCAGCCCCTGAAGGAAGCGGGGCTGCTCGGTCATCTGCTCCATATTGATGATGGCTTGCTGGCGGAACTGGTAGCCGAACCTTCAGGATTCCTGTTGGCAATAAACAACCTGCCCTCGGCGCGGCAGGGAATGCCGCTGAAGGCGGTTAAATTCAGCTTTGTCGATGACAAAATTCACAGCTCCCGGGATCCGCTACCCCAGCTGTTGGATGAGTTAATAATGATTGGCAGAAAACAGCTGCTGCCGCTGTTTAAATACATGCCCGGTGGTTCGCTAATCTTGCTTTTAGCGGATCATGGCTTCAGGACCAATTTATACCATTCAAAAACCGATAAAAGCGATCTGCTTTACCTGCATGGGGGTGATACATTCTTTGAAGTTTTAACTCCCTGGGCGCTGCTGCGCAAACGCTGAAGCTATATTTGCCACGAAATTAAAAACGGCAGGAACCATCCGCCTGGTCCCTGAAAAGCAAGCACGAAACAGCTCAAACACCGCTATAGTATCAGCACAACCTGAAACAAGTTGTCAAACCCCCGTCCCCCTGACACTGGTAAATGCTACTACCGTCTTCACTGCACGGTTAGCCGCTTTGTGCTTGTTGACTTCGATCATCTCCTGATACCGTTCCAGCGGATACTGATGGGTTACCATATCGTGAAGGTTCACTTTGCCGGTATCAGCAAACCGAATGGCCGTTTCGAAAACATGTTCATAGCGGCCATCAACAAGATTGTAGCCCTGCGCATAGACCCCTTTAATTGTCTGCAGTTTCAGCCAAAGCGGCGTTAGATCCAGTTTGGCTTCATCGCCGATCCCCACAACGCTTAAAGTTCCGCCGCCGGCCATCACTCGCATTGCTGTCCTTAGCGTATCTGTATGCCCGACACAATCGAAAATTTTTGTAAAACCACCCATGAGAATGTTTTTCCCCAGGAGCGGTTTATAGGATTCGGCGCCTGTAATCTTGCAGGCGGCACCGGGGATATCGCCTTCCGTTACAATGTGGTCGGCGCCGGACTTAACCGCCAGTTTGGCATGAAACCTCGATGGTTCGGCCACGGTGATGGAACAGGGGATTTCGAAGGCCCGGATAGATTGAACAATAAGGTTGCCGATGACGCCGCCGCCAATAACCAGCACCTGATCAGCGGCGGTCGGCCGGTTATCCATGACAGCCTGGAGAGCTACGCTCAGCGGCTCCATCATGGAGGCAGATTCCAGTGACATCGAAGCCGGCAGCTTGTAGATTTGGCTTTCGTGCGCTACCAGGTACTGAGCAAAACCACCGCCTACATCCTTACAGATCCCCGTGAACATGCCGGGGGACAAACAGCCCCTGGCCGTATTTTCACAGCTGCCGGGACGGCCGGAACGGCAACCCGCACAGGCCGGCTCGATGCCCCGGGCAGAGCAAGCCAGTCCGGGGGCCACGGTTACTCGATCACCAACCCTGAAACCGGCTACCTCGCTACCCACCTCGACAATCTCCGCGCACAGCTCATGTCCGAGCACGCAGGGAAAGGAGGTAAAAGGCGAGGCGGTTGGAGAGTCCTTCAAAAATATCAAGCTCTGATCAGAGCCGCAGAAGCCGCACATCAGTGTTCGCAGTTTTACCCAATCCGGTCCAGGCAGCAGCGGTTCCGGGATATCAGCATATTTAACCGTGGCCAGCGGTCCCTTGTAGAAAAGAGCAGAAAACAGTGCGCCCAGTACTTTGAGAACAATAAACTTTGTCGTCGATGTGGAAAATAGTAGTGCTTTCATGCTGCCTCCTGTATTTATTTACTCCATTTTAAGGGCCTGGTAGAAAACTACCGAGGCCGGGCTCATTGCTGTCGGATCGGTCATTACGTTGACGCAGGCGGGTTTTCCCGATTCTAGGGCCCGTTTTATGGCAGGGATAATCTCCTCGTCTGTAGTGACATATTCACCATGACCGCCGAGCGCCTCCACCATTCTGTCGTAACGCCGCGGAGCCAGTTCAGTGCACTGGAGCCGGTCTCTGCCGATCGAAAGTTCCTGACCGTGCTTGACCATGCCCCAGGCGCAGTCGTTGTTGATAACGCAGATCAGGGGAATGTTGTGGCGGAGCATGGTATCGAACTCCATGGCGTTGAAGCCGAAAGAGCCGTCGCCGTTGAACAGGATTACCGGTTTATCCGGATTGGCAACCTTCGCAGCCATGGCAAAGGGAATGCCTGTGCCCAGGCAACCCAGCAGGCCGGAAGCGGTGCCTATCACTCCGGCTTTCAGTTTGGAAATAAAATGTACCAGCCCGAAATAAACCGTATCGCCGCCGTCCGACACATAATAGGCATCATCACCCACGACTTTTTGGATCTGGGCAACAAGGCGGATGGGATGGATCGGGTTGGACGGTGTCTCGCGCGCCTTCAGCTCGGAATCTATAAAAGCGGCCGAGGCAGTACGCAGTGTTTTCAGCCAAGCGCTGTGATCATTTTTCTTGACATGAAGAAGAAGTTCGTTGAGCACGGAGTTAACGTCGCCGACCAGCCCTGCGTCGGCCTGCCGGTTGCGGTCGATCTCGTGCGGATCAATGTCGATCCTGACAATCTTTGCTGTTGGCGGAAGTGCGGCCCCGGACTGCAGAAGCCAGTTGAGCCGCAGGCCGGCGATGACAATCACATCGGCCTGCGCCAGCGTCACCGTAAACCCGATGTTACCGATATCCCAGATCGATTGCGGATGATTGTCGGGAAGTTCACCCCGGCCATAATTTAACAGGAGGAAGGGCATACCCGTCTTCTCCATGAACTGTGCCAGCGCCAGGCCGCAGCAGCTGAATCCCACGCCGCTTCCCCCGAGAAACAGCGGTTGCTTGGCGTTGTTGATCAGTTCCGCAGCCTGTTTTAGGTCGGCATCATCCGGGTGAACCGTGTATTTGCGGGTCGGTATCGCCGGTAGTGGTGCATCCTCTTCGGGCACGCTGACATTCAGGATATCGGGCGGGAGTTCAAGGAATACAGGCCCCGGTCTGCCCATGGTGGCGAAGCGGAAGGCCAGGGATAGATATTCCGGGATGCGTTTTGTTTCGTAACAGGTGGCGGCCCACTTCGTGATCGGCTTGACCATGTCTATCTGGTTCATCTCCTGCAGGGCGCCCTTTAAGTCTTCCTTAAGCGGGTGTTTGCCGCACAGCACCACCAGCGGGGCGTTATCGAGATAGGCGTTGGCGATACCGGTAAGGGCGTTGGTGAGGCCGGGACCGGCTGTTACCAGGCACACACCCACCTGTCCAGCATAAACCGACCAGGCTTGCGCCGCCATGGCTGCAACCTGCTCGTGTCGGACATCTATGGCGCGTATATTGTATTGTGTGAACCCGTCCAGGATTGCCTCGATGTGTCCGCCGGAGAGCGCAAATATTGTTTCAACACTCTCAACTTCCTTCAAATATTTGGCCACAAGATGACCGCCTTTGATAGCCATAAGCTTCCTCCTTAAGAGTTTTTATACTTTTGTCTGAGCTTAATACCTAAGTTAAGCGAGCAATTATTTCATTGCCAACTGTACTCCGTTGGTAAACCATTGCAGGTAGGGGACCATGCCTTGAATGCACACTTTTTCTTCCGCCGCCGCCTGGAAAGTATCGGCATCACTGTTTTTAGACGTCATCACCCGGAACGCCGTTGCCGCATCAGCCCAGATCAGCGCGACGTCAGCCTTGGCATCGGTACTGCTTACGGATGAATAAGAACCCCGATCGAAGATAAAGAGTCGACCGATTTTGCTGTCGGCAGTTTTGATCAGGACCTTGATTTGCATGAGGCCAAGATGTTTCTTGTAGTCGGGGTTGCTTTTCGCGGCAGCTTTTAACTTTTTGTCAAGAATAAAGAGAAGCAGTTTAAATTTCATCGCACCCTCCCGGCGTTTATTGAGCGTCCGCTACTGTGGCACTGAATACTGCAGCAAGTAAACCTCCTTCACCCGGGCACCTATCTTTTCCAGCGCCTCCGTGTAGGATACCCTTGTTTTCCAGCCCAACTGCCCTTGCCTCAGGGTTGTATCCATATCGTAGTCCCGCCTCAGGATATAGACGCCGAAGCACGAAAGCGGCGGACACAGGTTTAGCGGGGTAAAAACCATATCGCATGCCCATCCGGCAGCGAACGCCAGCCGAAAAGGCAAGCTGATTGCCGGCTTTTTCCCGGCAAATGATCCCAGATCGTTCAGATACTGACTCCAGCTTTTATTCCGGTCATCACGAAAGTGATAGTTATTGCCTTTTGCGATATCCTTTATGCCTGCAAGGGCGATGCCGCTCACAAGGTTGCCAATATAAATATAAATGAAACTGCTGCTATACCTGCTTCAGTCAATTAATTAGGAAGAAAACCCTTCATCTAGTCAAGGATGTCCTTTACCCAAACGCTGCCCGGACCGGTTACATTGGCCGGCCGTGCTATTGTGCATGAAAACAGGCCTTTGTCGTGGTAACTTTGCACTAATGTTACCGTATCAAGCTTCGCGTCGTTATAGGAGATGCCTGATTTTCTAAGGCAGAGGCATCTTCACCGGGCAATACAAGCGCCCTGACCGTGTGCTTTTACCAGGCCGATTGCTTCTCCAGGTGTGAACCGCTAAAGCCGGTAGTTCCCGTAACCAGTGCGTTCATGCCGACTCCTAAAAAATTAAGTAGAATGAAGTTATGTGATCAATTCAGGTGAAAGATAAGCGACAACCTAAAAACTTTGTTCGGCAAGTAGATTAACTTCTTGACTAAACAGTCTGACAAGAATAGTGCTTATACCAAAAGAGGCGATTAAAGATTAGAACTTGTTTCTATTTTGGGAACATTTTACTACGCTATCCAGATTAGTGTCAAGCTTCAGGGGGACGGGGGCAGGCATTCCGCAAATACTTTTTTAAAAATCTCCAAACCCATTAATTTGCCGAACTTGGAGTTAAAAACTGCAGCTGCAAAATGA
>CAYMDO010000043.1:0-11514 GCA_964389365.1 uncultured Syntrophomonadaceae bacterium
TTTACGTGCGGCTTCGTCCTCTCAAACTTCTGCTTAGCCAATTAAATACACCTCCAAAATTAATGAGTAACGCTCTGTGTAATTATTTTCTGAGCTATGCTCTGTGGTACCTCTTCATAACGGTAAAACTCCATGTTATAGACCCCGCGGCCCTGGGTATGCGAACGCAGTTCAGTGGCATAGCCAAAAATCTCGTTCAACGGAACAACGCCCCTGACCACCTGCTGTCCGCCCTTCATTTCTGTACCGAGGATACGGCCGCGGCGGCCGGAATAATCGCTGATAATATCGCCTAAGTATTCTTCCGGGGCCGATACTTCAACCTTCATCACCGGCTCCAAAAGCACCGGCCTGGCCTTGGAAAGCGCCGCCTTCAGCGCCTTGGAAGCGGCAATTTTAAATGCCAGCTCGGACGAATCAACTTCATGAAACGACCCGTCAACCAAAACAGCTTTAATGTCAATCACCGGGTATCCGCCGAGGACGCCGTTTAAGGCCGCCTCTTTCAGCCCCGCTTCAATAGCTGGTATATATTCTTTTGGTATAACGCCTCCGACAATATGGTTCTCGAATACAAACCCGCCGCCTGTTTCCAGCGATGAGAGCTCGATAATTACGTGGCCGTACTGGCCGCGCCCGCCGGACTGGCGGACAAAACGCCCCTCGGCTTTGGTTTCGCCCAGCACGGTTTCCTTGTAGGCAACCTGCGGTTTGCCGACATTAGCCTGAACTTTGAACTCGCGCAGCAGGCGGTCTACGATAATTTCCAAATGAAGCTCGCCCATCCCCGAGATAATGGTCTGCCCGGTATCCTGATCAGTATGAACCTGGAATGTGGGATCTTCTTCGGCCAGCTGCTGCATCGAAACAGACATTTTATCCTGGTCGGCTTTCGTTTTCGGCTCTATGGCCACCGATATAACCGGCTCCGGGAACTGGATATTCTCAAGGATAATCGGCTTGTCAAGGGCGCAGAGCGTATCGCCGGTGCTGATCTCTTTCGGGCCGATAATGGCCAGGATATCGCCTGTCTGCGCCTTTTCAATCTCTTCCCTGAAGTTGGCGTGCATCCTGATCAGCCTGCTGATGCGCTGCTTTTTCTGGCGGGTGGCATTCAGGACAACCGACCCTTTTTCAAGCGTACCCGAGTAGGCCCGGACGAAAGCCAGTTTGCCGACAAAGGGGTCAACCATAATCTTAAAAACCAGGGCGGCAAAGGGCGCGTCAACCGAAGGCAGGCGGAAATCGTCCTCGCCGCTTTTTGGGTTATATCCCTTTACTGCTCCGACGTCAACCGGCGAAGGCAGGTAGTTCTCCACCGCATCAAGCAGCAGCTGAACACCCTTATTCTTGTATGAAGAGCCGCAAAGCACCGGAACCAGGTTGTGATAAATAGTAGCTTTGCGCAGCGCCCGGTAACATTCCCCGGGGCTGATCGGATCGCCGTTAAAATATTTTTCCATCAGGGCATCATCGTAGTCGGCTGCAGTTTCGAGTATTTTTTCACGGTAATCGGCAACCTGCTCAACCATTGCCTCGGGAATATCGGAGTCTATGCTTTGCGTGCCGAGATCATCCTGGTAAAGGATCGCCCGCTGGGTGATCAGGTCCACCACCCCGGTGAAGTCGCTTTCGTTTCCGATCGGCAGCTGCAGGGGAAGAACCTGAGCACGGAGCCTTTCCTGTAACTGGCGGATAACGTTGAAATAATCGGCTCCCACCATATCCATCTTATTTATATAGGCCAGGCGGGGGACCTGGTACCGATCGGCCTGCCGCCATACCGTTTCCGACTGCGGTTCAACCCCGCCTTTAGCGCAGAAGATTGCAACCATTCCATCCAGCACCCGCAATGAACGCTCTACCTCGACAGTAAAGTCCACGTGCCCGGGCGTATCGATAATGTTAATCAAGCTGTCGCGCCACCGGCATGATGTAGCAGCGCTGGTAATGGTTATACCGCGCTCCTGCTCCTGAACCATCCAGTCCATGGTTGCGTTGCCATCATGCACTTCTCCCAGTTTATGCAGGCGACCGGTATAAAACAGGATTCTTTCCGTGGTGGTCGTCTTGCCGGCGTCAATGTGAGCGGCAATCCCGATATTCCTGACTTGCTCCAACTGCATTTCCCTGCTCATCTCTTCCCTCCTTCCATCAGCGTAAACCGGCGCCCGGGCTGCCGGGGAACCGGAAAACCCGCATTGCTATAACCTTGCTCTCCATCCCGCACCGGATTCTCAGCAAAATTTCTTAATTAAACCCTGCCGGCGTCAAACCCTACCAGCGGTAGTGGGCAAAAGCTTTATTTGACTCTGCCATTTTGTGCGTATCTTCTTTTTTCTTGATCGCCCCGCCCATGTTGTTAAAGGCATCCATCAGTTCACCGGCCAGGCGCTTTGCCATCGTTTTTTCACCGCGGGCCCTTGAATAATTGATTAACCAGCGGATAGCCAAAATGTTTTTCCGGTTTGTATTGACTTCAACTGGAACCTGGTAGGTAGCGCCACCGACCCGGCGGGGCTTTACTTCCAGCACGGGAGAAACATTGCGCATTGCTGTTTCAAAGACTGCGTGCGGATCTTTTCCCGTTTTCTCCCTGATAATCTCAAACGCATCATAAATAATCTCCTGCGCCGTTCCCCGCTGTCCATCGAACATCAGCTTATTAACAAACCGGGTTACCACTTTGCTGTTATAGACGGGGTCCGCCAGGATATCTCTTTTTGCTACAGGTCCTTTTCGTGGCATCTTCTTTCATCCGCTCCTTACTTATTTACTGCTTTTCGGCCGCTTTGTGCCGTATTTCGAACGTCCCTGCGACCGTCTTTCAACACCGGCGGAATCCAGGGCGCCGCGCACCATGTGATAGCGGACACCGGGAAGATCCTTAACCCTGCCGCCCCTGACCAGAACCACCGAGTGCTCCTGCAGGTTATGCCCGATTCCGGGGATGTAAGCAGTCACTTCAACTCCATTGGTCAGGCGGACTCTGGCAATTTTACGCAGGGCAGAGTTCGGCTTTTTCGGGGTGGTGGTAGAAACTCTTGTGCATACTCCCCTTTTCTGCGGGGAACAATCGAGGGCCGGTGCAGACGATTTCCTGGTAATCTGCTGGCGGCCTTTGCGCACTAATTGATTTATTGTCGGCATCAGTCCACCTCCTTCATTCTTTTGTGATGGCAGCAACCGCTGCTTTAACTTTTATCCCGCACAATTTGCCGAGCTGGTGCATGGTCTCGACATAGTGGGGGTTAACCCCTTCGGTTTCGCAGACGGCGAGCACCGGGCGGGTCACTTTTTCTTCGGCGTCTGTGGCAATAAACACGTGGAGAGCTTCGCCCTTTTCAAGGGCTTTTAAGGTTTGCTTGGCTCCGACGACCTTTCGCCGGGCACTGCTTATTAGCTCCTTCACCCGGGTTTTCCACCCTTCCTTTTGCACAGGCCTAACTGAGCACGCCCCTGAGGCGCACCTTAAGATTCTATCACCGTCTGGAAACGTTGTCAATTAAAAGATCCAATTAATCCTCAAACATTTCGGGATCTGCTTCGACCCTTTCCGGCCCCTGAACGCCAGTGGCGGCAATAACCGTTTCGCCGGTATCAAGGCCGAGCCGGGCAACCGGCGCTTTAACCGCTTCCGGCCCGGGCGCCAGGCCTTCGGGGAATACGGAAATATTGCGGTAACGGGTCATCCCTGTGCCGGCCGGAATAAGTTTGCCGATAATCACGTTCTCTTTCAGGCCGAGCAGGTGATCTTTACGGCCCTTGATCGATGCTTCGGTTAATACGCGGGTCGTCTCCTGGAATGAGGCCGCCGAAAGGAACGACTCCGTCGCCAGGGAGGTTTTGGTGATGCCGAGCAGAAGCGGGCGGGCTACAGCCGGCTTGCCGCCTGCCTCGATTGTTTGATCGTTAATCTCGTCAAACAGGTAGCTGTCAAGCATGCCGCCGGGCAGCAGTTCGGTATCGCCCGGGTCTTCCACTTTGACCTTCTTCAGCATTTGGCGGACAATGATTTCTATGTGCTTATCATTGATATCGACGCCCTGCATCTTGTAAACCCACTGGACCTCTTTTAAAAAGTAAAGCTGGACGCCGCGCACCCCTTTGATTTTCAGCAGTTCATGGGGGTTGATCGAGCCTTCGGTCATCTCATCGCCCGCGCTCACTTTTTCGCCGTTTCCTATTTTAATCCGCGCCCCGTAGGGAATGGCGTAAACGCGGTGGTCGCCCTGCTCGGATGTAATCCGGATTTCGCGCTTGTATCGTGTTTCAAGCACTTCAGCTTCGCCGGCAATTTCGGCGATCAATGACTGGCCTTTCGGCTTCCGGGCTTCAAAAAGCTCTTCAACCCGCGGCAGCCCCTGGGTGATATCATCCCCGGCCACCCCGCCGGTGTGGAAAGTCCTCATGGTCAGCTGAGTGCCCGGTTCGCCGATCGACTGGGCGGCGATAATCCCCACCGCTTCGCCGACATTGACCAGCTTGCCGCTGGCCAGGTCGCGGCCATAGCATTTGACGCAAACCCCGTGACGGGTTTTGCAGGTCAGCGCCGAGCGAAAGCGCACTTCGGTAATTTTCAGTTCCGCCACCTGGGCGGCCAGCTCTTCAGTGATCAGCGCATCGGCCTCGATCAGCACCTCGCCGCTCTCGGGATGGTAAACCGGCTCCATCGTGAAACGGCCGACCAGGCGCATAACGGCATCTTCGAGGTTTTCTTCCTTGTCGAGGAATTCGCTCAAGCCGATCGACTGGCCCGTGCCGCAATCGTCTTCGCGTATGATCACATCCTGTACCACGTCCACCAGGCGCCGGGTCAGGTAGCCGGAGTTGGCGGTTTTCAGCGCCGTATCGGCCAAACCTTTGCGTGCGCCGTGGGTGGAGATAAAGAACTCGATAACGGTTAAACCCTCCCTGAAGTTTGCCTTGATCGGAATATCCATGATCCGGCCGGTCGGATCCGCCATCAGGCCGCGCATCCCGGCCAGCTGGGTAATCTGCGATTCATTGCCGCGGGCGCCTGAGTGGGCCATCATGTAAATCGGGTTCAGCTCGTCAAGGCCGCTCATCAGGGCTTTCGATACTTCGTCCTTCGCTTTGCCCCAGATATCGATAACGCGGTCATAACGCTCTTTTTCCGTAATCAAACCGCGATCGTACTGCTGCTCGGTGTTTTCAACTTTTTCCTCCGCAGCGGCAAGGATCTCGTATTTTTCCGGGGGGATGACAATATCGTCAACGGCAACGGTCACACCGGCCCTCGTTGCATAGCGGAAACCGAGTTTCTTAACCTGGTCGAGGATTTCAGCGGTCTTGGTGTTGCCGTACATCCTGTAGCAGCGGGCAATCAGCTCGGCTAGGAAATCCTTCTTGATCGCCTTGTAGCGGGGCCGCGATCCGAGAAGTTTCGCCGGGTCGAGGTTTTTTAGCGGTATAAAGCTATCCTCCGGCAAGGAGTTGGAAAAAACGGCATTGTTCATGTACGGAAAATCTTTGGGGAATACTTCATTAAAGATTACTTTGCCGACGGTCGTCAGCAGGTATTTCTTGCGGCGGGCAAAATCGCGGCCCTTAAACCCCGCTGCCCGGATCAGGATCCGCGCGTGAAGGTCAAGGTATCCGAGTTCGAAAGCGGTGATTGCCTCTTCCGGGTCGGGAAATACCTTGCTCTCGCCCGGGACGCCGTCTTTTTCCATGGTCAGGTAGTAACAGCCGAGCACCATATCCTGGGTCGGGGTGGTAACCGGGCGCCCGTCTTTCGGGTTAAGGATATTGTGGGCCGACAACATCAGCAATCTTGCCTCAGCCTGGGCCTCAGCCGACAGCGGCACGTGAACAGCCATCTGGTCGCCGTCGAAGTCGGCATTGTAAGCGGCGCAGACCAGGGGATGGATCTGGATCGCCCGCCCTTCAACCAGTACCGGTTCGAAAGCCTGGATCCCCAAGCGGTGCAGGGTCGGAGCGCGGTTAAGCAGTACGGGGTGATCCTTGATCACTTCCTCCAGGACATCCCAAACCTCGGGGCGGACCTTTTCAACCATGCGTTTCGCGCTCTTGATATTGTGCGCCATGCCTTCCTGGACCAGGCGCTTCATCACAAACGGCTTAAAGAGCTCCAGGGCCATTTCTTTCGGCAGCCCGCACTGGTACAGTTTCAGTTCCGGGCCGACCACGATAACCGAACGGCCCGAGTAGTCAACCCTTTTGCCGAGCAGGTTCTGGCGGAACCTTCCCTGCTTGCCTTTCAGCATATCGCTTAAAGATTTCAGCGGGCGGTTTCCGGGCCCGGTTACCGGGCGGCCGCGGCGGCCGTTGTCAATCAGGGCATCCACGGCTTCCTGCAGCATCCGCTTTTCATTGCGGACGATAATATCGGGTGCGCCAAGGTCCAGCAGCCGCTTCAAACGGTTGTTGCGGTTGATAACCCGGCGGTAGAGGTCATTTAAGTCGGATGTGGCAAAGCGCCCTCCGTCCAGCTGCACCATGGGGCGCAGGTCAGGGGGGATTACCGGGATAGCGTCAAGGATCATCCAGGAGGGGTTGTTACCCGACTGGCGAAAAGCTTCGACCACTTCCAGGCGGCGGGTTGCCCGGATCTTTTTCTGGCCGCTTGAGCTGAGCAGCTCCTCGCGCAGCTCTTCAGCAACCTCATCCAGGTCGAGCCCGGCTAAAAGCTTCTTAATCGCTTCCGCGCCCATCTCGGCCTTAAAGCCTTTGCCTCCCTTAAAAAGAGCCTGGTATTTTTCAAAGTATTCACGGTACTCTGCTTCGGTCAACAGCTGTTTCTTGCTGAGATAAGTATCACCGGGGTCGATAACGGCGTATGCGGCAAAGTAAAGGATCTTCTCCAGGGACCGGGGCGACATGTCAAGCAGCAGCCCCAACCGGCTGGGAATACCCTTAAAGTACCAGATGTGCGAAACCGGGGCGGCCAGCTCTATATGGCCCATCCGCTCGCGGCGAACTTTGGCCCGGGTGACCTCAACCCCGCAGCGATCGCAGACGATACCGCGGTAGCGCACCCGCTTGTACTTGCCGCAGTGACATTCCCAGTCTTTCTGCGGCCCGAAAATTTTTTCGCAAAACAGGCCTTCCCGCTCCGGTTTCAAAGTCCGGTAGTTAATTGTTTCGGGCTTTTTTACTTCGCCCCGCGACCAGGCCCTGATCTGCTCCGATGATGCCAACCCAATTTTTAAAGCATCAAAATTATTTACATCCAACAACAAGATCTCTCCTTTCGCCAGGGGTCAACCTGTGCTGCTAGTAGATGTTTTCTTCTTCTTCCAGATCTCCCGGGTCTTCATATTCATCTTCCCGAACTCTTTTGGATTTCTTTTTCTTAGCGGAACGCTTCTGTTTCAGCTCGAGTTCATCTTCCTCGTCATCGATAACCTTCTCTTCCTCTTCCTCTTCGAGCTCATCCAGGGAAACCTCTTCAACTTCAATATCCTCTTCCTCTTCAATGATCGCCGATACGGGGCCGGCCGGAAGATCGCCTGCATCGTCGTCTTCTCCCCCATCATCTTCCGCTGCCGGTTCATCCGCGCTGTCGCTCAGCCCTTCATCCGGAGTGAGCGCATCGCCATCTTCGTTATCTTCATCATCCTCGAGGCACTCTTCATCATCATCTTCATCATCATCCGCAGCGGTTATTCCGCTTTTCCCTGCGCGGCGGTATACAAAGCGGTCCAGATCGTCTTCATCGGATTCCATCCCCTCGATGTTAACATCAAGGCGGCGGTAATCAGAATCGTCGTCGCCCTCCTTGATCTCAACTTCACCGGTTTCGTCGCTCAGCACCCGAACATCAAGGCAGAGGCTCTGCAGCTCTTTGACCAGCACTTTAAACGATTCGGGCACACCTGGCTCGGGAATATTTTCTCCTTTGACGATAGCCTCATAAGTTTTGACCCGGCCGACAACATCGTCTGATTTAACGGTGAGAATCTCCTGCAGGGTATACGCGGAGCCATAGGCTTCCAGCGCCCAGACCTCCATCTCCCCGAAGCGCTGTCCTCCAAACTGGGCCTTGCCGCCGAGGGGCTGCTGCGTAACAAGCGAGTAGGGCCCGGTGGAACGGGCATGTATTTTGTCGTCAACCAGGTGCGCCAGCTTTAGCATATAAGCAAAACCAACAGTTATATATTCGTCGAAAGGCTCTCCGGTGCGGCCGTCATAGAGTACTGTTTTGCCGTTTGCCGGCAAGCCTGCTTCTTTAAGGCACTCAAAAACTTCCGTTTCGCTGGCCCCGTCAAAAACAGGAGAGGCAATCCCGATTCCCAGTGTTTTTGCCGCCCAGCCCAGGTGAGTTTCCAGCACCTGGCCGATGTTCATCCTCGACGGAACCCCGAGCGGGTTGAGGACAATATCGAGCGGCGTGCCGTCAGGCAGAAATGGCATGTCTTCTTCCGGCAGGATCCGGGCGATTACCCCTTTATTGCCGTGCCGGCCGGCCATTTTATCTCCCTCGGAAATCTTGCGCTTCTGGGCCACGTAAACCCGGACCAGCTGGTTAACCCCCGGCGACAGCTCGTCGCCGTCTTCGCGGTTAAAAACTTTAACATCCACCACGATGCCCGATTCGCCGTGGGGGATACGCAGCGAAGTATCGCGCACCTCGCGTGCCTTTTCGCCAAAAATAGCCCGCAGCAGGCGTTCCTCGGCAGTCAGCTCGGTTTCGCCTTTTGGGGTAACCTTGCCGACTAAAATATCGCCTGCCCTGACCTCGGCGCCGATGCGGATGATGCCGCGCCCGTCAAGGTCTTTTAAGGCTTCCTCTCCGACATTCGGTATATCGCGGGTAATCTCCTCGGGCCCCAGCTTGGTATCGCGGGCCTCGGATTCATACTCTTCAATATGGATTGAAGTAAAAATATCTTCTTTAACCAGCTTTTCGCTGATCAGGATCGCATCTTCGTAGTTGTAGCCTTCCCAGGGCAGAAACGCCACCAGGACATTGCGGCCCAGGGCCAGCTCGCCGTAGCTGGTGCAGGAACCGTCGGCAATTACCTGGCCGGCTTTTACCGCCTGGCCGTGGACGACGATCGGATGCTGGTTGACGCAGGTACCCTGGTTTGAACGCTTGAATTTCTGCAAACTGTAGATATCAAGGCCCTTGTTCTGGCCATACTGCTGGTTGTCCGCTTCAAAGCGTTCCCGGGTGCGCCCGTTGATTATATAATTGAAACCTTCTTCTTCATCGCGGCGGCGAACCACGATTTCGCTGCTCGTTACCCGGATTACCTGTCCGTCATTCATGCAGACGGCAACGGCTCCGGAATCGACGGCGGCCTTCTGTTCCAGGCCGGTCCCGACCAGCGGCGCCTCGGTTTTCAGCAAAGGTACCGCCTGGCGCTGCATATTGGCGCCCATCAGGGCCCGGTTGGCGTCGTCGTTTTCAAGGAACGGGATCAGCGCCGTGGCCACGCTGACCAGCTGCTTCGGCGATACATCCATGAAGTCAACTTCGTTCGGGTGGCGCATAACAGTATCATAGTAGTAACGGCAGGTAACGCGGTTGCCGGCAAAATAACCGCCTTCATCCAGCAGGGCGTTGGCCTGGGCGATAACAAAGCGGTCTTCGTCATCGGCAGTCAGGTAAACAATTTCGGAAGTCACCCGGCCCGCTTTTTTATCGACCCGCCGGTAGGGAGTCTCCATGAAGCCGTATTCGTTTATACGGGCGTAGGTGCCCAAAGAACCGATCAGGCCGATGTTCGGCCCTTCAGGGGTTTCGATCGGGCATACCCGGCCGTAGTGTGAGTGGTGGACATCGCGCACCTCCGTGCCGGCCCGTTCCCGGCTTAACCCGCCGGGGCCGAGTGCGCTGATCCTTCTTTTGTGGGTCAGCTCGGCCAGCGGGTTGGTCTGGTCCATAAACTGTGACAGCTGGCTGCTGCCAAAAAATTCTTTAATCGAGGCGATCACCGGGCGAATATTTATTAACGCCTGGGGGGTAATCGCCTCCACATCCTGGATAGACATCCTTTCCCGCACGACTCTTTCCATGCGGGAGAGCCCGATCCGGAACTGGTTCTGCAGCAGCTCGCCGACGCTGCGCAGGCGGCGGTTGCCGAGGTGGTCGATGTCATCGACAAAGCCGATGCCGTCGAGCAGATTCAGGATATAGCTCACGGTAGCCACAATATCTTCGGCAGCCAGGTGCCTGGTGTCCATAGCGACAATCCCGTTGCCGAGCACCTGGTGAGGTTTGTCGCGGTGCGAAATCACCGCGCGGGTTATCCGGTGTTCGTCGATCGCCCGGGCAACCTGCTCGTCAACCATTGTCCCGGCCGGGTACAGGACTTTGCCGCTGACCGGATCGTTAAGATCTTCAGCCAGTTCATTCCCGTAAAGCCGGTTGGTCATAGATAATTTTTTGTTGGCTTTGAAACGGCCGACATGCGCAAAATCATAACGTTTGCCGTCAAAAAAGAGCGATTCAAACAGGTTGCGGGCATTGTCCGCATTTAACGGCTCGCCGGGGCGTAAGCGCTTGTAGATTTCCAGCAGGGCGCTTTCCACCGAATCGGTGCTGTCTTTTTCGAGCATATCCGCCAGGCGGGAATCGTTATTGAACAAGCTTGAAATCTCTTCGTTTGTGCCGTAGCCGATGGCCCGCAGCAGGACGGTGACCGGTATTTTGCGGGTCCGGTCAACCCTGACAAAAAGGGCGTCGGCTACATCTGTCTCGAATTCGAGCCAGGTCCCCCGGTTGGGGATAATCGTGGCGCTGATCAGCTCTTTCCCGGTGCTGCCGGTCGGATCGGGCTGCTTTTTGAAGTAAACCCCCGGTGACCGGACCAGCTGGCTGACAATAACCCGCTCGGCCCCGTTAATAACGAAGGTGCCGTTTTCGGTCATCATCGGGAAATCACCCATAAAAACTTCCTGCTCCTTAACTTCGCCGGTGTCCTGGTTGATCAGGCGCACCCTTACTTTAAGAGGCACGGCATAAGTGGCGTCCCTTTCCTTGCAGTCATCTACTGAATACTTCGGTTCGCCCAACGTGTAGTCAAAAAATTCGAGGACCAGGTTTCCGGTAAAATCCTGGATTGGCGAAAAATCATCGAAAATATCTTTCAGGCCCTGGCTTAAGAACCAGTTAAACGAACTGCGCTGGACTTCGATTAAATTCGGAAGGTCCAGTACTTCTGTAATACGGGCATAACTGCGGCGTTCACCTGTTTCGGCGGCAATAATGCTGGACATTAAAAAAAATCACTCCCCCGATTCCTGGTTTATGATTTAACACTTTAACAAACCGACCGGTCTGACAACCCGGCCAGTTCGCTTCTCTGACTCCTGAGGATATGAGGTTATCAAGTAGGTAATACGAGTCACTTCTTAATAAATACAGTTTGTGGCAGTACTAGACATCTCAAGATATTATCACAAGCATTTGACAACGTCAAGGACATTTAAAGCAATTTTTATACCAAACCTGGTTTTTTGGCTAAAAAATCGGGATAGGGGGCGACCGTAAAGCCGCCGACCCTCCCACACCACCAAGCA
>CAYMDO010000044.1:0-11304 GCA_964389365.1 uncultured Syntrophomonadaceae bacterium
AGCAACCAGTCGCTGATGGTCGGTGACCGGGTTTTATTTGTGCCTCCACCTAAGCCTTCCGGGTCCGCTGCCGCAGAAGATACTGATGGCGGCTTAATAGAAGTGCTGCTGCCCCGCAAAAATTGCTTAAACCGCCCCAATGTTGCCAATGTCGACCAGCTGGTAGTAATAATGTCGCTGAGACAACCTCCGCTTCAAGAGCAGCTGGCCAGCCGCTTGCTGGTCCTGGCTGAAAAAGAGGGCATGGAAGCCCTGCTATGCCTGAATAAAGTGGATTTAGCCGAGAAACACGAGCTGTTAAAAATTGAAAGGCAGCTTAAGCCCTTTCCTTACGCTATCCTTTTCAGCAGCGCATTGGACGGCGCGGGGCTCGAGAGCCTGGCCACTATGTTAACCGGCAAATGTTCTGTTTTTGCCGGACCTTCAGGAGCAGGTAAGTCTTCACTGCTTAATGCCCTGCAGCCCGGCCTGACCCTGAAAACAGGCGCTATCAGCGACAAGATCAAACGCGGCCGGCATACAACCAGGCAGGCTGAACTTTTAACACTTGATTTCGGAGGTTCGGTTGTCGACACCCCCGGATTTACCCGCCTCGAATTTACTGACCTGGCGCAGGAAGATTTAGCTGCGCTCTTTCCCGAATTCAAGGAATATTCCGGGGAGTGTGCTTTCCGGGACTGCCGGCACATTTCAGAACCGCGCTGTGCTATCAGGCAGCGCCTTGGCGGTTCGATCAACCCGCTCCGTTACGGGCATTACTGCTTTTTTTTGGATGAGCTCCCAAAACGGCAGGAGGTGTATTGGTGATGAGAGTAAAAGTGGCGCCCTCTTTGCTGTCAGCTGATTTTGGCATACTGCGAAAAGAAGTGAAGAGGATAGAAGAACATGGTGCAGACTGGATTCATCTTGACATTATGGATGGCAGCTTCGTCCCGGCCATTACTGTCGGGCCTGTCGTTGCCGGTTGGCTGCGCCCGCATACCGGGCTTTTTATGGATGCCCACCTGATGATCAGTGATCCTGAAAGCCAGGTTGAACCTTTTGTCGAAGCTGGTGTCAATTTGCTCACCGTACAGGCAGAAACAACCGCCCACCTTGATCGCTTACTGCGCAGGATTAAAACCGCCGGCGCTAAAGCCGGAGTTGCCCTGAATCCGGCAACACCGGTTACAGTTTTAGAATATATCTGGCATATGCTTGACCTGGTGCTGGTAATGAGCGTAAACCCGGGTGCGGGGGGGCAGCCTTTTATCCCTGAAATGCTGCCGAAGATTGCTTATTGTGCAGAACAGATCAAAGCGCGGAAACTGAAAACAGACCTGCAGGTTGATGGCGGGGTAAACCGGGATACTGCACCTGCAATTGTCAAGGCCGGCGCAACTGTGCTGGTTGCCGGTTCTGCACTATTTGACGCTCCCGATGGGATGGACCTGATTAAAGAACTAAAACTGTTGTAAAACCGAACACCATGCCCGGCAGCGCCTGAAGCTTGCGCTGCTTTACCTGAAGCCGATATGCAGATATAATGTCTGTAAGAAATCTGATTATTATGTTGAAAACGAGGTGAGTGGCAGGTGGATGCTGACGATCGATATATGTGGATGGCTCTGGACCTGGCCCGTCAGGGGCGTGGCCGCACCAATCCCAATCCTATGGTTGGCGCAGTAATCGTCCAGGGGACAGAGGTGGTTGGCAGCGGTTATCACAAGGCTGCCGGAACCGCTCATGCTGAAATTATCGCCCTTGAAAAGGCCGGTGAAAAAGCAGCCGGAGCCACACTATTTATTAACCTGGAGCCATGCAACCACCATGGGCGGACCGGCCCCTGCACAGAGGCGATTATTAAAGCCGGTATCGGCAGGGTAGTTATCGCCATGCAGGATCCTAACCCGCGGGTATCGGGCCGGGGGACTGCCCGCCTGCAAGAAGCCGGGATCAAGGTCCGTGAAGGGGTTCTTGAACAAAAGGCCCGTCATCTTAATGAAACCTATATCAAGTATATTACAGCAAAACTGCCGTATGTTTCAGTCAAAGTTGCGATGAGCCTTGATGGTAAAATAGCTACACCGAGCGGGGAATCACACTGGATTACCGGCGAAAAAGCCCGCCAGTTCGTGCACCGGCTGCGTGACCATACTGACGTGATTATGGTCGGCATCGAAACGGTGATAAAGGATAACCCGAGACTGACCACCAGGCTGGAAAGCGGGGCAGGGCATGATCCGGTGAGGGTTATTGTTGACAGCAGCGCCCGGCTTTCGCTTGATGCAAAAGTGATCGAAAGTGGTTCGACAGCTAAAACCATTTTAGCGGTAACGGCTAAGGCGCCAAAAGACAAGTGCCGGGCCCTGAAAGCTAAAGGGGTTGAAGTCATGGAGCTGCCCGAAGACAGCGGTCGGGTTGATTTAAAAGCCCTGATGAAGGAACTTGCCGCGCGGGAGCTTTCTGCAGTGCTGGTGGAGGGCGGGGGTACTCTGAACTACAGTATGCTCGAACAGGGTTTGATCGACAAGCTCTTTATTTTTGTCGCTCCCCTGATTATCGGCGGCAAAGAAAGCCCCACCGCTTTTTCCGGGTCCGGTATCCCGGCGTTGGAAAGGGCATGGGCTGTTGAAGATGTTGAGCTGAAGCAATTCGATCGCGATTTGCTGGTAATCGGTTACCCGAAGAGAATGCAGTTTTAATTGGGCGGTGTGATTATTGTTCACCGGGATTATAGAAGAGCTGGGCGCGGTTCGCCGGATACAAAACTCTGCTGATGGGGCATCAGTTGTGATTGCGGCAAAAAAAATTTTGGAAGGTTTAAGCATTGGCGACAGCATAGCAGTCAGCGGGCCCTGCCTGACGGTAACCGGGTTTGACCGGGATACATTTACTGCATTCGTGATGCCTGAAACCCTGAAAAAGACTACGCTTGGTGGGTTAAAGGCAGGATACGCGGTTAATCTTGAAAGGGCCCTGGCGCTAGGCGGACGGCTGGGAGGCCACCTGGTAGCAGGCCATATAGATGCAGTTGTAACCATCACCCAAAAAACCCCCCGGGGCAGGGCGATGCTATTAAGTTTTGAAACGCCGCCCCGGTTGATGCGCTATATCGTGCCAAAGGGTTCAGTTGCTCTTGACGGCGTCAGCCTGACGGTTATTGATGCTGAAGATACGGGCTTTTCCGTCGGCATCATTCCCCATACCGGGCAGGAAACCACTTTAGGCAGCAGAGAGGTTGGCGAAGCGATAAACTTAGAAGTTGACCTTGTCGGAAAATACATTGAAAAAATGCTCGAACCCCGGTTTCATAATGGGGGAAAAGAGACCTCAAAAATAACGATGGGATTTTTGTCGGAAAAGGGTTACCTTTAACCTTTAGGAGTTGAATATAAATGTCTTTCAGCAATATTGAAGAAGCCCTCGAGGATTTGAAAGCAGGGCAGATGATCGTAGTCGTTGATGACGAAGATCGTGAAAACGAAGGCGACCTGGTAATGGCAGCTTCCAAGATTACCCCGGAAGCGGTAAATTTTATGATCCGCAATGCCCGCGGCCTGGTATGTACTCCTCTTACATCCAAGAGGTTACGGGAGCTTGACCTGCCGCAGATGGTGACTCAAAATACTGATGCTCACTGCACCGCTTTTACCGTTTCCGTTGATGCCGGCTCATGTTCTACCGGGATATCTGCTTTCGAAAGGGCTAAAACAATTAAAGCCCTGATTGATCCGGAAACCAGGCCTGTTGACTTAAAGCGCCCCGGCCATATCTTCCCCCTTGAAGCAATGGAGGGCGGTGTGCTGCGCAGGGCCGGTCATACCGAGGCGGCTGTCGATTTAGCGCTGCTTTCCGATCTTGAACCGGCAGGGGTGATATGCGAAATTATTAATGAAGACGGCACTATGGCCCGTCTGCCCCAGTTGATAGACTTCTGCAGGGAACACAGCCTGAAGCTTATATCCATAGCAGATCTGATCAATTACCGGATGAAGAAGGAGAAGCTTGTATGGCGGGGCGCAGCTGCTGAGATGCCAACCATATTTGGTACCTTCAGGCTGATCGCTTACGAAAATAATATCGATAACATGACACACCTGGCTTTGGTGATGGGTGATATCAAACCTGATGCGCCGACCCTGGTCAGGGTACACTCCGAGTGCCTCACCGGTGATGTTTTTGCTTCGCTGCGCTGTGATTGCGGCAACCAGCTGCATCAGGCCATGAAGCAAATTGCCGAAGCCGGAACCGGCGCCTTGATCTACATGCGCCAGGAAGGCCGCGGTATTGGCCTCCTGAACAAGATCAAAGCCTATGAACTGCAGGATCTGGGAAAAGACACGGTTGAAGCGAACGAAGCGCTCGGTTTTGCTGCCGACCTGCGCGATTACGGGGTTGGAGCACAGATCATGGTCGATCTGGGATTGAAAAAGGTCCGCCTGCTGACTAACAACCCCCGTAAGATTAAGGGGCTTGAGGGTTACGATATCAATATTTTGGAACGTGTTCCGCTTGAGGTGGAACCCAGCTGCTATAACTGTAACTACCTTTCAACAAAGAAAGAAAAACTTGGCCATATGCTTAACATGGCTAAATAAGAGATGGAGGTTAGGCATTGAAAACTATTGAAGGCAAACTGATCGCCCGAGATTACCGGTTTGGTATTGTCGTTAGCCGTTTCAACGAGTTTATTTCAGGGCATCTGCTCAATGGCGCTCTTGATTGCCTGAAACGCCATGAGGCCGACGAAGAAAAAATTGAAATTATCTGGGTCCCGGGGGCTTTTGAAATTCCCCTGGCGGCAAAAAAGGCGGTTCTCAGCAAGCGTTACGACGCTGTTATCTGTCTCGGCGCGGTAATCAGGGGTTCAACCCCGCATTTTGAGTATGTCGCCTCCGAGGTGGCCAAAGGAGTAGCTCATGTCGGCCTTGAAAGCGGGTTGCCCGTAATCTTTGGCGTGATCACCAGTGACACCCTTGAACAGGCAATTGAAAGAGCGGGGAGCAAAGCCGGCAACAAGGGCTGGCAGGCTGCTGCCGCAGCTATCGAAATGGCCGATCTAAGCGGCAAGCTCTAGCCGCTATTTAAAGGAGCCTTTTTAATTGAGCTCGCCGGAACCGGAAAAATTTATCGTAATTGACGGTAACAGTTTACTGTACCGGGCTTTTTACGCTTTACCCCTGTTACAGAACCGCCGCGGAGAACATACCAATGCCGTCTACGGTTTTACCACCATGCTCTATAAATTGTTGGAAGAAGAGCGGCCAGATTACCTGGCCGTTGCTTTTGATCCGCCGAAACCCTCATTTCGGGTGAAGATTGCCGAAACTTATAAAGGCCAGAGAGAAAAAACCCCGGCTGAACTCAGCGAGCAGGTGGTTAAGGTGCGGAATATCCTTTCTGCCATGCAGATAGCTGTCTTCGAAATCGATGATTACGAAGCAGACGACGTGATCGGCACCCTGGCCGATCATTTTGTCGCTGCAGGGCATAATGTTGTTGTTGTTTCCGGTGATGCGGACCTGCTGCAGCTGGTTGGCGACCGGATCACTGTCATGCTTACAAAAAAAGGGATCAGTGTGATGGAGCGGTACAACCGCGATCGGCTAAAAAAAGATTACGGTTTGGCCCCGGAACAGATCATTGAATTTAAAGCGCTTAAAGGCGATCCTTCTGATAATATTGCCGGAATCCCGGGCATTGGCGAAAAAACTGCCCGTAATCTGCTTGCCGAGTATAAAACGATCGATTCAATTTATGATCATCTTGATCAGCTGAAACTGAAGACAGCTGAAAATTTAAAGAATTATCGCGATCAGCTTATTACCGGGCGCGATCTCGTTACGCTCAGGCGGAATGTGCCGCTTAATATCGACATGGGTGCATGTCGTTTTCGCGAGCCTGACTGCGGTCTCCTGATGCCGCTTTTTGAAGAGCTCGAATTTAAAAGCCTTATTAACCGGCTGAAGCCGGAAAAAGCCGATCCTGGTGCACAGCTGCCGGCCAAAACCGGCAGGTTCAGTGTCGAAGCGATAGCTGACTTAACCAAGCTGGAGATGATGCTCAATACTCTGCCGGACAGCTCGCAGTTAGCAATTTTTTGCGAACCGGAGTCAGGCCGCCCTTACTGGCAGCAGCCGCCAAGATGCATTGCCCTGGCCGTTGACAGCAGCAAAGGCTATTATCTGGCACCGGAGTTGGCAGTTGCAAAAAGCACCGCGGTTTTTAGCATGCTCTCGGCTCCCGGAGGCCGAAATATCAGCCTTGTGGTTCATAATAAAAAGTATATCGATCATCTCTGCCTGAAAAACAAGCTGCCGCTGCCGGCAGTAAAGTTTGATGTTCAACTGGCAGCCTACCTGGTTGATCCGGCAGCGAATAGTTACGATCCAGCTGTTCTTTTGCAGCAGTATTTGGGGTTGTCTGTTGATAGTGCCGTTGATCCCGGGAAAAAGGGTTTTGACCGGGAGCGCTATTACGAACTAACGGCGGAAACTGCCCGTAATCTTTTCCTGCTGCGGGATAAACTAAAAAATAAGCTGGCAGAACAGGATCTGGCGCCCCTGCTTTATGATTTGGAACACCCTCTGGCTTCAGTGCTGGCAAGGATGGAACAACGTGGTATAAAGGTTGATGTCGGGTACCTGCGGGCACTGTCATCTGAAATAAAGATACGCCTTTCAGGGCTGGAGAAGGAAATCTACCTGATTGCCGGTGAAAGTTTTAATATTAACTCACCGCAACAGCTGGCTGCTATTCTTTTCGATAAACTGGGTTATCCGGTGCTGCGTAAAACTAAAACCGGGCGTTCAACCGATATGCGGGTGCTTGAAGAGCTGGCTGACCGGCATGGTGTTGCCGGAATGCTGATCAACTACCGTCAGCTTGCGAAGCTGGAAGGTACTTACCTTTCCGGCCTGGTGGATCTGGTCGATCATCAGGAACAGAAGATATTCACTACCCTGAACCAGGCTTCGACGGCCACCGGCCGCTTAAGCAGCAGCGATCCTAACCTGCAGAATATCCCGATCCGCCTTGAAGAAGGCCGAAAAATACGCCGGGCTTTTATCCCTGCCGGTACGGATAAAATATTTTTTGCGGCAGATTATTCACAGGTTGAACTGAGAATCCTGGCGCATTTATCGGCAGACCCTATCCTGATGGAGGCTTTTCGGTCAGGTCAGGATATCCACCGCCGTACAGCAGCCGAAGTGAACGGCATAAGCCTGGAAGAAGTGACCCCGCCAATGCGCGATCAGGCTAAGGCAGTAAACTTTGGCATCATTTACGGGTCCAGCGATTACGGTCTATCCCAGGGACTTAAGATTTCTCGGGCTGAAGCAAGGGAATACATTGACGGTTACTTTAAACGTTATCAAGGTGTCAGGAAGTATATGGGCCAGGTTACCGAGCAGGCTAGGAAACAGGGGTATGTTACTACAATTCTAAACCGCAGGCGTTACCTGCCTGAAATAAACTCATCCAATTACAACATCCGCAGTTTTGCAGAAAGGATGGCTCTAAACACGCCGATACAGGGCAGCGCTGCCGATATTATCAAGCTGGCTATGATAAAAATCGATCAAATTATCAATGAGGGTGGATTTAGTGCCCGGATGCTGCTGCAGATTCATGATGAACTGCTGTTTGAAATCGATGAAAATGAACTAGATTTCTTTGCCCCGCTGATCAGGCATGAAATGGAGCAGGCCTACCGGCTTTCAGTGCCTCTGCAGGTGGACTTAAAATGGGGCCCCAACTGGGAAGAACTTAAAAAATTATAAGGAGAATCAATGCCTGAACTGCCCGAGGTTGAAGTAATACGACTGGAGCTGGAACCGCTGGTTACGGGCAAAATATTTGCTTCCCCCGTCTTGCTGATGTTGTCGGCTGTTCAGTATCCGGATCCTGAGATATTTACCGCAGCATTGGAAGGCCAAAAGGTGGTAAACCTCGCCCGCCGGGGTAAATACCTGTTTTTTATGCTCGATCGCGGTATCCTGGTTGTCCACCTGCGCATGACCGGTAATTTAATATTCCGCAAAAAGGACGATCTGCCGAAGCCGGGCCGCTACCTGCGCGTAGAGCTGCCTTTCACCGACGGCAGCGCGCTGCAGTACTCAGACATGCGCCGGTTTGGTCGGTTGTGGCTGGTTAAGGATGTAAGCCAGCTTGAGAGCCTGGTTTTAAAAAATGTGGGGCCGGATATTTATAATGAACTCGACCCGATACAATTTAGTATATTGCTGAAAAAAAGGGGCAGACGAAATTTAAAGGCGCTGCTCCTTGATCAGAGCTGCTTTTCCGGAATGGGAAATATCTATATTGACGAATGCCTGCATCTCTGTAAGCTGCATCCCGAGCAGCAGGTGTCAGCCCTGACAGCGGCTGAAACTGAACGTCTCTACAACACAATTCAACGGGTTCTTGTCATGGGTATCGAGTACGGGGGAGCCAGTTTCCGTGACTACCGTAAAGCCAGCGGAGCGCTTGGCGAATTTCAGGATAAACTCAGTGTTTATGGCCGCAAAGGAGAGCATTGCTCATGTGGCGAGCTAATACAAAAAAAAGTAGTTGCCGGGCGCGGCACCTATTATTGTCCCCGCTGCCAGGTTAAGAGAGAGCCGAAATTGAATAAGGGTGCTGTCAAAAAGGGAGACATTCGCTGATGTTAATTATCGGCTTAACCGGCGGTATTGCAACCGGCAAAAGCACTGTGGCAGAGATGCTGCGTCATAAAGGGGCTTTGCTTGTTGATGCAGACCAGTTGGCCCGCGAAGCGGTTGAGCCAAACCAACCGGCCTGGCAGGAAATTGTAAACTGGCTTGGCGATTCAGTTTTACTGCCGGACCGGAGTCTTGACCGAACTAAACTTGCTCAGTTGGTATTCGGCGATCCGCAAAAATTGAAAATCCTAAACGCTATTATCCATCCCAGGGTAGGTAACCGGATCCTGGAACTGGCCAGAAAAATTGAAGAGGAAAAGCCCGATGCAGTAGTTGTCTATGATATTCCCCTGCTGATTGAAACAGGGATGCAGGAGATGGTCGACTTGGTCCTTTTGGTTTTTGCGCCGCGGGAATTTCAGCTTAAGCGGCTTGTAGAACGCGATGGATTAAACCCGGAAGAGGCCGGACAGCGCCTTGCCGCCCAGATGCCGATTGACGAAAAAAAGAGGTACGCGCACAGGGTAATTGACAATAGCGGTTCACTGGCGGAAACAAGGAAGCAGGTTGATCGCTTCTGGTATAACTTGAATCCTCTTAATGACAAATAAGAATATGAAGCGACCGATTGTAGCGCAGGTGGGAGGATCAATTACATGCTGGCCGCAGCCCTTTCACTGTCAAATACTGATTTAAGTACCGTAGAGAGCTATGTATCCGGGGTCAAAAGGGTGCTTGATCCGGTTAAGCCCGATGTGGTAGTGCTTCCCGCTTACAGCGCTCTTGTTCTCGGCCTGGGAATTGGCAGGCTGCGCAGCGGCCAATCTTTTTCGGAGACTTATGCATCCTACATCGCTGAAAGTGCAGGATGGAGCAGCGAATACCTTGATCTTCACTGCCGCCTTTCGAATGAACTGCAAATCTTCCTGGCAGCAGGCACAGTAATCGAGAAAGAAAATAATCGTGCCTACCAAACCGGTTACTGTTTTAATTCCGGTGGCCTAGTCTGCTGCGTGCAGCGGCAAACTCACCTGGCCTGTTTTGAGCGCGACCTCCACCTGAGCCGTGGAGATAGTATTAGCCTGTTCAAAATTGGTGATTTATGGGCAGGATTGCTAGTCGGAAACGATGCCCGCCACCCGGAAGTTGGCAGGATCATGGCGCTTCATGGCGCTGATCTGGTTTTGCACTGTGGTTCACTTGAAGGGAAGCAAACCTGCTGGCAGCAGGCAGCCGCCCTGTGGGCCCAGGTTCAGCAAAACCAGTTTTTTGCAGTCGAAGCCCAACTTGCGGCAACGGTGGCCGGTTCATGCTTTGGTGCTGCATCGGCAGTAATTGCCCCCTGCGAGGTTACTATCGGCAGTACCGGTTTCCTGGACCGCGGCAGCCCGGGTTCGCCGCTGGCCTATGCCGAACTTGACAGGGAGGCCCTGGCAAAAATCAGAACTGCTAACCCGCTTCTCAAACATCTTAACCCTTCTGCGTATCCAGAACTATACACGGACAGGGGTGAAAAGAAATGAACTTAAACGGTTTTAAAGAAAAGCTTTTTCAACGCTACCTGGTCCGGAGCTGCCGCCAGGCGAAAGTCAGGGGTTACCTGCAAGGAAAGCTTCCTTCGTTACCGTTTTCCGAGCCTGTAGACCGGCGTCAGCTCAGGGTGGCTGCGCTGCAGGTCAAGCTTGAGCCCTGCCAAAACCCTATGGTATTTGCGGACCTAATCCTTCGCCGGGTTAAAGAAGCTTCTGACGCCGGGGCCAGACTGGTTGCCTTTCCCGAATACTTAAATCTGCTGCTGCTTGGAATGCTGCCCGGCTTTGCGCAGATGGAACGGGAATTCAGTGCGGAATCTGATGTTGATTGCACTGCTGACCGGCAGGCCGGCGAGGGGCAAATCAGCCTCCCTGATATATTTCGTTTTATGACCCCGGCCGTTCTGCCGCTCGTGTTCACCCTGTTTTCATTAGTGGCCGCAGCTTATCGCCTCTATCTCATGGCCGGCAGCTATACGGTTGATGATAATGGATCATTGGTTAACCGTGCTTATCTATTCGGGCCACAGGGAGAACTCCTGGGCTTTCAGGATAAAGTACACCTGCTGCCGGTTGAAGAAAAGTGGGGGCTCAGGAGGGGAAAGGGCTTTGATACCTTCGAAACTGAGGCAGGCCGCCTGGCCGTGCCGGTTTGTATGGATGCCACCTTTTACGAGAGCTTCAGGATTTTAGAATACCGTGGTGTTGAAATAGTTATTTTACCGATAGCCAACCTGGAAGCTTATAACTATTGGCTGGCTTTAAGGGGGATCTGGCCGCGGGTCCAGGAGAGCCCCCTCTACGGCGTTAAAAGCGCCCTGGTCGGCAGTATTGCCGGCCTCACATTTACCGGCAGGGCGGGTATTTTTGCCCCCCTAGAGCTGACCCCGAACCGGGATGGAGTTATCGCCGAGGTGGATCAATTTGATCGCGAAGCGATGGCCCTGGCCGATCTTGACCTCCATGCCTTGAATGAGTTGCGTCTTAACCATCCATGGCGCGATTGCAACCCCGCTTTGTACCGCCGCTATTTTCCGCAGGCGTATAATCAAATAAAATAGATAAATAGTTTGTAACTGCTTAGGCATCGCCTAATCAACCAGATATATTTGTTCTTTGAAAAC
>CAYMDO010000045.1:0-11298 GCA_964389365.1 uncultured Syntrophomonadaceae bacterium
TTACTTTAACTGCCTTTAAAGGCATTATTCTATTTCATTTGCGGAATGCCTGGGGCAGGATTTTATTATTTAATTGGAGAAGATAATTTACAGATTTTTATAAATAACAGCGGTCAGGAGGTGGCAGGATGGCAGATATCAAGGTTGCGATTATAGGTGGAACCGGTGTTTATAACCAGTCTCTGCTTGAAAACGAAAAAGCGATCAAGGTCGAAACAAGGTTTGGCACTGTTAAAATGAACAGGGGTGAGCACCAGGGCAGAACAGTTTTTTTTGTGGCTAGACACGGCGGAGGACATTCAGTACCCCCACATCTGGTAAATTACAAGGCTAATATCGCCGCTCTAAAAAAACTGGAGGTAACTGCGGTAATTGCCACTGCGGCTGTTGGTACAATGCGTAAATCAATGCCGCCGGGCAGCAAAGTAGTTATTAATCAGTTTATCGATTTTACAAAGAACCGGGTACCTACTTTTTTTGAAGGTGAAGAAGGATTTGTGGTTCATACTGATTTTTCTGAGCCCTATTGCTTTGAAGTTCGCGAGGCAGTTTTGAGGGCCGGTAAAAAACTTGGACAGGAGGTTATCGACGGGGGCTGCTACATTTGTGCAGAAGGCCCGCGTTTTGAAACTCCGGCAGAGATTAAAATGATGGAAAAGTGGGGAGGTGATTTGGTAGGCATGACTAATGTACCGGAGGTAGTGCTGGCCAGGGAGGCCGGCCTTTGTTACGCCACGATTGCCCTGCCGACTAACTATGCTGCCGGTATATCGCCCGCTCCATTGACGCATGAAGAGGTTTTAGAAGAGATGGAAAGGGGCAAACCGCATTTAGATCAGCTTCTGGCCACAAGTTTGTTGGAAATAAAAGCAGAGCACAGCTGCCGCTGCCATGAAGCAGGAGTGCATTTTAAAGTATAAGAAAGTTCAGAGGATCCAGATGAACGGCGAAAAAATCCTGCCTACACTTTACTGGAAAAACCACAATCTGTATTTAATTGATCAGCGGTTTCTGCCGGAGCGCATTGAATACCGGATTTGCCGCACATGCAGCGACGTGGTAGACTCAATAAAAGATATGACTGTTCGCGGTGCTCCGGCTATCGGGATCAGTGCCGCTTTCGGCCTTGTAATTGAAGCAGCTTCAGCTATATCGGCTGGCATGAATACGGCACAGCTGCTGGAGCAATTGAAGCTTGCCGGCATGAAACTGATCAAAATACGGCCCACAGCCGTTAACCTGGCCTGGGGTATTGAGCGCATGATCGCTTTTGCTAAAGCCAATAGTGATTTTACGTCCGTTGAATTGTTTAAAAGCCTAGAAGAAGAGGCGCTGAAAATCTATGATGAAGATGTGAACAATAACAGGCTGATTGGCTGCTATGGAGCTGACCTGGTACCGGATAAAGCTGATATCCTGACTCATTGCAATGCCGGAGCCCTGGCAACCGGCGGTTATGGGACAGCCCTGGGCGTAATCCGGGCCGCTTTCGAGCACGGTAAAGATATCCATGTATATGTTAATGAAACACGGCCACTGCTCCAGGGTGCGCGCCTCACCGCTTTTGAGCTAAATCACGCCGGTATAGCAGTTACACTAATTACTGATAACGTTGCCGGGCACCTGATGGCATTGGGCAAGATTGATTTGATAGTTGTAGGCGCTGACCGGATAGCAGCAAACGGTGACGCGGCAAACAAGATTGGCACCTACAGCCTTGCAATCCTGGCCCGTTATCATGGAATACCGTTTTATATTGCCGCACCACTCTCTACCATTGACCGGACTGTGGGAAACGGCAGTGGAATTATTATTGAAGAACGCTCTCAACGCGAAGTCACTCATTTTAACAATTGTCTTATAACTGCCGAAGGAGTTAAGGCTTTCAACCCGGCATTCGATATAACACCGGCAGAGCTAATCAGTGCGATTATCACCGAAAAAGGGGTTATCAGGCAGCCGTCGACAAACAAGATTGCTGCATTGTTTTAAGCTGCAAGGAGGCAAAATTAATGGGCAGTATTTTAATAAGAGATACACTGCTGGTAACATTAGACGGACAGCGACCGGATTATTTTTTCGGTGATTTGCTGGTTGAAGGGGATCAGATAGCCAAAATCAGTGAACATCCGGAAAAAATAGAATCCGCAGGCGATGAAGCAATTATTGACGGTGGCAGCTTATTGGTTTTGCCGGGGCTGATCAATACCCACGGGCATGCAGCAATGACACTTTTTCGCAGTTACGCTGATGACCTTCCTCTTCAGGAGTGGCTTGAAAAAAAGATCTGGCCGATTGAAGAGTATTTAACGGCCGATGATGTTTATTGGGGTTCTATGCTGGCTATTTGCGAAATGCTTAAAAGCGGAACCACCACATTTACAGACATGTATTTTTATATGGATATGGTAGCAGAAGCAGCGGCTGCTGCAGGTATACGAGCCTTTCTTTCCCGTGGGATGATTGGTTATGGCGATTCGGCACTAACAGGGTTAGAGGAAACAGAGCAGTTCATCCAAAACTGGCATGGCGCAGAAGACGGGCGTATAAATGTTACCCTTGGGCCGCATGCCCTTTATACCTGTCCGCCACCATACCTCGAAAAGGTGATGGATTTGGCAGCAAGGAGGGGACGTCCGATACAGATTCACCTTTCAGAAACTAAACGTGAGGTAGAGGAGAGTTTAGCTAAGCATGGGGCCAGCCCGGTTGAAACAGTTTACCGTCTGGGCCTATTTGAGCATAAAGTGACGGCGGCTCACTGTGTGCATCTCAGCGTTCGCGATATTGAGTTGTTAGCCGAAAAACGGGTAGGTGTGGCCCACAACCCTGGAAGCAATTTAAAGTTGGGCAGCGGCGTTGCGCCCGTTGCCAGGATGCTGGCAACGGGAATTAAGGTCGGGATTGGCACCGACGGAGCCTCAAGTAACAATAACCTCGATATGCTTGAAGAGCTGCGGCTGGCTTCGCTGCTGGCTAAAGGCATAGCGATGGAACCGACATTGATCGATGCTAAAACTGCACTGCGCATGGCCACTGTTACCGGGGCAGAATCGCTTTTCCTTGAAGGTTGTGGTTGCCTAAAAGAAGGCTGGAAAGCTGATCTAATCGGATTGCGCCTGGATGCGCCTCACTTAACACCAATGCATGACCCGATCGCCCAGGTGGTTTATGCAGCTTCAGCTGCGGATGTAGACCTGGTAATTGTTGATGGCCGGGTAGTTCTTGAAAAGCGAGAACTAAAAACAATAGACGAAGCCATGGTAAAAGCTGAGGCATCTCGCTGCGCAGCCAGGCTTGTTGGCGAAGTTGCCCGAAAAGAAGGTATATAATGGAAGATATACATATCTTAGTTACCAACGATGATGGGATACATGCGGAAGGGATACAATATTTAAGTCAGGTGCTGCATAGTGAAGGTCAGGGTTTCCGCCTCTCAATTATTGCTCCAGATCGCGAACGCAGCGCGGTAGGGCATGCCATAACCATGCACCAACCGCTGCGTGTGCAAAAACTGTCCTTTATCCATAATCGTGAGCTAAGTGGCTGGGCGGTAAACGGCACACCTTCGGATTGCGTCAAACTGGCGATAGAGGCGATCCTGAAAGATAAGCCTGATCTGGTTGTTTCCGGAATCAACCGGGGCAGTAATTTGGGCACAGATGTTTTATATTCCGGGACCGTGTCGGCTGCAGTCGAAGGGTTGATTATGGGGATTCCTTCAGTAGCGGTTTCACTGACTGACAGTGGAGAAGAAAAAGATTATATATTTGCTGCACGGTTTATTTGCAAGCTGATCCCGGCATTTATAAGCTGTGGCATCAAGGCTTCCACATTGATCAATATTAATATACCGGTTCATACCGATCTGATAAACGGGGCCAGGGCTACAAGCCTGGGCACAAGGAGATACAAAAATATTTTTGATCAGAGAGTTGACCCGCGCGGTTCTATCTATTACTGGCTGGCCGGCGAGCTGGTTGATGATGACCCTGAAAATCAAGACAGCGATACAAAGGCGATCCGCGAAAACTATATTTCGGTTACCCCGGTCCATTTCAACCTTACTGATCAAGGGTCTATGCCTGATTTAGAAAAAATGCTGCAAAACATATCATTTTAGCAGTATCCTGTAGTTTATTATTATTGCGGGGTGCATTAAAAAAGTGAAGATGCTGGAAAAAATAGGCAATAACTGTTACCGGGTTGCGAAACAAAATGTCGGGCAGGCTGAAGTCCTAGTTTATTTAAACCGGGAACTTTATTCTGCATTCACTGAAGATTCATCCCTGCAGCAGTTACTCGATGCATCATCTCTTCCGGGCGTTGTCAGCCCGGTTATCGGCATGCCTGACATTCATAGCGGTTTTGGCCTCCCAATAGGCGGCGTAATGGCGATGGATGCAGATCAGGGGCTGGTTTCCGCCGGGGCGGTAGGAATGGATATCAACTGCGGGGTCAGGTTGCTGCGTACCGCGATTAGCGCTGATGAACTTAACAGGGAGAATTTAAAAGACCTGATCAAGGCGATTGAATTAAGGGTGCCCAGCGGAATCGGTACTAAAAGCAGGCATGCTAACCTGATTAAGAGTCACTTCAGGGACTTCCTGCTTAAGGGAGTTCCTTTCCTGGTTGAGCTGGGATACGGACGTAACAGTGACCTTGAGACAATTGAGGATGGAGGAGCGCTGGAGGGGGCAGAATTAAACTCGCTGAGCAGCAAGGCGCTGGAACGCGTACTGCAGCTATCCACGATCGGCGGAGGCAATCATTTTATTGAGCTGGGCCGGGTTGAACAGGTTTTCGACAGAAACGCCGCTGAAGCTTACGGTTTAACTCAGGGAACCTTGTCGGTCCTGATTCATACCGGCAGCAGGGGATTCGGACACCAGATCTGTACTGATTATTCGGCAGAGATGAAAAAAGCAGCTGCCAAATATAAAATAAAAGTACCAAACGCCGGACTGGCAGCAGTGCCGATTAATTGCAGCGAAGGCAGGAGGTATCTGGGGGCAATGACCTGCGCCATAAACTTTGCGTTCTGTAACCGGCAATGGATAACCGATGACGTAAGGCAGGCCTTCAGGCAGGTTTTGGGCGGTAGCAATGCCGATTACGATTTAAGCCTGGTTTATGATGTGGCTCATAATACAGCCAAATTTGAAGAGATTAGAGGCCGGAGGCTGCTGGTACACCGGAAGGGAGCTACGCGCGCCCTGCCTCCCGGGCATCATTCAAATCCAGGGTTTTACAGGGATTACGGACACCCTGTATTGGTACCGGGCAGTATGGGGACCGCTACTTATGTTATCAGGGCTGCGAAGGGTGTCGACTTAATTTATAACTCTGTCAATCACGGGGCGGGACGAATTTTATCACGTACGGCAGCTCGCAAACAGATTTCCGTTGAAGAATTAAAAGAGAAGCTGGGCCAGGTTATCATTTCCGGCCGCAGCTATAAAGCTTACCTTGATGAAGCGCCACAGGCCTATAAGGATATTGACCAAGTTATTGAAACACTGGTTGAGATCGGCCTCAGCCATAAAGTTGCCAGACTGAAACCGCTGGCTGTCATAAAAGGGGAAGGCAGCGAATAGAAGAAATGAAAGGGGCCTTGTAAAAGAATGCTTTACCTAAACGCTGAACAGTTTGCACTGGCTGCAGACTGTAACGAGCTGATGGATGCAATTGAAAGGGCTTTTACATTTGAGCACACTGGCTCGTACTTTATGCCACACCGGATCCACCTGGAGCACCAGGGTAACACATTGCTTTACATGCCTTGTTTCCTTGACTCGGTTTTTGGAACCAAGGTTTTAAACCTTTTTCCTGAGAACCCAAAACACGGATTACCGGTAATAAGCGGCTTGATGCTTTTAAACGATGCTAAAACCGGTATTCCACTTGCCATAATCGATGGTGCTGCGGTAACCGCTTACCGGACAGCAGCTGTCAGCGGCCTTGGAATCCGTTACACTGCAAAGGAAGATACGCGGACTTTAGGTTTGATTGGCGCCGGCGCTCAGGGTTTTTACCAGGTTTTATTTGCAGATAAAGCCAGGGAAATAGAAAAGGCGCTGATCTATGACTGCGAAGCGGCAAAAGCGGGGGCGGTTGTTGCCAGAATCAAAAGTGAACTGCCACATTTATCTGTTGAAGCCGCCGACACGGTTGAAGAGTTATTGGCAGAAGCGGATCTGATCATCACGGCAACCCCGGCTACCAGCCCGGTACTGCCCGACATAAAAAAATTATTGCGCAACAAAAGTTATATTTCAATCGGTTCTTACAAGCCGGAGATGCGCGAGCTACCCGAAGCCCTTTATTCGTTACTCAAAGTGGTTTTGATTGACGCTGAACACGGACTGGAAGAATCGGGCGATCTTATCACCCCGCTTAATCAGGGTTGGATCGACAGGGAAAAAATAATGCCTTTCAGCCGCTATATTAAAAGCAGTCCGGAACCGCGCAAAGAAGGCGAAACAACGCTTTATAAAACTGTCGGGATGGCCCTGTTTGATCTGACAGTAGCTGAGAGCATCTACCAAAAAGCAATTCAGCTGGGCTTGGGCATTAAACTGGGTTAGAGAGTTAGAGCAGGGAGGCACCTACGATTGGGGAAAATACCGCCAAGCATTTTTAATGATGTAATCGGTCCTGTTATGAGGGGTCCTTCAAGTTCACACACAGCAGCTTCTGTAAGAATTGGCATGCTGCTGCGCCAGTTTTACAGCGGCAGGATAAAAAAAGCTGTTTTTGAATTCCATCCCCGGGGTTCGCTGGCTACAACTTATAGCAGCCAGGGTTCCGATTTTGGCCTGGCAGGCGGTCTTCTCGGAATGGATACTGCTGACCCCGACCTGATAAAAGCTTTGAAAATTGCCCAAGGTGAAGGGTTATGTATCGGGTTCAAAATTACAGATTACCCGGCGGAACATCCCAATACTTACCGGGTTAGGGCCACCGATGATCAGGATCGGGAAGACATATTTACTTTTGTTTCAACCGGCGGCGGAATGATAGAGCTGCTGTGCTTAAACGGGGCGGCAGTATCAATTAAAGGCGATTATTTCGAAACCCTGATTTTTTACGAAAAAAAAGAATATAACTTGCCGGCGCCTACAGAAGGTGTGCCTGACATAAACCGCGGCTTTATCGAAGCGTTCCTGGTCAGCGAGTCTGATGAGTTTTTGTTGATCAATATAAAAAGCAGTAAACCGCTCTCAGATGATGAATTTACGGTCGCTAACTTTCAGGGTAAAATACCGGCCAGAGTTGTAAGGATGGAACCGGTCCTGCCTGTTATGTCACGGAAAGAGATTTTTGTGCCCTTTTTATGCGCATCGGAGATCATGGAAAACGAACTTTATTGCCGCAAATCACTCGCCGATCTGGCGATCACCTATGAAAGCGCCCGCAGCGGTCTAGATAAAGCTGACGTAATACAATTAGCCACTAACCTGGTGCAGGTAATGCGTAAAGCGGTTGAAGAAGGCCTGGCCGGTACAGAATATAAAGACCGGATTTTAGGACCGCAGGCATCTAAAATATATCATTATTGCGGAAAATTGGTTGGAGGTAACCTTAATCGGCGTGTGATTTCCTATGTAACGGCGATCATGGAAACAAAAAGTGCTATGGGGGTTATCGTGGCTGCGCCGACTGCCGGTTCCTGCGCCGGGTTACCCGGAACCTTGCTGGCGGTGGCCGATGAATTATCACTTGATGAAGACGACATTGCCAGAGGGCTTTTGGCAGCAGGGGTGATAGGTGTTTTTATAACCGCCCATAGTACGTTTGCCGCTGAAGAATGCGGCTGCCAGGCTGAATGCGGTTCCGGATCAGGAATGACTGCCGCCGCCCTGGTGCAGCTGGCCGGAGGAAGCAGCCAACAGGCGCTTGCCGCAGCTTCCCTCGCCATGCAAAACACAATTGGTTTGGCGTGTGATCCGGTTGCCAACCGGGTTGAGGTACCCTGTCTTGGTAAAAATATTCTGGCCGGCCTTAATGCCATTGCCTCGGCTGATATGGCTTTGTCAGGTTTTGATCAGGTTATACCACTTGATCAGACCATAGCGGCACAGGATCAGGTAGGCCGTTTAATGCCGGCAGCAATTTGCTGCACCGGCAAAGCCGGCCTTTCGGTAACGCCGGCCTCACTGGCTCTAGCCAGAAAAATTGAGCGCAGGTTAAATAATTAATTCACAAACAACCTCGGATTATGTGGATATCAACTACTCGATATGCTATAATTATTGTGCATTAGAAACATTTTAAATATTATAATTAAGGTAATAACAGCAATCCTCCGGAGGTGGATTTCTTGAAAATTATCGGGACCAATGCAGAAAAGTGCACGTTTTGTGGAGCTTGTGAAACTACTTGCTCCACTTTCTACTTTAAGGAAGACAATCGGCAAAAATCTGCAATCCGAGTTGAAAAAAATCAAAGCGCCTCGGCAGCTGCGATTTATTCCTGCAACCAGTGCGGCAATTGTGTTGAAGTTTGCCCGGTACTGGCGATCAAACGCACCAAGAGCGGGGTTGTGGTCATTAACAAGAAGCTGTGTGCCGGCTGTTTCAATTGCGTGGGTACCTGTTCAACAGGAACTATGTTCTGGCATGAAGATCTGGCCGAACCATTTAAGTGTATCGCCTGCTTGCGTTGCACCAAAGAATGCCCTACTGAAGCTATATTCATGCAGGAAACATAAGCCCTAAAAAGCTTTTAGATGGTTATAAATAAGGGAGGTTCGGTAATGTCTGCAGTAGTTGAAAAGATGCGCGCTTCGCGAAAAGTTTTGGCCGAGTATTATTATGATCCGGCACAGATCGAACGGGGCTATGCTGGTAAAACACTTTATATTGACTTATCAACGCAAAGAATTGAACCAAAAGAAGTAACAAAACAGATGAAAGATATTTTTATCGGCGGAAAGGGTTTTGGCCTCTGGTATTTGTGGAATGCGGTTAAGCCTGAAACCAGATGGAATGATCCGGAAAATGAAATTATTATCTCCCCCGGCCCGATAGCTGGGATTACACAGTATCCCGGTTCCGGAAAGTCGCTGGTTGTCACTATCTCACCTTTAACTGATTCGGTGATGGATAGTAACGTGGGTGGTTTTTTCGGACCGTATTTTAAATTTTCCGGGTGGGACGCCCTTGAGATTCAGGGTAAAGCTGACAATGATGTTGTCGTTTTTATCGATGGCGATAATGGCAGGATAACTGTTGAAGAAATTGATCTAGATCCGTCAGCCAGCCACCTGCTAAGCGAATATTTGACTGAGATGATAGCCGAATCGGAACAGGATAAGAAGAATATTTCCGTAGTTTCGAGCGGCAGCGGGGCGGAACATACCCGGATTGGCATCCTGAACTTTTCATTCTATGATTTACGGCGTAAAGCAGCAAGGTTAAAACAGGCCGGAAGAGGGGGTATAGGCACAGTATTCCGGGATAAGAAGCTGGCTGCCCTGGTTGTAAAATTCTCTAATTTAAATGGAAAAAGCAATAATCCAGCTGATCCTGCCAAGATTGCCAGAACCGGGGTAAAGATCACAAGAGAAATCAATAAATTTGACGATACCCAGTTTCGGATGCGGCAGATCGGCACTGCCAACCTGATGACACCGATGAACGATTATGATCTGCTTCCGGTGCATAATTTTAAATACGGATCGCACAAAGATGCAGTTGGCATTTCGTCAGAGGTGCTGCGCAGCCGTTTTACCCAAAATATGCCTGACGGTTGTTGGGTAGGATGTGCTCTATCATGCTGTAAAGCAGTTGACGGTTTTTTGTTGAAAACCGGACCATTTAAGGGCGAGAAAGTGCTCGTAGACGGCCCAGAATATGAGAATGCAGCCGGACTTGGCTCAAACTGCGGCATATTCGATCCCGACCACGTCATCGAAGCCAACTTCTACTGCGATACTTACGGTATTGATACCATTTCAACCGGCACGATCATTGCTTTTATTATGGAATGCTATGAAAATAGCATTATTAACAGTGATATTACCGGTGGCCTGGAGCTGAATTTTGGCAGCGCTGAGGCGGCGATGGAACTAATCCACCAGATGGGTCAGGGCCGCGGTTTTGGTAAAATAGCCGGTCAGGGTGTTCGCCGGATGAAAAAAATCTTTGCCGAAGAATATGGCGGTGATTCACACTTTTTGCAGGATATTGGTATGGAAAACAAAGGCCTCGAATATTCGCAGTATCAGGCAAAAGAATCACTGGCACAGCAGGGCGGTTATGCTCTAACCAATAAGGGGCCTCAGCATGATGAAGCATGGCTGATTTTTATGGATATGGTCAATAACCAGCTACCATCTTTTGAAAAAAAAGCTGAAGCATTGCACTACTTCCCGATGTTCAGGACTTGGTTCGGCCTGATGGGTCTGTGTAAACTCCCCTGGAACGATATTATTCCGGAGGGCAACGCTGCATCAGACAGTCCGGAAAAAATACCGGAACATGTCCAGAACTACATTGATATATTCAATGCAGTTACCGGTAAAGAAATTAATAAGGAAGAGATGATTCGGCAATCCGAGAGGGTCTATAATTTTCAGCGGGTTTTCAACCTCAGGCTTGGTTTCGGTACCAGGGAACATGATGCGGCTCCGTATAGGGCATTGGGGCCGGTTACGGAAGAAGAATATGAATCACGCCGCGAACGTTACGACAATCAAATGAAAAACGATGTCGGTATTAACCCGGAAGGCATGAGCACGGCAGAAAAAGTTGAAGCAATGCGCAAATACAGGCAGGAACGGTATGAAACCCTGATTGATGTTGTTTACAAGCGCAGGGGTTGGAATGAAATTGGTGTACCGACCCTGGAACACCTGAAAGATCTGGGAATTGATTTTCCTGAAGTGATCGAGGTTGTGAAAAAGCATTTATAAAGTAAGAACATAATGCAGTTGGGGGCAGCAAACGGTGATAACGGTAAATGGTAACCGAGTTGAGTGGGAAGAGGAATTAACAGTTCAGAGCTTGCTTGAAAAAATGAATTACACTTTTCCCAAGATCGTAGTCCGTATAAACGGTAAAGTAATTGAACAAACAAAATGGGCTGATCATAAGGTGCCGGATAATGCTGAAGTGCAGGCCCACCACCTGATCGCCGGCGGCTAAGGATATCGTTGAAACTTAACTGCGCATTAAAGGATTATTTTATAGTACAGCGAATAATAAATATAAAAATATGAGAGAATTTATTTATTTTTTGGTAACTGCTTAGGCATCGCCTAATCAACCAGATATATTTGTTCTTTGAAAACCG
>CAYMDO010000046.1:0-11046 GCA_964389365.1 uncultured Syntrophomonadaceae bacterium
CCAGCTTAAAAACCTGCGCCGCCCGGTCAACCCGCTGGCTGTAGATTTACCCGGCCACGGGAGGTCAGACGGTGATGCGCTGAATTCAGTTGCAGCCTACCGCGACTGGCTTCACGACTTCAGCCGGGCAATCGGTTGCGGAAGGTTTATACCGGCCGGTCATTCGCTGGGCGGAGCAATAGCGCTTGATTATGCGGTTCACTACCCTGATAACATACCGGGTTTGATCCTGGTTGGTACGGGCAGCCGCCTGCGGGTGCTGCCTGCTTTTTTAGACAGCTTACAGGAAGGAAATGTCCCCCCGGAATTAGCCGACTTCCTGTACGGCCCGGATGCGGACGATGAACTGCTGACGAGAGGGAGAGAAGAGGTTGCGTCATGTGCCGCTTCAGTCTACTATGCGGATTTAAGCGCCTGTGACTGTTATGACATTAGCAGCGAACTGCCGCGGATCAGTGTGCCTGCCCTGGTTATCTGCGGAACGGACGATCGGCTTACTCCGGTTAAATACAGCCGCTTCCTGGCTGACAATATTCCCCGGAGCCGGATCGAACTAATTGCAGGAGCAGGGCACATGGTTATGCTCGAAAAACCGGATCCGGTAAACAACGCAATCCAAACCTTCGTTGACGAGCTTAGGGCCGGCAGCGTAAATAACTTAAACCCTTTTTAGCAACCGGCAGAAGAGGAGGAACCATGGAGAGGAAGCACAGTTTTTTTAACTTGGAAAAAACCCTGGAACAGGCACAAAAAAGGTTTGCCGGGCAGGATCCGGCTGAAACAGCTGTCAAATCGGGGACTGAATGGCTCCCCGGAGATAAAGGTTTGTTGGTTACTATGCTTGGAGAAAAATACAGGGTATCTCATCCCGGGGGCAGGGTGTGGTCCGCGGATGGCCGGGAGGCCAAGGTTTACCCGGCCATTATAATTCTTCACTACCTGCTGTCCGCCGACGGCACCCCGCTGACCGGACGCTGGATCGCCTACCGCCACTTGCCGGGCGGCAACATCTACACCGGCCCCTTCAATAAGAGGGCGGTTCTTCCTTTTCTCAAAACCTTCGGCGAACGCCCCGGAGACTTCGTTAAAGCCGCTGCAGCACTCGGCGGCAGTGAACAGGTAATCAGCGGGACCAGCATGAAAATCATAGTCCTGCCGCGAGTACCGCTCTGCTTTACAATCTGGCCGGGAGACGAAGAAATGCCCGCCTCGGCGAACATTCTTTTTGATGAGTCAGCCCCTCACTATTTGCCGACGGAAGATTACGCTCACCTGCCGGCTATCGTCACCGGGGCGCTGAAAAGCAAGCTCTAGCTACATTTCACGCCGGCCATCAAGGGCCCGGCTGAGGGTCAGATCATCGGCGTACTCCAGGTCGCCGCCCACCGGCAGTCCGAAAGCAATACGGGTAACTCTCACCTGGGACGGTTTAAGCATCCGAGCCAGGTAACCGGCTGTGGCGTCGCCTTCCACGTTCGGATTGGTTGCGATTATTACTTCGCCGACCTCTTCATCGGCAATGCGCCGGGCCAGCTGGTCAAGATGAAGCTCTTCGGGCCCGATGCCGTCGAGCGGCGACAAGGCTCCATGGAGGACGTGATAAAGGCCCCGGTACTGGCCGGTGCGTTCAATCACCAGGACATCGCGCGGCTCCTGGATCACACAGAGCAATGTTTTATCCCGTCCACTGTCGCTGCAGTAGGGACAGAGACCGCTCTCGGCCAGGCTGCCGCAGGTCCGGCAGAAATCGAGCTTATCTTTTGCTTCAACCATCGCCCTGGCAATAGCAACTACCTCTTCCCGGGAGCAGCCAAGCAAAAAAAAAGCAAGGCGCTGTGCCGTTTTAGGCCCAATACCGGGAAAACGACAGAGAACTTCAACCAGCCGTTTTAGCGCTCCGGGGTACGCCATTTAAAACATCCCGGGCGGCAGGTTAAGACCCCCGGTCAGCTTCTGCATCTCTGCCGCCACCATATCGTCAACCCTCTTAAAAGCTTCGTTGACAGCGGCAACAATCATATCTTCCAACATTTCACGGTTATCCTCGCAGATGGCTTCCGGATCAATCTGCAGCGAGACAAGGCTTTTAGTACCGCTGGCTACAACCCTGACCGCACCGCCACCGCTTGTGGCTTCAACTGTTTTAGCTGCAATGGCCTCCTGCATGCGGCCCATTTCAGCCTGGGCTTTTTGCAGCTGCTTCATCATCTTGTTCATTCCACCATTTGACATTGGGTGAAGCTCCCTTCTTTAGTCATCAATTATTTTTCCGCCAAAGATCTTCTGTGCCTCTAACACGCCGATCCCCTTTTGTTCCGGCGATGAAAAAGTATCGCTCTTCTGTTCGCCGCGCGACTGTGCTGTTCCGGATCTGTCTTCAGGCTTCGATCCTTTCCGCCGTGGAGCAGGCCTTATTAACATTTCCTGCGAATTTGCCGGCAGTTCACCCGTTTCAGCCCTGACCTGCATTTCGAGGCTGAAAAAATTTGAAAGAACCGCTTCGAGCAGCTTACGGTGCTGATCTTCCATGATTCTCAGGCGGTGAATATCATATTCCGGGGCGTATACCAATTTAACCAAATGCCCCCGGCAGTCAGACAGATAAGCCGGCTCGAGCCAGGCAGCAGTGGTTTTTTGACGTTTCTTAATCTCCTCCAGCAAATCAGGCCATGCTGCGCGTAACCCCAAAAGGCGATCGCCGTTCGCCGGCGTTTCGCGCTCTGTAGCAGCTTCAGGTAAAAGCGTTCCGCCTTGATTACCATGGGCCGCTGTTTCTCTCTTATTTGAGTTAGTTTTGGTTATACCGAGGGCCTGGTCATCTGTTTTCTCTTTTTCTGCGGCGTGCTGTATGCCAGGATAATGCGCTGCAAAAGCCGGTGTGTTATCGCCAACCTGCTGCTCCAGGTGCAGACCGGGAGCCGGCATAAGCCGGCCATGCAAAACTCGCAGCAGCCTGATGAAAGTTATTTCAAGGATATACTGCGGGAAATGTGCATTGCGCAGCTCACCGGCAGCCTGGTGCAGAAGCTCTATTGCGTCGAGCAGCAGGTTGCGGTTCCGGTATTGGCTGATGCCAGCCAGGAGTTCATCCAAACCGGAAAAACCTTTCTGCCCTGTCTCCCCGCCCGGCTCATTGAGCAAAAGGCGGCTGAAAATATATGTCAGGTCGCGCATAAACAGCCCCAGGTCACGGCCGCTGTAGATAACTTCATTGATTATATTCAACCCGCTGTCCAGGTCGTTTTCAAAAGCGGCCCTGGCCAGGGCGGCCACCGTTTCTGCCCTGGTAGAACCGGTAACAATGCGCACGTGTTCATCGCTGATCCGCTTTTCACCGTAAGCGGCGCACTGCTCCAAAATTCCCAAGGCATCGCGCAGCGAGCCCTCGGAAAGCCGGGCAATCAGCTCGATGGCTTCATCTTCAGCCTGCCAGCCTTCTTCGTTCAGTATCTGGTGCAGGCGGCTGCCAATCTGATCGACGGTAAGCAGGTGAAAATCAAAACGCTGGCACCGTGAAACAATAGTTGCGGGCAGACGGGAAGGATCGGTGGTGGCAAGAATAAAAACCACATTTTGAGGCGGTTCTTCAAGAGTCTTTAAAAATGCATTACAGGCTTCGGGGGTGAGCATATGTGCTTCGTCGATGATGTATACTTTAAAGCGGCTTTCACCGCTGGCAAAACGGGATCTTTCCCGGAGTTCCCTGATTTCATCAATACCCCGGTTTGAAGCGGCATCCATTTCCATAACATCTATTGATACCCCGGAAGCAATATTTAAACAGGGTATGCATTTTCCGCAGGGCTCGGCTGTAGGGAAGGTGACGCAGTTCATCGCCCGGGAGAGTATTTTAGCCGCTGTGGTCTTTCCGGTTCCGCGGGGGCCGCAAAATAGGTAAGCATGGGCCAACCGATCATGTAAAAGGGCATTGCCGAGCGTGCGAGTGATATGCTCCTGCCCGGTCATATCGGCAAAAGTCAGCGGCCTGCGTCGTCTGTATAAACTCAGGTAAGTCAACTTGTAAGGTTACACCTCAGCTTGATCAGCAATCTGTTTTTGCAACGTTGCGGAGTGCTCTGAATGTTTCTGCCGGTTTTTCACCTTTCACCATCAAGTAATCGGCATCAATCGTGGATATAACAAAAACTGCCACTCCCGCAGAAGCGAGTGGGCGCAGCAGTATGGCCGGGATACCGGTCAGGCTGAAATCAGGAGGAAAGAGAATCATGCCCGGTTTATCATTAAAATTAATGGCCGCGCACCTGCCTTTGACCGTCAGTTCCAGGCGCTGGCCGGGCAGTTAGCTCCAACCCGGCTCCCCCGTGGCACCCGCAAATGCTCACTTACCGCTGCTTCCTTCCGGACCTGACGGGGTTCATGAGTCTGCGCCGCACGGGACCGGGCTCTCAACACCACTTACCGGGCGCTGACCCTGAAATTGCACAACCGGGGGCAGGAATTCAACCCCGCTATAGCGGATTGCAGGTACAGGGCACCGCTAACTCCCCGTCTAGCGCGGCCAAACTTGAATGAAATGGCGGAGAGAGAGGGATTCGAACCCTCGAACGGCTTAACACCGTTACTCGCTTTCCAGGCGAGCGCCTTCGACCAACTCAGCCATCTCTCCATATCCGGCAACCGGTTATCCGGTTAATCCAGTGCCGCGATTATTATACAATGAAAAAAGAGACCTTTCAACACCACTTTCCCTGCAGGCAGGGCAATCACTTAAAAGAATATTAATAAACTGAAAAGCCAACGATAGTAAGTAAATCTGTGGATAGGGGAATTAATGAGGCCTATTTCACCGAGTTGCCGGGTTAGAAAACGGCGTTCCATCGCATGACTCATTCAGCGCGGCTTTTAGCATCATCAATCCGGCAGAGTTCCTCGAATGCTTTATGCAGTGGCTCGCCGACCTGACACGCCCCCAGGGGAAGCATGCGGCCATTGACGGGAAAGCAATCCGCGCTGCCTGCGAAAAAGTATATCGCAAAAAAGTACCAATGCTGATCAATGCCCTCATGGTAGACACCGGTATTTGCATCGGGCAACTAAGAATGGACGCAAAGACAAACGAAATCAAGGGGATTCCTGATTTGCTGGACTGGTTGGATCTAAAGGGGGCCGTTGTGACCACAAACGCCAGCGGATGCCAAAAGGATATTACCAAAATTCTGCTTGGCAAAGGCGCAGACTTTGTCTTGCCGGTAGATGAATGGTCCGATGTAGCGGCTGCTGGCATGGTGGTCAGGGAACGCCTGGTCATCCATCGCGGCGAAGACGGAAAGATTATCGATGAAGAACCCACAGTAGAAACATAATGCTACATCATCAGCAGGCCAATGAATGCTGAAGAGTTTGCCTGTTTTTCAAGGCACCACCGGGCGATTGCAAACAGTTTGCACTGGGTGCTCGATGATGCCTTGCGGGAAGACCGCTGCACGGCAGGAAAAGGTCACGCAGCAAAAAACATAAGTCTGATGCGAAAAATCGTGTATGATCTGTTAAAACTTAATAACGACGTTCAAAGTATGTCTGTCAGGGCAAAGCAAACATATTACCGTAATACTCCGGACGCTGTATGCAGGCTGCTCTTTGAAGTCGTTCCGGGTAGCAGCAACTAGCTATCACAGCTTCAGATTTTCAGTAAACAAGGGTTGTTTTCAGCAGCAGAATATACTCCGGTTTGCTATGCCTCTTTGCACTTTTTACTGCAAATACCGGTAAATCTATTGCTTACCGTTGCCGTCTGTGCCGGCTTTCCGCGCTTTTCGCAGCGCCTTTTGGCTCGTTTTACCATATTGATGCGATTGCCCTTTCATTAGACGCTTACCGTGGAACTGCTAACGATAAGCAGGCGGGAAAAAAGCAGAAAACGGATACGTCTCCGGTTCTACTTTTAGCTGCAATTATACTCTGATCGGCTGCATATGAATTGATATTCTTAACGTTAATACAGAACGGTTGACTTTACTAAAAGTCGAAAATATCGCCAAGGAAGCTTTTTTTCTTTCGCTTTAAATATTTTTCATCATTTTTATAGTTGTCGCGGTTATCATAGTTTCTCGGTTCATTTGAATACCGTTGTATGGGTTCATTTGTCATAGATTTTTCAATTATTTTATCCAGCTCGCCACGATCGAGCCAAACTCCCCGACACTGCGGACAATAATCAATTTCAATGCTTTGCCGATCCGTCATCTTTAATCCAACATTGCATAGGGGACAATTCATGTTTTTAGCCTCCTCTGTGAAACTTTAGTATCATTGTATCATAAAACGTCAATAGAAAAACTTATGTCTTATGAAGGTCTTTCCATTTGTAGCTGGACCGGTCCAACAGGGTAAAGATTCTTCTGTCGAAAGCCAGTGGAAGGCGAAAACTTTTCTTAACCAAACACTTTCTTTCGCCCTCACACTTAAGCCCATAATGTTTGGCCGGGCAGCGGTATTTAAGAGCCTCTCTTTGCTGCTCAAATCCACCATGGGCCATTTTTCTTAAGTGGAATCCCGGGGACAACAACAGTAAACGGTCCCCTGGTAATCATAAACAATATTGTCTAAATCCTTCAGAGGCCTGGCTTTTCTTTATCTCGCCATAGGTCTCTAATCCCAATGACCGCTTTAATCGAGTAAGTGTCCCATAGCTTGCCGATCAGTTTGCCGTCATCATAACCGCGGTCAGCGCTAAAATACTCTGCGGCTTCTAAGATCTGCGGTCTTTTGTCTGCTAATGTTTCAACTAACAGGTGGGCCTGCGTAATTTCGGAGCAGAAAGCCGTAGTCACGCTAAAGGCTAGCGGCAGTTCATAATCGGCATCAATTAAAAGGTGTAGCTTGTAGCCGAACCAGATGGCTAATTTCTCCCAGAGGGTACCGTCTTCGCGCATACCTTTGTATTCTTTGACCCCGCAGTCGGCATCTAAATCGCGGCGCCCGTCTTTGCCGGCGGCTTTGCTTCTGCCTCTTGAATGGGAGTCAATAACTTTGCCGTCTAAAGCCAGGTGTTTACCAAAGCCAGGTAACAGCTCGTAGCACTGACCAACTAAACTTTCAAAGATCTCTTCAATCAGCTCTTCCTGGTTGAAAAGATTATTTAGAAAACGACTGTATGCTGATGATGTGGGCACTTTATCCTCGGCCAGCCCACAGAGCCTTCGTAACTGGCTGTTGCGTTAAAGTTCTCTTCTTAAGCTCTCGACAGAAGGGTGCTGGCAAATGGCGCCGGCTAAAATCGAGTTCCAGATCGCTCTGACCGGGTAGTCGTCACATTTACGGTCCCTGTTTCTTTCTAAATGCTGCATCAGCCTTTCATCGGGCATATATTTTAAAACCAGTTGCAACCTTATCCAAGTCACCTAAAATTTCTAGCTCGGTCCGGTCAAATATTTGTCTTTGTTGTGATATAATAGCCATGGGAAATCCTCCTTTGTCTGGTCTTTTCGCTAAAAAACTAGTTCGACATAAGGAGTTGATTTCCCTTTTTATTGCTGACATTGAATAATATACCAAATAGATCCGCTCTAGCCAATTTTCTGATAACTCATGGGGTCTGTTTCGACTTTTCCCTTTTTCTACAACTACAAAAGCCTTATTTTATAGACCCAGGCTGGGGTAAAGGTTTCTTTGCTGTGACCGCTGGCGCTTATTTATCAGGCATTTTCCAAGATCGCAAATGGCTCGCAGCAAAAACAAGACATAAAAAAAGAACAGGAAATGTGCTATGAGTGATTATGTTAATGACAGGTTGGCCAATTTAGGCATAACAGAACAGCTGATCAGGGAAGCAGCTTTATATGAAGATTTATCGATTGGCCGGGTGGTTATGCAATCCAAAGATTTGTACCGGGTTGCTGCTTGCGATATTGATGTTATTGCCAGTATTGCCGGGAAGCTGCGCCACAGCTTAAAAACAGCTGCGGATTTCCCCGCGGTTGGTGATTATGTGCTGATAAACCGGGAAGCGGAAAACTCCAGCCAGGCAGTTATTATTTATCATGTCTTGCCGCGAAAAAGCGTATTCGCGAGAAAAGCAGCCGGTACTGGCCGGAAGTCTCAAATTATTGCAGCGAACATTGATACAGTATTTATCTGCATGGCCCTCAACAGTGATTACAACCTCCGGCGGCTTGAGCGCTACCTCTCGATTGCCTGGGTCAGTGGGGCGAAACCGGTGGTTGTGTTGACTAAAGCAGACCTGTGCTGCGATTTGGATAGAAGGACAGCTGAGGTCAAAGCGGTTGCTGCCGGTGTAGAAGTGCTGGTCACATCAAGCTTGACAGAAAATGGCTATCACCCTTTGCGCAGGTTTATCATTACCGGCAAGACAGTTGCATTTATCGGCTCATCAGGTGTTGGTAAATCTACCTTGATCAATCTAATTGCCGGCAGTGAACTGCTTGAAACGCGGACGATCCGTAAAAATGAAAAAGGCCGCCATACAACAACCAGGCGCGAACTGATCGAGATCCCATCCGGCGGTGTTGTGATTGATACTCCGGGTATGAAAGAGTTAGGAGTGGAGCTGGCTGATCTTGCCAAATCCTTCTCCGATATAGATGCCCTGGCAGCGCGCTGCCGGTTTGCCGACTGTTCACACACCGTTGAACCTCAATGTGCTGTAAAAGCGGCTATCGATGCGGGGAAGATATCAGAAAAGCGCCTGGAAAATTACCGGAAACTTCTGAAAGAGGCACACTACGATGGCTTAAATTCCAAACAGGTGGAGAAAGAAAAGGCAAATAACATGTTTTCCGGTTTTGGCAGCATGGAAAATGCGCGCGTTTATGTAAGGAACAAAAGGAAGGGTACTGTCTGAAATGCGGTTAACCTGGTTCCTGGAATAATATGCCGCGACATGCTGATGCCCGTTCAATCAGCAAGCCGGTTTCTTTGAATAATGAAACAGAAGTATTGCAACTGCACAGGTTATGAGACGATATATCTGCATAACAAGGGGAGGGCATATTTTGCTGATCAAAAATGTAAGGCACTTTCCCGGACACCATTGTGCCAGTACCGGTATCAGGAACATTGTTAACTACCATGGCATCGATTGGAGCGAGGAGATCTGTTTTGGCATCGGGGCCGGGCTGGGCATCTGGTATATCGGCGCCCCGGGTTTATCGCCCAGCCGCATTGTTCATGTGCGATCCGAAGACCTGGAAGCACAGTTTTTTAATCGCTTAGACTGCCCCTTCCGGTGGGAGCAGTACGGCCAGCCGGAAGAAAGCGAGACAGCCCTGATCCGTAAATTAGACAGCGGCATACCGGTGCTGCTGCAAACTGACATCTATTATCTGCCATATTACCAATCCAAAACGCATTTTCCGGGCCACGTCATTACCGTTTGGGGTTATAATGCCAAAACAAAGTTGTTTTGGGTAAGCGATACAGAAAAAAAGGGATTGATCGGGGTGCCTTTTCCCGACTTACAGAAAGCGCGGTACTGCAGTAACGGGATTTTTCAGAGCAAGGGAAACCTCTATGCCCCTGAAACAGTTGCCTTGCCTTCCGATATAGCGGCAGTTATCAAAAGATCGGTTACGGACAACAGCAGGGCGCTGCTGGAAAGCGGAACGGAGTATTCCGGAGTCAGTGCTTTGGAAAAATGGTACAGTGAACTCGCCGGGTGGGAAGATTTTTCAGATTGGCAGTGGACAGCGCGTTTTGCATACCAGGTGATTGAGCGCAGGGGAACCGGTGGCGGGGGATTCCGGCTGCTGTACAGCCGCTTTTTAGATGAAGCTGCTTTTTACGTGCCCCAAGTCCGGCAGCTGGGGTTACCCGGGATGATGCGCGGTGCGGCATCCGCCTGGACAGGGTTGGCAGAAGCATTAAAAGCAGTTTCCGGGAAAAAGAAGTTCATTTTCGGGGAAATAGCCGATAACCTTGAAAATCTGAGGGAATTGGAAACCGCTTATCATCGGGCGGCTTTAAAATTACAGGCCTGATAAAAAAACATTGTTGCTGCATACAAAATTCAGGTAAGCTCATCTTTGTTATTGTTCTAAACCGTAGCAGTTGTCAACCAGATTTTTCAGGCAGGGCAATGCCCTGGTCGCCGGTGCACCGTCAATAGCATCATGGTCTGCCAGAACGGCAAGAAAGAGTATTTCCCTGGTTACGATGAGATCATTTGCCACCCACGGTTTTTTGACTATTGACCCAAAAGTAAAAGCAAGCGGGTGTATGCTGAAAGGGATTTCCCAACCATGAATTTCCCCGATCATTCCGAACAGGTTTGCTAATCTTGTTTACCTTCCCTAAGGAAAAGCGCGTATCTTCTTTATCTGCGAGATTCGCGCTTTCCCGTGCTGGCGGAGAGAGTGGGATTTGAACCCACGGTGCCTTGCAGCACACACGATTTCGAGTCGTGCGCCTTCAACCGGGCTCGGCCATCTCTCCATCTACGGTTTATATCTTACAATAGTCCGGCTGTTTTTGTAAAGTTAAGCGCAACGGCTTTCAGTCAGCTAGTCTGCCGGCATTTTCGACGCTGCCGGAAAAACTCCTGCAGTACGCCGGCGCATGCGGCTTCCAAAACACCGCCGGTTACTTCGAGCCGATGGTTCAGGCGGGAGTCACGTAGAAGGTCGTACAGGGTTCCGGCCGCCCCCGACTTGGGATCGGCTGTTCCGTAAACCAAACGATCGATGCGCGATTGAACCATAGCCCCTGCACACATCGGGCAGGGCTCCAGGGTTACATATAGGGTGCAGCCGCTTAACCGCCAGCCACCGAACAGCATACAGGCCTCCCTGATCGCCAGCATCTCGGCATGAGCAGTGGCATCCCCAAATTCTTCGCGGCGGTTGAATGCCTCGGCAATTACCAGTCCACCCCGTACCAGGACAGCCCCGACCGGCACTTCGCCGTGAGCGGCGGCTTTCCTGGCAAGCACGACCGCTTTCGCCATATATTCCTCGTCGGCATGATCTCTCTTCACGTTATGGCCTCCCGGTCTATTATAGCACAGCTGCCTTATTAAAATCGGGATAGGGGGCGACCGTAAAGCCGCCGACCCTCCCACACCACCAAGCA
>CAYMDO010000047.1:0-10996 GCA_964389365.1 uncultured Syntrophomonadaceae bacterium
CCTATTGTATAATTAGGCGAAAAGGGAATTTTTGGGGTGTTGAATGCAAGTTATATAAGTTGTTTGATCCAGTTTTGACCCGCACAAAAAACAGGCTGGCAAGCTTAATTGTGCTTTACAATAAGGGCAGTGCGGGTTATTACTGTTCTGGCCTTTTCTGGTAACCGGTCTGCTCGTTAATGTCTTATTGTTCATAACCGGTCTGCGGATATTTGCGGGGATGGATTTTTAGGTGTTTTGCAGTTAATTCAGCTCCCTGAATAAGCAATAGTTAACGAAAACCTTTAATTTTAGCCCGTTAGATTAACCACGGGGGACGGTAAAAAATCATCGTATAAGGAGGAAATAAAAAAACAAATGCTACTTACGGCAACAGATTTGAAAGTTGAATATGAAGTGCTTGGGGATCGTACGGGGTAACAGGGTTAAGGCGGCTCATGTAGGTCGCGATATTCTGGCAGCCCTGAGGAATTTGGTTGGCGGGGAAGTCAAGGAATATGCAGATCTTCTGACCAGCGTTCGTGAAGCAGCTGTTGATGATATGGTCCATGAGGCTAATATACTGGGTGCAAATGCTATAATTGGAATTCGTTTTGCCTCATCACAGATTGCTTCCGGGATGGCTGAAATTCTGGCTTACGGTACGGCGGTAAAAATATAGCCTGATACTTTTACAGCACCTGAAGTAATATCTAAAGGGTTTTGATCTTGCCGTTTAACGGCAATGCAAACTATGATTCAACAAAGTCCCCGGGCGGAGGTTGTAGCAGATTTATTGGCCATATCTGAAAGGGAAAAGTTGCCTGCAACCCCTGGCCTGTATTTGGGCTTCTTCATTATTCCTGCCTGATCTCTTCACAGGATCTTCATAATTAAATTCTATAATGCAGATAGGTTATAAAAAAGAGAGGAGTGTTACAGATGGCTAAAAAGATAATAATTGCTTCATTGCTTGTTGTTTTGGCGTTAAGCATGATTGTGCCATTATCAGCATTTGCCCAGGAGGGTGATCGGGAATTGGAATCCCTTTATGAACAGATTCACCAGCTGCGGATCAAGATAGTAGAGCGGCAGGTTGAACTTGGTTACCTGACCGGGGAAGAAGGCGATGTAATAATCAAAAGGATTCAGGAACGCTATAAACTGAAACTCGAGTGTGGCTTAGTGGGTGGCCCCGGAGAGCTTGGCCGCTTTGGCAAGGGCGGTCCCGGCAGTGGCTTCGGTCATTGTTGGAGATAATAAGTCTGGCTGTGAAAGTGCATAAACAGCTGAACCGTGCCTGGGGGAAAGCCGCTGACTGCGGCTTTCCTTTTTTCGGGCATTTGTTTAATATATTAACATGACAAATCTGGATCCGGGGTGGAGCCAAATGGGAAAACAGAAAATTCTTATTGTAGAAGACGAGAAAAAAATAGCTGCTGTGCTTAAAGCCTATTTTGAAAAAGATGGGTTTTCTGTTGTCACAGCTTTCAACGGGCAGGATGCATTATTCCTAGCTCGCAGCGAAGGGCCAGACGTTATTGTTCTCGACCTGATGCTGCCTGTTTTAAGCGGAGAGGACGTGTGCCACCGCCTGCGCCAAGAAGGATCAAGGGTGCCAATCATCATGCTGACAGCTAAAACTGCCGAGGAAGACCTGATCAACGGTCTTGGCATCGGCGCCGATGATTATGTACTAAAGCCATTCAGCCCGCAGGAAGTGCTGGCCAGGGTTAAAACAATACTGCGCCGCAGCGAAACTGAGCCTGGTTTGCTGACAGATGTCATTGAACTTCTTGATGGACGTTTGGTTATTGACGTACTAGCGCATAGCCTGACCTGGAATAAAAAGAACCTGTCTCTGACACCTACCGAATTCCACCTTTTTGCGTACCTGGCACGCCGCCCCGGCCGGGTTTTTTCGCGGGCCCAGCTGACGGAAGCGCTCTTCGGGTATGACAGCTTCAGCGAAGACCGGTCTGTTGATGCTCATGTTAAGAACCTTCGACAGAAGCTGCAGGCAGCAGGCGTTGCCCCGGTGTTAAAAACAGTTTATGGAGTAGGTTATAAATATGACGAACAGTAACATAAAATATAAAAAACCGCTTTGGGTTCGTTTGGCGCTTTACTTCTTGGGTGTGTCCGGGGCCACATTATTGCTTTTTCAGATGGTTTTCAACTATTCGTTGGAAAAGCATTTGCAGAGATATATTTATGAGCGTGAAGAGGCACTTAATCTGCGGATAGTTTCCGCCGTACTCGACTACTACGAAGAGAATGACAATTGGTCAGGGATACAGATGCCGCTTTTTCATATTGCACTGAGCACCAACACACGCCTGGTGTTGGTTGACGAAGGCGGAAATTATGTTTTTGACAGCGGTCAGGGGCGGCGCAGGCACATGATGACAGCAAGCATAGGTGAAATTAACTTGGATCAATCAGCAGCATACCAGTACCAACTGAACAGCGAACAGAAAGAGGTAGGGAAGTTGTTCATTTTTCACATGGCTTTTGAGAAAGGTACAGCCTGGCAGGAACAGGACCTTGTTTTTAAAAGCACAATTTTCCGTTCGCTGTTGATGACCGGCATTCTGGCTGTCACCGCAGCCCTGATCCTGGGGGTTCTGCTTTCACGCCGTATCTCAAAACCGCTGGAAGAAGTGGCCGATGCTGCCCTTGTTATTGCTCGCGGAGAATATGGCCGCAAACTTCCGCCATATGAGAACAGGGAACTGGCAGAATTGTCGTCCAGTTTTAACCGGATGTCCGGCCAGCTGGAGGAACTGGAGATGCTGCGTAAACGCTCGGTGGCCGACCTGGCTCACGAACTGCGCACTCCTCTTACTACTTTACGCAGCTATGTTGAAGCGATTGGCGATGGCGTGCTTCCTCCGGATAAAAAACACCTGGATATTTTAATGGAAGAGATTATGCATCTCAACCGGGTGGCTTCTGATTTAGATGAACTGACCAAAGCGGAAGGTGCAGACAGCAGTACTATGAAGCGGGAAAGAATTGAGCTGAACCGGTTTTTATCGGATAAGGCGGCTCTGTTTAAACAGTTGTTCAAAGAAAAATCGATCGCCTTAAATCTGGAACTTCCGGAGGAGAGGCTTTTTTCCGACCAGGATCCGGCTAGCTTGAGTAAAGTGATTGGCAACCTGTTAGATAATGCTTTCCGTTATTCAGAATTCGGAAGCACTGTTACTTTAGCCCTATGCTCTGAACCGGAATTTGATGTGCAGGCGATAGCCCCTTTTGGACAGGAAGGAATTTCCAGGACTGATGATGCCCAGGTTTTAAGTGACCTGCTGATGATAAAAATTAGCGATAACGGTATCGGCATATTCCCTGAGTTGCTGCCATACATCTTCGAGCGGTTTTTCCGTATCGATCAAGCGCGAGAGCGGAGCAGCGGCAGAGGTGGTTCTGGGATCGGCCTGGCCCTGGTTCGGGAGTTGGTCCGCACAGCAGGAGGTCTGATTCGGGTAGCCAGTACGCCTGGAGAAGGAACTACATTTTATCTCTATTTGCCAAGGTCTTAACTCGACCGGATTTTTTTCGATCGGTTTTTGTATCGTATTGCGTGTTGTTGACTGCACGGATAAAAGGTTGCTATACTTACCTCAAGCTACCTCAAGTGGATATGCTTGCCTTATACACAGTTGCTGCGGAGGCAAACCATTGGTTTTTCAAGATCACTTTTCCGGCCTGACACGCCAACCAGCAAGTAACGCCCTGGTTGAATTGTTCAAATTGACAGAGCGGCCAGACGTTATATCTTTTGCCGGTGGTTTTCCCGCTCCTGAAATGTTTCTGCCTGAAGAAGCAGCAGAAATAACCAAGCAATTGCTGGCTGAAGAGCCTTATGCTGTGCTCGGGTACAGTCCTACTCCTGGGTTTTCAGTTTTCCGGGAGTTTCTGGCTGAGCGTCAGACACACCTGGGAATACCGGCAGATACCGGTGAGATTATGGTAACCAGCGGTTCTCTCCAGGGATTGGATATTCTAGGGCGTCTGTTTCTGAACCGTGGCGACCGGATTATCGTCGAAGCTCCAACATATCTTGGGGCATTAAGAACATTTTCCGCTTATGATGTCAGGATCGATACTATCCCCGTCGATGCCGAAGGGCTTGACACTGCTCGGCTGGCCGAATTGCTTAAACAGCACCGGCATTCGGGCTCCCTGCCAAAACTGCTGTACACGGTACCCACCTTTCAGAATCCTTCCGGGCAGACGTTGTCTTATCGGCGGCGGCAGGAACTACTGGAGTTAGCTCAAAGTTATGGGTTCTTAATAATTGAAGACAACGCATATGGTGAACTCCGTTTTACCGGGGAAGAGATACCAACTCTCCGAACCCTTGATAGTGGCCAAAATGTTATTTACCTCGGCACCTTTTCTAAAATTCTTTCACCCGGAATCCGTATTGGCTGGATTCAAGCTGCAGCAGAGATCATCGAGCGGGCTATCTTGGTGCGTCAAGGTATGGATCAGTGCTCTAACTCCTTCGGGCAGCTGCTGACCCTGAAATTTGGCCGACGAGGCTTGATTGAGAAGCAAGTTAATAAAACGGTTCATTTGCTACGGGAAAGGGCCGGATTAACGCTTGATTTGCTTGCCGGTGAATTTCCTGCCGGAACAACTTGGACCAATCCTGAGGGAGGGTTTTACACCTGGGTTACTCTCCCACCTGATATTGATACGGCTCAGCTTCTGCCTCGTTGTATTGAGGAAGCCAGGGTTGCCTATGTAGCCGGGATTGCATTTTATACCGGTGAAGGGGGCAATAACCAGATGCGGCTCTGCTACTCGCAACCTGGTCTGGATGATATTGCCCGGGGAATACCAAGGCTTGCAAAAGTTTTGACTTTTAGCTGGAGGTATTAGATGACCGATACTATAGCAATTATCGTTGTTTCGATCTTTTTTTTAGCCAGCGTTGTCGGAACCCTGCTGCCAATTATTCCGGAAGCGCCGATGATTGTTGTCGGCATGGTTATCTATGGTTTCATTGCAGGATTCGACAAACTTAGCCTTTATTTTTTTATCGGCCAAATCGTTCTGGCTTTTGCCGTGATTGGGGTTGACTACCTGACAACAGCTTTTGGCAGCCGCTATTTTGGTGGTTCCAAGGCTGCAATGTGGGGTTCTGCCGCAGGCTTGTTGATCGGCCTGCTGTTCTTCCCTGTCGGCCTATTAATCGGGCCCTTTATTGGGGCTGCTTTAGCTGACTACATCTTCAGGCGGCGGACCGATCAAGCCATCAGATCCGGGGTGGGCGCTTCCCTCGGTTTCTGGAGTGCGGTGCCTGTAAAGCTGATTATTAAAGGTATCATGATCGGGTGGTTTTTTACAGCAATACTTTAATAACTGGCTTGCAATACCACTTGGATATGCGAGGTGCTTGTCTGGCTGGATCAACAATAGTGCAGATATTAAATTATACACCCAGGCAATATCCGTGATCGATGATCATAAATGTTAGATTATTGGTCATTCCGGGAACCTGATTTCTGCTGTCATCCCCCATCGTAACCGATCATCTTTTTCTATGAGGTTGATGCGAACCACATAGGTGATATTTCCATAGTGTTCAAGGAAATATTCGCTAATCGATTCAACTTCGCCGGTGAAACGTTGACCTGGCAGGGCATCAAAAAATATTTCTACTTGATCCCCTTTATTAATCCTGACTATCTCGTTTTCATCTAAATCAACGGTTTCCAGATACCAAGCAGATGTATCAGCAAGGATAACGGCCGTTTCAACAGGTGATGCATAAACTCCTTCTTCCAGATCGATGCGTATTACCTTGCCGTCGAACGGGGCTATAAGCTTTATATCTTCTTCTAAAGCCTTTTGGGCTGCCCGCTGTTGACCCTTAGCCAGGTTATATGCAGCTTGTGCAAGTATAACATCATTCTGATCAAGACGCTTCCTTTCCAATTCACTCAGCTTATTATTAGCATCCATAACTGTTAAATCAGCTGCGGCCAGCTGTGCCTCGAGTGGTTCGTAAGAGGCTGTGCTAGCGTCATCCAGGGCTCTTTGTGCAGCTTTCTGCTGGCCTTTTGCAGTATCCAAAGCAGCTTCCGCTAAATCAAGCGTATCCTGATCAGCACCGTGCTTTTCTAACCCGTTTAAATTTTGTTCAGCTTCCATAACCGCCAGATCAGCCGCCAACAGTTGTGCTTCGAGCGGCTCGAAACCGGCAGATTTGGCGTTATCCAGAGTTTTTTGGGCGGCCAATTGCTGACTTTTTGCTGCATCTACTGCAGTTTTTGCTAAATCTATTGAATCAATATCAGTATTATACCGCTTTGCTTCTTTAAGCCGCAGCTCCGCTTCCACAACAGCTAAATCAGCAGCCAGACGTTGAGCTTCCAGAGATTCAACATTGCCAAGGCGGGCTAAAACATGGCCTTCTTCTACGAGATCACCTTCTGCTGCATTTATTTCTGCAACTTTTCCTGGTAAGGCAAATCGCAGTGCGCTGTATTTTGCCGGAACAAGGTTAGCTTCCGCAATTACCCCGGCATCTGTTACCGGTGCCGGTGCCGGTGTTGATTCTTGTTCTGTTTCCGTTGGAATAAGATAACAGCCTGCTGCAGAAAAAACGATCACCAAAACCGTAAGCATTAAAAACAAGCGTTTTTTCATTTTTTACCCTCCATGTTACAAGCAATTTCATGCACATCTGACGGTAATTCAAATCAGTCGTACTGCTGGCATTTATTCATAGGAGAGCACCTCCCGGATTGTCAGTCTGGCGGCATTATTAGCCGGGATCAGGCTGGCTATTACCGAAAGAATCAGCACAATACCGAGCCAGATAATAAAACCGGCAGCTGTGAAAGAGAATTCGCCGGCTACGCCGAAGATCGATATGTTAATGATATATGACATCAGGTAGCTGATCGGGAAAGCCAACAGTACGCCGATAAACCAACTGATCAAACCAATAATCACACCTTCGGTAAGCACCAGTTTCATTACCTGCCGATCGATTGCGCCTATGGCGCGCATGACCCCTATTTCACGGGTACGCTCCATAACATTCATCCCCATAGTACCGGTAAGGCTGATACTGCCAACCAAAGCAGTTAACCCGGACATGATCAACAGGAAAAAAGTCATTGTATCAAGGCCTAGCGTTGCATTACCGCGAATGCTTTTACTGGTAGAAGCGCTCCTGATTGCGAAACCGGATGAACGGAAAGTTTCATCTAAAGTGTGAGCTAGGGCTTCTTCTTGATTTTGCTCAACAATGGTCACATCTGCAACTACCTGGTAATTAGCAGCTTTATTTCGGTTCCCGCTTACCTCGTTTATATAGTCAATTGGTGCATAGGCCAGGAAAAAGTCATTGCCGATGAACTGGAAAAAACCAACAATAACAAAACTTATTTCTCGATGCTTGATTTTAAATTTAACTGTATCGCCTACCTGAAGTTCGGGGTAGTTGGATATAAAAGCTTCATTTAAAACGATAGCGTTTCGATCACCGGAAACTATCCAGCGGCCATCAAGTAATATAGGTACAATTGTTGAAGATTCAGGTGGAGTGCCCCATATTTCAACTGTCTCCAGGGCTTCTTCCCGATCATTTAACAGCTGTGCGGTCACCGTACTGCGCGGTTCAACTACCGCTACCTGCGGGATAGTTAATGCAACGGACTCAACTTCACTAATACGGTAGCTACGGTCAAAATCAAGGTTAATATCGGCCATTATGTAAGCTGTTACTTTCTCTATATACTTTTCTACTGAAGCACGCACATTGAAAGTGGCGATAAAAACCGCTCCGGCCAGGCTCAAAGTAATCAGGGTTAAGATCAGCCTGCTTTTGCGCCTGAAAGTGTTGCGTAAAGAAATTAACAGGGGCCGCCCGATATGTTTTATTTTCTCCAACCGGCGATCCAGCTTGCTTTTGCCAAATTCATCAATTTGAATGCCGGTAGAGTTTATCGCAACTTGCACGCTTACCTTAGATGCTTTCAGGATGGGGATAATACCTGCAGCCTGTGGCAATAAGATAGCAATGACTGTCTGTATGATAACTGCAATGGGAACCAGGCGTAGTTCACCGGAGTTGAAATTCAGGCGCAGACCGAGGAATTGCCCCAATGTTTGCGCTGCCAGGGCAGACATGGGCACTGCTATAATGAGTGCTAATAGGCCGAATATAAAAATAAATACCATATACATCCTGATAATGCTACCCTGGCGGGCTCCGATTGCTTTTAAAATACCGATATGCTGCATCTGTTGGGCCAGTAAAGCCGTCATAGCATTGTAAACCAGAAAGCCGCTGAGCAATACAGATAGAAGCCCTAGTAAGGCCAGCAAATTGGATACAGCACGAACATATCCACTGTTTGGGTGATCTTTGTCACGCATATCGGTAATCGTAAAAATATAGTGGCCGCTCTGCTTGATCAGCCCGGTCAAATCATTTTTAAGGGTTTGGTAATTTTCTGCTGAGAGTTCCGGGTTGACAGTGACCAACAGCACTTCATGTTGTTTTTCCTGGTGCAGCCAGGTCAGGGTATCATAAGTAATATAACCGTAAACCGGGGCAATAAAATAGCTGCCGCTTAAAGCCCCGATAGTCTGGTCGCGCACAGTTCCGGTAAATTGCAGCTGCCCCTTTTGGCCGGCGGCAGTCTGAATTGTTACCATATCGCCGATTTCATGATCAATTTTACGGTGTATATCAAAAATGATCTCATGTTTCCGTGGTAGCCTACCTTCAATCAACTCGACTATATTTATTCTCTGCTCTTCTTCCGGTAATACGCGGATTATGATATCCTGCCATTCTCCATCAACAGTAAGCAGTTGTGCAAACAGCATCTTTTCACCTTCGGCGGCAACTACACCATCCAAACTCTGAACATGATCAATCATGTTTTGGTCGAAGGCTCCGGCCCTGATCCGGATAGCGGAGGGGTTTATTGCATTGTACCCGCTTTCCATATCGTCTAAAGTTGTTACATAACCGCCGGTTATTATACCAATAGAGAAAAGGCCACCCGTTAATGACAGGGTTACCAGAATGAAGCGGGATAAGTTGCTCTGCCAGTCGGCAACAACTTTGCGCCATCGTGGTCTCATCAGGTTGGATCTCCCTGATTGTTAGTTGTTTTGCCGGCGGGAATTAAAATTTTTGCAGTAGCTATGTTGACAACTTCGCCGTCCTTTAGGGTGACGGTGCGCGTTAGGCGATGAGCTATTTCGGGATCATGGGTAATCATAATTATGGTGCGCCCCTCAGCAGCCAGTGCCGAAAAGCGGTTATAAACTGAATCGGCTGTTTTTTGATCGAGGTTGCCAGTTGGTTCATCAGCAACTATGATCGGCGGATCATTGGCCAAGGCCCTGGCAATGGCTGCACTCTGCTGCTGCCCTACAGATACCGAACCCGGCATTTTATGGGCTAACTTATCGAGGCCCATCATTTTCAACAAGGCAATTGCTCTGGCAGGCCTCTCGGCCGGGTCATACGTATTACAAAAATCCATAGGCAACAAGACATTTTCAGCTAGCGTCAACATGGGTAACAGCTGAAAAAACTGAAAAACAACCCCTAAATATTTACCCCTCCAGCGGGCTTGCTTACTTTCAGGCATAGCATGAATATCTACCCCATTAACATAAACTTTACCAGTGCTAGGATGATCAATACCGGTTATCATATTGACAAGGGTTGATTTGCCGCTGCCGGATTTGCCAATAACCCCGATAAATTCTCCCTGGTAAAAGCTGAGGTCGATATTCTTAAGGGCCTGAAAATGGCCGGATGAGCTGTAAAAGGTTTTTCCAACCCGGTGCATTTCAATCAGTGGTGTTAGGTTGTTTGTTTTGGTTAAGCCATTGGTCATAGTGCAACGCCGCCATTACTTATGATCTGCCCATCTTCTAAATTGAAAACACGATCAACACGGTTTGCCAGCGTTCGATCGTGCGAAACCATGATGATAGTTTTTCCGTGGGCAATCAAATTGTTAAATATCCTGAAAATAGTCTCTGAAGTTGCGGAATCCAGCCTGCCGGTCGGTTCGTCGGCCAGGATTACAGCTGGGTTATTGATCAAAGCCCTGGCAATGGCTACTCGTTGTTTTTCCCCACCGGAGATTTCTGCAGGCAGTTTACGGGCATGGGCTGCCAGTTCAACGCTGTCGAGCAGTTCCATGGCTTTTTTCTCCGCTTTCCCGTGTCGGTAGGTTCCGCAAACATCCATGGCCAGGGTGATATTATCAATCAGGGATAGCATCGGAAGCAAATGAAATGATTGGTAAACAACACCAAGGTTCAGGCCGCGCCAGAGTGCCAGCTGGTCTTCATTGAGTTGGTGAACGGCCGTGCCGTTTACCAGAACTTCGCCGGCAGTGATTTGATCCACACCGCTTAGCATATTGATCAGTGTTGTTTTTCCAGCGCCTGATTTGCCAATAACCCCGATGTATTCATTTGCTGATACACTAAAGCTGACCGAGCGCAGGGCATCAAAGGGCAGGCCTCCACTGTGGTAGGTTTTAACCAGGTTATTAACGGTGATCATTCTTTTGGCCCGGTTTTCAGACATCACTGATCGTCCTCCTGTCCGGTAATAATTACTTTACCACCGGGAATTTCTACATAAAATGCAACAACACCTGCTTCATATTGGGTCCAAACCCGGCCGGTATAAAGATGAACTAAGCGTTGTACGATGGAAAGGTCAAGCCCATAATGTCCGCCAGGGCCAGAACTGAATTTTTGAAAAAGCTTCTCAATGACAGCTTAATCTATCAGCGGGCCGTCATTCCAGATACGAACCAGGGCAAAAGATTCTCCGGTTTCTTTCCCCCCGGGCTTATGCTTACCGCCAGTTATTTGGCAGCGTAACGGATTTGATTGTCAATCAGGTTTTCAAAAACTACCGTCCAGTGTTCAGTCTCCCCGGGCACTTCTAGTAGACTGTCAACTCTTAAACTGTGGATAAAGTCTTCTCAGCTTTATCCTT
>CAYMDO010000048.1:0-9831 GCA_964389365.1 uncultured Syntrophomonadaceae bacterium
TTATCGCTATCTTTGTTGTCGTGATTGGTCTTTTTGGAATCAAAGACTTTTGGGTCGGACTGGAAGGACCAACGTTTTCAATTCCGGAAAAACACAAGTCCAGGTTTTATAGACAGGTCAGAAGAATATTTTATACTGATTCCGTACTGCCGATGATTGGTGCAACAGTTTTGATGGGTTTGGGTATAGCTTTGGTAGAACTACCCTGTACTGCCGGTTTCCCTATTATCTGGAGTACAATTATCACCGGGATGGACATAACATCCAGCTATTTTGCCCTGTTGTTTATTATTTACCTGTTCATTTACTTGCTGGATGAGGTCGTGATTTTTCTGGCGGCAGCAATCAAAATGCGTGCGGCAAAAATAACCGAAAATCAAGGCAGGGGACTTAAACTAGTGGCCGGAACACTGATGCTGGTTCTCGGCCTGATCCTGATAACCAGGCCTGAGTATATGGAAAGCATACCGGGCTTAATCGCCACTTTTGGTGTCTCTTTTGTCGTTACGTTCGTTATTTATCAGTTGAAGAGGTTTTTTGTTAAGGAAAAATCATAGCTGTGGCCAGGTATCAGCGATCCGGTATCCTTCTGGCCAGGGGTCGGTCGGATCGACTATATGCTGGTGAATCCCTGTTATCCATGCCTGCCCCGAAATCAGGGGGTAAACAGCCTGTCGCTCACCTACCCTGGTCAAAGAATCTATTGAACAGTAAAAACGGGAACCGATGATTGATTCACCGATATACTGATCCCCGGGTTGCAAGAGCCCATGGTGGTGTAGTAAAGCCATGCGGGCTGAGCATCCGGTACCGGTGGGGCTGCGATCAAGTTTACCGGGTTGGATGACAACAGTATTGCGTCCTAGTAAAATGCCGTCTTCCGTGGTCAGGGGAGCTGTAAACTGGCAAAATGAAATGTGGTTCCATTCAGGATTTTCCGGGTGGCAAAAACCAAGCTGCTCGTTGGCTGCATCGGTTATTTTTATACCTGTTTCAACTATATCACGTGCTTCATCGGCTGATACTTTAAATCCAAGGCTTTCAGCATCAACGATAACAAAACTGTCACCGCCATATGCCGTATCGACCAACAAAGTTCCGATTCCCGAAACTTCCAGGGTGGCACCTGATTTGTCGACAAAGGATGGAACATTACGAACGGTAACGCGGACAACTTTGCCGTTTTCGCAACGGGCCACTACCTCTATTAACCCTGCCGGAGGCTCCAAAACCATCTTCGTAACCGGCTCTATCATAGGGATAATGCCTGTTTCCAGTAAAACCGTTGAAACGCAGATCGAATTAGAACCTGACATCGGCGGTGTATCTTCTGGTTCCATGATAATCCAGCCCATTTGTGCTTTAGGGTTTTTCGGCGGTACCAGCAGATTAATATGGCGAAAGACACCACCGCGAGGTTCGTTAAGCATCAGATTACGCAGTTTTTGATCAGTGGCAATAAAACGGGATTGCTCCCAGATTGTTTTACCGGGCGGAGGAGCTACTCCACCGACGATTACATCTCCCACTTCGCCTTCAGCATGGCAGCTGACTACATGGATAACCTGTTTTGCGCGCATTTTCTTCCTCCATCTCAGAATAATCCGCTTCCGGTTTTTACCGGCAAAGCGCCTGCAATATTTTGCATCAAAGAAGTTTTTTCTTCAAGGTACTTTTCCGATGGCGGCTTTAGATCACGGCACTGGTAATCAAGGTCAAGATACCGGTAATTGTCACTGCCGAGCCGATGATAAGGCAAAACTTCCAGGGCGCTTATAATAGGGTGTTTTAAGCAAAATTGAACTGTTTTCTTCAAGTTGATATCACTGTCATTAAAGCCGGGAATTAAGGGCAGTCTGATTGTAATCGCCAGAGGGCCTCCCGAATTATTGAGTTTTTTGATATTTTCCAGAATCAAGCGATTGCTATCGCCCAAATAAAGCTGGTGTAAACGGTCATCCATCTGTTTCAGGTCGGCATAAAGATGATCAAGCCAGGGCAGGGATTTGGCGATCTCTGTAAATGGGGCATGTAGGGAACTTTCAACAGCAGTATGAATGCCACGAATTTTACATTGTTTAAGCACTGAAGCTGTGTAGTCAGGTTGGCTAAAAGGTTCGCCGCCGCTGATTGTTATTCCGCCGCCGGAGTGAAAGTAGAATACTTCATCATTGCGGATCTGAATTATCGTTTCGTCAACAGTTAGATAAAAACCGTATTTTTTTATGGCATTTTGAAGGCAGACGGCTTTACAAATGAAACAGAGCTTGCATATGGTTCGGTCGATTATAATTCTATTTTCTGTCACAGAAAACCGGAGAGCTTTTTCGGGACAGGCGTCAATACATCTACTACAAAGAGTGCATCGCTCTTTTATGTATCCACGCTGGGGGTTATGATTCTGAGATTCAGGGGTTGAACACCAGGGGCAGCGTAGGGAACAACCTTTTAGAAATACAACCGTTCGCAAGCCCTGCCCATCATGCAACGAGGCACGTTCAACATGAAGGATGCTGCCGGTTACCGGCTTTGTTACTTCCTGCCGGCTGCTAATCATCCGACAGAAATACCCTGCAGCACGGTTCTTCCAATGATCTCATCCTGGACATCTTTGCCCAGTTCGGTAAAATAAGCGGTATACCCTGCTACCCTGACCAGCAAGCCTTTGTACTGTTCCGGTTCTTGCTGAGCCTTAATAAGGGTTTCCTGATCTATAACATTAAACTGTACATGATAGACGCCCAAGCTGCACATACTTTTTAACATAGCCATTAACAGGTTAATCCCGTTTTCTGTATTAAACATAGCCGGCTCAATTTTCATGTTTAATAAAGTCCCCTGAACAAAACGACCGTGCGGGATATGGGCAGCTGAAGACAATACCGCTGTCGGTCCGCAATAATCAGTGCCGCCGCTAGGACTGATGCCGTCAGCCAGCGGCTGCCAGGCTTTGCGTCCCGAAGGCAGGGCCCCAACCTCCAAACCAAATGGGGTATTGCCTGACACAGGAAGAATCCCTGGAGTCATTTTGCCGAATTTGCTGCTGTATTTTTCAATTTCGTCTGCAATAAAAGTAAATATTTCGCCTGCTATCTGGTCTGTAAGGGGTTCATTGTTACCGTATTTGGGAGCTGTCAGGCAGAGTTTTCGCAGTTTGTCAAAACCAACAAAATCTGATTCAAGGGCTTCGACAAGTTCACTCATCCTGACAAGTCCACTTTCATAAACCAAATGTTTTACAGCTGCAATACTGTTGATCAGATCAGCAATTCCGATCAATATTATCCCATTACCTGTATTATATTTTGCACCTCCCCAGGCATAATCAAGCCCTTTTTCAATGCAGTTGCGGAAGGTGAGCGATAGCGCAGGGACAGGCCTGTTGAAGCCGATTTCGTCTATTACATGACTGCCTGCAACCACAGCGTGTGTAGCGTAAGCCAGCTGAGATTTGACCGCATCCATGAATTGATCATAACGAATAAAAGTTGAAGGATCACCGGTGCGGGCAGAAATATAAAGTCCGCTTTTACGGTTTTTCCCGTCGTTAAGCGCTAATTCTATCATACTGCCGAGGTTAATATCAGCCAGGGCAGTATACTGCCGCAGGCGTCCCTCCAGATTGGTTTCGACACAACCACAGGGGTTCCAATTATATGCCTCTTTTAAGGGGATACCTTTATTCATCAGCATCAAGATCCCCAGATCGTCATTATGAAAGGCGGGAAAACCGGTTCCAAGGCTAATTAATTCAACAATTTTGCGCAGAAATGAATTAGGATTTTTTGACATGTTGTAGCGTACTGAAAGGGAAGGCTGGTAGAGCTGCACATCCATCGTGGCCTGCAGAATCATGTAAGAGAGCTCATTAACAGCATCTTTGCCGGTTTCGTCTACCCCACCGACACAGACATTTTGGAACATCGGGTAACCGGCGGCAAACTCGGCTGTTTGAGCGTCCTGAAACAGGCAGGGCTCACTAAATTTTACCCATAGACAATCAAGTAATTCCTGTGCTTCGTCATGGTTTATTCTGCCTTCGGTAAGATCGGCCTGGAAGTAAGGCCATAAATATTGATCCATGCGTCCGGGGTTATAGCTGGCTGCGTTTTGTTCCATAAAGATGCAGGTTTGATAAAAATAAAGTGCTTGCAAGGCTTCCCTGAAAGTACGTGCCGGTTGCAGCGGTACGTGGTGGCAAGTTGCGGCAATCTGCCTTAGTTCTTCCCGGCGGCGCGAATCTGTCTCCATATCTGCCATATGCTCAGCTTCCAGGGCATATCTCTCGGCAAGGGCCGCTATGCCTTCGGCTACGACCAGCAGCGCTTTCAGATAGTAGTCTTTTTCATATTCCCCCGGTCGGGTAATGTCAAGTTTTTTGCGTTCTGTTTCGATGGTTTTTACAATACCGGAAAGCCCTTCCCTGATCAGCCATTCATAACCGGCTGTTGTTTCACCCCAGCCACGAACCGCTTTACGGTCAATGTAAACAACACCGTGATCGCGCAAGGTACGGGTAGAGTCGGGGATCTGGGCAAGCCATTCTTCATAATTAGATCGACCGGCCCAGTAAGGTTTGATTTCTTTTTCAAACATCAATTTATCTTCTGGTTTTAAATAAAATGGATCATATTTGCGGGAGCTAATGGTTTCCAGTTCCCGATCGAGAACAGACCAGCAGGAGTCGGCACAGAGTATTCCGCCTCGTATCTTACTGCCAGGGCAACCGACAATCAGTTCATCTTCCCAAATCTTAACTGTCTTTCGCAGGCACTGTGTTCTGAAGGCCTTGGCCTTGCGCAGAACCAGCGGTTCACCTTCGGTTTCACGAAAACCTTCCGTTAATAGCCTGGCATTCTCAAGATCCATTTCCGGCGTTGTTGACAAGACCCGTTCCTTTAAATGGGCAATTCTTTTTAAGTAAAAAGGTTTTTTTACCTGGCTGGATATTTCTTTTGTTATATGCATAAATTATCCCTCCGGTAATGGTAATAATGTATAATAATTATAGCATATACGTATGTATGCTGCGCAGACATTTATAGATATCATGTATAATATTATGGTATAATAATAAACGTTATTAGTTGGTGAAGACAGTTAAAGGCATTATATTTAATATTCAGCGTTATTCGCTGCATGACGGCCCTGGTATCCGGACAACAGTTTTTTTAAAAGGTTGTCCGTTAAAGTGTATTTGGTGTCAAAATCCGGAAGGGATCAGTCGGGAACCTTTATTGATCAGGCACAGGCAGAAATGTATCAGCTGCTACAGCTGTTACGAACATTGCCCCCGGGGCGCAGTAAAGAAGGGGCCGGCCGGACCGCTGCTTGATCAGTCACATTGCTGCAACTGTATGTCGTGCAGTGATTACTGCCCTGCCGGGGCGATAGAAAAAGCAGGAAGGGAAATCGAAACAGAAGAACTGTTTGCCGGATTGTTAAAAGACCGCATAATTTTTGAAGAATCCGGCGGTGGTGTTACATTTTCCGGTGGCGAACCTCTTTTTCAACCTGATTTTTTATTTGAAATGCTACTGCTACTAAAAAAGTCGGGGATCAATACTGCAATTGAAACCTGTGGGTATTCTTCCTGGCAAACGCTGGAACAAGCTGCGAAGCTGACAAATCTTGTTATTTACGATCTAAAGCTGATCGACAGTGAAAGATACATGGAATTTACCGGCATTTCAGGCGCCAGGATTCTCGAAAACCTGAAGATGCTAACTGATTTTTGCGTTGCAATACAAGTAAGAATGTTTTTAATTAAAGGCATAAACGATGATGTACAAAGCCTGGCAAAAGCTGCTGCTTATCTACAGGGCATGGGTATAAATACTGTTGAACTGATTCCCTACCATAGTTTTGGTGAAGCAAAATATGAAAAAATCGGGAAAGACTATAAACTGAAAGGGTTACCGGATTATAACGAATATGATTTGCATTTAGTGAGAAAGATTCTGAACGATGCAGGAATAGTTGCGCATTGCGGGGGTTAATAAATGATCGCAGCAGGACGAGGAACAACTGAAAGGGTAAAAAGGTTAAGAGATCAAAGTGAGAGCACAGCTCCGAAAATATCGATGGAAAGAGCGCTGCTGGTTACGGAAATATACCGGCAATATTATGGTAAAGTTTCCATACCGCTGCTTCGGGCCAATACGTTTAAACAGCTTATGGAAAAAAAATCTATTTGTATCAATGATGGCGAGTTGTTGGTTGGCGAAAGAGGGCCCGAACCCCAGGCAACTCCCACTTACCCGGAGTTGTGTTGCCATACCATTGATGACTTCAATTTGATCAGCGAACGTAAAAAAATATCGTTTATAGTAAGCGATGATGCAAAAAGAATCCAGCAGGAAGAGATTATACCATACTGGTCAGGACTTTCGATGCGCGAAAAGATATTTGAGAATATGAGCGCCGACTGGCTTGATTGTTACAAGGCGGGACTTTTTACGGAATTTATGGAACAGCGTGCACCCGGGCATACGGTGGCCGATGATAAAATCTACCGGAGCGGGATGAAAAGTCTAATTTCAAGGATCGAGGTAAAACTGACTGAACTTCAAAATGGAGATGACCCTGAGCGCGATACGAAACTGGAGCAGCTGCAAGCTATGGCTATTTGCGCTGAAGCTTTAATACGGTTCGCTGAAAGGCATGCAGAATTGGCTGAAGAAAAAGCACGGCAAGAAAATGACAATGCAAGGAAAGCCGAACTGTTAATAATAGCTTCTATCTGCCGCCATGTACCGGCAAATACACCGCGTAACATGTGGGAAGCACTCCAATATTACTGGTTTGTTCATTTAGGTGTGATCACCGAACTTAATACCTGGGATGCTTTTTGCCCCGGACGCCTCGACCAGCATCTTGAGCCTTTTTATCAAAACGATCTAAATGATGGAACGCTTAATCGTGAGCAGGCAAGAGAATTGTTGCAGTGTTTCTGGGTTAAATTTAATAACCAACCTGCTCCGCCGAAGGTTGGGATTACCCTAAAGGAAAGTGGAACGTATACTGACTTTGCCAATATTAACTTAGGCGGGGTTAAGGCTGACGGCAGTGACGGTGTTAACGATCTTACATATCTTATGCTCGAAGTTATCGATGAAATGAGATTACTGCAACCCAGCACCAATGTACAGGTTAGCAAGAAGAATCCCGATTTATTCATCCGCAAAGCCGGGGAAGTGATACGTAAAGGGTGGGGGCAGCCGTCAGTTTTCAATGTTGAAGCAGTTATCCAGGAACTGCTGGCCCAGGGCAAGACATTGGCAGATGCGCGGTGTGGCGGCACAAGCGGTTGTGTTGAAACGGGTGCTTTTGGAAAAGAAAGCTATATTTTGACCGGATATTTTAATTTGACCAAAGTTCTGGAAATTACTTTAAACGATGGTGCAGATCCCCGCACCGGAAAACTGATCGGTGTCGGAAGCGGCAAGGTAGCTATATTTGCTACTTTTGATGAGCTGATTGAAGCTTTTAAAAGACAGCTAGATCATTTTATTGAGATAAAAATATCTGGTAATCAGGTTATTGAGCAGCTCTATGCTATCAATATGCCAGCTCCGTTTTTATCGCTTATTATTGATGATTGCCTCGAAAACGCTCGTGATTATAATGCCGGCGGTTCCCGTTATAATACCAACTATATCCAGGGAGTTGGCATCGGTACGATAACTGACAGTCTGGCAGCGCTGAAAAAGCATGTTTTTGACGAACCTAAATTTACCTTACCAGAATTGCTCGATTTGCTTAAAAACAATTTCTACGGCAGGGAAGAGAGCCGACAGTTCTTAATCCATAAAACCCCGCATTATGGAAATGATGACGATTATGCTGATGCTATCATGAAACAGGTATTTCAGCATTTTTATACAGCCGTGAACGGAAAGCCCAGTTACCGTGGAGGTACATACCGTATAAACATGCTGCCAACCACATGTCATGTTTATTTTGGGTCGGTAATCGGTGCAACTCCCGATGGCCGCATGTGCGGATTACCACTTTCCGAAGGTATTTCCCCATCCCAGGGAGTTGATCTCAATGGTCCGACTGCTGTCATCAAATCGGCGGCTAAGATGGATCACCTGCTTACCGGCGGCACTTTATTAAATATTAAATTTACGCCGCAGGTCCTGACCGGTGAAAAGGGCCTTGATAGTTTAGTCCATCTTATACGCTCCTATTTCAGGATGGATGGCCACCATATTCAATTTAACGTCGTTGATGCCGAAACATTGATAATGGCACAGCAAAACCCTGATGCATATGGAAATTTGATTGTCAGGGTAGCTGGTTATAGTGATTACTTCAATAATTTGAGTGAACAGCTTCAAAATGAGATTATTAAACGGACAGCACACGGAACTTTTTGATTTAAAGCCTCTAATTGTTGACAGTGTTTATTAAATCGCATAAAATTGTTTCGTATAGGGGAGTAGCTCAACTGGTAGAGCAGCGGTCTCCAAAACCGCAGGCTGCGGGTTCAAGTCCTGTCTCCCCTGCCACTTTTTAATGAGATGCTGGGCAAGTTCAGCATCTTGTTTAATGATGAGGAGGAGTTTGAAAGTTGCCCACAACAGAAGAAATATTAAGTTTAAACGAGAAATACGGAGCCAAGAATTACCTGCCGCTACCTGTGGTTTTGGCATACGGTGAAGGGGTTTGGGTCACTGATCCCGAGGGTAATCGTTATATGGATATGCTGAGTGCTTACTCGGCAATGAATTTCGGTCATCGTCACACGCGCATCATTCAGGCGTTAAAATATCAGGCTGATCGCATAACATTAACATCCAGAGCTTTTAATAATGATCAGTTAGGAGAGTTTTGCCAAGTGCTGGCCAGGTTAACTGGAAGGCAGATGGTTTTACCAATGAATACAGGAGCGGAAGCGGTTGAAACAGCCATTAAAGCAGTCCGCCGCTGGGCGTACCGGGTTAAAGGGGTTGCAGAAGATAAAGCAGAAATAATCTGTTGTGCCGGTAATTTTCATGGCAGAACTATCACTATTGTCTCCTTCAGTTCAGAAGAAGCTTACCGCTCCGGTTATGGACCCTTTACACCAGGTTTTAAAATAATTGAGTATGGCAGTATTAAGGCACTAAAAGAGGCAATTAATTCAAACACCGCTGCTTTTTTAGTCGAACCGATCCAGGGTGAAGGCGGGATCATTATACCGCCCAGCGGCTATTTAAGAGAAGCGTATCAACTCTGCAAGGATAACAACGTATTATTTATGGCTGACGAAATACAAACCGGATTCGGGCGCACAGGCAAAATGTTTGCCTGTGATTGGGAAGACGTAAAGCCTGATCTATATATTCTTGGTAAAGCCCTGGGGGGTGGGGTGCTGCCTATCTCTGTTGTTACTGCCGATGAAGATGTTCTTGGCGTTTTTGAACCTGGTTCACACGGCTCAACATTCGGCGGGAACCCTCTGGCCTGTGCTGTAGCGATTGTGGCCATGGATGTGCTCGAGAAAGAAGGTCTGATTGAAAAATCGGCTAAAAAAGGAAAGTACTTTACTGATGAATTGAAAAAAATTAACAACCCAAAGATCAAAGAAGTTCGCGGCAGAGGGTTACTGGTTGGAGTTGAGCTGACTGAAAAAGCGCGGCCATTCTGTGAAGCCTTAATGGAGCAGGGAATACTGGCTAAGGAGACTCACGACAACGTTATCCGGTTTGCGCCACCATTGGTTATTACTGATGAAGATATGGATTGGGCATTAAATAAGATTAGAACGGTGTTTAAATAAAAATTTGGTATCTGCTCAGGCTGATTTTTCAGCCATTAAGCATTTCGTTCTTTGAAAACCGA
>CAYMDO010000049.1:0-9684 GCA_964389365.1 uncultured Syntrophomonadaceae bacterium
TTAGCGCATCACGCTTCGGCGTGAGGGTCGTGAGTTCGAATCCCACCACCCCGACCACTACATACGAGGGTTTCAGGCTTAATAGTCTGAAGCCCTTTTTTCGTATTGGTTAGCGCATCCCGAATATTCGGGAGAGTGTAAGCCAACGACGAAAGCCACCTTGCCAATCCAAAATTGATTATTACCCGTCTTCCGGATTCTTCCAGTTTTGCGGCATTAATTCATGGAGTTGGCTGATTTTATAATCGTCCATGTGGTTGAACACATAGCTCAGTCATTTTTCCGGATTGACATGATGTTGTTTACAGGCGGCAAAAAAGTTATAGAACATGGCTTTGCGCCGTGCTGATTTCCCGAGGATTCGGGACAGGCTATGACTGCCGGCGAACAGGTAATTCTTCCGGCCGATGGCGATGGGTCGGATGATATTTTCCACCAGGTTGTTGTCGATTTCTATTTTGCCGTCCTTCAGGTACATGCTCAGGTTTTTCCAGCGGTTCAGGGCATATTGAATTGCCTTGCCAATGGCGCTCGCCGGAGTTACCTTTTCATGCTCGGTCTGAAGCCACTGTTCCAGGGTGTCGAATATGGGTTTAGATTCAGTGAGCCTTAACTGGAGGCGCTGCTCAGGATTCAACCCCATGTTGCGGGCCTTTTCCTCTACCGCATATAACAGTTTGATGAGGGTTAATGCCGTTTCCGCCCGCTCGGCATCATTGCTGCGGGCTTCGTAAAATTCACTGTGTGTATGTGCCATGCAGTTCATAAGGCTGAGGTACTGGCTCCTTCGGTTCAGTGTTTCATACACGCTGAAGCCATCGCATTGCAGCATGCCTACAGTGTTTGCCAGCAATTCCCTGGCGCCCAGGTGGTCACGCCCCTTGCGGTAAAAAAAGAAAGGTAGTTTGAGCACCGGATCGAATAAGGTGTTTTGTAATATCCATCTTCTTTGGAAAGGTAAAAAAAGAAAGGTAGTTTGAGCACCGGATCGAATACTGCCCACATATAACCCAGGTGGGTTTTTCCTTTGCCGTCTTCCAGCACCCGCAGCGTTGTTTCGTCCATTTGAAGGTAATTCGACCGGAATATCAGCGCCTGCTATGCATCGTAGAGTAAAAAAAGTCGGTCGGCACCCGTGGCTACCCATTGAACCATCGTGGCCGGGGGGATTTTCAAACCGCTTCGGGCAAAGCGGGCAATGACCCGGTGCAGCGGCAGGTGTTCTACATATTTGGATATCAGAATATGGCTGACGAGGCTGACTCCGGCTTTGGAACGACCAAAGGGAAGCTCTTTTGCCGGTGCCTGCACGACCTGTGCCTGCTCCGTTTCCTCTTTTGTTTCCTCACGGGCATACCGGGGGCGAACAATGCGCCTTACCCATATGCGGCCTGCCTCATATTCCAGCACCCCTGTCACATCGTCACCAATGTGTTTCATCTCGCTGACATCTTCATCCGGGGGGATGACTTCTTCTACCCAGGGCCCCGAGTACTCGGGGTCCAGTATCAAAACCAATTCTTCCCAGCTCAACACAAGGGAAGACCCCTGGCCCGGTTTTTCGGAAACTCAAACGTGCCCTGTTCAAGCCGCTAGGACCACAGTACGAATCCGCTTCGGTCCCAGACCAGTAGCTTCATCATCGTGCGCCGGCGGTTGAGAAAAATGAATACCTCGCCGCTCAGTGGATCACGGCCCAGCCCCTGACGAACCAGCCCGCTCAACCCATCGTAGCTTTTGCGCATATCGGCTGCCTGGCGGCTCAAATAATATCGCTGTGCAGCAGTGAATCCCAGCATATCAACTTCTGTTGTATGTGATGCTCAGCTCGTGCAAATAGTCCACCGGCGGTAATTCTCCAAACCGCACCTTCACCCCGTCCGGCAACTCAACCACAGCCCCACAATCCGCTTTTGCCTGTATTTCTATTGGAGAGAAAATGGGGTCGCCTTTCACCTGCAAACCACTTAATCGTTTTCGCCAATTATAATAGGAAGCCTCTGTGATGCCTTTGTCCTGGCAAAATGCTCTGACGCTCAATGTGCTTTGTTGCTTTTCAGCGAGCAGGCACCGCCAAATGCTGGAATCTTTACGCATTCGTTTACTTACTGTTGAAGGGTTCATGTTTCAGCTTTTGCCCGTAAAGATGGGACAAGGGTGGGGAGATGAGCAAGATGGGGTTCGTCGTTGGCTTACCGATAAACGCACCCCTATGTTGGCTTCGAAGATGTTTTTCAAAACGCCCGGCTCGGCGGCGAGGTTGGCGTAAGTTCCGGCCATCAGCGCCAGGTTCGCCCGGACGTTGGGGGCGTGGTAGGTACCTTTGAAATAACCCAGGTTGAGGGTCACCTCGTTGTGGCGGTTGTGGGAATAGATAAAACCGGGACGGATGTGGTTGTCCGGTTCGCTGGAGTCGTAGAGGTAGTACAGTTTGGCATAACCGGAAAAGGCGAGCCGGCGTATGGTGTCGCTTTCCTGCCCGCTGGTTGGCTGGCAGTAAAGGAGCCAGACAAGCACAGTTGTGAAGGCTGTCAAAAAGGGCTTTTTCATTTTGGAATGTTTGTAAAACTTACCTGCGCTATTTGAAAAGATTCACCAAACCCTCCGTTATCCCATGCCTCGAAAGCACCGCCACCAAGTCGCCCGCCAGCACTTGCGTATCGCCTTCCGGGATGATGATTTCATTGCCCCGCTTGATGACGATGAAACGGGCGTCTTCCGGCAGCAGGTCGAGCTTTTTCAGGTTTTTAATCAACTTCCCTTCGATGGGCGAGTTCTTGTTCACTGTAAATTCGATGATTTCGATACCGCCGCCCAGGTCGAGGAAGTCCTTCACGCTGGGGCGCTCCACCGCCCGGTAGAGGAACTGCCCATTCAGCCGGAAAGGGCTTTCCACCGTATCAATGCCCATTTGTTCGAACAGGTGGATGTGGTCTTCGTTGGTCACCGAACTGATGAGCCGCTTCACGCCCAGTTCTTTTCCCAAAAGAATGACCAGCATGTTCACCGCATCGTCATTGGTGGTGGCGATGAGGGCATCGGCTTTTTCGGCCCTGGCTTCTTTCAGTGCATCCATTGAAGAAGCATCAGCGTTGATGACCATGCAGTCGTAGCTGGATGCAATCTGGTTCGCCGTTTTTTCATCTTTTTCAATAACAAAAACGTCGTGTTTACCGGCGATAGCCGCCTGGATGACGTGCTTGCCGGTGCGACCGGCGCCTACAATGATAAGGTGCATAGTTGTAATTTTTAATTTTGTTAAATCATGGTGATTTTGAAAATCACCACGATTAATGTTCACGGTTTCGTCCCCCATACCAATGCCCTGAACAGAACCAGTACGGGGATGATTTCCAGCCTGCCCGCCCACATCTGGAAGATATAAACCGCCTCCACGACGGGATGCATGGACGGGTCGGTGATGCCGCTCGACAGCCCCACCGTTGCCTGTGCCGATGCCGACTCGAAAAAGGCGTCGGCGAGCGTGTAGTTTCCCTCCATAAAAAATGAAGTTATCATCGTGCCGGCGAGTATCAGCAGCAGGAAGGTAAAGGCGAAGGTGGCGGCTTTGGCCAACTCCCGGTTCATCTCATCGGGCAGCAGGGTTTTACCGCCAAACCTGACCGTTTTAATAGCATTGTCCGGGAAAAAGACCTTGTTGACCTGCCACATCAGCCCCTTCTGGATGAGCACCGCCCGGATGACCTTGATGCCGCCGACGGTAGCACCTGCTGCGCCGCCCACGTACATGGCGGTGGTGACGATGAAAACGACCGATACGTCGTCCCAGCCGCCGATGTTGGAGGTTTGCCAGCCGGTGGTGGAGATGGCGCTCACGAACTGAAAGATGCCCTCCCGCACGGGGTTCGGGACTATGCCCGCATGGACAAGCAGCAGCGCCAGGACTGCGCTGCCCAGCACAAAAGCGACGAGCAGCGAGCGGGTCTGCACGTCCCGCCATATTTCACTGAATTTTTTTTCAAAAATGACCCTGAAAAAAAAGGGCAGCGACAGCGAGCCGAGTATCATAGGCAGCAGATAGAGCATGTCCATCTGCGGCGAATTGTACTCGGCGATGCTGTTGTCGAGGGTGCTGAACCCGCCGGTTGACTGCCCGCACATGGCGTGGTTGATGGCGTCGAAAATATTGATGCTAAGCGGGTAATCCGGCAAAATCAGCCAAGTGCCAATCACGAGATAAACAGCCATGAACGCCGTCACCCCGAAATACACCTTCCAGATAGCCCTCGCCGTGCCAATCACATTGGGTTTCAGTTTCACCCCACTCGATTCGGAGTTGTAAAGCAGGATGGTGCCTTGCCCCGGCACCTGTTTGAACACCGCCAATGCCATGACGATGAAACCCGCCCCGCCCACCCATTGCGAAAGCGAGCGGTAAAAAAGCACCCCCTTGCCGACCGACGGTTCGTGTACCACCATTGAAAGCCCGGTGGTGGTAAACCCGCTCATGCTCTCGAACAGACAGTGCAGCGGGTTTTTGAAAAAAAGTAAACTGGACGGGTAATCCGCTCCCGTAGGCAGCATCTCCTGCATCACGCCGGCGGGCGTCAGGTGGGCTATGATGAAAAACGGCAACCCGCCCATGACGGCTAACATCAGCCACCCGGCAGCAGCGATGAGGAGGGCATGGCGGTACTGCGGCTCCGGCGTATGGTAAAATCCCCGGAACAGTGCGAACCCAAGCCCCGCCGTCATGCCCGCCGACAGCAGGAAACCCAGTGCCGGGTACCATTCGGCATATATTGCCGAGACCGGGATGGGCGCCAGCATGACGAGCGCCAAGAGAACGAGCAGCCCTCCTATCTGTTTGAGGATGCACTGAAACATTCCGTTTTTCATGTTTTATTCATTAAGAAAAAGACAAAACAATGGCTCTGTCAGCCCAATCCGATTTGCTGCCGCCAGGCGTTTGTCTTTGAAATTTTTTATTAAAAAAATCAGCCCTGCTCGGTGCAATCCGGCCCGCCCCAGAACCGATACCCCATGCCCGGCTCCGTGCGGATGAACTTCGGCTGGTTCGGGTTGTCCTCGATTTTTTTGCGGAGCTGCCCGATATAGACCCGCAGGTACTGCGACTGCGTGGTGAAGCCCGGCCCCCAGATGACTTTCAGGAGGAACTGGTGCGTCAGTACTTTCCCTTCGTTGCGGGCCAAAAAGCTTAAAAGGTTGTATTCTGTCAGGGTAAGCCTGAGCAATTCGTCATTTTTCCGCACCAGCCGCAGCGAGAAGTCAATGCTCAAGTTGCCGAATTCCCGGTAAGGGTTGTCCTGTTCCGGGCTGACCGAGCGCAGCGCAGCTCGCACCCTTGCCAGCAACTCTCCGGTGCGGAAGGGTTTCACGAGGTAGTCGTTTGCCCCGTTGTCGAGGGCTTTCACGATTTCCTCCTCCGTGTTGCGCACCGACAGGATGAGGATGGGCTGGCTGTACCAATCCCTCAATTTCAGCAGCACCCTCTGCCCGTCCTCGTCCGGCAGCCCCAAATCGAGGATAACCATGTCGGGCGGGTGTGTGGCAGCGGTGACTAATCCGTCCCTGCCGTTCGCAGCCTCTTCCACCCTGTAGCCGCTGGCGTTCAGCGTGATTTCCAGCAGCTTGCGGATGGGCGCTTCGTCGTCTATGATGAGTATGACCGGGTTATTCATCTTCCAATGTTGTCAGCGGATGGGTTTCAGTTGGAATTTTCAGGGTAAACTTCGCCCCGCCCCGCTCGTTTTCCAAAAGAATGCTGCCCTGGTGGGCGTCCACGAAGCCTTTGGCGATGGACAAGCCCAGCCCCACGCCGCCCGTGCGGGCGTTTTTGGAACGGTAAAATTTTTCAAAAACCAGTTCCAAATCTTCCTTCGGAAAACCTTTCCCCGAATCGGTTATCGCCACCACGCACAGGTTTTCGATGACTTTCCCCTCGATTTTTATGGCCGAACCCGCCGGGGTGTACAGGGCGGCATTGTAGAGGATGTTCGTCAGCGCCTGTTCCATCAGGCCAAAATCGAGCTTCACCAGCGGCAGGTTTTCCGGGATACTGACGTTCACCTGGTGGTTTTTCAATTCCTTTTTCAAACGGTTCACCACCGTGTAAACCAACTCGCCCAGGTCGCACCAATCGAGTTTCGGCTGGATGTAGCCGGAGTCGAGGCGGGACATGTTCAGCAAGTTGTCCACTAAGCGGTTGAGGCGCTCGGAGGCGAGGTTGATTTCCCGGTAAAGCCTGCGTTTGTTCTCCTCGCTCAAGCCCGAATTCTTCTGCATCAGGTTGTCCGAAGCCCCGATGATGGTGGCGAGCGGCGTACGCAGTTCGTGCGAGAGCGAGTTGAAAAGGGTGTCGTAGAGCTTCGCAGCTTTCGCCCGTTCCTGCCGCTGCCTGGCCTTTTCCTCTGCCCGCCGGATGCGTGCCGTCAGCACCCCGTTCAACAGGGCGATGATAAAATACATGCCCAGCATCAAGGTGTCTTCGGCGCTGCCCGCCGTAAAAGTAAAGTGCGGCGGGATGAAAAAATAATCCCAAACAAGGGCGCTCAACACCGCCGCCGTCAGCACCGGGTAGAGGCTCAGGCGCATTGCCAGCAGCGATACCGTCAGCAGCAACACGAGAGCAATGGTGCGGTAGCCCACCACTCCGGCGAGCAGGTAGCCCAGCATGGCGACGATGGCGACTGCCGAGACTGCGATGATGTATTGTCGTTTCAAATGCATTTCATTTGAACAATCAAAAGTCTGAAAAGAACCATGCAAAGGTCAGGCTGAAAACGTAAATGGCGTATAAAATAAAAGGGCGGGGGTGTAAAAAAGTTATAAAGAAGCTACGTTTTTCCGTCGCAGCGACGGAAAAACGTAGCTTCTTCTCTAATTCAGCTTTGCTTGTGTCCCCTTCAAATTGATGCCCCACTCATTCAGGGACCGGATGTGGAATGCTCAACGAAGGAAACTTTGCATGGGCTTTTTGTAAAATGCTCGGCGTGACCGTATAGCTATACATCATGGCCGATTTGCAGAAAAATTGCCATTTGTACTGCCAAACCAGTTTTTGGCTTTCTTCACCGATTTTCGAGGCCTTGGTTTCCACATAGTTGTTTTCGTAACGGTGTTCGATCGAAACAAGCTAGACTGTATTTTGCTTTCCAGGAGTGGACAAGCGATTGCCAAGAACATAAGTCATCTCACCTTGTTTTTCCTCTTTTGAATGATTCTGCCGACCAAGAGACAGTCAAGCTCACTGCCAATGGTGAAACGCTAAGGGAGGTCTTCGCTTACCAAACTGCCACCCCTTTCATGACGCACCTGCAGGTGTGCCTCTCAATATGGTCGTCATAGTGAGAGACCCCTGGTCCACCCATCCGGACGGGAATTATAACCTGGAGTTCGCACCCGTTAAGGCCTGCATCGTCGCCCTGGTTGGCACCTTCGACCCAGCCGACCCCAACGCCTCCTTTAGCTTCATGGAACTGCAAAGCAAAAACTTCTACGACGGCTACGATGGAAGTACCCAACTCAACCTGGCCAGCTTTCCCCAGTACAGGGGCAAGGTGCGTCGCAGTGAAAACCGCGTGCTGGGAACAAGCACCTGGCTGCACTGTACCTTTACTTATGATACTTATGGCCGCATCACCCAAAGCCAGGGCAACAGCTACCTGAACAGCACAACTGCCAATGCCGAAACCACGGTCAACACTTACGACTTTAGCGATTTTCTGATGCTATCCACCAGAACGCATCTGCCGGGTTCCGCTGCGTCCACCGGCAATCAGACCATCAAAACGAACTACCTGAACGACCATGCCGGTCGAAAAACCGACCTGCTGCTGGAGGTTACTGGAGTAGTAAATACCCACCTGGCAAAATACAGCTACGACTACCGGGAGTGCTTGGCTGAAATCTACTCTGGAAAAAATCCCGACAACTAAAATGACTGAACTTCATACTTTGCTTCCAGGATATAAAAACGGAGCCCCATGCAAAGGTAACTTACACTGTTAGACTGGAATATATGGGGTTGGTCGGATGGATACACACAGTTTACATTTTGTATTCCTCAACCTTAAAGAAGTATTATACTGATCAAACAGAAGGGTCTATGATGGAAAGGTTAAGGCGTCACAATTCCGCACATAAAGGATTTACGGGAAAAGTGAATGACTGGGAGATAGTCTAGCTCCATAGTTTTGCTACACACCTGTTGTCAAAAGGTGTTAATCTCCGTTATATCCAGGAACTTTTGGGCCATGAATCAAGTAAAACAACTGAGATTTACACTCATATCACCGGTGATATGTGGAAAATTGTACATAGCCCTTTAGATGGGCTTAACTTATAAAATACGGTTTCGCATAATATATAAATCAATTTGTTTACATTTAATGCGAAACCGATGATAGGAAAAATAAACGCCGTATGGCGTTTATACCAATGTTAGGCACAAGCAAAAGAAACTGACAATTTTGAAATAAATAAGGAAATAATATGGGACAATTTAGAGACGTATCAATCAAGAATGTGATTGAAGAATTAAATCAAAGTTACTTTTTACCAGACATTCAACGGGAATTTGTTTGGCCTAGAAAAGCAAATGAAAAAAAGATTGAACAACTTTTTGATTCTATTCTTCGTGGCTATCCCATTGGTTCATTTCTATTTTGGAAATTAAAGAAAAACGATATTGAAACTAATAAAGATGCAAAAGAAGATTCTGACAAACTGAATTTTCAGCTTTACAAATTCATTGAAAATTATGATGAAAGAAAAACTCATAATGAGAAGGTAAACATCGAACAAATAAATGCAGATGACCTTTCTATTGTTCTTGACGGACAACAGCGATTAACTTCATTGTACATTGGATTAAAAGGAACAAGAACACTCAAGAAACCAAAAGCTTGGTGGGATAATCCAAACTCATTTGAAGAAAAACAACTATACATAAATCTACGATACCAACCACAAGAAGAAAACCCAGACGATAATTTTGAATTTGAATTTCACAAGAAAAGGTCAACGCCTAAAATTGATGAAAAGAACTATTGGTTTAAAGTTGGTGAGATTTTAAGTATAGGTAGTATTGTTAGCTATGCCCGAGAAAATAATCTTTCAGACCCCGAAGCTGAAATACTTGAAAAACTAAAAGATGCCTTTTGCACAAAAAGTCTAATCTCATATTTTGAAGAAACAGAAAAAAACCTTGATAAGGTATTAAAGATATTCATCAGGGTAAATAGTGGCGGTACACAACTATCTTACTCAGACCTTTTAATGTCAATCTTGACTGCAAATTTTTCGTCAGATATTAGAGATTTAATGAACAAATTTGTTGATTCAGTTAGTGAGCAAGGATTTGGAGTTATGGGACGAGACCAAGTATTAAAAACTTGCCTCTTATTGACTGAAAGCAATCATATTTTCCAACTCAAAAATTTCAGCAAAAGTAATATCAACAAAATTGAAGCAAATTGGGTGAAAATTACAGAGACCATTTTTAAGGCAATCAAGCTGTTGCAGGAATTTGGATATACAAATAGACTTTCATCTGCTTACATATTATCAATTGTAGCCTATTATATTTTTAGAAACGAAAATTACTCACAAGACGATAAAGAGCAAATGTTGAACTTTGTTCGTAATGTAAGCATCCGGCGAAGCACACCTACTCTTCCTGTCTGAGCCACCAGGGATACT
>CAYMDO010000050.1:0-9342 GCA_964389365.1 uncultured Syntrophomonadaceae bacterium
GTTCGGCAAATTAATGGATTTGGAGATTTTTAAAAAAGTATTTGCGGAATGCCTGTGTAAAACGAAGGTTTCCTTGACACATATATTTTTGTTAAGTATAATTTTTTTACATTATGAGCGAAAAGTAAAGGGGTTAGCAATGAAGAGAACTTATCAGCCTAAGAAGAGACAAAGAAAAAGGGTGCACGGGTTTTTAAAGCGCATGAGCAGCCAGGCTGGACGGCAGGTTATCAGCAGAAGACGGAGAAAAATGCGAAAAAGATTAAGCGCGTAAAAGATGCCACTGTTAAGGCTCAAAAAAAACTGGGAATTCCGGCGGGTTTACCGCCACGGCAGGACGGTTGTTTCGCAAAATATCGTCCTTTATTACTGCCCTAACGGCACGAAAAACAAAAGGATCGGTTTTTCGGTCAGCAAAAAGGTCGGGGGCAGTGTGATCAGGAACAGGATTAGGCGCTTATTTAAAGAAGCGGCTCTGCAATTGGGTAGCAAACTGAAAAATGGTTATGATTTGATCCTTGTCGCCCGCAAGCCATCAGCGGGCCTGAATTTTCAGGAAGCAGTCAGGGAGTTGACTAAACTTTGCCGGAAAGGGCGGCTATTTTTAACAGAATAACAGGTAAGACCGAGCAGGTTGCAACTAAATGCTGCCTGATCCTGATCAGCGTATACCGGTTATATATTTCTCCTCTAAAGCCAACGGTTTGCCGTTTTTACCCGCCCTGTTCACAGTATACATATGATGCTTTAAGCAAATATGGCCTTTACAGGGGCCTGTTAATGGGACTGAAAAGAATGTCCCATTGCCATCCCTTCAACCCCGGGGGGTACCACCCGGTAGAATAAGGCCTGTTTAATTAGGAGGAAAAAGAATGATTGATGCAATAGCGCAATTTTTTGGGGTTGTCCTTAGTGGCATATATCAGTATATCCCTAACTTCGGCATTGCGATTATTATCATGACAGTTATGGTGAAGCTGGTAACATTTCCACTCAACAACAAGCAGATTCAGTCTGCCAAAAAGATGCAGGCCCTGCAGCCTGAGATGAAAAAGATCCAGCAGAAGTATAAAGACGACAAAGAGAAACAGAACCAGGCGATGAGCGAGTTTATGAAAGAGAACAACATGAACCCGTTGGCCGGGTGCCTGCCGCTTTTAGTGCAGTTCCCAATTCTGATCGGGATATTCAGTTTGCTGCGTGAAGCGGATATTTATCTTGATATGAGCGTTATCAACCCATTCCTTTTCCAAAAAGCAGAGCTGATCGACTTGCTGGCTGTACCGGATGTCAGCCTTGAGAATTTCCTGAGCAACGTCAGCATCTATTATCTTTTTCCGCTGATTGCCGGCGCAACCACTTATATTTACTCGCTGATGTCGATGTCAACCGACAGCAACCAAAAAATGATGCTCTATATGATGCCGGTTATGATTACCGTTTTTAGCTTCAGCTTTCCCGTGGGACTGGTTATCTACTGGATAATGAACAACGTTTTTTCCATCGGACAGCATAAATTGATAGTGTACCTGGATGCGATGAAAGAGAAAGAAAAAGCGGCGGACTCAGCCGGTGCCAGGGACAACGGCAGCAGTAATGAAAAACCGATCCCTGATCGGGAAGATCGGGCTGCAGCCAAAACAGGGCAGCAGGAAAACGCAGATAAATCAGCCAGAGCGCGTTCAAAAAAGGGAAAGGGAAAAAAATGAGCGGATACGAAGAAACTGGCAGAACTACCGACGAAGCCATTGAAAAAGCACTGACAAAGTTGGGGATCAAAAAAGATAATGCCAGGATTGAAATTTTGAGCGAGTCATCGGCAGGGCTCCTGGGGCTGATCGGGAACAAAGTGGCAAGAGTAAAAGTGACACCCCTCCGGACCGCAGGCCAGTACCTCAAGGAATATCTCAACGCATTGCTGGATTTAATGGCTGTCAGCGGTACGGTATGGATTGATGAAGATGAAGAAAAACTGAGCGCAGAGATTGAAGGGACCGATGTTGGTGCTTTAATCGGCTGGCGCGGTAGAACGCTGGGCGATTTACAGTACCTACTGAATATCATTGTCAGAAGGCAGTTTCCCGGCTTGAACAAAATGGTGGTAATCGACATTGAAAAGTACCGTTTCAGGCGGGAAAAAACCCTGACACAACTGGCAAGAAGCGTCGCAAAAAAAGTCAGTTCCGGTGGACATGAACAGGCGCTTGAACCGATGACCCCGCAGGAGCGGCGCATAATCCACTTAGCACTGCAGGACGATCCGGATGTAACCACTTACAGTTCGGGGCAGGAGCCTTACAGGAAAGTAATTGTGGCTCCGCGCTAAAATGGATGATAACGGCCGCCCCGGTGATTTTTTAGGGGCGGCTTTTATTATGCCCGAAACAACCTGAAAAGATGTGATTAGATGAAGATGGAAAGCAGAGCAAATATCAGCGATACAATTGTGGCTATCAGCACCCCTCTCGGCGAAGGCGGTATCGGTATCGTCAGGTTGAGCGGACCGGAATCTTTTTTGGCAGTCTGTAAAATATTTAATTGCCTTAAAAGCAGCGAGCCGGGATTTCCAAAACCGAGATACCTGTATTACGGAACATTGAAAGATCTCAAAGGCGAAACAGTTGATGAAGCGCTGGTCTCTTTTATGCCTGCCCCCTATACTTATACCCGCGAGGATTTGGTTGAAATCAACTGTCACAGCGGGATTGTTAATCTGCGTGCCATATTGAAAACTATATTGGCGATGGGTATCAGGCTTGCCGAGCCAGGTGAATTTACCAAAAGGGCCTTTTTAAATGGCCGAATCGATCTCAGCCGGGCTGAAGCGGTCATAGGCCTGATTCGTGCCCGCTCGGAAGAGGCGGCAAAGGCATCCCTCCGCACTTTACAGGGAAAACTAGCCGAAACAGTGGAAAATATAAGAAGCAGAATTATTGTGATCAGGGCTCCGATAGAAGCTGAAATTGATTATCCGGAGGAATTCATGGACGCACTGCCGGCAGGTGAAACAATCCAGTCTGATCTGCAGGCGATCAAAGATCAGCTGGAGCAGCTGTTAAAGGGAATTACAAGGAACAGGGCTTACCAGGAGGGTGTAGCCGTTGCAATTATCGGGAAACCAAATGTTGGTAAATCGTCCCTTCTCAACAGGCTGCTTGGAGATCAGAGGGCAATCGTGCATGAGATGCCGGGTACCACCCGCGATCTGCTTGAAGGCTATTTATCGCTGGGCGGCTACCCGTTAAGGCTGATCGATACAGCGGGGATACAGGGAACTGCGGATCCGGTTGAAGCCGAGGGGATAAAGCGAGCCCGGAACGTTGCGGCAGAAGCACAGCTGGTTTTGCTGGTGCTCGATGGTAGTTTGCCTTTTGACCAGGATGTAGCCGGCTTGATCTCCTCAATCGGGGCAGGCATGAATTTAATTGTTATTGTCAATAAAAGCGATTTACCGCAACTAGTAACCGAAAGTGAAGTGAAAAGACAATTTGGGGAAGCGGCGATAGTTACTGTTTCCGCCCTTGAAGGCGCAGGGATCCCTTCACTCGAACAGGCTGTTGCCGAGAGGCTGGACAAGCATTTCGGAGAGCTCAGCGACAGCCCGATGCTGATCACTTTTCGGCAGGAAGGTATCCTAAACGAAGCTTTAATTGGAATCAGGCAGGCTGAAAAGGTGCTGTTTTCCGAACCAGCAGAGATCTTCAGTATGTTGCTGCAGCAGGCATGGTCCGTTTTAGGGCAGATCACCGGCAGTGCGGCAGACGAAGATTTGCTTGATCGGGTTTTTAGCGAATTTTGCCTCGGCAAGTAAAGAGAAAGCGTCAGGTAAGTAACGATGGTGCGGGATATAACACCGGGAATTGTTCTCAACGCGGCGCTGGATAACCTCGGGCTAGATTTGGATAACACAAAAAAGGAGCTGCTGTTGCAATATTGTAATCTCCTGCTGCAAGGCCATAATAAAAAGCGCCTTACCGCAGAAAACTCGATTACCGGCTTAATCAAACGGCAGATTTTCGACTCCCTCTATCCGATTAAGATAATCGGATTTGCAAAAGGCAGCCGCTTGGCCGACCTGGGAAGCGGTGGGGGGCTGCCGGGTGTTCCCCTGGCCATCTGCTTGCCGGATTGCACGTTATTCCTGATCGAAGCCAGCGAGAATAAAGCTGAATTCCTAGAAAAAACAGCATATGAACTGCAGCTTGAAAATATAGTTATAGTTAAGCAGCGGGCAGAATTGAGCGGGCATGATGCCCGCTACCGTGAGCAATTTGACTTCGTCCTGAGCAAGGCGGTTGCCGAAGCTGCTGTGCTGGCAGAGCTTACAATGCCGTTGCTGCTGCCCGGCGGGAAAGCAATATTTTACAAGGGCCCGCGCGGAGTGCAGGAAATGGCAGAAGCAGCAAGGGCGCTATCACTTTGCGGGGGCAAAGTGATTAGCCAGTATAACTATGATCTGCCGTCGGGTGAAAAAAGAACTATCTACCTGATCGGGAAAGTTGCAATAACACCCGCGCAATACCCACGTTCCGCAGGCAAGCCGGCGCGCCGGCCGCTAAAATAATGAAAGCCCCGCAGAAAGGCTGCTTTTGAACCCGGGTTGAAGGAATGCCGGGTTGCTTGTCTAATTTAAAGTAAGTATCCTAAGTCTTAAGTAAGGTGCTGGTGAAATGACAGAGAAATGGATAGATCAATTTCCACTCCCGGATAGTGAACCGACTACGGAAAATATTATTGCCATCGACTTGACCCGGGTAAGACCGAACCCCTTTCAGCCCCGCCGTGAAATAGCGGAGGAGAAAATAAACGAGCTGGCCCGGTCTATTAAATCCTGTGGGTTGATTCAGCCGATTGTGGTCCGCAGGGCTGGAGATGGTTATCAGCTTGTTGTGGGCGAGCGCCGTTACCTTGCCTGTTGCTCGCTGGGCTGGAAAAAAATAGCCGCTTCGGTAAGAACGCTTTCCGACGATGCCATGGCAACGATAGCTCTAATAGAAAACCTGCAGAGGGAAAACCTGAATTATATTGAAGAAGCGATCGGTTATACCAGCCTGATGAAAAGCTTTAACCTTACCCAGGAACAGCTGGCACAGCGTTTGGGGAAAAGCCAGTCTACTATAGCCAACAAGATCAGGCTGCTCAAGCTCAGTGATGAAATCAGGAAAAAATTGCTGAAAAATGGGCTTACGGAGCGTCATGCAAGGGCTTTGCTCAGGATTGATGAAGAAGAAGCGCAAGTGAAGATGATACACGAGATTACCGAGAGGGGCCTTACAGTCAGCCAGGCTGAAAAGAGGATCGATCGGATCCAGGAAACAAAGGGAGAGCGCAGGACGAACAGTCGGACCAAGCCGATTATCAGAGACATGAGGATTGTCTTAAACACGATCAGGGAAGCGGTCTCAATTATGCACAGCTCAGGCCTTTACCCGGAAGTGGACGAGACCGTTGAACAGGATTATATTGAGGTAACAATTCGCCTGACCAGGGAAATGATCGAAGCGAGAAAACCCGGGGCCTTAAAACCGCTGGCAGATTGATTGTGAAACAGTTAGGAGAGATGAAATGGGACGAGTAATGGCAATCGCCAACCAGAAGGGGGGCGTGGGTAAAACCACAACTGCAATCAACCTTAGCGCCTCGCTAGCGGCTGGCGGTTCAAAGGTTCTGCTGATCGATACAGATCCGCAGGGCAACTCAACTAGCGGTACCGGTTTTAATAAAAACGAAGAAAAAACGTGTATTTACAATGTGTTAATTGACGATCTCCCGTTGAAGGTTGCAGTCAGGGCTTCCAAATGGCCGGGCCTCTCCGTCATACCGGCGACAATCCAACTTGCAGGAGCCGAAATCGAGCTGGTCGATATGGATCAGCGGGAGGGGCGCATGAAAAAAGCCCTGCAACCGATCCGAAACGAATACGATTTTATCATTATAGACTGCCCGCCTTCGCTCGGGCTGCTAACGCTTAATGCCCTAACTGCAGCTGACGGCATCTTAATCCCGATCCAGTGCGAGTACTATGCCCTGGAGGGACTGGGGCAATTAATGAATACAATAGCCCTGGTGCGGAAGCATTTAAATAAGAATTTGCGCATTGAAGGGGTCTTGCTGACCATGTATGACAGCCGCACCAACCTCTCCGAGCAGGTTGCCGAAGAAGTACGCAAGTACTTCAGACAGTATGTTTTTGATACAGTTATTCCGAGAAATGTCCGGTTAAGCGAGGCGCCCAGCTACGGAAAACATATCCTTGAGTATGACCCCCGCAGCAGGGGGGCGGAATTGCACCTTGACCTGGCCAGGGAGGTAATGAACAGGTGAGCGACAAGAGAAGACTGGGGAAAGGACTGGGGGCGCTGATCCCCGACGCCTTTGATACCGATGCCGACGCAGGTAAGAGCGAAATAGATCTCGGAAAAATCAGGCCGAACCCTTATCAGCCGCGGGAAAACTTCGACCGGGAGAAGCTTGAGGAGCTTGCCCATTCAATCAGGGAACACGGTGTACTGCAGGCTATAGTTGTTTGCCCGGCAGGCGACGAGGGCGATTACTATCTGGTTGCCGGTGAGCGTCGGTGCCGGGCGGCAAAGATTGCCGGGTTAAAGAGCATTCCTGCGATCGTCAGAAGCTACGATAACAAAGCGATGCTCGAAATCGCTTTAATTGAAAACCTCCAGCGGGAGGATTTAAACCCGGTTGAAGAAGCCGCGGCGTACCGGCAGTTAATGAAGGACTATAACTACACCCAGGAGGGCCTGGCCCGGAGACTGGGGAAAAGCCGTCCGGCGATTGCCAATACGGTCAGGCTTTTGGGCCTCCCCGGGAATATCCTCGACCTGATTGCCCGGGGCAAGCTATCCGCTGGGCAGGCCAGGCCGCTGCTTGCAATTACCGACCAGCAGCAGCAGGAAGAATATGCCCAACAAATCATTGCTGGCGGGCTGACTGCACGGGATGCGGAAAAGCTTGCCGAACGGGCGGAAAATAAAAACATTGCCACCAGGGGGAACAAGCAGGAAGCGGCTGAAGATCCGCTTACATCAGAACTGCAGCTGCAGATACAGCGGCGCCTCGGAACAAAAGTAAGGATAAAGCCGTCAAAAAGCGGGGGCACGATCGAAATACACTATTACGGGAACGAGGATCTCGAGCGTTTAATCGCCAAGCTGCTGCCCGAAGGAATCTGATCAATGTTTCACGTGAAACATTACGGTCTGCCCGGGTGTTTCACGTGAAACGTTTTCTCTTGTGCCGGAGGGCTTGCCTTTTTGTCCGTCCGGATAAATTATTATGATATAATCTGAAAAGCGTTTTAACCGGTTGCTTTGCTGATGCAGCTTATCCGGCCTGAAAAGGACTGTTATTGCATGTCTGCTAACAATAAACGGAGTTTTACAATAATGGTAATTCCGCACTCCGAAGAGTCGACTTACTCCTTTCGGCTTCCTCTTATTGCTGTACAGCTGGCAGTCTCCGTTCTTGTTTTGGCGCTGGCAGGGTTATGCTTGCTGATATTTTCCTATTTCAGGATTCTAGCCGATGCGCGCGAAGTTTATGTGCTGAGGGAGATGAATCGGGTCCAGCAGGATGAGATCAACGCCCTGGCGGCAGAGACACAGAGAATGATGGAACAAGTCAAGGCAATCGACGATCTCGTGCTGTTTATAACCAAGAAACTTGATCTCGAAGTCGAAGAGATTATTAACGAGATTGACGGTGAATCAGGAGAGGGTTTTGGATATAATCTTAACGGGCCAGGTAGGCCTGATGTACAGGAAGGGCCTGAGAACAGGGGCGGTTTGAAGGCAGGCGGAGTCCTGGGGCGGGCTTCTCAGAATATTATTATCCTGCAGAGCCTGGTGCCCGAGAGTTCCGAGGCCCTTGATCTGGTAAGCGAATATGTCATTCAGGCCGATGCCAAACCTTCAGTATGGCCAGCGCGAGGCCGTATTGTCTCCGGCTTTGGAATGCGTAAAATCCCTTATGCCAGCGGCTACCAGTTTCATACCGGCGTTGACATTATCGGATCATACGGGTCGTCTATATGGGCTTCAGCTGCCGGCAAGGTTGTTTTTACCGGGTACAGGGGCAGTTATGGACATACTGTTGTGGTTGATCACGGGTATGGCTATGAGTCCCTTTACGCTCACCTGTCCGGTTTTGCTGTCGCTGCCGGCGACATGGTCGAGCGGGGTCAGACTGTCGGGTACATGGGGGCTTCCGGCAGGACAACCGGTACACACCTGCACTATGAAGTTCTCCATGAAGGTTCGCCGGTTAATCCTGTCAATTATATGCAGTAAACTGCAAATGGAAAGGTTTAATAAGGGAAAACAGGAGGTCTGTTATGTTTAAAAAGGATAATCTGGAGACACCGCCAGATAAAGTAAACACCCTGATCGGAAAGGACACTATTTTTAAGGGAACGCTGGAGAGCAAGGGCTCGATTCGTATTGACGGCAAAGCGGAAGGTCAGCTCGACAGTAAAGGCGACGTTATTGTCGGTGAAAATGGTGTGGTTGCTGCGGATGTTAAGGCGCGTAATGTCACTATTGCCGGTCATTTTGAAGGCTCGCTCGAAGCCGGTGGCCGGTTTGAGCTGAAAAGGACCGCTGTGGTTAAAGGCACTTTTAAGGCGAACATGCTGCATATTGAAGACGGAGCCGTCCTTGATGGCAGTATGGATATGAAAAAAGGCGAAGGCATATCCCAGCTTAAGGCCGGAAAAAGCAACAGCCCGGAAGAAACGAACCCGCAGGCCTGATCAATTGCTTTCGCGGTTACGCCGGTGAGGGGAGCCGGTTCTCTGGTGGTTAATTTATTGGTGGAAACGAGGGATCTGGATGTTGATTATTCTGTTAGGGCCGCCGGGCGCAGGTAAAGGCACACAGGCAGAAAGAGTTGTCAGGGAGAGGCAGCTCGCATATATCGCAACAGGGGAAATTCTTCGAAGTGCCGTAAAAACAGCTACCGCCCTCGGCCGTAAGGCAAAGCAGTTCATGGACCTCGGGCAGCTTGTGCCCGACGAGCTGGTTGTTGATATTGTCAAGGAGCGGCTGCAGGGTCCTGACTGTGAAAATGGAGCGCTGCTGGATGGTTTTCCGCGCACAGTAAACCAGGCGATTTTCCTGGAACAGGTTTTACCGAATGTCGGTTTAAATATAGACCGGGTTCTCTCCATTGAAGTAGACGAGAAAGAGCTGGTTGAAAGGTTGATCGGCCGCAGGGTTTGCTCGGATTGCGGAGCCAGTTATCATTTAAAATTTAAACCACCCCAGGTTCGTAATGTTTGCGATCAGTGCGGGGGAGATCTTTTCCAGCGGGATGATGACAGCCTGG
>CAYMDO010000051.1:0-8775 GCA_964389365.1 uncultured Syntrophomonadaceae bacterium
TTTACTGCAAAACTAGGGTGAGTAGAAATTTAAGAATGCTCGGTTGTTTAAGCCCCAGGCAATAGCAATCATTACCCCCGGTTCTGAAAGTGTTTTAGAGCTGTTTTGGTGTCTGCTCATTTTGCAGCTGCAGTTTTTAACTCCAAGTTCGGCAAATTAATGGATTTGGAGATTTTTAAAAAAGTATTTGCGGAATGCCTGATAAACGTTTACAGAATCTTGCATTCGGTGGCATTTTGTGGTAATATCAAGAAAAGGTTTTTCCTACCATATAGCGTAAAGGAGGTTTGCTGCGATGGCAAGTGGTGAAGGATTTGAGCGGAATGTCGGCGTCGGATTGCGTTTCGTGGCAGTAATTATTGATTGTATTATCTTAGGGATTATCGGTTACCTAATCGCTGCAGTTACCGGAGGAACTACTACAGCAGGCTTCGAGCTTCAGGGTGCCCCGGCATTTGTATTATTCCTCGTCGGTTTTCTTTATTACTGGCTGCTTGAATCTTATCTTGGCGGTACTTTGGGAAAATTAGTTTTAGGGATGCGGGTTACCATGGAAGACGGATCTCCTGTTACGCTGACTGCTTCCTTGATCCGTAATTTGCTGAGAATAATTGACGGTCTTTTTGCTTACCTATTGGGCGCGATCTTTGTTTGGACTTCACCGGCCAAGCAACGTCTGGGAGACCGTCTGGCAAAAACTTATGTAGTTAAAAAATAACATTACAAGCTAAAAATAAGTAAATGGCAGAACTTTTAAATTAGAGACTTTTATGGCCGGGTTATCTAAAACCGGTCATTCTTATTCATTTAGCTGCAATTCCAACAGGGCAGCGGTGAAATCGCCTGCGTCAAAAGGCACAAAATCTTCAATTTTTTCGCCTGTACCGATAAATAAAACTGGCAGGTCGAGGAGATCCCTAATCGCCAAAATTATCCCCCCACGGGCAGTGCCATCCAGTTTTGTCAGGATTAGCCCATTTAGCGGCAACGCATGGTTAAAGTTTTTAACCTGAGCCACGGCATTCTGGCCAGTCGCAGCGTCAACAACAATGATTACCTGGTGAGGTGCACCAGGTAAGTTACGGCTGATTACGCGATAGATCTTATTTAACTCTTCCATTAAATTGTGCTGATTGTGCAAACGCCCGGCAGTATCACCAATTACCACTTCTATTCCGCGTGCTTTTGCCGCATTGATGGCGTCAAAAAAAAGCGCTGACGGGTCGGAACCCGATTGCTGACGAATCAGTTCAACATCAGCCCGCTCCGACCAGACCTCCAGTTGGTCAATAGCAGCTGCCCGAAATGTATCCCCGGCCACCAACATTACCTTCTTGCCCATTTTTTTATAATAAAAAGCCAGTTTTGCTGCAGAAGTGGTTTTTCCTGACCCGTTTACCCCCACTAGCAGAATCAGCATCGGAGAAGCATCAAATTCAGACAATCTGCCGGGTGAGGATAGTAAGGCGCTGACTTTTCGCGCCATAAGTTCCCGAAACGACTCCCGGTCGGAAATTTTTTGGGCTATAGCATCTTTTTTTAATTCTTCAACCAACTTAAGGGTTGTTTCCACGCCTACATCACCGGAGATCAAAATCTCTTCAAGCTGTCCATAAAAATCAGCGTCAAGCTCACCTCCCCGGATTAGATCCTTAAGGCGATTAAGAAACCCGCTACGGCTGCGAGCCAAACTGTTTCGATATCTATCCAGATTGTTCATTTGATTATATTCTCCCCACCTGCCACGCAATCTTCCAGTTTAAGCGATACCAATTTTGATACTCCCGGCTCTGGCATTGTAACCCCGTAAAGGACACCTGCTTCCTCCATCGTTCTTCGCCGGTGGGTAATCATTATGAATTGCGCCTGCTTTGCATTCAACTTTAGAAATTCAGTAAAGCGGGCTAAATTGGCATCATCAAGAGTTGATTCAACTTCATCCAGCAGGTAAAAAGGAGCCGGCTTATAGCGTAATATTGCAAAAACAAGGGCTATAGCGGTCAGTACTTTTTCACCGGCAGATAAAAGCGTAATATTCTGTAACCTCTTCCCCGGCGGTTGGGCACTGATTTCTACTCCGGCCTCCAGGATGTTTTCCTGATCGGTCAGCTTAAGTAAGACCTGCCCCCCCTCAAAAAGCTCGCTGTAAGTATGCTTAAAGTTATTGTTAATCTGCTCAAAAGCTTCTTTAAAGTAAAATTCCATCCGTTGATCAATCTCAGCCAACACTTTTTTAAGGGAATTTTCACCTTTGTGTAGATCGTCTTTCTGTTCTGTTAAAAAGTTAATCCGATCCTGCAGTCGAGCCAATTCTTCGATTGCGCCCAGGTTGACTTCACCCAAAGCTTCGACATCTTCCCTTAAGTTATCAACAATAAGCCTGCAACCCTCTGGCTCGAAATCATCAACTGTTTCAACCAGCTCAAGTGTCTGGAAAAGATCCCTGAAGTGCAGCTCCTGGTAACTGACCTCTGTCTCGAGCCTGGTCTGTTCCATAGAAAGTTGTCTTTCCCTTTTCTCTTGCCTGTTGATCCTGCTTTGCCTCAAACGGCCTTCTTCTTCAAATTCGATTAAACCAGCCTCCAGCTTGCTTACCATGCCGGCTGATCGATCCAGATCAATCACCGAGGCGGCTTTTTTATCGTTTAAAGCTTCTATTTCCACTTTTATATCAATTTTATTTGCTTCATTTTTAGCAAGCTCCTGTCGATGTATCTCATATTCGGCCTCGACTTCTGATTTATCTACAGCCACTTTATTGCTGTTGGCTTCAAGATCAACGACCTTCGCAGCCAGTGCTTCATATTGTTCACGACAGGAACTTATTCCAACCAGTAAATCAGTCACCCATTTTTCCAACTCTTCCTTACGAGCCAAAAATTGCCGGTATTCTTCTTTAATAGCCGCCAGGCTATTCCCCTTTGTTTTAGATTCGGCCAGACAGGTTTCTATTTCAGCATGTAACTCCCCCTGCCGTGAAGCTATTTCGGTTTCCTCTTCTTCAATTGATTTAAGTATTGCAATGTTCGTTTCAGCGCTTTGCTGTAAACTGCTTTCCTCCAGGCGCAGTTCATCAAGATCTTTGTGCAGGTAACGCTGCGTATCTGAAATCTTCTGGATTTCCCCATTGATTGCGGCAACAAGCATTTGCTGTTCGGATAAACTGCCGTTCATTTTAACAAAATCTTTTTCAGCTGCTGCCAGCTTTTCTAAATAAGATGTCTTTTTTTCTGTTAACTCCTCAATTTCCCTGCGTCTGCCAAGCGGCATGCCGGCATTGCGGCTTGGAAGGCTACCACCCCGGATAATGCCGCCAGGATTTACCATTTCTCCTTCAAAAGTTACAATTCGGCAGCTGTGCTTTACAAAACGTGCTGCATTTAATGCATCTTCCAGTGAGCGGCAAACTATTACCGGGGAAAGAAGGTAATCAATTGCTTTTCGGTAAGCCTGTTCCACTGATACCAGCTCAGAAGCTTTACCAATGACCCCGCTTAAATTACGCCAACCAGGATAACGTTCAAGAGGGTCTGCAGCCTGGTGCAGAATATCTAGCGGTAAAAAAGTAGCCCATCCCCGGTTGCGTTCTTTTAAAAACCGGATGGCTTCCCGCACTGCTTTTTCAGACTCGGCTACCAAATATTGCATACTGCCGCCCAAAGCAGTTTCGACTGCCTGAATATATGGGTTTTCAACACGTATTAAATCAGCGATCGTTCCAATAATACCGGGTAACCCTGCACGGGCCTGCAAAACTTCTCTGACACCTCGATAATAACCGGAAAGCGCTAAGTCCTGTTCTTCCAGCAGCTGCAAACGGCTGTTTAAACCCTGCAGGGTTTCTTTTAATTTATTAACAACTGCAAAGCCCTGCTCTAAATTTTTCTTGCAAAGAGCTTCTTTTTCCACCCCGCCCTGATGCTGTTTATTCGTTTTCTCCAATTCAGCGTTCAGCTTTTTGTTTTTTTCTTCAAGCTCCCCACGCCTCGTGGAGCAAACTTGCAGCTTGCTAAAGAGTAACTGGTTTTCCAATACGAGATCTTTTTTCTGGCCAATAATTTTTTCCAGTCTTTTCCTGTTTTCTGTAATCGCTATCTCTGCCGCATCTTTTCGAGCTCCGGCTTTGTAGATTTCCTCAAGCATTTTTTCTGCTTCATTGGCCAACTGGCTCTGTTCATGCAAAACGAGCACACCTTTGCTTTTCTCCAAATCAGCATTGAACTGATCAAGTTCCGCTTTCTTCCTGACCAGATCAAGTCCCGCTTGTTCTTTCAGCGTGATGAAATCGCTGATCAGCTGCTCAAGCTGAGCTATCCTGCGTTTATTTTGCTGGAGCTGGTCGTTTATATGGTTATCTCTTTCGGTCAATATTTTATATTCAGCATCTAAGCGCTCATGGCTCATGACCAGCTGGTTATAGTTCTGTTCTTCTGCTTTTTGCGTTTTTTGTTGATCAAGAAGTTTATTTTTTAAGTCTTGACGATCATTTTCAAACTGACCTTCCCAGGCTGCTGAAACAAGCAGGGCATCGTTGACCGACTCTAACTGCTTGTTTACTTTGATCAGATCTTCCCTGGTTTTTTGCAACTGAAACGAAAGCAGCTTTTTTTCTTCTTTTTCTATCCGCTGCTGCAATGAACGATATTGCTTGGTAATTTGTGCTTGTTCCTGCAGTGGCTCAACCTGCGTATCCAGTTCATAAATCAGATCCTGCACTCGGATCAGGTTATCCCTGGTCTCATCAAGCCTGCGCCTAGCTTCCTTTTTTCGCAGTTTGTATTTCAAAATACCGGCCGCTTCTTCAAATAACTCTCGCCGTTCTTCAGGGCGGCTGTTAATGATCTCGTCAACCCGTCCCTGGCCGATTACTGAATACAGATCTTTACCCAAGCCTGTATCCATAAACATTTCAGTAATATCTTTTAGCCGGCAAGGCGATTTGTTGATGTAATATTCACTGTCGCCATTACGAAAAAGTCGCCTGGTGATTGTAATTTCATCATAATCAAGGTTCAGGAAAAGACCGGCGCCATCAAAAGTAAGCGACACTTCGGCAAAATTGAGCGCTTTCCGGCTATCGCTTCCAGAAAAAATAATCTCTTCCATTTTTGTGCCCCTCAGTGATTTTACACTTTGCTCACCTAAGGCCCAGCGAACAGCATCAACGAGATTACTTTTTCCACAACCATTAGGGCCGATTACAGCCGCTATACCAGGGGTTAGTCCTAGCTCAGACTTATCCGCAAAAGACTTAAATCCGAACAGTTCCACTCTTTTTAAATACAACCGCTTATGCTCCTTGACAATTGCTATGGTAATCAATACAGCTTCTTAAACTGCCCGAAAGCCGTAAAAAAGGGGCAAAATTCCACTGCCCCTTTCATCCAAGAATATGGTTTCATCGAGGTTCTACAGTAAATTTTATCGCCGTTCGCTCCTCGTTATCGATAGATATTTCAGCAAATGATGGAATGGCAACCAGGTTAATGCCGTTGGGAGCAACGTATCCCCGGGCTATGGCAATAGCCTTAATGGCTTGATTTACAGCTCCTGCCCCGATTGCCTGCAATTCCACCGCACCTTCATTTCGGATGACAGCCGCCAGCGCCCCGGCCAACGCCTTAGTCTTGGAATGAGCCGACACCTTTAAAGTTTCCATAATACGTTAATCACTGCTCCTCCTATCGGTTATTTAACAGCAGGTATTCAGCTTAAGATGTTAACGTATTCCAGGCTTCATTTGCTGCCGCCTGTTCTGCTTCTTTTTTGCTGCGACCTTCTCCTGTCCCGACTACGTCAGTAGCAAGCATCGCCTCAGCAAAGAAAGTTTTTTCATGGTCAGGGCCACTTTCCCGCACGATCCTGTAACCCGGAGTTACCGCATAACGCGCCTGCGTAAACTCCTGCAGCAATGTCTTGTAATCACGGCGTAAATGACCTTCATGCAACTCATGTAAGATGGGTGAAAAAAGTTTAAGTATCTTTACGTAGCATACTTCAAAACCCCGATCTAAAAAATGGGCCCCGATTAGAGCTTCCATCGTATCAGCCAACAAAGACGGGCGACTCGCCCCACCACCGACTATTTCACCCTTACCAAGCCTTATATACCGTCCCAGGTTTAAGCTATAGGCAATCCTGGCAAGTGAAACTTCACATACCAGGTCAGCCCTGAGTTTAGTCAGCTTTCCTTCAGGCAGTTGCGGGTATTTCCGGTAGAGGTAATCACTGATAGTCAACTCCAGAACCGCATCACCCAAGAATTCAAGCCGCTCATTGTGAAGCCGTATGTGGCCTCTTTCGTGAGCATAAGAGCTGTGGGTTAGAGCCTGTTCATAATAGCGAATGTTTCCAGCCTGCCAACCCAGACTATTTAAAAGATCAATAATTATTTCAGGCCATTCCATTATTTACCTCATATCGCAGGATGTTATACTTGTGATTCTATATATTTAATTACATCGCCGACTGTCTTAATATTCTCGATTTCCTGATCGGATATCTCGAGGTCAAATTCCTCCTCAAGAGCCATTACCAGTTCGACTATATCTAGCGAATCTGCATCAATATCTTCAAATGATGTTTCCATGGTCAATTTATCAGCTGCCACTTCAAGCTGATCCGCTATAATTCCTTTTACCCTTGATTCAACGCTCACCTGGCCACCTCCTCTCTGTAGTACATATTTCAATAAATTACTTATAATCCGGCAACTATCAGCCTAAATTATTTTAATTCAGTATACCAATAAAGCTTAGATGATCAATAGCGTAAAAAAGAGTAATTAAGCCAAATTTATCTTATATCGCTATTCACTGTTTTCAAGGGGTAAAAGTTCCAGGGCTTTTTCAAAATGCATAATCACATTGTTCCTAATAAAGGGGTAAACCTGCTTGTAAATAGCCTGCTCTATAGACTTCGCTTTTGATGAGCCATGACATTTTACCAGCAGTCCTTTTACACCCAAGAGAGGAGCCCCACCGTAACCGGAAGCATCAACCTGTTCCTTCAAACCTGTAAAAACCGGCTTCAGAAGAAAGGCCCCAACTTTATAACGAATATTGTTTACTATAGCGTTTCTAAAATAACTTAATATCGCCTTCGACAAACCTTCAGAAGTTTTTAAGAAGATATTGCCGACAAAACCGTCGCAGATCACTACATCAGCAGCATTAAAATAAGCATCAGTACCCTCAATGTTCCCTATAAACCCCGGCAGATTCTCGCTAAAAAGGGTATAAGCTCTTCTCACCTGGCTGTTGCCTTTATTCGCTTCCACTCCGACATTTAGCAGCGCCAAACGCGGTTCATTAATCCCTAGAATCTGCTGGGCGTAAATCCTTCCCATAAAAGCATATTGCAAAAGCTGTACCGGGCGGGCATCCATATTTGCCCCGACATCAAGGTAGAGTACCGGTCGGCCGCTAAAACTGGGCATCGGGGTTAACAGAGCGGGCCTGCTGACACGACTCATCCTGCCCAAAAATAGCAAACCCGCCGCCATCAGGGCACCGGTACTACCGGCGCTGATTACCGCATCGACCTCTTCTGCACGTACCATCTGCATAGCTACTACCAAAGAAGAATTTTTTTTACGGCGTATAGAAAAACCGGGATCATCATCGCAGCAGATTTTTTCTTCAGCATGCCTGATTTCCAATCGGGGATGACTAAAGTTCAACTCAGCCAGGCATGCTTCAATTTCATTTTTGCAGCCTACCAGAACCAGATAAAGGTCATCTAATGAAGAAAGCGCAAGAATTGCGCCTTTAATTATCTCGCCTGGTGCATGATCCCCACCCATGGCATCAACAGCCACTTTAACCAATCAGATCACGTCTCCTATCAGAATCAGTAAAAACAATACGCCCCTTACCATCAAATAATTGCGGGGCGTATGATCGCTAATTACTGATTCACTTTCAGCGCTTCCCGATCTTTATAATAGCCACAATTCAGACAAACCCGGTGAGTGGGCTTCAATTCGTGACATTGTGGGCAGGGAACCAGTCGGGGAACGGAAAGTTTGCTCTGCGCACGCCTCATGTCACGCTTGGATTTTGAGGTTCTTCGCTTGGGAACAGCCACAGTAACGCCTCCTTCTTAGACTATCTTTCCTTATTCAGCTCTTTTAACTTCATTAACCGTAAATCGGTGGTGATCTTTTCGCTGCTGCAAAAACACGTTGACTTGTTCAAGTCTACACCGCAACCGGCGCATATCCCCCTGCAGCCGTGGGTACAGAGTGGATTATACTCCTGACCCAGAATGATCAATTGCCTGATGTATTCATCCAGGTAAAAATAATCGCCCGACACGGTTAGCATATTTGCTGTTTCCAACGCTTCTCTTTGCCTGTTGCTTTCGACCGGGTTATGCCTGTTAACTGTAAAAAGTTCGGTGAAATCGGTTGTGAAGCGCTGATTAAATATTTCAAGACAGCGGGAACAGGTTGCAGTGGTTGAAACTTCCAGTGTTCCTTTAACAACAATCTTGTCGCCGTTCAGCGAAGCAGTCATGATCAGCCGAAAAGTTCCTCCATCCGGAAAATCAGAAAACTTGGATGAAAGATCTTCATCGAAACTATAGTCAACAGCTTCCCCCTGTCTGTATTTCAATTCCTGTAAATAGATCTGCATACTTCAACCACACCCCAAAAAAACTAAAGTAATTATATAGACCAAGATTTTCTTTGTCAACAAGGATTAAATCGTTTTTTACCCTAGTTTTGCAGTAAACTCATAGTCACAAATCTCATTAAGCCCTGCTAATATT
>CAYMDO010000052.1:0-8710 GCA_964389365.1 uncultured Syntrophomonadaceae bacterium
TTTCAAAGAACAAATATATCTGGTTGATTAGGCGATGCCTAAGCAGTTACGAATAAAGTATTTTTCCCGAAAACGGCCCGCTTCTGCAGAATAGATAGTCATCCCTTAATTCATAATAGGTGCCATAGTAAATCCAAAGTAACAGAGCAATAAACGCTAAGCGGATAACGTAGCCGATCACAGGTTGGTCATTTTGTGTTATCGCCATGCCGGCCATAAAAAAGATTGTGCCCCAAATAATTAGAGCGATCCACAGATCAATCTTCGACTTTACCTGCATTATTCTGCCTTCCCTTCATTCTCCATGGAAGCCTCAAAGCCCTACCCGAGCTTAAAAATTGTTTTTATTCTGCAGCAACCTTTTACTCTTAACTGATCTATAACACTTTGACTTTTTATACAATATGCCAGATATTAATTACGGTCAAGAATTATTTCGAACCTGCGAAACTGCAAACCTTAGTCATGAAAGCCATATCATGCGGCAGGCGATGACCATGTGGAAACATGGCAGGTTTATTGACTTATTTTTATAGTTGTTCTAAAGCATTAGCAGTGATATCGCCAAATTTTCGCTGTCAGGTGGATGCAGAATGAACCGTAAGCAGAACACTGCGGTAATAATTGGCGGCGCAGAAGTGGCTGCGCTGGTGTTTCAGGCTTTAGTATTACTATTTATACTGGGTTGCCGGAATACCGGTTTTTGGATGATGGGGCCCGGAATGATGGAAGGTTACGGTGCAATGTTTCTTTTACCACTACTCTTTATTGTAATTATTGGGCTTGCCGTCTGGGCGGTTGTTGCCTCGACCCAAAAAAATAGCGACAGGCCCGGCACAACAGACAATCAGGCGGATTCACCCCTGGACATTCTCAAACGCAGATATGCCCTGGGAGAGATAGAAAAAGAAGAGTATGAGACGAAAAAAGGGGCCTCGCCTAATTTTATAGGTTTTGTTAGAAGTCTTGACAAGATGGTATTTTAACTTTATAATGTTAGTTGAGGCAAACTTTATTTTTGGCCGGTGAGGGATTACCTAGTGACCAATAAAAGTGAATCAAGCGAAATGTATCTCGAAACTATCTATATTTTGGAAAAAAACCATGGCCATGCCCATATCGCCAATATAGCTCAGGAACTGGGAATCACCAAGCCAAGCGTCAGCAAGGCCATGGAGCAATTAAAAAGAGATGCTTTGATCAGCCAGGAAAGTTACGGGCCAGTTACTTTAACAGAAAAAGGTAAAGTTTTATCAAGGCAAATCTACAAAAAACATTATTTAATAACCAGGTACCTTGAACAGTCACTTAATCTTTCACCGGACGAAGCTGCCGAAAATGCTTGCAGGATGGAACACAATATTACCGAAAAAATGCTGATCGCAATTGAGGAATACATGGAGAGAAATAGTCAATAAGACAGGCAAAATGGAGGTCCAGATGGAGCTGGCAATTAAAGGTATTATATTGAAAAGAAGACTCCTGCCCGACAGAGACGAATTGTGCGGGCGGCCCTGTAATTTAACGGAAGCGGTTACGGGTTTTCCCTATGTAATTAAAGAAATTGACAGCCCGGACAAAAACATGAAGGACTTCTTATTTACCCTGGGCTGTTACGAAGGGCAGACCATAACAGTTATTTCTGCCCTGGCCGAAAATTATGTGATCAATGTAAAAGACGCCAGGTACAGCATCGATAAAGATCTGGCCAGAGCAATAATACTATAGAGGAACCAGAAAATTTTTTAGCAGGTTTGTTAGCCTAAACTAACATATATTTAACTGCAGGAGGACTGTTATGAGAATTGCATTGGCTGGCAATCCCAACAGCGGAAAGACAACTCTTTTTAATGTTATAACCGGAAAAATTGAGCAAGTAGGCAATTGGCCCGGAGTTACTATTGCAAAAAAAGAAGGGGATATTAAAAAATCTTTATACAGCGGAAAAGAGATATTACGCGTTGTAGATTTGCCGGGAGCCTACTCTCTCTCTCCCTATACGTCTGAAGAAAGTATAACCAATGACTTTGTAACGAATGAAAACCCGGATGTAATAATAAATATCGTTGACGCTACAAACCTGAACCGAAACCTCTACCTCACGGTTCAGTTGCTTGAGCTCGGTATTCCGGTAGTAATTGCCCTAAATAAAAGCGACCTGTTAGACCACAAGGATATTATCATCAATCACGAAAAATTGGCCGTCCGGCTGGGCTGCCCGGTTGTTGAAACAGACTCTACCCGGGGAATTGGGCTGGAGGAATTGATTAGGCAGGTAATTGAGAGTAACGGGAAGCACCAAGAGGCTCCGTTTAAAAGCTTGGCATTATTCGGCAAAAGCCGTGCAATGGAAGAAAAAATCAAGCGTGAACGTTACGCTTTCGTTGACCAGTTGGTTTTCGATGTTGAATCGCGCCAGGTTGCAAGCTCTAAACGTACCCGGCAAGATATTGTTGACCGTATCATCACGCACCGGATCCTGGGAATCCCCATATTCGCCGCTGTTATCTATATTGTATTTTCTCTTTCCCAAACCTACGCAGGACCTTTTTTGGCAGATTACCTAGTAAGCTGGATTGATGGGGTTTATCTGCAAGCAGGAAGCATGATGGGCAGCGAAGTATCGCCGATATTAAGCGCACTATTGCTGGATGGTATTATTGGCGGGGTGGGCGCACTGATGGGCTTTTTGCCCCTGATCATGGTCCTTTTCTTCATGCTGGCCCTGCTGGAAGACAGCGGTTATATGGCACGGGTTGCTGTAGTTATGGATCGATACCTGAAAAAAGTTGGGCTGTCCGGGCGTTCTATTATCCCCATGGTCATCGGAACCGGCTGCGCCATTCCGGGAGTGATGGCAACCCGGACAATCCGTGACGAGCGCCAGCGCAGAACAACGGCTATGCTAACACCTTTCATGCCCTGTGGGGCAAAACTGCCGGTAATCGCACTTTTTGCGGGAATATTTTTCCGCGATGCCGCCTGGGTCGGTACATCGATGTACTTTGCCGCTATCCTGGTTATTATTGCCGGAGCTGTGATTGTCAGGCGTATTACAGCCGCCAGCCCACAAAAATCATTCTTTATCATGGAGCTTCCGGATTACCGGCTGCCCAGCCTGAAGCGGGCTCTTATATCAATGATGTCGCGCGCAAAAGCTTTTATCGTAAAAGCTGCTACGATCATCTTGCTCTGTAACGCTGCTGTTCACATGATGCAGACATTTACCTGGAGTTTCCAGGTCGTAGAACCGGGGATGGAAAACACCAGCATCCTGGCCGGTATTGCCGGGCCTTTTGCTTTGCTTTTTATCCCGCTCGGTTTTGGGGCCTGGCAGCTTGCAGCCGCCGCCCTGGCAGGTTTCATCGCCAAAGAAAACGTTGTGGGAACGCTGGCAGTGGTTTACGGTATTACAAACTTTATTGATACCGAGGAATTCGTCCTGCTGTCAGGGGCAGGCGAAGTGGCTGCCGTTATGGGGCTGACATCGGTTGCGGCGCTGGCATACCTGATGTTCAACCTTTTTACCCCGCCATGTTTTGCCGCCATCGGTGCGATGAATACCGAGATGGAAAGCAAAAAATGGCTGTATGCCGGTATCGGCTTCCAGATCGGAATCGGCTACTCGGTCGCCTACATTGTCTATCAGGCCGGCACGCTGATCACAACCGGCAGCTTTGGCGCGGGTGCACTGCCCGGTTTCGCAGGCTTTGTATTAATTGCCGGTGTTGTAGCATACCTGATCCGGAAAAACGACCAAAAGCAGCATAAAGCTACGCTGAAGGAGGCTGTCTGATGCTGGCCAATATGGTAATTCTGTTGATCATAGCAATAATAATAACCGGGGCTTCTGTAAAACTGATCATTGACAGGAGAAAAGGCTCACCCTGTTCCGGATGCCCCTACAGCGGGCTTGATAACCGGGGTTGCAAATGCCCTGATCATCACTCGTGATAACTTACCAGGCGGAAATAAAGCAGTGAAACTGTCCGCATTTTTGAATGCTAGTTAAGATAACAGTTAATAAACAATCAGTTTGCCCAGAAGGCCGAGCGCCCTTTTCAGAGCCCGGCCACGGTGGCTGACCGTATTCTTTTCTTCAGCGCTCATTTCAGCAAATGTCAGGCCTGCCGGCTCATAGATAAACAGGGGGTCGTAACCAAACCCTCCCTCACCCCTCAGCCCATCGGCTATATAACCGGGGCAGTATTCTTCGACTATATAGGTTTGATCCCCCGGGATTGTAATCGCGATAGCGCAGACAAAACGTGCGGCCCGCTGCAAATAGGGCAGCCCTGTGAGCTCCCGCAGCAGAAGCCGGTTATTGGCATCATAATTGCTTTCCTCCCCGGCGTAACGGGCAGAATATACGCCCGGGCGGCCACCCAGCGCATCAACTTCCAGGCCGGAATCATCAGCCAGGGCAATCTCTCCGCTGAAGCTGCTAACTGCCTCGGCTTTTAGCGCAGCGTTGCCGGCAAATGTTGGCTGATCTTCTTCGGGCATTACCAGCCCCGGGTAATCATCGATAGTTGCCATTTTAAAAGGCAATCCGGCCAGCAGTTCCTGCAGTTCGCGGACCTTGTTTATATTGCCGGTAGCAAAAACCAATTTTGGCATGTTATCTGTTCCCCCTTCAAGAAAAATGCGGCCCGGGTTAAAGTTGGCCGCAAGCCGGTTCAATCAGCCGCACTACCTCTTCCCCCAAAACATTTTTCTGACAGGCTGCTATTTCTGCAATTCCTGCAGCCGCCAGGTCAAGAAGAATTTCCAGCTCAGCCCTGCTGAATGGCCGCTCTTCGGCTGACCCCTGCACTTCCACGAGCTTTCCATCAGCAGTCATAACAAAGTTCACATCTACCCCCGCAGCAGCATCTTCTTCATAAGATAAATCCAGCACCGGTTCGCCTGTTAAGAGGCCGGCACTGACTGCTGCAAGGAAACCCTGCAACGGAAAATCGCTGATAACCTTCTGCCGTTTCAAGTGCAGGCATGCTTCGGCAAGGGCCACGAAGGCACCGCTGATCGCCGCCGTACGGGTGCCTCCGTCAGCTTCGATTACATCGCAATCTATCCAGACAGTGCGCTCCCCCAGTTTATTTAAATCTGTCACCGCACGCAGCGAACGGCCGATCAGGCGCTGAATTTCCAGGCTGCGTGAATTGGCGCTGTTTCTTTCACGCTGGCTGCGAACTGTAGTAGAGCGAGGCAGCATGGCATATTCGGCAGTTACCCAACCCTGTCCCAACCCTTTTAAAAATTGGGGTATTTTGTCTTCAATCGAAGCCGTGCAGATCACTTTAGTCCCGCCCAGCTCGATCAGGGCGGAGCCCTCCGGGTTCTTCAGGTAAGAACGGGTAATTGCAAGCGGTCGCAGTTCATTGGCTTTCCTGCCGTCTATGCGCATCGAATTAGTCCTTTCCTGTATCCAAGTTCCACATCAAGCCAACTATAAATATCAAGTTGACCGGTAATAGTGATAATTCCCCGCTTTAGCTTGGAAATCCTTCCCGTCGAAAAGCTGCCCGTCAACACATTAGATCAGCAAGATTTATATAATCACTAGCGCCGACTAGAGGAAAAGCCGGATTAAAAAAGAATTACTTATAATGTTAAAGGAGGTTTGCTGATGAATATAAGTAATGTCCTGCCCGCCATACTAATTCTGGCAGTTGCTTTTACCGTTTATACTTATAACCGCCTTGTTGGACTGCAGAACATGGCCGACACCGCCTACTCGAACATTGATACGTTGCTCCAGAAAAGGTTTGACCTTGTTCCTAACCTGGTAGAAACTGTCAAGGGCTACATGCGCCACGAGCAGGAATTGCTGGACAGCATCACCAAGGCCAGGACAGACTGGCTGAAAGCTTCAACCATAAGCGAAAATGCCGGAGCAGACAACCTGGCTGCCGGGGCGTTAAAATCAATTTTTGCCGTTGCCGAAAATTACCCGGACCTTAAAGCTAACCAGAATTTTTTAATGCTGCAGGAAGAGCTGGTCGGAATCGAAAATAAAATTGCCTATGCCCGCCAGCGTTTTAACCGCACCATCATGGTTTTAAACACAGTTATCGAGCGCTTTCCGACCAATTTGATCGCCAACCTTTTCCGGTTTAAGAAGCGGGAATTCTTTGAAGTTGAGTCTGAACAGGCACGCAGAGCTCCTCAGGTCGAAATAGAAGGAGGCAGTGAAATTTAATGGATCCTATTATAAGCCATATATCATCAAACAAGCGAAGAACAATTTTCTTTTTCTTTCTTTACGCCATACTGTTTGCCCTTATCGGTTACATAACCGGTATGTACATGGGAGATGCCTTGATCGGTTTCGTGATCGCCGCAATCGCATTCATCGTAATAGTCCTGATCAGTTATTACGGCGGCCGCAATGTGGTCACTTCCATGGCGGGAGCCCGTGAAGTTAGCAAAGCGCAGGAGCCTTTCCTCTACAATACGGTCGAGGCGTTAAGTGTTGCCGCCGGAAAACCTGTGCCGAAAGTTTACATCATGGAAACAGATGTGCCCAATGCATTTGCCGCCGGCCGCAACCCCAATCAGGCCATTATTGCAGTAACCAGGGGCCTGCTGAAACGTATGAACCGCCAGGAGCTCGAAGGGGTAATTGCCCACGAAATGGCCCATATAGCCAATTACGATGTCCTACTAGCAACCGTGGCCGTTGTTTTGGCCGGGGCCGTTGTTTTTGCCAGTGTCATTTTAAGAAGAATGGCTTTTTTCGGGGGTGGCAGCCGCAGGAACGGGCAGGGCAATATTATCGGCGTCGTTTTTCTGATCTTGGTGGCAGTTATTGCCCCGTTATTTGCCCAGCTGCTTCGCTTTGCCATATCGAGGCAGCGCGAGTATTTAGCCGACGCCACGGCAGCCGATTACACCGGTTATCCGGAAGGCCTGGCCAGCGCCCTGGAAAAAATTTCTTCGATGCAGGTGCCGCGCAGCCCCCTAGATAACCAGGCGCTAAACGGCCTGTATATTGTAAACCCGGCACTGGGAGCATCAGCGTTGAATAAGATGTCCACTATATTCTCCACTCATCCATCGGCAGAAGACCGTATTAAAAGATTACGTGCCATGTAATGTCTCAGAGCTGTACCCGGTAGGCTTTTATTTCCCGCTGCAGCAATTTTGAACCGACCTCTTCAAAAGGTTTGGGATTGCCGCTGACAAAAAACCGAAAGCGCGGCTCTATGCAGCTCAGGGGATTAAAATGGTCATTATTGCCGAGTATCTCTTTCACTTCGGCAGCAATTTCCCAGGCAGAATTAATCAGTTGGATATCGGGACCGATAACTTCCTGAATTAAATCCGACATCAGGGGATAGTGAGTGCAGCCGAGGATTAGGGCATCGATCTCTTCCGCAACTAGGGGGTCTAAGTACTGGTGCGCTACTGTTACCGCCTCAGGAGTTGTCGCCAGATTATTTTCTACCAGAAGGACAAAAAGCGGGCAGGCTTTACTTACAATATGCAGGCTGCCATTTTTCCTGCGTAACGCTTTTTCGTATTCCCCGCTGCTGATTGTTCCCACAGTACCAATGACACCGATCCTGCGGTTGTGGCTACCGGCCAGGGCTGCCCTGACACCGGGTTCAATAACCCCTAACACCGGCAGGTCAATGCTTTCCTGGTAATAGGTGAGGCCGGCTGCGGTAGCCGAATTGCATGCCACCACAACCATCTTGATCTCCTGGTGTTTCAGAAACTCCAGCATCTCAAAAACAAAGCCGCGGACTTCTTCATAGGTACGCGGCCCATAGGGCATCCTGGCTGTATCGCCAAAATAGACAATGCTTTCATGAGGCAGCAGTTTACTGATTTCACGGACAACAGTCAACCCGCCGACTCCTGAGTCGATTACACCGATTGCTTTATGGTTATTTTCAGCATGCTGCCAGAGGATACCCATCCTATTTCGCCTTCATCCTGTTGAAATAGCCGCCCATTATTTTACGCGTGTCGTAAATAGTAATAAAAGCATCCGGATCGCTGTTTTTCATCTCTTTAAGAAATTCCGGCAGTTCCTTGCGGTTGAGCATCACTTGCAGGGTGCGGTGCCGTCCTTCTTTGCCGTAACAGGGTATAGAGGTAACACCATAACCACATTCACGCAGTTTGTCTTCCAGGCCGTTGCACTCGTCAACTGTAACAATCTGGGCGTTGACGTGACCGATTGCTATTTTTTCTTCTATTATACTGCCTACGATGTTGCCGGCGGCAAAACCAAGCCCGTATACAAGAATATTCTGCCACCGGTCAAGGTTTTGAAGAACCATGCTTAAAGCGATCAGGTATATAATAACCTCAAAAAAACCGACGAATGCCGCGTGATAAGCCTTACCCCTGGTCAGGTAGATAATGCGGATTGTCCCAAAACTAACGTGCGCAATTTTTGCGGAGAATATAGCCAGGTAAGTTAAAAAAACAGGCACTGCTTAAGCCTCCAGTTGCGCTTAGTTACGCATTGTGTCTGAACATCAGTCCATATTGTAGCAGGCGCTTCAACCGCTGTCAAACAGTCGCGACCGATCGCATAAAAATCTCACCGATGGGCATCAGGAGTACTCACGGCGAATTCATACCGAGGGGATTATCAGGGGCCATGTTCACACCCGGCGAAAACCAATACCTATACATAAATCGGGATAGGGGGCGACCGTAAAGCCGCCGACCCTCCCACACCACCAAGCAA
>CAYMDO010000053.1:0-8635 GCA_964389365.1 uncultured Syntrophomonadaceae bacterium
CGGTTTTCAAAGAACGAAATGCTTAGTGGCTGAGAAATCAGCCTGAGCAGATACCTTTATTCAAAGATCAAATCGGTAAGGCTTTGCCGGAATATCTTTTCATCGATGGCATTATCCATGGACCGTATCGAGATCAGGCAGCATGGCAGGGGTTTTCTGCTTGGGACTACCTACATCTCACCTGAAAACCGAGAAGAGTTTAGCAGGGATCTTATAAGCAGGTGTAATAATCTACAGCAGTAGTCGGACAGTCGGGCAGCTTCGGGTGTATGGCGTATAGGTTGCTTATCGGACTGTGCTGTGCTACAATAGCCCTGCTGAAAAAGAAAAGATATATTGCCGTCGGGGCGTAGCGCAGTTTGGTAGCGCACTTGGTTTGGGACCAAGGGGCCGAAGGTTCGAATCCTTTCGCCCCGACCAGCATTTAAAGGGTTTTTGAGAAGCTAATAATCTCAAAACCCTTTTTCTTTATTGAAGCTGCAGTGCGGTTACAGTGATTATAATTTTAATCCGCAAGTGGTCTTCTCCCGCTTTTTAAGCATATGGTTAAGCAACTTTTCGCTGTTTTTCGTAATCTTCCAGGCTGATTTAAAGCTAAGACAAAAGAAACGTCCCCCTGTCTTTCCTGTTAGGGGTGCTGTGAAACCTTGAACCTTGTAATATTTGTTTTCACGAAATATAATCAATAACTAAAGTGAATATTCCGGAGGCGACAGATTTGAGCAATAAAATAAACATATCTTTTTGTGGGACAAGTGATTACATCGCTTCCCGGGAGCTTCAAAACAGTGTTAATGTAGCGGTTGCGCTTGGCCGCCCCCTGCTGATAAAAGGTGAACCGGGTACAGGCAAAACTATGCTGGCCAGGAGTATTGCTGATGGGCTGGGAAAAGAGCTGCTTATATGGAACATCAAGTCCACTACAAAGGCTAAAGACGGCCTCTATATTTATGATACTGTTCAAAGGCTTTACGACAGTCAGTTCGGAGATCATAACGTGGCCGATATTTCATATTACATCAAGATGGGCAGGATAGGTGAGGCTTTTAAATCCCCAGAGCAGGTTGTTTTATTGATTGATGAGATAGATAAAGCTGATCTGGAGTTTCCGAATGACCTACTGTGGGAGCTGGATATCATGAGCTTTTACATTCCAGAAACCAAAGAAACGGTGGAAGCACGGCATCGCCCGATAGTGGTTATAACCAGTAATGCAGAGAAAGAACTGCCTGACGCTTTTTTACGCCGCTGTATTTTTCATTATATAGCATTTCCGGACGCGGATATGATGAACCGGATCGTCAATGTTCATTACCCCGAGTTAAAACGCAAACTGCTTGATGAAGCCTTAGAAGCATTTTTTTGGCTTCGATCAGTTGGCGGGTTACTGAAAAAGCCTGGTACCAGCGAACTGCTGGACTGGGTGCAAGCATTGACTGTTGGCGGTATTTCACCGGAACAGGTCAGGGAAGAATTGCCTTTTCTCGGTGTATTGATTAAAAAAGATCAGGATTTCGAGACAATATTAAAGAGATTGCACCAGGAAGGGAAGGTGGTAAAACCGGTTGCCGGAATTCATAGCAGTTGGTGATCCGCTGGGCTCAAAGAATACTATGTTCGTAAACTTCTTTTACCAATTAAAAGCTTACCGCATACCGATCTCGATAACCGAGTGGATGCTGTTTGTGGAGGCGCTGTCAAAGGGCATGGCGCATTCAAGCCTGATTGGCTTTTATTATCTGGCCAGGGCTGTTTTGGTAAAAAGCGAAGCCTATTATGACCGTTTCGATCTGGCATTTTACAGTTACTTTCGCGGGGTGGAGACCCCGATTGAATTGATGGAATCGGTTTTACAGTGGCTTGAAAATGCTCTTCCCGCTTTGAAACTGCCACTTGAAGAGCGCCACCTATTTGAGGAATGGGATATTGATGGATTGCGTCAACAGCTTGAAGATCGCCTGCGTGAACAAAAAGAAGAGCATCATGGCGGCAACAAGTGGATTGGGACCGGGGGCACTTCTCCATTTGGTCATTCTGGCCAACACCCTGCCGGAGTTAGGATCGGCGGTGAGTCGCTGAACAGATCGGCCGTCCAGGTGGCAGCTCAACGAAACTTTAGGGGGTACCGGTCTGATGTAATTATCGGGGTCCGGCAATTTGAGATTGTCCTTCGCAAGCTGCGCCATTTAAGCAGCAAAGTGGAAGGGCCGCTTGATGAGCTGGATTTAGAAGAGACTATCAATAAAACGGGCGATAAAGGCGGGTTGCTTAGCTTAGTCTGGGCCAGAAGCCGGAAGAATACTGTAAAAGTTGCGCTGCTGATGGATTCAGGCGGCTCAATGGATCCTTACAGCAGGTTGTGCAGCCAACTTTTTACAGCCATGAACCGAACCGGTCATTTTAAGGAACTGCGTTTTTTCTATTTTCATAACTGTATATATCAGCACCTTTATAATGAACCGTCTTGTTATTTGAGAGATTCTGTCCGAACCGAAGATTTATTGCGTATGCTTGGGCCGGAATGTAAAATTATACTGCTCGGAGATGCAAGTATGGCCCCCAGTGAATTAACCATGCCCGGGGGGGCAATAGATTACAGCTACCGCAATCAGGAATCAGGAACAACCTGGTTGCTGCGCCTAGCAAATCATTTTAGCCACACTGTATGGCTCAATCCTATTCCTGCCGTATTTTGGGAGCGGGGCCTGGGTAACTATACGATCCAGATAATCCGCGAAATCTTTCCGATGTATGAACTATCAATAGATGGCCTCGACTGTGCTATAAAAAAGCTAAAAGGGCCAAAATAAACAAAACAGGGCAAGACAGGGCAAGACATGGGGACGTTTCATCTGTCTTTATCTCGCGCCTGTATTTTTAAAAGGTTTTTATCAGGTACCCGGGTAAAGTGCGGCCGAATAGCACTTCTATTTCGCGGGCCAGTACAACCAACTCGGGTACATTGATATTTGCTCTTAAGCCCATTTCCTGAAGCATAAAAACCAGGTCTTCGGTGCAGACATTGCCGGCAGCTCTTGGTGTAAAGGGGCAGCCCCCGATTCCGCCAACTGCCGAGTCAAACCTCACAATACCTGCTTCGCAGCCGGCAATGATATTAGCCAACCCCATGCCACTGGCATTGTGAAAATGCAAGCCAAATATTAGTTGCGGAAATTCTTTTTTCAGTATAGTTGCATAGTCATAAGTTTGCCGTGGGCTGGCCATCCCTATCGTGTCGGCAAGCACAAAATATGAGATCCCGCTGCCTGCCAATTTTTCGATTACACGGGCTGAATTTTCAACAGGAATCACACCTTCATAGGAGCATCCGAAAACAGTGCTCAGGCTGACGTTCAAAGCCCTACCTGTAGTGCTGGCCAAGACTGCCATTTCACCAATTTCGTTGATCGATTTGTCCAATTCCCGGCCAACGTTTTCTAAATTGTGCGTTTCACTTACCGATAACACAGCTTGAATTTCATCAACTTCAGTGGCCAGGGCCCGTTTTACGCCTTTCAGATTGGCGGCGAGGGCGGCAACAACTAGACCTTCCCTTTTAATCAGCCCATCGATGACCGCTTCTGCATCACGCATTTGCGGAACTTTTGCAGGCGAAACAAAAGCTGCTGCTTCAATCCGTTTAATGCCGGCGGCAGTAATTTTGTTTATGATTTCGATCTTTTTTTCTGTTGGAATCCAGGTTGTTTCCATTTGAAAACCATCACGGGCAGTAACGTCTGTTATCAATATTCTTTGGTTTATTGGTTTCATGGCGCTAAATCCTAATCGATTAGATTTGCCCTGTTGTTACTGACCGGTAAACAGGGGCTTCCTTTTTTCATTAAAGGCCTTCAGTCCTTCGTCCCGATCAGCCGACTTCAGACATACATTATAACATTCTGCTTCCAGGGTAAAGCCGGTGGAAAGGTCGACATTTAACCCTAAATTGATCGCTTTTTTTGCCTGCCAGACTGCCAGAGGTGCGTTCTTCATAATATCGGCTGCCAGCAGCTCCGCTTCTTCAAGCAGCTTTTCGGGAGCTGTAACTTTCCTCACAATCCCGTGTTTCTCCGCTTCTGAAGCGGTCAGCCGGTTACCGGTAAAAATCAGTTCCTTGGCGATCGCCGGAGAAATAAGGCGGGGCAGGTTCTGGGTACCGCCGCCTGCCGGTATAATTCCCAACCCTACCTCGGGGAGCGAAAACACGGCATTATCTGAAGCATAGATCAGGTCGCAGCCCAGGGCAAATTCAAAACCTCCCCCAAATGCGTAACCGTTCACAGCGGCGATCAGCGGCTTGGGAAAAGTGGAAACTGTTTTAAACGCCTGGATAAAAAGTTCCCTCTGCAACTGTATCTGATCCATGTTCATCTCTTTGCGTTCTTTTAGATCGGCTCCGGCACAAAAAGCCCTGTCCCCGCTTCCGGTTAAGATAACAGTCCATACTTCCCGATTGCTGGCCAGGTCAGAAAAAACTGCAATCAGCTCTTTTGCCATCAGGGTGCTCAGGGCATTCATGTTATCCGGGCGGTTTAAAAAAACGGTCGCCAGGTGTTCTTTACGATCAACAACCAGTGTATCAGTTTTCACTGTTCAACCTTCTTTGCTTATTTCTCAGGGAATTTCTGCCCTTCCTTTTCGACCAGGGAAGCCTTCTGCTCTTGCAAACCTTTGCGCCTGTACTTTTCATTGGGTTCTTTCGGTATTCTGCCGCTCAATGCCGTTTCTGAGCGGAGCCTTCGGCCGAGTGTTTTTTCCATGCTGCGCCCAATTCTCAGCAGCCGCTCCACATCAAGGCCGGTTTCGATCCCCATCTCGTCCATCATCACAACCATATCTTCAACGGAAACAAGGCCGACTATATTGGGATCCCCGTAGTAGTATTCCCCAATTCCAAGGACCGGGGAATCACCAAAAAAGTTGGCAAGCTGCCCCCCGATACCGCCGACGGTTCCTTCTAAAATGTCAATACCGGCCTGCAGGGCTGCTATGACATTGGTCAGCCCCCAGCCGCGAGTGACATGAAAGTGGGCGAAATGCAGGTCGGTATTGAGCATGGCGTCTAAAATCATAGAAAAATACCGGTAAACCTGGTCAGGCGGAGCAGAGCCGTCATGGTCGGCATGCTCGATATCGTCGGCGCCGATGTCCAGGGAGTATTTTGTAAATTTTACCGCCTCGGACATCTCGGTTGGCCCGGTAATCGGGCTGCCACAAATGGTACTCATAGTGCCGCACATTTTCATCCCTGCGTCATGCGCTTTTTGAATGCATCTATCTGCTTCCTTCCAGTACCCGGGCAGGTTGATGCCCGAATTGGCATATTGATGTTCCTCGCAAGCGGAAACCATCATGAGAGTCCTGTCGGGGCCGTAACCTTCTTTTTTGGCTTCAATTGCCCGTTCAACGGACCTTTCCCGGATGGTAACCGCAGTAAGCTCGATATCGTCCCAGTTTACCCGGGCATCTTTCAGCTTGCGGCTGTTGCGGACCCGCTTCAGCAGCTCATCAGCGTCCTTAAACTGGGGCATTACGTTCGGGTTGCCGAAATTGGTAACCTCCACTCTTTTAAAACCGGATATGATTAATTCTTCCACATAGTAAACTTATGTATCGGTGGAAATGAATTTTTCCTCGTGCTGAAAGCCGTCTCGCACGGTGATATCTCCAATCCTAATCTTTCTAGGATGGTTCATTGAAAATTTGTCCACTAAATCGACCTCCTTGTTACAGGTTTTATTAATACAGTTTTGTAATGGCTCCCAAGTTTCCGGGCAAGTATAACCTCTTTTCTTAAAATTTAAAGTTGCCGAAATTAGATTCGGGAATCGGCCGTTTCAATGAAAGTTCAAATGCCCGGGCCAGTTTTGCGCGGGATTCCGGCCAGGTAATGATACCGTCATGGTACAGCAGAGAACCCGTAAAGTATGGGTGGCCTTCCCGCTCGTAACGCTTAATGATTTCTTCCCTGAATTCCTGCATCTTTTCCTCGTCGATTTTTTCTCCCATATTCATTTTATTCTTCCGTTCCAGCGACTCCAGGATAAAGGCGGCAGTTTTTCCTGACATTACCGTGGTTCGCGCCCGCATGGTATGGAAAACAAATCGGGGGCGGTATGCCCGCCCACACATTCCGTAATTGGCTGCGCCGTGGTCCGGCCCGATAACCCACTGTATCTTCGGCACTTCGACACAGGCACATGCGCGAACCATATCGGCCCCATACTTGCCTATGCCACTTCGCTCTTCCTTTTTTCCGACCATGTAGCCGGGCGAATTCTGGATATAGAGCAGGGGTGTTTTATCGTTGCCGCAGCGGACTACCCACTCTGTGGCTTTGCGGGCGGTTTCATGGTAAATAATCCCGCTCTTGTTGGCGGCAACGATGCCGATTGGCATCCCTTTTAGCCAGATTTTGCCACAGATTATAGTGTCGCCGTGGCGCGGAGCATAGCTGGCCTTGTATTCCTGAAAATAGCTGTCGTCAGCGATGCATTTTAGTACATCATGAATATTGATGGGGTGGTACGGATCCTCCGGCATACAGCTCTTTAGCTCATCCGCATTGTAACGCGGTTCCAGCCAGCTTGTGGTGCGGTGATGATAAAAACCCTGCGGGGGATCGAAAGCGATCATTTCCCTTAAGCGGCTGATTCCCTCTTCCTGAGTTTCAACAAAATGATCGCAACCGCCGGAGTACTGGGTGTGGACATAAGCACCCCCCAAATCTTCCGCGCTCACATCTTCGCTGATAGCCGCTTTAACCATCGGTGGCCCGGCCAAAAATGCAAAAGCCAGTTTATCAATCATTATTGACTGGCAGGCCAGGTAAACTATATAGGCCCCGCCTGCCGTATTGCCCCCGGTGCTCAGGGTATATTGCTTGATTCCCCTGGACGACATCCGGGTCATGTTGTAGAACATGGAACCAAACATCCCCTCATCGGCAAAGGTATGGAGCTGCAGGGGCAAAAAAATACCGCCGGAATCGGCGATGTAAATGCAGGTCAGGTTACACTCTTCGGCAATACGCTGGGCGCGCATATGCTTTTTCAAAGTGATCGGGTAATATGTGCCGGCGGACATTCTGCTTTCATTGCCGAAAATCATGCAGTCCTTTCCCTGTACCCGGCCCACGCCGGTTACAAGGCCGCCGCCCGGAATGTGCGGCTGTTCGGGATAGCCAATATTGTACCCGGCGTCAAGCCCCAGTTCAAAAAACTCGGTTCCCGGATCAATCAGCTGCTCCACCAGCTGGCGGACTGTCTTTTTGCCCTGTTCTGCCAGGCGGTCTACCTGTTTTTGTCCCCCCACCATGTATGCTTCTTCACGATGTGCCAGCAGTTCAGCATCGCGGGCTGTCCAGAACTCATAATTCTGCTGCCGTTTTTCATCGACTGTGCTCATTAAAAATATTATCCCCTCTCAGGCCTGAATGCTTTGTTTGTTTCATTAATTCTTTATTTCGCGTAATTTACCTGCTAATTGATCCGGTTATGCGGATTATAAAAGTATATGAGGAATAATAAAAACAGCCAGACAATATAGAGGATGCATAGAAATCCATAACCGGTAAACCCGTACTGCAGCAGCGCAAATTTACGCCAAACCGGGCTTCAAGTTTTGTGGTACAATGAATGCGAGGCTGTATATCGGAAAAATAACCCGGCAGGTGAAGTGCTTGAAGTTAAGCTTTGACTCAATCGCCCAATACTTGCAGGAATTTGTTGGTATTGAAGAAGACGGAAGTCCTCTTTTTTCGGGAAAACACCGAACAACCGTTGAATATCCGGACAGTTTCGGTTGTCGGGTTCCTTTTTTTATTAACGAATTCTGGACGGCTAAACAGCGCAAAGCTTCTTCAATTCACGAAATTTCTTACCGGGCTTGTTTCAAGGCCCAGCTGCCACGATTTTTTATTGATCTGCTGACCGATCCGGGCGATCTGGTCTACGATCCGTTCAGCGGCCGGGGAACAACCGCAATTGAGGCGGCCCTGATGGGACGCAATGTGATTGCCAATGATGTTAATCCGCTGAGTTCGATTCTCGCCAAGCCCCGTTTATTTATTCCCGGGACTAAGCAGGTTAAAATTAGACTGGAGGAAGTCCGTTTTATAAAAGAGGGGTGTGCCGGGATTGATCTGTCAATGTTTTATCATCCTGATACTCTGGCTGAGATTATTTCTTTAAAAAATTACTTTAACCGTCGCGCAGCAGAGGGCCTGGAGGACGATTTAGATCGCTGGCTGCGTATGGTGGCAACCAATCGCCTGACCGGCCATTCCAGCGGCTTTTTTTCAGTCTATACCCTGCCGCCCAACCAGGCTGTTTCCGCTGCAAGCCAAATAAAGATTAACCAAAAAAGAAACCAGAACCCTCCGTACCGCAGTGTTAAAAAAATTATTCACCGTAAAACCGTTTCTTTGCTGAGAAACATTGAACCGGGTGCGGCGGCGAATTTGGAACATGCCGCGGGGAACGCCATTTTTCTGCAGAACGATGCCTCCCGGACCCCGGAAATCGCAGAAGAATCGGTTAATTTGACAGTTACCTCGCCGCTTTTTATGGATATTGTGCCATATTCGTAACTGCTTAGGCATCGCCTAATCAACCAGATATATTTGTTCTTTGAA
>CAYMDO010000054.1:0-7789 GCA_964389365.1 uncultured Syntrophomonadaceae bacterium
CCCTTACTTTAACTGCCTTTAAAGGCATTATTCTATTTCATTTACGGAATGCCTGAATCGTAGCATAGTAACGCGCTTTTCGCAGCGCCCCTTGGCTCGTTTCACCATTTTTATGCGATTGCCCTGGGGTAGCAGAAATGATTACTTGTAAAAATATCCATGATACTGTATGATAAAAAATAATATCGAAAATAAAAAAATATGAAGGTGTTTTTACTGATCTGGAGCAAAAAGCTGATAGAAGAAGCTATTAATAACGGAAATAGAACAATATTCCCTGCACTGAACAGTCTTCGGATCGTTCCTTCTAACTACCAGCATGTTGGAGCCAGGGAACACCAGGAAGATTCGTTTGCCTTGTCTGAACTGAATGACAAAGATGTAGTAGCCGAAAGCGGGGTGTTAGCGTTAGTAGCTGACGGCATGGGAGGCCTTGCCTTAGGCGAAGAAGCGAGCCGGGTTGCTGTCCAGGCATTTCTCAGGGAACATCTGCCTCGCGAGGCAGGTGAGTCAATCACGCAAAGGCTTCAACGTGCATTAGTAACAGCAAATACGGCAGTCTTTGATCATGCTTATCAAAATGGCAGTGATATTGAGCTTGGAACTACTATAGTTGCAACGCTAGTTCACAAAAACGAACTGAGCTGGATATCTGTAGGCGATAGTCGAATCTATCATTTAAGGAACAATGTTTTACATCAGCTAACAACAGACCATATTTATAGAAACAAGCTGATGGATGATGTCCATAAAGGAATGTTATCTGAATCAGAGGCAGAAAACCATCCTGAAGGCGACTACTTAACCAGCTACCTGGGGTTGCTGTCATTACCCGAAATCAATATGAGCAGCAACCCATTACTGTTGGAACCCGGAGATTGGATAATCCTGTGCAGCGACGGTTTATACAACTCCCTTACAGACGATGAAATCAAGCAAACGTTTGAAAATGCAGAACAAATCAGTGCTGAAAATCTAGTTAAAAAAGCCCTTGAAAAAAATATTAAATACCAGGACAACATTACAGTGGTATTACTTTACTGCAAATCTGAGGGAGTAAACAAAATGTGAAGGGCGATGATCAGTGATGAAAAAAAGCTTAAATAGTGTTCGGGTAATATTATGTTTGCTGGTATTCCTGTCGATTGTGTTTGTCTGTATCGGACCTGTTTTAGCTCAAACCAGCATTGACAATGTCAGCAAGAGCGTGGTGAGGGTGCAAGAAACCGGAGGTGGCAGGCTGGTAAACAGAACCGGTTTTGTCCTGGGGATAGAACCTCCCTTTCAATATGTGGCAACCACTGATGATATTGTCGATGTGGTAAACCCGGTTTTAAATGTCTGGCGGTCGAGAGATGACTTGTATCCTTGTACAGTATATTTCAGGCTTCAGGATTCGGGCATTGTTGTTCTCAGGCTCGATCCGGATCATCAACTACATCCGTATGAACCGCTATCGCTTGGCACAAGCAGCATGATCCGACAGGGTGACGATATGTTCGCAGTCGGCTATCCCCTGAATGTGCAAACGGCCAGAAATACCGATACATCAGTAACAAAAAGTGTTTTTAGCCGGCCTCGGACAGACCGGGGCATATTCTACTTTTTGATGGAAGAAGGCACTCTTATAGACAGGGGCATGGAAGGCGGTCCCCTGGTTAACAAAGATGGTGTCGTAATCGGCATGAATGTCTTTAATGCGGGCAGATCAGGTATTTCCGGCGGCCTGGATATTGAAGCTTTGATTGATGCTCTTGAAGGGCGCAACATAGATTTTATTAGGGCAGGGGAAACACCCATACAACCGCAGGAAACAACGCCGCCCCCCCCTGAGCCCACCCCGCTGCCCCAGGTAGCAAGCCCACAGTTGTCACCGGAAGGAATTCTCAGCTGGACTGCAGTTAGCGAAGCCCTGGGTTATGAAATAGTTCTTTATAAAGATGGTCAGCTGGTTGACACAAAAACGTTAGGTGCCGAGTATACCAGCATCAGCGTCAGTGAGGCCATAGACATTCACGGGCCAGGGACTTATACGGCACAGGTTACTGCTGTAGGCGGCGGTGAATTTCTTGACGGCCTTCCATCGCCCTCTTCCAACACCTTTGTGGAAAAGCAAAAAATTCTAGGGATGGACCCCTTGATCTTAGGTATTATCGGTGGAGTCTTGTTGCTGATTGTGTTAGCGGTTGTTTTTCTCGCCTCTGGATCGAAGAAAGCAGCTCCTGCAGTTTCGGTTACACAAAGCTCGCCGTCCCCTGTTACACAAGCCAAACCAAAGCCGACGGAGAGCGCCCCTGTAACAAAATCAAAGCCTTCATTGCCCAGAGCCGGTATTAAGGGCATTTCCGGGCACTTTGCCGGCCAAACTATTGAACTGGTCGATAACCAGTTAGTAATTGGCCGTGATCCCCGTTTGGCTCAACTAGTCTACCCGCAGTCAAGTGAAGAGATCAGCAGAAAACATGTCACCATCCGTTTTGATGAAAGAACCAACAAGTTTATCCTGGAAGATTCATCTTCCAACGGAACCTTTTTATCTTCCAACCAGAAATTAGAACCAGGCAAGCAGTACTATTTAAATTCCGGTGACCGTTTCTATATTGCTGATCCCAAGGAAGTATTTGAGTTGAAAATTGGGTAAATAAATATGATTGCACATGCTGCAATAATATCAAAAGCGGGCGGCAGAAATGTTAATGAGGATTATAGCTGCTATGCGGAAAAGGGTGGTTTTGGCTGCTATCTTTTAGCGGATGGCCTGGGCGGTCATAAGGGCGGCGAACTAGCCTCGAGAACAATTGGAGAAGCGGTAAAAGAAGCTTTTACTGCTTCTCCGGGTTTCTCAACCGGGAAACTTATTGAATATATAGAATATGCCCGCCAGGCCTTTTTGACGGCCCTTTCTGAGGCTCATGGCCCAAGAAGCATGAAAACAACTGTTGTTGTGCTATTAACTGATGGTCATTGCGCGCTTTGGGGGCATATAGGGGATTCCCGTCTCTACTATTTTCGTAGAGGTAGTTTGTTGTTTCAGACAAAAGATCATAGTGTCCCACAGTTATTGGCTGACAGTGGTGAAATAAGAGAAGATCAGATTCGTTTTCACGAAGACCGCAATCGTTTGACCGCTGCATTCGATGGCAACGAAATGACGCGATTTACTGTTCCGGAAAAACCGGTAGCCCTAAATTCCGGTGATGCTTTTTTGCTCTGCAGCGACGGTTTTTGGGAGTATGTAACGGAGTCAGAGATGGAGACCGTTTTAAAACGGACCCGTGACGCAGAAATTTGGATAGCCGAATTGGAAAAAGTCCTGCTGGAGCGCGCGGAAACCGAGCATGATAACTATTCAGGCCTGGCGGTAATCATTGAATGATTTGCTTTGATTTTGTGACTTATTGCGATGTTTGGTTTACAAAACAGACTGTTTGGGAGGGCAGCAGGCAATGGAGGCGCTAACAAGGTGTAATGCCGGTCATTATTTTGATTCAAAGAAACATTCTTCTTGTCCATTTTGCGGCGTGCAGGATCTTGAGATAGACATACATAAAACAATGGCCAAGAGGCCAGGCAAAACGGGAGCACAAGGTAGTGAAGAAGGCAAAACTGTAGGCATTTACAAGCGGAAACTTGGCATCGAGCCTGTAGTAGGCTGGTTGGTGGCAATAACCGGCCCGGAAAAAGGGCATGACTTTCGGGTAATTGCTGAGAAGAACTTCATCGGGCGATCAGAAAAAATGGATATCAGCATACCCGAAGACGAGTCAATATCCCGTGAGAGCCATGCGGTAATCAGTTTTAGCCCTAAAAACCTGACATTTCGCCTCTTCCCTGGCGATGGCAAGGGGCTGGCTTATTTAAACGGGGAAGAAGTGATCTCTCCGGTAGTCCTTAATAGCTACGATATTATTGAAGTCGGTCAAACCAAGCTGGTGTTTATCCCATTTTGCAGTGAGCGTTTTCATTGGGATATTGACAGAAAAGATAGCGGAAAGACACCGTGAGCTATAAATATAACAGGCAGGGAAAATTGGATATTATGGTTTAATCTAGGTTAAATTATAAGATATTACAGTTCGGGTACGAGAACATTTGAGGTGAAACAGATGCGGAGAAAAATGTTTTCTTTGCTTGTGTTAATTTTGATCATACTGATAAGCCCCGCGTCATTTGTTCTGGCGTTGGCGAGCGTTCCTGTAACCGGTATCACACTGAACAGGGCTAACATGACTTTGGAGCGCGGCGATTCAGCTGTATTAAAAGCTACAATTCAACCGGGCAATGCATCAAATAAAGATATACTTTGGACATCAAGCAACCCCGGTATTGTTGCCGTGCAATCCAGTGGGCCCGCATCCGCCGATATAAGAGCTGTAACTGCGGGTAAGGTTACTGTAACAGTAACCGCAGCTGATGGCGGCAAAATTGCGACCTGTGCAGTTAATGTAGTTGTTTCGTTGCGAAGTTTAGGTTTGGACGTAAAGGAAATCACACTGGTCCCGGGTGATCAGTTAATCTTGAACGTTAAAATTATCCCGGCTGATACTACCAACCAGGCAATTACCTGGCTGTCAACAAATCCGGGTGTTGCTTCAGTAGCTGAAGTTGATCCGGCCAAAACAACAGCCCGTAACCCGCAGGGGAAAGTTACTGTCCATAAAGAAGGCGAAACGAGAATTATCGTTCGATCAGTTCCAAATAATAGCATTACAGCTTTTTGTACAGTTACGGTTTTATCTTCCGTTCCGTCTGTTACCGAAGAAGAACAGCCCCCGCCTTCTGTTACCGAAACGGAACAGGTTAGCCAGGGCGTACCGGCAGTTTATGATCAGGCACCGGGGAAGCCTGCTGTTAGCAAAACTGGTTATGGCCTGGTTGGTCTCGGAGCCGTTTTGCTGTTGGCAGTCCCGTTGGCGTATATAATCAAACGGAGCAGGGTGGCTGCTTTAAGCTCAATGACTCAAATTATAGGTGTTTCCGGCCATTTCGCCGGGCAATCCTTTAAAGTGGCCAGAGGAAAAATGATTATTGGGCGCGATCCTACAGAAGCTCAGATCGTATACCCCCAATCCAACAGCCTAATCAGCAGGAAACATTGCACAATTGATTACGATTCAAACAGTAAAAGATATATACTGACTGATTTATCCACAAACGGCACCTTTCTTTCGACTGGCGAGAGGTTGGTATCCGGTAAACCTTATATCCTTAAACCGGGTGATAATTTCTACCTGGCTGACCCCATGGAATTATTTGAAATCGGTTCAGGCTAAGGCGAAAAAAACCGAAAAAATATCCTGGCATCGTTTGATTGGAGTGATTTGATTGGATATAAATAACTTATGCATGGGCTGCATGAATGATAATAATGACCAGGTAGCAGTGTGCCCTCGATGCGGTTGGGTGGAGGGGACTGAACCTGATTCGCCCCTGTTTCTGCCGCCGCGGACTATACTGGAGGGCAAATACCTGATTGGCCGGGTCCTCGGGCAAGGCGGTTTTGGCATTACCTACCTGGCCTGGGATGCCAATCTGAATATCAAGCTGGCTATTAAAGAATTTTTCCCTCAGGATTTAGCCTCGCGGGCAGCCGGCCACAGCCAGGTTTCCGCATATACCGGCAGCCTGGGAAGCCAATATGAATATGGCCTTGATAAGTTTTTGAAGGAAGCACAGACACTGGCCCAGTTTGAAGGGCATCCAAACATAGTATCGGTGCGCGACTTTTTTAAGGCTAATGGCACCGCCTATTTCGTGATGAGTTACGTTGAAGGTATCACCCTGAAGGACCACCTGGCCAATTCAGGGGGCAGATTACCGATTGATCAAGCCCGGGGTATTATTATGCCCGTGCTCGACGCATTGAAAGAAGTTCATAAAGTTAATGTATTGCATCGTGATATAAGCCCGGATAATATATTTATCAATCATAAGGGGCAGGTTGTTTTAATTGACTTTGGCGCTGCCCGCCAGGCAATCGGAGAAAAAGGGCGAAGCTTGTCGATTATTCTTAAACCAGGCTATGCTCCTGAAGAGCAGTACCGTACCAAGGGCGAGCAGGGAGCCTGGACTGATATATATGCAGTTGGTGCTACCCTGTATCACCTGGTAACCGGTCAGCAACCCCCTGAGGCACTGGAGCGGCTGGTCAATGATACGATGCAAGCACCGTCTGAACTTGGGGCTGCTCTAAGCGAGAATGAAGAATTGGCTTTGACAAAAGCCCTTGCCGTAAGGGCCGGTGATCGTTTTCAGGCAGTTGAAGAATTCCAAGCAGCCCTGATCGGTGATCCAGCATCTTACACCGTTACAGCACCGGCACCGAGCACCCATGCTCCGTCTGCCGGGAAACGGGTGCCGGTTGCCGGGAAAAAAAGGTCTGGTGGGTTATTAATTGGCCTTGCTGCTGTTATTATTGTCGGCGTTGCCGTATATGCATTGTGGGCCAATGGCATATTAAACGAGTGGTTAACGGCATTTAACAAACAACCATCGGAAGATGCGGAAGTGTTGGTTGCCGAGCCGGAGCCGGAGCCGGAGCCTGAACCGAAAGTAATCCCGGTAGTAAACAGCGTAGGCAATACAGTTGGCAACCTGGTTAATGGTGGCTTGGCTGCCATCCAGGGTGACTGGATTTACTTCCGCAGCAATCAGGGTGGCAGCCTCTATAAGGGCAATCTTGCCAGCGGGGGCGGGGCTTCAATGGTCGGCACCGATTCGGTTTGGTTCATTAATGTATCCGGCGACTGGATATACTACAGCAATCGCGATGATAACAACCGGATCTATAAAATAAAAACTGACGGGAGCGAACGAACTGCAATAACAGATAGCAGTGCCTGGTTTACCACCCTTGTTGGCGATTGGATCTACTATGTTGACGGGGATGATAATTACCGGCTGTACAAAATAAATGTTAACGGCAGCAGCAGAACCAAACTCGGCGATGATTCCGCCTGGTACATCAACGTGGTAGAAGATCTGATCTACTATATCAACCGCAGCGATGGTAGTAAAATTTACCGCATAAAAACAGATGGCACTGAGAGGATTCAGCTTACCGATTACGCATCTGACAGCATCAATGTTCATGGTGACTGGATTTACCATGCCAATGAAGAAAACAGTTTAAAACTAAGCCGGATTCACATTGATGGCGGTGACACGGCCGAGATAACCGACCATCCCGCCTGGTTTGTAAATGTTTACAACGGCTGGATCTACTACGTCAGTGAGGATGATGATTTTACTGTATATAAAATTAAGCCGGATGGGAGCGGAAGGACTAAATTGACCAATGAGCCGAGCCGTTATGTTGTTGTGGGAGGCGACTGGGTATTTTATCTCGATCAGGCTGAAGAAGATTCAATTTATAAAGTTCGTCTCGATGGTACCGATAATAGCTATATTGAAAGTGGATTTTAGACAATTGCTTCATTCGTCGCCTTATTAATTTTTTTCAGAAGCTCAAGATTTAAAAATTTAGCCGTCGGTTTACAACAGTAATAGCTAATCCTCAGCCGGCCGGAAGTTTTTTACCATTTCCACCAGGTCTTCGGGCAGCGGAAATGACTTGCCGGTCCCCAGGCGGGTGCATACCCAGACTAACTCCCCGCCGGAAAGGCATTCGCCGCTATCTTTCCTGAAAACAGACAGTACCCAGGTTAAGCTGGAGTTGCCGATCCTCCCGAGCGCTACCCCGACCTCAATTAAATCGTCAAAGTAGATTGGCTTATAACAGACATTCAACACCCTAAATCGCGGTTGTCCATTAGTTAATTTATGTAAA
>CAYMDO010000055.1:0-7658 GCA_964389365.1 uncultured Syntrophomonadaceae bacterium
GCATCAAGGTGAAATTGGGAGACCCACCCCGCCCCTCCCCCCTCAAGGGGGAGGGTAGAAAGCATCAAGGTGAAATTGGGAGACCCACCCCGCCCCTCCCCCCTCAAGGGGGAGGGTAGAAAGCATCAAGGTGAAATTGGGAGACCCACCCCGCCCCTCCCCCCTCAAGGGGGAGGGGGTATTACATTCCCTTACTCTACCGGGATGCTCTTGTGGATTTCGTCCAGGTTGATGCCCTGCTTCCTGCGGTAAGCCTTCGACCCGGCATAGATGATGATCGATATGGCGTAAAGCACAGCCATATAAATGTAGGAAGTCGGCTCGTTGATGCCGTAAACCCCGTCGGTGGCCCACATGTAGAAGAGGAAGAGCAGAAAAGCCGCGAAGATTACCCCGGTTACGGTAATCAGCGGCAGCCCGAACAGCTTCAGCCTGGCAATCGGCGAAGCCCTGTAGAGTTCGGGATCCCTGTAGGGGAGGATGATCGCCGCAACCGTGGTGCCGAAATAGGTGACAGCGATAACTACTGTTGAATTGAGGGCCAGTGTTTCCAGGTTTTCAGTGTAGTGCATGCCGGCGCTGACGATAATCCCGCCGATAGCCATAACCAGCAGGGCGTTAACCGGGGAGCGGAATTTGGTTGTAACGCGGGCCATCCACTCCGGCAGAATGCGGTCGAAAGCGGCGGCGAAGATCACCCGGGTTGAAGAAAGGAAAACGGTGCCGCACCAGCCGAAAAACCAGGCGCTCATCGAAATAAGTAGCCACATCTGCAGCAGCGGGCTATCGGTCAAAAAGCTGACCAAAAGCGCCGGGTAGGGATAGGCGCCAAATGGCGAGGTGCCCTCGTAGTAAGTGAAGTTGGCCGCGTTGTAGAAGTCCCAGCCGATAACTTTGGCAATCAGGCCGAGCACGATCAGGGCTAAAATGGTGGTGCCGATTAAACCGGCTGCCATACTCCAGAAGTTACGCTTGAAGTCCGATGCGCCGCGCACTTCCCCGTAAAGGGTGGCGCCCCAGTTCGGCCACAGGTTGAAAAAAACAACCATCGGGATCAGGGCCAGGCTGGCGCCGATAGCCAGCTTGTTTAGCGGCAGGGCCGTATAGCCGCCTTCAGCCGAAGCGGCGAGCACCTGCTGGTAAACATCGCCGCCGCCGGCGGCAAAGAAGTTGTTGGCGTACTGGTTAAAGCCGGCGATAAAATCGGCACGGTTGTTGGCCAGCATCATGATGATCATCGTGGCTATGCCGGCCATGCCTAAGTAGAAACAGAATTTTTGAATGCGGGCGTACCAGCTCATGCCCAAACTGACATAGATGAAAGCCAAAACGATAACGATCAGCGAAGAAACAAAGAAACCGTCGGTACTGATAAACCATCCGGCGGCGTTGGCAAAGCCGGCGCTGCCGGTCCAGCCGCCCAGCATCCCCAGGATCGGCGCGAAAACATTAAAAGCAAGCATGTTCCCGTACAGCGGCACCCAGTGCCAGAGAATCCATGCCCAGCCGGTTATCGAAAGGACGAAACCGATGCCGCCGCCCAGGATCCGGCTTTGCCAGACATAGTCGCCGCCGGCCCGGGGCATTACCGCCACCAGCAAACCGTAGACAAAGATTTCAAATATGATGAAGATACCGCTGATCACGATTGCGGTTAAGAGGTTTGCTTCGGGAATGTAAGGGGCAAAGGCAAAAATGTAAAAACCGAGCGTTACGAGGTTAATTGAAAAGAAAGCGTAGACAAAGCCGTCGAAAACTGACCAGGAACGTACCAGTCCGCTTGCTTTACGGACAAACATACCAGGTTGTGCCATAATCCCAATCTTCCTTTCCTTTTTTAATGATGCGGTGCCGCCGGCACCCGTTCTTAATGCCTGACGCAAAGCCGTTGTGTTTGCCGCCTGGCACCCCCTTTACCCTTTAATTGTAAGGCGCAAAATAAGCCGGGCCGATAAAACCGAACGGAACAAGGCAGGAATACCGCAAATAAGTCGGCACCAAAGTTATTTAAATTTTCGCATGCCATAACCTTTGTGGAATGTGCAGAAAATATCCTGCCTCTTTGTGCAAAATGCACTAAGCAGCGGGCGTTTACTGGCTTAAGCGGCGGCTGATCAAGGCAAGCATTAAGGGAAAAGTGTCGATCTGATCAATATCGCAATGCAGCAGTTCTTCTATTTTTTGCAGGCGGTAGTTGAGGGAGTTGCGATGAATGTGCAGTTTCCCGGCAGTTTTGGAGCGCGAAAAGTTGCAGTCGAGATAAGCTTCAAGGGTTCTGACCAGTTCGCCGCCTTTTTCCTGGTCGTAGTTCAGCAGCGGCTGGTAAACACGGTTAAAGAGCTCGCTTGACTTGGTGCCGGACAGCAGCCGCTTGACCAGGTGGTAGGGGGCCATCTCCGAATAGCAGAGTGAAAAATCTCCCCGGTAGAGTTTTTTGCCGATATCTATCGTTTCCCAGGCCTCCAGGTAACCGGCGCTGATCCGCTCGATGTCGGGGCAGAAGTCCCCGGCAGCCAGGCAGAGAGATGCCCCGCCAAGCTGATCCTGCACATGGCGGCGAAGGGCAGTCAGCAAGTAGCGGCAGAATGCTGCGGCATGGTCGGGGTTTTTCTTTTCCGCTGCATGCACTAAAATCACCAGGCTGCCCAAAGCTTCCACTACGATGCCATCAAGGCCTTCGTGCTCCAGCGCCATGCGCAGCTGCCTTTTAAGCTTTTTTTCGGTAAAGGTCCGTTCGCCGTCCTTTACAGGTGCCCTGCCGTCACCGTAAGATCGGCTGTCCCTGCTCAGCTCAGCCAAAATGACATAATGGCTGCCGCTGGTTTTGAGGCCGTACTGGCGTGCCCGGGAGATGATGGCTTCGCGGTTTTTAATATTTCCCAGCAGCATTTCGTTGTAGAAGTCAAGCTCACTTTTTCTTTCGGCCTCGCGGATCGCGTTTTCCTTCAGGATATGCAGCGATATCGCCACCGCCCCGGCTTCAAAGGCAACTGTTTTCGCCTTCTCCAGTTCACGTTCCAGGTCGGGGACCACAAGTACGCCGTAAAAGTGGTCGCCGGCGACTACCGGAAAAAAGAAATCCGAGTGATCGCTCTCGGCGGAGCCGTACTGGTAGTATGCCGGTTTTTTACTGAAGACCAGGTCGGCCAGCAGCGCATCGGGGTAAAAATCGCCGAGCGGCAGGTGGCCTTTCCGGAGCTGCCATTTTTCAACCAGCGGGACAGAGCTGTTGTCTGCCCCGGGCGGTGAAACGGCGTCTAGCAGAAAAAGGTCGGCGTCAGCCATCAGCACCGGTTTTTCCAGCAGGACGGCGAGGGAGGTCAGCAGTTCCCGCAGGCCTTTGCCCTTGAGGACAATATCGGTCATCATGCTGTGCACTTCCTGCGCGTACTCGAGTGCTTTGACCTGCTTGTCGAGGATCTGGCTCATGACCGGGACTATCACGTCAATATACGAGCAGTCCGGCATCTCCAGCAGGGGCAGCCCGAGCTCGTCGGCTTTCCGGATCAGCCGGGCGTCGATCTGGGAGATATAGCGTTCGGGCGAAAATATGATCAGCCCGGCGCCGCCGCAGCTCCTGATATCTTCAAGCATCTTGAGCTGGGCTTCAATGTTGTCTTTAAGGGCATAAAAAGTGGTGGAAAGCAGAGAGTGGCGCCGAAACCAGATTGCGGCGTCGGGTACGTCGATAATGTCAACCGACCGGATTTCCTGATCCAGCCCGCCTGCGCCGGCTATCACTTTCGCCTCGATCAGGCCGCCAATTTGCAGGGCATCCCTTACGGTAATGGTCATCGGCCTCTACCCCGTTTCCGAATCTTTCTGCCCGAAGTCTTGCCCGCCTGCCCGGAGCCCTTCCCCGGGCACCTGATATCTTCCCGAATATATTTCCAGATCCGAATGAAAAAAAAGCCGCCAGGGCTTTTTCGGTTCAGAGCCTGATAAAAAGCCGGCCCGGCCGGGGCGCGCGGCCGGCTCAGGAAAGCAGGAAGTGCCCCAGGGTGTTGATTCGTTCGTATTCATTGTTAAAAAGCTCTTCCAGGCTGAGTTCAAGGGTGCTGCAGAGGGCGGTCAGGTAAAAGAGGTGCTTTCCCAGCTCTTCGGCGACAACCTCGCGGCAGTGCTCGCACATTTTCCCTTTAAGGTGGGAATCCATAAATTTGCCGCAATCTTTCAGCGAGTCGCGGGCGGGGTACGCTCTTTTATTGGCGCTGATCGAGACGCAGCCGCAGTCGGTTACCGCCTTGATTACGCTGCGGTTAACCCTTGCCGTTGATTCCTGGTACTTGGTCAGGCAATCAAGGATACTGCGGTGGCGTATTAAAACCTCCGAAACGATATCCTGAAAGCTGCAGACAACATCGTTTTCCTTCACAAGCCCGTCACCTCATTTTCTGCCTGAAGAGCCCTGCTGCCGCCATTATACTTGTTGTTTTCCGCCCCTGTCAACCTGAAAGGGCTGCGCGATCAGTTGGCGCCTTATTTTGCAGGGCAATCAAACCTGCGTTCCACCGGGCCGAAACCGGCTCCAAATTTGTTGTTGTAATGCTGTTTTGAATATGTTAAACTATTCATTTAATTGACACTTCCCGGGCATTGTGTTAACATGTATGGTAGGATTACTCGAGGAGGCTGTCTATTGTTCAGTGTTGGAGACCGGGTTGTGTACCCGATGCACGGGGCAGGAATAATTGAAGCCATTGAGGAGAAAGAAATCCTCGGCGCATGGAAGCAATATTATGTCATGAAACTTCCCCTCGGGGAAATGAAAGTGTTAATCCCCACTGACAATATTGTCCAGGTCGGCCTGCGCGGCGTGATCGAAAAGGATGAAGTCGATCACGTATTTGTGGTGCTGAAAGGCGATCAGCCGGAACTGTCGGCTAACTGGAACAGGCGTTACCGCAACCACCTGGAGAAGATCAAAAGCGGCGACATCTACGAAGTGGCCGAAGTAGTGCGCAACCTGATGCTCAGGGAACGTGAAAAAGGCCTGTCCACCGGCGAAAGCAAAATGCTCGAAACTGCCCGCCAGATTTTGGCCAGCGAGCTGATTCTGGTACAGGGCCTGGCGCAGGATGAAATATTCGGTATACTGGACGGTATTTTCGAGCAGGCTCCAAAATTATAGTTTCTGCCAGTAGTGTTGACAACTGCAGATCATGCCTTGATTCCGGGGAAAACTTTAAGTTATAATATTGCGAAGAGTTCCCGGTTTTTTATTTCCAAAAAGGTTTTCCTTCGCCGGCCAGGAATTTTTATAACAGTATAAATCCAGAAAGGAGGTGGGAAAAATGGTCAACAAAATTTTAAAGGTAGTCGGAACATTCCTGGGCGCGATCCTCGGGGTCTATCTTTTTTTTGTAATCCTGCCTTTCCTCCAATTCTTTGTCAATATCCCGGCAGGAGCATATTTTACGCCGGTCGGCATCGGTTATTACGCGATCGGCGGGTTGTTGGGCGGACTCATATTTTATCTTCTTACCCCGGTATTGATCTATGCCTTTAACCGCCTGGTTGCCTGGGCAGACAGCCGGCTTAAAGCGGTGCCGACCCAGGATATCGTCCTGGTTGTGCTGAGCCTGATCATCACCCTTTTTATCAGCCTTTTGCTCAGTTATCCCATTTATCGCCTGCCGGTGGTCGGGGTTTTCCTGTCGCCGGTCATAACCCTTTTCCTGGTTATCATCGGCGTCCGGTTTATCCTGACCCGCAAAGACGAGTTTAATTTCCTTTCTTCGCTGTTCGGCCGGAATGCCCGCAGCGGGGGGCGCGAAAACGAGGTTTTCAAGATACTTGACACCAGCGCGATCATCGACGGCAGGATTGTCGATATCTGCAAAACCGGTTTTCTGGAGGGGGTTATCGTGGTCGCCGGCTTTGTGCTGGAAGAGCTGCGCCACATCGCCGATTCTCCCGATTTACTGAAACGCAACCGCGGGCGGCGGGGCCTGGACGTGCTGAACAAGATCCAGAAAGAGATGGATACCCCGGTACAGATATACGAGGGCGATTTTAAGGATATTGCTGAAGTTGACAGCAAGCTGGTTAAGCTGGCTAAAAAGATCAACGGCAAGATTATTACCAACGATTTTAACCTGAACAAAGTTTGCGAGCTGCAGGGCATTGCCGTGCTTAATATCAACGAGCTGGCCAACGCGGTCAAGCCGGTGGTCCTGCCCGGAGAAGAAATGGCCACCCAGATTATCAAGGACGGCAAGGAAACCGGCCAGGGAGTTGCCTACCTCGACGACGGCACCATGATCGTTGTCGAAGGGGGGCGGCGCTTTATCGGCGAAACTGTGGATGTGCTGGTGACCAGCGTGCTGCAAACTGCCGCCGGGCGGATGATCTTTGCCCGGCCGAAGCAGGAGGCAGACAGGCTGAACGGGGTCAAGTAGCTTTGAAATTAGGGGCGATCATCGCCGCCGCCGGCTCGGGGCTGCGGATGAAAAACAGCGCGCGCAAGCAGTACCTGCTGCTTGAAGGGGTGCCGGTGCTGGCATACTCGGTCAGGTTGTTCCAGAACCACCCGGAGCCGTTTCAGATTGCAGTCGTTGTCCCGCGCGAGGATCTCGTAGAAGCGGGGGTTCTTCTGCGGCAGTACTGCCCCTCCGGAGGGATAGAACTGGTCGGCGGAGGGGCAACGCGGCAGGGTTCGGTTTATATCGGCCTGCAGGCCCTGCCCCGGGAGTGCGAAATAATCTGCGTGCACGACGCGGCGCGGCCGCTGGCATCCGGGGAGCTGCTGCTGCGGCTTGTTGAAGCGGCACAGGCTTTCGGGGCAGCGGTGCCTGTAATCAGGCCGGCCGATACGGTGAAGGCAGTCGGCGTGGGGGACTTTATTGCCGGCACCCCGCCGCGGGATCGCCTGCGGCTGGTGCAGACCCCGCAGGCCTTCAGGGCCGCTTTGATCAGGCAGGCTTACGAAAAAGCAGCTGCCGGCGGGGTGCAGGCCACTGACGACGCTTCACTGGTCGAGCAGCTCGGGGAACCGGTCAAAGCCGTTGCAGGCGAAGCGGCCAACCTGAAAATCACCGAGCCGCCTGACATGATCCTGGCAAGCTGGTATCTCAGGGGGGCTAAGTTTTAGTGAACAGAGTCGGAACAGGTTTTGACCTGCACCGCCTGGTTGCCGGCAGGCCGCTTGTCCTGGGCGGGGTGGCGGTTGATCACCATCTCGGCCTGGAAGGGCACTCCGACGCGGATGTTTTGCTCCATGCCCTGTCCGACGCCCTGCTCGGCGCGGCAGCACTGGGCGATATCGGCAGGCATTTCCCGCCGGACGATCCGCAGTACCGCGGAATATCCAGCCTAGTCCTCCTGGCCAGGGCCAGGGATATGCTGGAGGAGAGAGGCTGGAAGCTGGTTAACGCCGATTGCGTGATCATCGCCGAGGAGCCGAAACTGGCGCCCCATACAGGCCGGATGTGCGAAAAAATTGCCGCAGCAATGGATGTCCCGCACTGCCGGATTTCAATCAAGGCCACAACCACTGAAGGTGTTGGGGTTTGCGGGCGCGGGGAGGCGATCGCCGCCCAGGCGGTTGTGTTGTTGGAAAAAGAAGAGCGGCTCTGCCCGACGGGAAAAGAGGCATTATAGGGAATGGAACTGCCCGTCAAGCTTTTTCACCCCACCCCCGAATTAGAGGTGTGAAG
>CAYMDO010000056.1:0-7453 GCA_964389365.1 uncultured Syntrophomonadaceae bacterium
ATACTTTTTATACTTTATTGAAACTTCGGACTATTGAAGCAATAGCCCGGGTTGCCTAAGCGGAGGAGAAAACCTCCGGCCGGCCGTGATAATCAGGGTTCTTCCCTGCCATGACTTGGTCGGCTCCGCGATGCTTTGCTGTTTCGCGGAGTTCCTAAAAAGGGCCGGCGTGCCGGAGATCTTGGACCAGATGTTGACCCCCGTGCGTAAGATCGTGTCATATACCGCCACGGATTACCTCTTGACCATGGTATTAAGCGTGGCGGTTGGCTGCGATTTCAACGTGGCCATTAATCACCTGCTCCGGCCTTACCCTCAAGTGGCGCGCTTACTAGGTATACCAGGCTTTCCGGAACAGTCCTCGGTCAGCGGGTTTTTGCATACGCTGAGCCCCGCGAGCCTTGAAGAACTGGATTTGGTAAGCCAAGAATGCCAGCGCTTGTTCGGCACTTCCGCCCATGAAGCGATGGTGGACCTGGACATTGACGCTACTGGCTTTGCGGTCTATGGCGCCACCTACCAATGCGCCGCCAAAGGATATTTTCCCAGGCAATGGGGGCTAAAGAGATAGATCTTAAACAGTTCAAAATAGGCTTAGTAACCAACTCTTTAGGCTATCCCCTGTTAGGTGAGATCTTAGACGGCAACTTAGACGATAAAAGCTGGAACCGGCTGCTTCTAAGCTCTTTTCCGGAACACTTTACCCCTAAAAAGCTTAAAACCCTGACCTATGTCGCTGACTCTGCTTTTGTCACCGATCGAAATCTTCTCCTTGCTGAAAAACTTGGGCTAAAGTTCATTTCTCGTCTTCCGGCTACCTATGACCTGGCTTACGAACTAACCTTAAAGGCTTTCAGTAAAGATAACTGGACCAACCTGGGACAACTGGCCGAGGGCAAGGATAAGGCTGTCTACCGGCTAACTGAATATCCCGGACAGATCGATGATCAATATTACCGTTTCTTAGTAGTCCATTCCTCCCAGTTAGATAAACGCAAATTAAGGAAGCTGGACAACCAGATCAAGCGTGAACAAAAAGATCTGGAAAAAGAGATCACTATTCTTAGAACCAAGCAGTTCGCCTGTCGCCCGGATGCCGAAGCAGCCCTCGCCTGCTTTATCAAAGAACGTAGCGGTGGTCTCTTCAAAATAACCGGCTCGGTGGACTTAATCGAAATCCCTGAAAAAAGGCCCAAACCGGGCCGTCCGCCGAAAGATGAACAGAAAAGCTACCACAGCTGCTATGCTGTGACGGTAACCTTTACTCTTGATCAGAACTGCTACGACAAGATGAAAGAAAAACTGAGCTGCTTTGTCATTATCACCAACCATCAAGCCTTAAGTACAGTAGAAATATTAAACGAATACCGCAACCAGACTGTGGTGGAAAACCGTTTCCGCCCTGACTCCCTAATTTCAAATATTATGCACTGATTGCTAAAACATCTACAGTATTGCACATTATTTCATCATGGTACTCCTGTGGTGGTTTATAGCCGATGCTTGAATGCAGCCTGACCTCATTGTAGTATCGTATGAACCCGGTTATTGTTTGGTAGGCCTGGGCAAAGGTGTAGAATTCATTCAATCGTAGACTAGCTTCCTCTAGGATGCTATGAAACGCTTCGATGTGTGCGTTGCTATTTGGCGATTTCTGTGGAATCCGTTCATGTTTGATGGAAAGGTTCTTGCAAGCAAGCTCAAATTTGTTGCTGATAAATTGCGGTCCATTGTCGGTACGAACAATCAAATCGGCTGCCGGGTTTCGTTTCGACCAGGCCCTGGCCAGGATAAAAGCAGCATCTGCACCGGTGCAGGTTAAGTCGGTGTGATAATCAACGATTACCCGGTCAAACAGATCAAGGATACTCATGATGAAGAAAAACCTTTCTTCGCCGGCAATGTAGCCAAACTTAACATCCATGGCCCAAAGCTGGTTCGGCCCGCTGATTTCATGTTTTTCGGCCAACCGGCGGGGATATTTCACTATTCTTTTGCGCTGCGGTTTCAGCAGCTCAAGTTCCTTGCATAACCGGTATACTTTCTTGTGATTGATGATCAATTTTTTACTGCGTTTGAGCAGTATCGTTAGTTTCTTGTAGCCGTAATTGTAACCTTCACCCTCGATGGCTTCACACAGCCATTCTTTGATCTGCTCATCACTGATTAGCCGGCCGTGTTTGTCTGTTGAGTAAGCGGAAAGTGGCCTTCCTCCACCACCTGCTCTTTGTTTGCGGTAGCAGGTGTGGTAGTAGTAGCAGGAACGGCTTATCCCGACGATTCTTAATACTACAGTTACTTGATAACCGAAAGCGATCCATTTGCATGAAACGGCTACTTTGTCGGCCAAAGAGGGCTTTTCTTTTTTATCAGGTCTCGTAAGATCGCAACTTCTAAATCTTTTTCGCCAAGTATTTTCTTTAACTACTCGTTTTCTTTCTCCAGCTTAAAGTGTTCTTTCTGGTTTAATACCGGTACTGCAACCTGGCGCCCTGCTTCTTTGTTAAAGGCAGCTTCGCCGTTTTTTTTGTACTGCCTGACCCATTTGCTGACCAGGCTGGCGGAGAGCTCATATCTATGGGCTACTATTGAGACATTACCTGTTGCAATCGCCTCCTTGATTACTTTGAGTTTCGCTTCTTTGGAATGATGCCGCCTCACACTCATTTATAAATCCCTCCCATCTCATTTTATCAGGCTAAGACTACCTGTCCAAATGAGTTAGGGGGCTAAAGAGTTTCAAGTTTATCAAGGATCCGATCTTTATCAGGCCGCTGAACATCAAGCGAAATGACAGGCTGGAGGCGCTCTGTTATGTGGCCCTGATTGCTCTGGCTCTCTATATGATCTTACAGATCAGGGTGCGTAAAGCCTTGTCAACTGAAACCGAACCGATCATGTTGGCCGGGAAAAAGAAAAGTTTTGAACCAACGGCCAAGAAGGTGCTCGATCTGTTTGCAACCATCAAGATTGTTTGGCTAAATGACGGCACATCAATCGAGCGTCAACTGCCAAAACGTTACCTTGAGCTAACCAGGGTGCTCAAGATGGCCGGTTTTGATTTTGATATTTTTACTTCACCTCCGTAGTTGTAGTTCAAAAAAATGGGACAGAAAAAACATTTATTGGTAACAGTAAGGGTGCGGAAAGTCAGTTATATAAATATTGCGTTTAATTTCTATTAAAATAGCGTATAGTCTTAGCTATATGTCCTGAACCGAAGCGGCCTTAATCTATACCTTCCGTAGTGCAATTGCTGAAAGAGGCGCTCTTGTGCGTTCTTTACCGGGCAACTTGTATCGAGCTGTTAATGTTATGCTTGAAAGGGCAATAGCATTTATTTCGAGCGATGAATCGCTTGGTTCAAACATTAAGACTCTCGCATGCTTTAAGGCAAGGCTATTTTGTGTCACCGCGTTAACCCTTGTAATCTTAAGCGCTGTTCCTTTCATCTACGGAGCGTATATTTTTATCATCGTTGGGTATCCCGGCGCAGCTGCGCTGCAGCTCTTTCTTTGCCTGTCTATATCGTTTGTTATTTTGAACCGGATAATCAACGTGCCGGCAAGGTCAATTATTTTAATAACTGAAACGTATATTGCGCGTTACATTGTCATTTTTTGCCGGCGCTTATGGCGCGAGTGTGGCAAGTGTTGTAGGCGTTTTAGTATTGGCCGGTTGCGTGCTGGGGAGAAAACAGATTATCTGGTTTATTTCGGCAAGTACAGTTATTAACATTGTCTTAAGCATCTTGCTGTTTGCAGGGTTTTTAAGGGCTTACCGATCGACAGTTTACGGGGTTCATAGGTAATCCTTATTGTAACCAGTCACTTTTTTGGCGTGGGGTTGATCTATATTATATCAACCTTGTATAACGATTTGGAACAACAAGCCTGGGAACTATTTGATGCCGGTTACCATGATTATCTTACTGGCTTCTACAGCTCGAGATTCTTTGAGGAGTCTATAGACCGGCTTGGTGTTGAGGAGATGTTGCCTCTTTCCATCATTACCGGAGATATTAACGGGCTTAAGTTTATTAATGAAGTATTAGGCCCTGCAGAAGGAAACAACTTTATTGTGGCCACATCCAGGATTATGCAGGATTCTTGCCGGCCTGGTGCTGTCACTTATACAATCCGCTGCAGACACCTATAATAACCTGATTCGCAACAAAACATTTCGTTTAAGCGTTTTCCTAGGGCATTGTACTAAAGAAAAGGTAGAAGAAGATTTCAGGGTTATAAGGAAGACGGCTGATGACCAGATGATACAAAGAAAGTTGTTAGAACAAAAGAGTTCTTACAGTGCATTTTTGTCATCGGTTAACGCAACTATGTTCGAAAAGAGTTTTGAAACAAAGGAACATGCGGAGAGACTTGCATCTTTAAGCAGGCTAATTGGAGAAAAGATCAATTTATCGCAGGTACAGATGGACAGCTTAGAATTATCCGCAATCCTTCATGATACTGGGAAAGTTGGCATAGACGACAGGATGCTGAAAAAGCCTGGTAAGCTTCCTGAAGCAGAGTGAGTCAAGATGAAGAAACACCCTGATATCGGGTACCGGATTGCTATGGCATCCTACAACCTTGCGCCAGTAGCTGAAGCGATACATTGTCACGACGAGCGGTAGGATGGTAAGGGCTATCCCCAAGGCCTGGACGGTTTGTCGATTCCTATACTGGCACGCATCCTTTCAATCGCCGACGCTTCGACGCAATGACTACCAACCGATTTTACAGGGCTGCTGTCACAGCAGGGGCTGCCTTAAAAGAGATCGTCAAGAACGTGGGAACCCAGTTCGACCCGGAACTTGCCTTCATTTTTCAGGATATATTGCTTGATCATTAAGAGGCAATCCATCTCATTATAAGTCAAAGCGATCGGCGTTCATTATTTTATTCCAGGCCCCGACAAAAGTCTGTGCGAATGTTTCTTTGGCGTCATCGCAGGCGTAGACTTCTGCCAGCGCCCTTAATTCGGAATTAGAACCGAAGATCAGATCAACGGGGGTACCAGTCCATTTTAGTTCACCCGTTTTGCGGTCGCGCCCTTCGAAAATATCTTCATCTTCTGCGGATGGTTTCCATATGGTGCCCATATCGAGCAGGTTGATAAAAAAGTCGTTGGTCAGGCTGCCCGGGTTTTTGGTGAAAACTCCATGCCGGGCGCCGCTGTAATTGGCATTCAACACCCTCATCCCGCCGACCAGCACGGTCATTTCAGGGGCGGTCAGGCCCAGCAGCTGGGCGCGATCAACAAGCATCTCCTCGGTTGTAACGGCATACTTTTTCTTGCTGAAATTCCTGAAGCCGTCAGCTTTCGGTTCCAGGACTGAAAAAGAAATTATATCGGTTTGTTCTGCAGAAGCATCGGCCCGTCCTGGTGAAAAAGGCACATTCAGTTCAACCCCGGCATTTTGCGCAGCTTTCTCGATTCCGGCGCAGCCGGCCAGCACGATCAGATCAGCCAGGGATATTTTCTTGCCGTCTTTCTGCGCGCTGTTGAACTGATCCTTAACTTGAGCAAGAACCTGCAGGATCTTCTCCAGCTTTTCCGGTTCATTAACCTGCCAGTCTTTCTGCGGGGCCAGGCAGATCCGCGCCCCGTTGGCCCCACCGCGCTTGTCGGAACCGCGGAAGGTGGAAGCCGAAGCCCAGGCAGTCGATACCAGTTCGGAAACCGACAGCCCCGAGGCCAGTACTTTGCTTTTCAGGGTGGCGATATCAGCTTCGTCGACCAGCGCGTGATCCACCGGCGGTACCGGATCCTGCCAGATCAGTTCTTCTGGCGGAACATCCGGACCGAGGTAACGCGAACGCGGGCCCATGTCGCGGTGGGTCAGTTTAAACCAGGCGCGGGCAAATGCATCGGCAAACTCGTCGGGGTTTTCCAGGTAATGCCGGGCAATCTTCTTATAGGCAGGGTCCATTTTAAGGGCCAGGTCGGCGGTTGTCATGATCGTGGTTGCCCTTTTGGTGGGATCCTGAACTCCCGGCGCTAAATCCTTTTCATCAGGATCGACTGGCTCCCACTGCCAGGCTCCTGCCGGGCTCTTAACGAGGTTCCAGTCGTATTTGAAAAGCACTTCCAGGTAACTGTTGTCCCACTTAGTCGGGGTTGGTGTCCAGGCTCCTTCAAGCCCGCTCGATATTGTATCTTCGCCCTTTCCGCTGCCCATGCTGTTTTTCCAGCCCAATCCCTGATCTTCGATCTGTGCTGCTTCCGGTTCCGGCCCGACATACGACGGGCTACCGGCGCCATGGCACCTGCCGAAAGTGTGGCCCCCGGCAACCAGGGCAACAGTTTCTTCATCGTTCATTGCCATGCGGGCAAACGTTTCACGGACATCCCTGGCTGACGCGAGTATGTTTGGTTCACCGTTCGGCCCTTCAGGGTTTACATAGATCAAACCCATCTGCACAGCGGCAAGCGGGTTTTCCAGCTCACGGTCACCCGAATAGCGGTTATCGCCCAACCATTCATCCTCCGAGCCCCAGTAAATATCTTCTTCCGGTTCCCAGATATCCTCACGTCCCCCGGCAAATCCAAAGGTTTTAAAACCCATCGTTTCGAGGGCTACGTTTCCCGCCAGAATCATCAGGTCGGCCCAGGAAATCTTTCTTCCGTATTTTTGTTTGATCGGCCACAGCAAACGGCGGGCTTTATCGAGGTTGATATTATCGGGCCAACTGTTCAGGGGAGCCAAACGCTGGGCGCCTGACCCGGCGCCGCCGCGCCCGTCGCCCATCCGGTATGTGCCTGCACTATGCCAGGCCATCCTGATCATCAATCCGCCATAGTGGCCGTAGTCGGCCGGCCACCATTCCTGCGAGTCGGTCATGGCAGCAGCCAGGTCTTTTTTGACTGCTTCCAGATCAAGTTTATTAAATTCTTCGGCATAGTTAAACTTTCCACCCAGCGGGTTTCTTGATACGGGGTTTTGGTGCAGCATTTTCAGGTTAAGCCGGTTTGGCCACCAATCCCGGTTGGATGTACCTCCGCCGGCAACTGTTTGCCTGGTTTTTCCTGTAACAGGGCATTTATTGCCTTCGCTCACCACAAACTCTCCTCTCGTTATCAGCTTTCAATATTTGCAAGACATGTTGGACAAATGCCTTTAAAATATACGCTCCTATCGTTAATCCGGCAGCCAGGGAGCTTACCGGTTTCCAATATATCAGGGTTTAGATTAAAGTCGGCTAATAAACCGCAGCTGTCGCACTTAAAATGGCCATGCGTTTCGGTATTGCTATCGTGGCGGGCTTCATTTTCTTTGATGCTTATAAGCTTTACCAGGCCGGTTTTAAGAAAGATGTTTAATGTGTTATAGGCAGTTGTCTTTGACTTTGTAATTATTACAATTATTTTATGCCGGGCTTACTGTCTTGTCAACCCCCTAGTTTTGCAGTAAACTCATAGTCACAAATCTCATTAAGCCCTGCTAATA
>CAYMDO010000057.1:0-7219 GCA_964389365.1 uncultured Syntrophomonadaceae bacterium
ATATTAGCAGGGCTTAATGAGATTTGTGACTATGAGTTTACTGCAAAACTAGGGACATTATACGCAGGCGGAAAGCCATTCTTAATCGTGGAAATATGTAAAAAGGCATCAATTCTGCAAATATTTTTCTATTGTTTTATTAGGCGATTTTTATTATAATATTTAGTAATTTAAAAAGATATGCGCTTTAATAAAAGGAGGGCTCCTATCAGAAGTGGAAAACAAAGAACTATACCTCTCAAAGCCTTGGCTCAGTCGATATCATAAAGATGTACCACCCGCAGTAGAGTTTCCCAAAAAATCGCTGGTTGATCTGTTTGATGAAACGGCAAAAAAATACGCCAATCAACCGGCGGTTATTTTTTATGGCAATAAAATTACTTTCAGGCAGTTACACGATGAAGTAAACCGTTTTGCCACAGCGCTGTCGCAGATGGGGGTAAAAAAGGGGGATAAAGTTGCCCTCTACCTTCTAAACAGCCCGCAATACGTAATTGCTTATTTTTCAATCTTAAAAGTAGGGGGAACAGTAACCCCGATCAGCCCGGTATACACGAGCAGCGAAGTTAAACACCAGTTAACTGACAGCGGAGCCAGGACAATCGTATGCCAGGACATTCTTTTCGATAATGTAGGTAAGACCGGTCTTAAACTCGACCGGGTCTACCTGACCGGCATTAGTGACTACCTGCCCACTATTCGCCGTATAATCGGTAAAAGCGTCTTACGCAAGGCCTTCAGCGAGCTTGAAGTGCCGATCCCCAAGATCGATGAAAGCGCAGGCTTTTACAGGATGAAGGAACTGATCAAAAAAACTGAACCCAACCCTCCGTTAGTGGAAATAGACCCGGCCAAAGATCTTGCCTCCCTGCCTTATACCGGCGGAACTACCGCTCAACCCAAAGGGGTCATGCTAACCCATGAAAACCTAATCGCCTGCCAGGCCCAGATCAAAGCTTCCTGGCCGATTATCGAGGAAGGCAAAGAAACCATCCTGGCATTTTTACCTTTTTACCACATCTATGGCCAGGTTGTAGTAATGCTTAACACTATGTTGCTGGGGGGCACCCTGATCTTATTTACCACCCCCGATATTGACGACATTCTCTTCTCAATGGAAAAATACCAGGCCAGCACCTTTTTCGGAGTTCCGACATTTTTTGAATATCTCAAAGAATACGAGAAAACAGATCGCGTAAACTGGAAGAGGTTGAAGATGATCACCTGCGGTGCAGACACCCTGCACACCACAACACTTGATGGCTGGACCAAGAGAACTGGGAGCGTGATAACCGAAGGCTACGGGATGACTGAAACAAGCGGGGTCAGCCATGTTAACCCGCTGGGTGGCAGTAAGCCCGGATCATTCGGAGTACCCCTGCCAAATGTAACTGCTGCAATCATTGACCCGGATACCAGTGAATTTTTGCCGCTGGGCGAAACGGGTGAGATGATCATTAGTGGCCCGAACATTATGCAGGGCTACTGGAATCGTGACGAAGACAATATAAAGGCTTTTTTGGATGTAGACGGCAAACGTTTTATGAGAACCGGAGACCTGGTGAGAATGGATGAGGAAGGTTACTTTATCTTCTACGACCGCTCAAAAGACCTGATTAAATTTAAAGGGTACTCGGTTTTTGCCCGGGAAATTGAAGAAGTGCTATATAAGCACCCTCAAATCAAGGCTGTGGGGGTTATCGGCGTTCCGGATCCTAAAGTCGGGCAGTACATCAAGGCCAACATTGTTCTTTACCCGGAAGCCCGGGGCAAGGTGTCCGAAGAAGATATACTCAACTATTGCAAGGAGAACCTAGCCCATTACAAGGTGCCAAAAGTTATTGAGTTTCGGGGAGAACTGCCGAAAACAGATGTCGGCAAGATATCCAGGCGAGAGCTTCGCGAAGAACTCGCTGAGGAGGTATAGATTTGAGTACACCCTTTTTCGAAGTTAGAAACATAACTAAGCGTTTTGGCGGTTTAACTGCCATCGATGATGTCAGCTTCCAGGTAGCCCGGGACGAAATGATCGGTTTAATTGGGCCTAACGGAGCCGGCAAAACAACTATGGTCCGCCTGATCATGGGAATATTAAGGCCGGACAGCGGCACGATACGCTTAAGGGGCAAAGTTATTACCCGCATGAAAACCTGGGACATTGTCGAAGAAGGTATTGCCGGCACATTCCAGACTACCCGCCCCTTTCGCCGCCTGCCGATCGTCGCTAATGTTATGGTACCCTGCCTTGGTCCGCGCACCTCTCGTCGCGGAGAATGGGTGAAAAGAGTCGAGGCCAGGGCAATGGATGCCCTTGAGTTTGCCGGTATTTCAGACCTGGCAATGGAACCTGCCTCCCGTCTTTCTCAGGGCGACCTGAAACGCCTCGAAGTAGCCAGGGCAATCGCCACGGAACCGGAACTGCTGATTTTAGACGAACCATTTGGCGGGTTGACACCCACTGAAACCGAGTTGATGGCTAAGTCAGTGCGTCGCCTGCATAAGGGCGGCCGTTTTGGACGCCTGCACAGCGAAGGAGCGGCAATGATCATTATCGAGCATAAATTACACGAGCTGATGAAGATTGTCGACCGGGTAGTGGTTATGCATTTCGGAAAGGTGATCGCCGTCGGCACTCCTGATGAAATCATCAAGAATGAAACTGTAATCGAAGCATACATCGGCAAGGAGGTGGTCTAGGTGCTGCTCGAAGTTAAAAACCTAACCGTGGCTTACGACACGGCAATGATCTTAAACGATGTCAGCATCTCGGTTGACAGCGGTGAGCTGGTCAGCCTGGTTGGCCCCAATGGAGCCGGTAAATCAACTTTTATCCGCACCATCACCGGCCTGGTTCGCTGGGAGCGAGAAACCCTGAAGGGTACCCGCTATGGCGATATTACAATAGAAGGCTCGGTTAACTTTAATGGAGAAGAACTGATTAACTTACCCGCCCACGAAATAGTGATGCGCGGCCTGATTCACTGCCCTGAACGCCGACGGCCCTTTACGGAGATGAACGTCTATGAAAACCTGGTCGCCGGCGCATACCTGGTAAAAGATAAAAAAGAATTCCACGATAACCTGGAGGCTGTATACAATATTTTTCCCGTGCTGAAAGATCGTGAAAAACAGGTTTCCGGCACCCTCTCCGGCGGGGAGCAGCAAATGCTGGCCATCGGCCGATCGCTAATGGTCAAACCGCTTCTGCTGTGCATTGATGAACCGTCTACCGGCCTGGCTCCCCAGGTTAAACAGCTGGTTTTTGACAAAATCAAAGAGATACAGGCATCCGGTATGACTATTCTGCTTGTTGAACAGGATGTTAGTATGACTTTTTCCATGGCTGACCGTAACTATATCCTGTCGCACGGTAAGATTGTCACCCAGGGGACCAGCGCAGAGTTGCTGAAGGATGAAACAGTACGGCAATCTTACCTGGGGCTGTAGTTCGCTTTTCGCAGCTGGTTCGGTTTGTCGGTTGGATTGATGATAAAGGGAGCGCCTGACGACGCCCCCTTTTTTTAACGCATATTGGAGTAACAGACACGGCACTCTTTGCGGGTAAACACATTTCGCACCTTGCAGCGCGGGCACTCGCGTTCCAGTTTGTCACGGAAAAAGGTGGTGATACCCTGCGGCATCAAGCGCAACACCAGCAGAACAATCAGGGCAAAGATCAGCATTCGGTATTCAGCAGCCGCCCGCAAGAACTCCAGCGCCGGAAAAAGGATAAACACCCCGGCAATAGCGCCGTAAATTGTTACAATACCACCGAAAATAGACCATATGATTGCCTGGAAAGACATCAACACAGCCAGCATTGATGGCCCGGCAATTCTCAGAAAATGCGTATAGATGCCCCCGGCTATGCCGGCAAAAAAACCGCTCAGACAAAAAGCAAGCAGCTTATATTTGGTAGTGTTGATTCCTGACGCGCGTACTGCGATTTCGTCTTCCCGGATAGCATGGAATATGATCCCGATCTTCGAATCGGTAATTTTCCACATAATAAAACATAACAGCAGCATCAGGACAACAGCTATATAATATTCGCTCAGGCGGGAAGAAGCCAAACGGCTAATCCCGGAAATCCCCAGCTCGCCGCCGAAAAATTTGGGAAAGACAAAGATAATGCCCATCAGCATGATTGGAAAAGCCAATGTAGCCAACCCCAGGTACGGCCCTTTCAGGCGAAGGCTAGGTATGCCAACCAGCAAGCCAACCAAAACTGCTGCAATGCCACCCAAAGGGATTGTAATCAGCGGTGAAAGCCCCAGCCGCAGGTTGAGTAAAGCCGTAGTATAAGCGGCAACACCAAAGAACAAGGCATGCCCGAAACTGACCTGCCCGACAAAGCCCGACAACAGATCCCAGCTGGCAGCGTAAATAGAAAAAATAGCGGCGATGGACAGGATCCTGAGTAAGTACATGTCTGTCGTGATCAGAGGCATGACCAGCAGCAGCAGAACAAAAAGAACAGCGATCACCCGGGTCGGAAGGACCATAACTTCGTTTCGGACATAGCGAAATGCCATTCTTATTACACTCAACGGTTTATCGCTCTCCTTCCAGGTATACTCCGAAGAGGCCTTCGGGCCTGATTACCAAAATAACCAACATGATTGCCAGAGCGATAGCCACTTTTAAGAAGGCGCCGCCCGGCATCATAAAAACAACCGTTACTTCAATAAATGCCAGGATCAATGCACCGATAAAGCTCCCCTTGATACTGCCGAGCCCCCCTAGAATAACAATCGCTAGCACCAGGACCAGCGGGCTAAGCCACATATGCGGTTCCAGCGTATAGAGCGGCGCCACCATTACTCCGGCCACGGCGGCCAGCCCGACAGATAAAGCCATGGTAACAGCCGCTATCCTTGCCACATTCATTCCCATCAGGTTAGCTACTTCCCGGTCCTGTGCAGAGGCGCGGATTGCAGTTCCAAGACGCGTTTTCATCAGTATCAGCCAAACTACAACCAATGCCAAGCTGACCACGCCGAGGGTCAACAGGTACTGGAATGAGATCCTGATTCCCAGCGGGCTGATATAGCCTGATACAATTGTAGAAACGCCGCGGTAATGTCCGCCGAAAAAAATTAAAACCAATTCCTGAAAAACCAGGGCGACTGAAACAGTGATAATCAAAACTGCCGTTTCATGTTCGCGAATCGGCTCCATAAAAACATAGTAGATAAAAACCCCTACCGCTACAACTAATATTATTGAAAGCGGAATAGAAATCAGCGGATGGAATGAATTCATTGTGCCAAAGAAAAATACAGCATAAGCCGCCAACATAAAAAAAGCTGTGTGAGCCAGGTTAATAATTCTGGCAGCACCGAAAATCAGCGAAAACCCGATCGCCAGCATAGCATATACAGCACCGTTCATAAGCCCGTAAACTAAAATATCACTGAGCATGGCAAATTCCCCTCGTCTAAATCAAAGAATAATGGCTCGACTGTGACAGCGCTCGAAAGAACACCGCTTTTTACCAGGTTATTGTCAGAAGATTTCTTCCTGCCGGGTTTTTCAACCGGAGGAGCCCCTGATCAGGGGCTCCTCTCCTGGCAATTGTAATATTCAAATCACTTTGTTTTGTTTTTACTCGTTCCACTGCTTCAGGACATGAGGCGGTATCTGATAGGGAACCATACCTTCGTACCCGACAACCAGATCCGGGGCATTCTGCGGATCCGGTTTCCAATCATAGGGCCAGCATCCAAGCAGTTCGCCGCCCTGCCACTGGATACCTACGGCAGTGACATAGCCCGGGCCCCAGGTAACATCGTGAACTGCATCAAAAACAATTCGTCCCGCAGCACCGATGTAATCTGTTTTTTCCAGTTCCACGACCACAGAATCCGCATCAACAGAGCCTGCTCTTTCCACAGCTTCTTTCAGGATATAAACAGCGCTGTAAGTATCGGCGTTGTAGTTGGGAAGCTGTCCGTATTTCTCAAGGAACTTGGCAATAAAGGGCAATGTTTTTTCGGTAATGGCGGAGTTCTGGGCAAAAGTGTTCAAAGTATAGTCATAATCGCCAAAGCCGTCAGTAGCGGCATAGTAACCTGATTTCTGCGCTTCAACGTTAATCCCCACCGTGCAGGCCGGAATCTCCAGTTCGCCCCATTGCTTACCGAAGGGGATACCTACCGGGCCGGACAAGATAGTGTAGATAATATGGGCCCCTGAAGCTTCGATCCCTCGCAACTCGGTTGTAACGTCAGATGCTGTTGCCGAGGGACGGAAAGTGCCGACAAATTCCATGCCAAGAGTTGGTATGATCTGCGGGGCCAGCTGCACCAGAGCCTCATTCCATTCCAGCGCTTCAGCTAATATGGCCACTTTTGGAGTATCGATACCCAGCTCCTGGCGTACCGCCTCGGCCACCTGTTTCAGCATAATGACTGTAACCTTCACCAGGTCGGTTGATTTGATCGGTGTAACCCTGAATAGATATTTCCAGCTGTCATAATCCGCATCAACCCGGCCGTGAAGCAGCTCATTGGTGGCAGCGCCGCAGATTAAGAATATTTTTTTGTAATCTTTGACTGCCAGTTCAGTATAAGGGGTAACCGCCTCGGTGCGGAAGCCGCCTATCAGAAAATGGGGATCTTCGGAAACGATTACATTTTCGACAGCCGAAACAGCACCGAGCGGATCTATAATTTCATCGGTTTCAACCTGGATCAATTTGATACCGTGGGCTACACCACCGACATCGACGCCTCCTGCCGCATTTATCTCTTCAGCCGCCATCTGGGCGCCCCACCACATCATTTCGCCCTGGATGTTGGTCATCGGGCCGGTAACAGCTATCTTAATTTCCTGTTCAAAAGTCGGGGCCGTTTCTTCTTCTTCTTCCGGTGGGGTATCGGCATCCGGTGCCGCAGGGGCACAGCCGGCTATGCTTAAGATAAAGACCATGGAAATCAACAGAACAGCAAATAGAAATAGTTTATTTTTCAATCAACTTACCTCCTCTTTTTTAATAACTACCAATCAAATGAGGCTCGTTCGTGGATTTTTTGCGGCATTCCCCCCAGCGATATCCGAATTGAGTTTTCATTATAGCCTGAATTATAACACAACGGCAAATACTTGACAACATTCAAATTCTTCCTTTTAGGTTTAAAATTACCTGTTAGCTTAACGGATTCCCTAGTTTTGCAGTAAACTCATAGTCACAAATCTCATTAAGCCCTGCTAATAT
>CAYMDO010000058.1:0-5926 GCA_964389365.1 uncultured Syntrophomonadaceae bacterium
GGTTTTCAAAGAACAAATATATCTGGTTGATTAGGCGATGCCTAAGCAGTTACATTAATATTTATATCAGCCACAGCTTATTATTAAACCACTAATATAACTTAATTGCAATGAACTATTTCCGGTAGCCAAAACCGGATCTTCGGGCTGCGGGGAGGGCTCCGGCTTCCGGTAAAACTGGCTCCCAGGCAGGAAACCGTTAATAAAAAGAGAACAAAATTAGATGCAATACGCTTTATGTTATACTTTAGCAGGTTGATTTATGAAGAGGGGGTTGATGTCCAAATGCACAACCAGCCGCAGGCGGTAATGCAGGACAGCCGGGTTGAAGCGCAAAAAATTGAAGTTTTTTGCCGCGAGGCTGCAGCGATTATTGGCGCAGATCAGATCAGCGCCGACCCGGCCGATCTGCTTGCCAACAGCCGTGATTACTGGCCGGTTAACAACATCTGGATGATCGAAGGCATGGTTCCCGCACTGCCGCAACTAGTCGTCTGGCCAGAAAACAGCGAAGAGGTATCAGCACTTCTACAGCTGGCCGCAAAACATAAAATTCCCGTTACCCCGTATGGTGAAGGCTCCGGCACCCTGGGCGGCGCCATCCCTGTTAAAGGCGGAATCAGTTTGGACTTAAAAAAGATGAACCGCTTTTTGGAAATAGATGAAGAAAACCTGATGGCTAAAGTGGAAAGCGGCCTTAACGGATCAATCTACGAAGAGACCTTAAACCGCGCCGGCTATACGGGCGGCCACTTTCCCCAGTCGCTGCGCTGTTCCTCGGTCGGTGGCTGGCTGGCCTGCCGGGCTGCCGGCCAGTTCTCTACCCGCTATGGAAAAATCGAAGACATTGCTGTAACGCTGGAAGCCGTGTTGCCTGACGGAACGATCTTCAGCGGGCGCAGCGTACCCCGGACTGCCACCGGGCCGCGGCTGGATCACTTATTTATCGGCTCGGAAGGTATTTTCGGGGTGATAACCTCTGCCACCCTGAGGATCTGGCCGCTACCGGAAAAACGTCACCTCGTTTCTTATACCTTTGCCGATTTGCCGGGAGCGCTTGATTGTATTCGCCGGATAATGCGCTCTGGCGCCAGGCCGGCTGTGGTTCGCCTTTATGACGCCAGGGAAACAGGCAACCACTTTCCAGAACTGGGAGACCAGCGCTGCGCCCTGATCTTGCTTGTAGAAGGTGCCGGTAAAATTGTTACCGCAGAAGCAGAAATAATTGAGGATTTTGCTCTGGCAGCCGGCGCCGTAAATTGCGGTTCGGAAAATGTCGAGCACTGGCTGGAAAAACGGTATAACATCAGCGTTGCATCGATGCTTTTCCAAAAAGGCGCGGTGCTGGACACAATTGAAGTATCGACAAACTGGCATAACGCGCACAGCACTTACCTGGCTATGCAGAAAGCCCTGCTTGCAGTTGAGGGAACAATGCTTGCCACGGGCCATTACTCTCACGTGTACCCTGAAGGCGCCGCACTTTACATGACCACTGTCGGTTTTCCCGGAAGCGAGAAGCTTGCATTTTATAAGCAAATCTGGCAGGCAGCAATGCAAGCCTGCCTGGAGCAGGGCGCAGCTATTTCCCACCACCATGGTATCGGGCTCCACCGGGGGTTTTGGATGCAGGAAGAACACGGCCTCGGCCTTGAAGTTTTACAGAAAATCAAAAATGCCCTGGATCCTGATCAGGTCATGAATCCCGGAAAACTCGGACTGGGGGAGATTAAACTATGGAAGAAGTAAACATCGAGCAGCTCTTAAACTGCGCGCTCTGCCCGAACATGTGCCGCTGTGACTGCCCGGTCCTGCAGGCGCTGGGGCATGAAAAAGTTGCGCCGGCAGGCAAAGCCCGCTTTGCGGCGATGCACATGCAGGGCCAACTGGACCTGAGCGACGGGATAACCGAAGCAATCGCTCATTGCCTAGGCTGCCGTGGCTGTACTGTGCTCTGCCCGTTCCCGGAATTAAACCTTTGCGATGAGCTGCTTTATGCCCGGACTGATGACACAGGTGAAGAGCCGGGCCGGCTGCCAGACTGGGAACCATACCTTTCCAATTTAAAAAAATACGGCAGCCCTTACGGGCAGAAACCGCCATTTGACGGCAAAACAGATAAAGGGGCAGCTGTCCTCTTTTTTTGCGGGTGCACAGCCCAGGCCAACTACCCGGATATGCTTGAGGCAGTCCGAAAGCTATTTCAGAAGGCAGGTATCGGTTACCAACTCATCGATGAAGATTGCTGCGGTTACCCGGCAGAAACCTGGGGCGACCGGAAACTGGCCCGCAGCCTGGCAGCTGAAAATTACCGGAAATTTGCCGAAAGCGGAGCTAAAAAACTGGTAACCAGCTGCCCTGAATGCTGGATGATACTCAGTGAACGTTATAAAGAATGGGGTTTTGGCCTGCCACTCGAAATTATTGATGCCCCATCTTATTTCCTGGGGCTTGTCAAAGAAGGCCTGCTTAAACCTGCCGCTGTTGCAGAGACAAAACTCAGTTACCATGACCCCTGCATCTGGGCAAGGACAGCAAAGATCACTGACGAACCGCGTCAGCTGCTGAAAGCAATTCCCGGTGTAACTATTGAAGAACCCCACGCCTCCGGTGAGCATACTCACTGCTGTGGTGGAGGCAGAATGTTTCAGCTGTCTTTCCCCAAAACAGCAGATGAAGTCGCTAAACGCCGCCTGGCAGAATTCCCTGCCGGGGCCGGTATCGTGACCGCCTGCCCATTTTGCCGCGAGGGCCTCTCCCGGGATAATAATAAAGTTACCGACCTGCTTGAGCTTTTAGCAAAAGCCTGCTGCCAATAAATATTTTAAGCCGCTATGTATAAATCAAGCAGGAGCTGAGTAATTAGTTTACTCCGCGTCCTCTCACACCACCGTACGTACCGTTCGGTATACGGCGGTTCGTTATGGCAATTGGGTTTTAGAGAACAATGTGGACATACTGATATACCCCCGTTTTTCCAGACGAGCATTGGTAACCGCGCAACTCAAAATCGGGCTATTGGATATCCTCCAGTAGCCTTTTATTGTGTTGGCAAATTCCCACGCCTTACCTTTAGGGGTACCCAGTTTCTGCAGGTTTACGTACCTGGTTTTGCTACGTTTCCACATCTTCCAGATACATGCCCTTAACCTCCTGCGCACCCATTCGTCCAGTGATTTAAGGTAATTCTTCATGTCCGCCAGTCCAAAGTAGTTGACCCAACCCCGCGTGACTTCCGTGAGCCGCTTGACCCGTGCTTTGAAGTTCGTGCTGACATTCCGGTTTGTGATTTTCCGGATTTTATCCTTTAGCCGTTCATAGCTTTTGGCATGAACTCTGAGTCTGTATTGCCCCCGGTTGTTGTAGACGCTGTATCCGAGAAACTTCCGTTTCGTCGGGCTGGCCACTGCACTTTTGTATTCATTGATTCTCAGCTTGAGCCTGCTTTCAATGAACCGCCGAATGCTTGCCATTACCCGTACTCCAGCTCTTTGACTGCGGACGTAAATGTTGCAGTCATCCGCATATCTGCAGAACCGGTGCCTGCGGCGCTCCAGTTCTCTATCCAGTTCATTCAACAAAATGTTAAACAGCAATGGGCTCAGGGGGCCGCCTTGCGGTGTGCCTTCCTGAGATTTTACTTTCACGCCGTTGAGCAGGATACCTGCTTCCAGATAACCCCGGATGAGTTTCAGAACCCTTTCGGCTTTCCCGCATGTGTTCGCCACCGGCGCGCTCCGCACTCCTGCTTCTCCTCGGACTTCCATCCCTACTTCCCGCAGGCAGCCTTCTTTTGAAGTTTTCTGCTTTCCTTGCGCTTCCTTTGAGAGACCCATCGGTACTCACCTCCATAACGTTCGGTCCTTCCCGGCCTTTCTCGAGTTAGGGCCGGTACTATGACCTCTGCTGACTTCTCAGGGTTCAGTCGAACATCACTGCACGGGTTGTGCGGAAAGAAGTACATCTCCTGCGGACGTATTCCTGAGACCTCCCCGGGTAAGAGCGCATGCTTTCGCACCATGTAACCGCCACAGTTTACTCTCCAGGTTTCGGGCAGTTATTGGACTTTGGTTTGTTTTGCAACCTTATCCACCCGGATAAGCCTCAAATGTGGTTCGTGTACCTCGGTTCAGTGCTTTGCCTCCAGCTTCCTTCAGATTCCGCCTCACGGCGGACACCCTTGCCGTCAGCTAGTGGTTCCCACTGCCAAGCCCACAGCGGACTTTCACCGCCAAGCTAACGCCCATGCCGGGCGCACCAAAGAAAACCCCGGTTGTGGAGACCGGGGTTTTTTTAGGAATTGTATCGCCTTACAGAATGAAGGCGGGATGCACTTATAGAATGGCATTACTCCAACCGGCGCTTAAACTTCCCCCGGTATATGTAACCTTAATGGATTGGTCACCGTAACTTTCAACGATATGCGAAGTGTGCGGGAAAGCGCCGAAGTGCTTGAACGTTAAATCAACCGGCACCCAACCGAGCCCTTCTACATTGATTTCGGCCCAGCTGTGGCGGCAGCCCTGCAGTGAGCCGGAGGTCATCGAACCACGCTGAGTGCGGGCAAAACCGATTACCTCGCGGGCGGTGATACCCTGTTCGCGGCATTTGCTGATGAAAGCAAGGGCCAGATCGCGGCAATTACCGGAACCGGCAACCTGATCAAAGATTTTTCGCGCCCGGTCGAGCGTTTCGTTGCTGGAGTTTAGCGAAAAAGAGCGGGCGGTTACATCAAAGTCGGCAGTAATTGTTTTTACTTCGCCGGGAGCAATGTCGCCGAGGTTAAAGGTGCTGACCCGGCCGGAAGAACCTATAACATCGAAGTTCACCGAACGCAGGCCGGTTGCCTGGTAGGGAGAGTTATTCTCGAGCAGGGGCACCGAAACCATAACATCCCTGGCTGTTTCGCTGCCGTTGTTGCTCACTTTTACCTCCATCCGGAAAACATAATTCGCCGAAACGCCCCAATTGTAAGAAACAGGAACGGCTGTTAACTGCGGTTCCTCCGGTTTTACTGGCGGTGTTTCAGTAACTGCCGGCTGATCAGCCGGGATCTCCGTAATAGTTACAGCCGGCTTGCTTTCGGCCCTGTAATCTACCGGAGCCGATGAAATCTGGGCTACGGCCGGCACTCCCTTCCCATCTGCCGGGGACATTGCGTTTAGAATGACTGCCGGCGCCTGCACGCTGTTGTTAGCTGCCGCAGGTGTTCCGCCGGAATTTGATTTGGCATTACCCGGTGTATCCTTTGTCTTTGAAACAAATTCATTTTCTACTTTTGCTATTTCTGGCCCCATTACCGGAGAGGGTTCTGTTGCTTTCGCTTCCCGGGGCAATTCTACCGGCGTTAAAGAAGCTGCCGCTACTGTCCCGCTCTGTGCCGTATCCTGCTCACCGGACAGGATGAAATAACCTGCTGCAGTCATTGCCATTAAAACAGCCACTATCAAGCTTAAGCTCTTTACCCAAGTTACTTTCTTTTCCACAAAAAAGTCCCTCCTTATGAGGGACCGACAACCTTGAAACAGTATTACCTGTTTCGGCAGCCAGGCTGTCATAGCTCTTTTCAGAGCCTTAGACCCTTTTGCTTTGCGCCCCGGCCTTTCGGTCGGTTAGCCTTTGTCGGTCAGGTATTTTTTCCCCGGTTCCTTATGTTGCCCGGGTTTCAGGCCTGTAATATCCTCTCGCTTTTCTATGCTAACTAAAATAACCTGTTTCGGCAGCCAGGCTGTCATAGCTCTTTTCAGAGCCTTAGACCCTTTTGCTTTGCGCCCCGGCCTTTCGGCCGGTTAGCTATTATCGTTCAGGTCATGCCTTCTCAAGGAGATTATAGCGAAAACACAGGTGCTTGTCAACAATATTCATTAAATTAGCCATTTGCGTTGTAGCAAAAATCCTCTAAAAAACAAGGCACCCTCTAACCCCT
>CAYMDO010000059.1:0-5738 GCA_964389365.1 uncultured Syntrophomonadaceae bacterium
GAACAGGTCATGGAAATTGCAGCCCGCATGGCCGGTTTTACACTCAGCCAGGCAGATATTCTGCGACGGGCTATTGGCAAGAAAAAGAAGGAAATACTGGACGAACAACAGGATTTATTTGTTGAAGGATGCCTGAAAAACGGCTATTCTCGTGACCTGGCAATAAAAATATACGAACTGATCTTGAAATTTGCTTCTTACGGGTTTAACAAGTCGCACGCAGCTGCATACGCTTTAATTGCTTATCAGACCGCTTTCCTGAAAACAAACTACCCGGTAGATTACATGGCTGCTCTGATGACGGTTTACTATTCAAACAGCGACAAAGTTGCCCTCTATCTTGCAGACTGCCGGAGGATGGAAATTGAAGTCCTGCCCCCTGATATAAATGAAAGCGAAGAACATTTTACGGTGGTCAGTGACAGGCGGATTCGTTTCGGTCTTTCTGCAGTGAAAAATGTCGGTTTTGGCGCAATTGACGCAATCATCACAGCCCGCATTGAAAAACCATATAAAACTATGCGTGATTTTGTAGCCAGGGTCGATTTGCGGCTATGCAACCGTAAAGTATTGGAAAGCCTTATCAAATGCGGGGCTTTCGATTCTATAGGCGGCCACCGGGCACAATTTTTGGCAGTTTTGGATGATCTTTTAGCACAGGGGCAGGCCGATCAACGTGAACGAGACTGCGGCCAGCTTTCAATGTTTTCGTTACTAGATGAGGCAGAACAGGAAGAAATGCTCTGTGATGCACTGATCGATATTGAACCTTTCAGCAGAGAAGAACAGTTGATCCTGGAAAAGGAGATGTTGGGCCTATATATTACCGGCCACCCCCTTGAACCTTTCCGGGAGATGATCGACAACAACGAACAGCTTACCCGTTGTGCTGAATTAGGGGAAGCCGGTGACAACAGTCACGTATTAGTTGGCGGAATCGTTGTTGCCGTGCGAAAATTTTATACGAAAAAAAATAAACAAATGGCTTTTGTAAAAATTGAAGATCTTACCGGCAGCGTAGAACTGGTTGTATTCCCAGATATTTTTGAACGCTTCTCATCTTTGTTGGAAGAAGACAAACTGATTGTTGTTGAAGGCAGAACAGACTTGAAAGAAGAAGAGGATGTCAAAATCCTAATTGAAAGTATACGTCCATTAAATTACCGGGATCGGTACTATCGCCTTGAATTGGGAGAAGAGACCGACGAAGCCTTACTTTCATCGCTCAAAGATCTTCTTATAGCCGAAAGCGGTAATGTCCCGGTATGTATTTATTTTAAAAAAGATCAAAAGACCCTGATGCTCGAGGAGGATTTATGGGTACGCGATCACCCGGAATGTAGGGAAAAACTGGAAGAACTGCTCGGCCGAAATGCGGTTAGAGAGCAGCGCAAAAATAGCGAAAGCAGCTTTTTTACGAACAACTGAGCACAAAGTATCAATGCGATGCCAAAATAGCGGGAGGAAAACCAATGAGAAGAACAAAGATTGTTTGCACTATCGGTCCCAGTACCGATAGTGAGGAGCTAATCGGGAAATTGATCAATGAAGGAATGGATGTTGCAAGGCTGAATTTATCACACGGTTCGCGAGAAGAGCACCTGCGCCGGTTGAAAATGATCCGGGCGGTTAGTGACATGATGAACCGTAATGTTGGGCTGTTGTTTGATACGCGCGGTCCGAAAGTACGCACCGGTAACCTTGCTGAAGGGTCTGTTATACTCAAAGATGGTGCAGAGATTATATTGACTACCGAAAATATTGTAGGCAATAAAGATCGCCTGTCGGTCACTTATCCCGGTTTACATCAGGATCTTAAAGCCGGCTGCACAGTTCTTATTGATGATGGTTTGATTATTTTAGAAGTTATATCGGTTGAAGGACGGGAAATCAAATGCCGGATTATGCATGGCGGCGAACTGCGCAGTTACAAGGGGCTGAATACTCCAGGCACCCGCATCAATTTGCCGGCTATTAGCGAAGAAGATCGGATCGATATTGAATTAGCATTGGAAAATGAAGTTACCTTTCTGGCTGCATCTTTTACCCGCAGCTCTGAAGATATTGTGGAAATCAGGCGCCTGGTTGAAGAACTTGGTGGCGATATCATGATCATTGCCAAAATAGAAAGCCGTGAAGGCGTCGATAATTTTGATTCCATATTAGAGATTTCCGATGGAATAATGGTAGCCCGGGGCGACTTGGGAGTCGAAATACCGACCGAAGAAGTGCCACTGCTGCAAAAACAGTTCATCAGCAAGTGCAATCGCCTTGGTAAACCGGTTATTACTGCAACACAGATGCTGGACAGCATGATACGCAACCCCAGGCCTACAAGGGCTGAGGCCAGCGACGTGGCAAATGCTATTTTTGATGGCACGGATGCAGTTATGCTCTCCGGCGAAACAGCGATCGGCCGCTTTCCGATCGAGGCAGTAAAAACGATGAGCCGCATCGCTATACATACTGAAAGCGGCCTGGAGTTTAAGAGAATTCTTGATGGCATGCGCCCCATGATTAAAAAAACAGTTACTGATGCCATCAGTTACGCTACCTGCCATACGGCTTCTGAACTGGGGGCCAATGCAATTATTACCGCTACCCAATCCGGGCAAACTGCCCGTATGGTATCGAAATATAAGCCAAAAGCGCCAATTGTTTCCGTTTCGTCTCGTCAGAATATTGCACGCCGGTTGACTCTGACCTGGGGAGTGACCGCGGTTATCTGCCCGCCTGTCAATTCGACTGATGAAATGTTTGCTAACGCTATCCAGGCAGCAGTGAAAGAAGGTTTGGTTGAAAACGGCGATCTTGTCGTCATCACTGCTGGTGTTCCTGTTGGTATTGCCGGGACTACTAACCTATTGCGCGTTGAAACGGTGGGTGAAATCATTGCTAAGGGGACAGGCATCGGAAAATTTGCTGCAACCGGCACGACAAAAGTAATCCGCACAAATGAAGATCTTTCTAATATGGATCAAGGCCAGGTTATGGTTGCCAGCGGCACCGATATCGATTACATGGAGGCGATAAGAAATGCAGCGGCAATTATTACCGAGGAGGGCGGCTTAACTTCTCACGCGGCAATCGTTGCCGTCAGTCTCGGCATACCGGCCGTAGTTGGGGTAGAAAATGCAACCATTTTGATAAGCAGCGGTGAGACGATCACTGTCGATGCCATCAGGGGCTTGATTTACCGCGGACGGGCAAATGTTTTATAGCATAAACAGAGCATTAAAGAGTCGCGGGGCTAAACACCGATGAAACAAAAGACAGCTCTGGTTTACCATCCCGATTATCTTATTCACACTCAGGGTCACCATCCGGAAAGAAAAGAACGGCTCGAAGCGATCATGTCGTCTTATTATGATCTGGAACTGGAAAAAGTAATCGAGATTTACAAGCCTGAGCCGGCTACTATAGAAGACTTGCTGTTAATACATAACCCGGATTATATAAGATCGGTCGAAGGTGCTTGCCTGGCAGGCCGAAGATCGCTTGATGCTGATACTTACCTGGTACCAGAATCGTACCGGGTAGCGTTATTGTCAACCGGCGGGGTGCTGACCGGTTTGAGAATGATCATGGAGAGCGGTTTTACCCGTGTTTTTGCTTTAAACCGCCCTCCCGGACATCATGCCGAATATGATCGGGCAATGGGCTTTTGTCTCTTTAACAATGCCGCAATTGCGGCCGCCAGGGCGTTTAAAGATTACAGAATGGAAAGAATTGCGATCATCGACTGGGACGTTCATCACGGCAACGGCACCCAGCACAGCTTCGAAGACGATCCACACCTGCTCTTTATTTCTGTCCATCAAAGCCCTGCTTACCCCGGCAGCGGTGCAATTAATGAAATCGGCATAGGGAAAGGGGCAGGATACACAGTTAACCTGCCGCTACCGACCGGTAGTGGTGACGCAGAGTATAAGCTTTGTTTTCAAAATGTAATTGTGCCGATCCTTGACCAGTTTAGACCGGAGCTGGTTATAGTTTCTGCCGGCCAGGATGCCTTTCACCTTGATCCACTCGCCGGCATGGGCTTGACTTATTACGGGTTCTACATGATGGCCGAAGCTGTTTCCGCGGCCGCTGATCGCTGGGCTGGCGGAAAAATACTGCTATGCCTGGAAGGCGGTTATCACCTGCAAGGTCAAGCCGGGGCAGTTATGCAGGTGTTGAATGCCGTTGGCAAACTCAACCTGCCGGTAAAAGAGAATAACACTGCTGCAGAGCCAACGGCACATTTCAGAAATCAGCTGGAGGCTATCATGGCAGTCCAAAGGAAGTGCTGGAAACTTTAATCCCTATCCAGGTTCCGCATCAGTAAACCGCCGGGCAGTTTCGGATAAAAGAATGTTGTTTTTTGCGGCATTACTTCTCCCTGCAGGGCACGGTTGTAAACTTCATCAACTGAAACGGGATCAAGGATAAAAGCGACACTATCGCCGGTTCCATCGTGTACCATGTTCTGAGCATTAGCAAAATCATGTGGATAGATCAGCGAGTTTTTTACTTCTGCTGTTACCTCTGACAGCTTGAAAAAAGGTTCAATAATTGACTCGTGAAGCAGCTGCACTGCCAATTTATTCTTTCCTGTTTCAGCTTTTGGAATCAGCAGGGCATGACGCTCTGGAGTGATGATTGCAAACGCGTTTTCTGTACGGGTTATTTTTTTCCATTCTTCATGAAATATTTTTTCGGATACATTTTTTGCACAATTCAGAGGCGTCAATGTAAAATTGATCTTGCAGATATCAATCAGCTTTTTTGAAGCCTTACCGCTAAGTTTGCTAATTAAACGATGAGTTGGCAGTAGGAGCAAACCCTGTTCTTTCATGCTGACAAGAATGGCTAAAATGTAATTTGCAGCAGAGTCAGCCTTGTTCTCTCGGAGGCCCATATAATGCTGGGCTGTTTCATAGCGGTGATGGCCATCGGCTATGAGCAGTGCACGTGGTCTCATAAATTTCATGATTTCATCTTGTAAAGCCGGATCGTCAATCCCGGTAACACGATGTTTCTGCCCGGACTGGTCTTCCAGGGCAAACAGGGGATCTGTTCCGCTGATCGTGTTTAGTAATCCGGAAATATACCCTTCGGGATCCGGGAAAAGGGTAAAAATCGGGCTGATGTTGGTCTTGGTATATTTTAACAGTTCTAGGCGATCTGCCTTTGGTGCCGAAAGGGTTTGCTCATGCGGCAATATATTGCCACTGTCATAATTTTCAACTCTTAAAGCCGCAAACACTCCCCGGCGGCAATATTGAATTTTTTCGTATCTGAAGAACTGTTCATAGAGATATAACTTTTTATTTTCGTCAGGCAATAGAATACCTTCAGCGAGCCAGGAGGCCATTGTTTGAGCAGCCCTGCTATAGCAATTATAGCATGCGTTGTCATCGGGGTAGGTTATGCCATACTCGAGGCGAATGACATTATACCGGCTTTGCTGGTAGAGAAAAAGTTGTTCTTCAGAACTCAATACATCATAAGGGGGGGCAACTACCTGTTCCCCGGAGTCAATTAATTCTTTGCTGTACCTGATTGCCCGGAACGGCCGAATTTCTGCCAATGGCGCTTTCCTCCCGCTTTAAGAAATTATTGTATTACTGATATGCATAAATCAAGTTTCATTCTATTATAGGTCCTGCTTATTGGCAACAGCCAAGAGAATTTGCAGCAGGCATTCCGTAAATGAAATAGAATAATGCCTTTAAAGGCAGTTAAAGTAAAAG
>CAYMDO010000060.1:0-5680 GCA_964389365.1 uncultured Syntrophomonadaceae bacterium
AGCGATAATATTACGAATCAAAAAGAGTCGGGTGGCGAATGCCATAATATTAAGGACACCGAGTATGAATAAACCATACACAATCGATGTGACTAGGAGAAACGTAAAACCGATCAGGAAGATCTTCTTGCGGGATGCGGAATGAATGATGATAGCAAGCAAAAAAGTCAGGACAAAAAGCGAACAGGGGTTAAAACCATCAAGCAAAGCAACCAGAACCGTAGTCAGTAAAATTGGCGCAGCCTGAAGGTCCACTTCGCCTAAAAGCGGGAGATAGACGGTACTCCCTTTTTCTTCAACCTTGCTCTTTTCGAGCGTAGTTTCAATTGCGGATAAAACCTCTTTTTGTACTGTTTCAGAAAAACCTAGCCAGTACTGATCATTATAGACCAGTGTCGGAAAACCCATTGCCGCTATGCCCAGCTTACTGCTGGCCTGATCATACATCTTCCTGCCTGTTTCACTGTAAAAAACTTCGTAAATTCTAACTTCTACCGGGTATTCAGCAAAAAGCCCGATATGCTCTTCCGGCTTACTGCATACCGGGCAATGCCCCCAGAAATAATAGAGTATATTCTCTTCAATCATCAGCTCGGCATTTGCATCCGCTACCGATAAAGGACTGCTTAACAACAAAACCAGAGCTGTGATCAACAGTAAAATGTTAACAATATACTTCCGATCTAAAATTGATTATTCACCCCGAAGCAAGCGGTTCAGCAACCGACCTAAGGTTATTTGCCTAGGTAAGCTTTAACAATACTTTCATCCTTACTCAGGTCGGCAGCATCGCCATCCATTACTATCTCACCTGTCTCGAGCACGTATCCGCGATCAGCCAATTTGAGCGCTGCCTTGGCATTCTGCTCAACCAGGAGTACTGTTGTTCCTTCGTCGTTAATCTTTTTAATAATATTCATAATAATCTGCACTAGAATAGGCGCCAATCCCATTGAAGGTTCATCTAGCATCAACACTTTAGGTTCAGTCATCAATGCCCGACCGATAGCCAACATCTGCTGTTCGCCGCCGGACAAAAATCCACCCATCTGCTTGTGACGCTCTTTCAGCACCGGAAATATTTCGAAGACGTGCTCAATTCGCCTGTTTCGTTCAATATTGTCTTTCAGAGTAAATGAGCCAAGCTCCAGATTTTCGCGAACTGTAAGCTCTTTAAATATCATCCGACCTTCTGGCACATGGATTACACCCATTTCGACGATCGAGTGAGGGTAATCACGTGTGATATCCTTACCCATAAAAAGGACCTGTCCGGAACTGGCCGGCACTAAACTGGAGATAGTCTTTAACGTAGTACTTTTACCGGCGCCGTTCGCCCCGAGCAGGGTAACTATCTCGCCTTTTTTTACCTGAAAGCTGACGCCGCGTAAAGCATAGATCTGACCATAGCGTGTTTCGACATCTTTCAGTTCCAGGACAACTTCGCTCATACGGCATCCTCCTTTTCTTCCTTGCCAAGGTAGGCTTCAATTACCAGTTGGTTATCCCGGACTTCTTTGGCTGTACCTTCGGCAATTTTCGTCCCGTAATCTATTACAAATATCTTCTCCGAGATCTTCATCACCAAGCCCATATCGTGCTCGATTAAAAAAATAGTGATCTTGCGTTCGTCACGGATCCGTGCAATTAAATCGATTAACCTCGTTTTTTCTTCCCTGTTTAAGCCTGCCGCCGGTTCATCCAGTAATAGTAATTTAGGTTGGGTGGCAAGCGCCCTCGCCCATTCAACACGCCTCTGATCGCCGTAAGGCAAATTTTTTGCCATGGTATTTTTTTTGCTGTGGATACCGACAAAATCAAGGCACTCTTCAGCTACTTCGCGAATATGTTTTTCTTCCGCCCGCTGTCCTTTTGTTCTTAAAACAGTTGAAGTGAAACCGGCATTTGTCCGGCAATGCATGCCAGACATAACATTCTCCAGCACGCTTAATTGTTTAAAGAGCCGTAAATTTTGAAAGGTGCGGGCCATCCCCTTATAAGTAATTGTGTGCGGCTTTTTATTCAATAAGCTTTCGCCATAAAACAGCATCTCACCGCTGCTGGGCTTATAAAACCCGGTAAGGCAGTTAAAAACACATGTTTTTCCGGCACCGTTTGGCCCAATAAGGCTGCGGATTGAATTTTCTTCAATTTCTATTGACAGGTTGTTTACAGCACATAAACCGCCAAAACGTAAAGTTAAGTCTTTTATCTCAAGCAGCGCCACAGCAACACCCCATTATTTTTTGGTTGATTCTAACTGTCTCACGGGCCATAGGCCCTGCGGACGGTAGAGCATCAGCATAAGAAGCACAAGGGCAAAAATAATCAGCCGGTACTGGCCGATATCCCTTGATATTTCCGGGAACAAGGTGACGATAACCGCGCCTAGCACAACACCGGGAATCTTGCCCATGCCGCCCAAAACAACTGCCAGCAGGATCATTACTGAATGGATAAACATAAATGAGTCGGGAGATATCGCCGTCATCTTTACTGCAAAAAACGAACCGGCCACGGCACCAAAGCATGAGCCGATAATAAAAGCATAGAGCCTGGTTGAAACAACATTAATTCCCATTGCTGCAGCAGCGTCTTCGTCTTCGCGGATATATTGCCACGCCCGACCCAAACGGGAATCATGCAGCCGGTATGAAACAAAGATCGCAATAACCGAAAGGATAAAAAACATATAATAAAAATGTGAAATCTGGTTGAGCACAATACCAAAAAAAACAGGCCTTTCGATCCCGATCAGGCCAATTGCTCCACCGGTAATCCCAATATTACGCACAGTAAACCTGATAATTTCCCCGAAACCAAGAGTAACTATAGCAAGGTAATCGCCACGTAGCCTTAATGTAGGAGCGCCGATAGCCAGGCCTGCTATGATTGCGGCCACGATACTAAAAGGCAGGGTTGCCCAAAAGTTTATGCCATACGTTGCGCTCAAAATTCCTGTCACATACGCGCCTACTGCAAAAAAAGATGCATAACCCAAATGCAGCAGCCCGGCGAACCCGATAATAATATTTAAACCAAGGCATACCACCACGTAAAAAAACATGTTGGTCATAATTTCCTGCGTAAAGCGGCTTGATGAGACAGGCAGATAAATTAGAAATACTGCCATCAAAGCCAGCATAGAGTAGCGCAGAACCTTGTTATCAAATAGTTCATAAAGCTTTTCAATTATAGTTTCAAAAAGATTGAGGGTTTTTTCTTTTTGTTTTATGTGTTCCATAAGGCGCTACATCCTTTCGCTTTCTGCACGTCCAAGAATTCCCGTCGGCTTAAAAAGTAAAAAAAGAATAAGGAATACAAACGAAAACACATCATTCCAAACGGTGCCGATAAATGGAATCTGTGTGGAGAAAGACTCTAGTAAACCCAATAGCAAACCACCGAGCATCGCACCCGGAATAATGCCGATGCCGCCGATAACAGCAGCAGTGAAAGCTTTCAAGCCGATTAAAAAACCCATGTAAAAATGGACTGTTCCGTAATAAACCCCAGCCATAATACCAGCAGCTGCGGCAAGCGACGAACCGACAAAAAAAGTAATCGCCACTATCTGGTAAACATTAATTCCCATCAGCTGGCAGGTATCCCGATCCAAAGATATGGCTCGCATGGCTTTACCGTACATGGTTCTGGTAATAAACTGATGCAAAATAAGCATCAGCAAGATCGCCGCCACCAATAGAACGACTCGGGTTTCAGTGAGGCGCAAAGCACCGATAAAAAAATTATCGTGTGTTAAACCGGTCCTAAAAGGTTTATACTGACCGTGGGTTAAGAGCATCACCGTGTTATATAGAATCATTGATACGGCCAGTGCTGTTATCAAAATTGAAAGACGGGGCGCTTTTAGCATCGGGCGATAAGCAACCCTTTGAATCAGGACACCAAGCAATCCAACAAGAACCATGCTGATAAGCAGCGATAAAACAATTCCCAGCCAGGCATTGCCAATTGTAGTATTGGTAAAATAAGACAGCACCACCAAGCCAACAAAAGCACCGCTCATATAGATATCGGCATGGGCAAAGTTCAGCAGCTTGATAATGCCGTAGACCATCGAGTAACCGATTGCAACCAGGCCGTAAAAGGAACCGATCAGTAAACCGTTGAACAGCTGCTGCAGAAAAATCTCCCAGAATGTCATCTGCTCACCTCTTAAGAAGTTGCAGGCCCGGTTATATCCGGGCCTGCAACCTTGTTTGTTTCAGTTGTTTATTCAGCTAAAGCCCATTTGCCATCCTGGGCAACCATGATAACAAAGTTACTTCTGCCTAGAGTGTTTTGAGGGGTAAAGAAGATCGGGCCAGTCAGTTTTTCGAATGAATCGGTAGCAGCGAGGGCGGCCTTAACCGCTTCACCGTCAAAAGAACCAGCGCGTTCGATAGCGTCCATTAACAGGTAGGTAGCATCATACATTAAACCTGCATAGGCACCCGGGTCACGCGGGAACATTTCTTTATAACCGCTGATGAAGCCCTGTGCTGCCGGCAAAAAGTCCACTACCGGGGGGGCAGTACAGTATACGCCTTCTGCATCCGGTCCAGCCAGATCGATTAACTCCTGGGCGCTGGAACCGTCACCAACCATAATTACCCCTTCATAACCATTCTGGCGCAGCTGCATAATCAACAGCGAACCAAGGCCCTGGTAAGCTGTCCAGTAAACTGCGTCAGGATTGGCGGACATAATCTTGGTAACAACAGCCGAAAAGTCCTGAGTTCCGGTTTCCACCCTATCTTCAGTTAAAACTGCATAACCGGCAGCTTCCCATGCCGCTTTTGTCTGGTCTTTCAAGTCAACAGAAAATGCAGAACCATCGTCAACAAGAGAAATAGTCTCCACACCTAAGCCCTCAAACCACTCGATAGCTTTTGCAGCCTGAGCATCACCTGTGCTGTTGATCATAAAAGCCCAGCCCGGGTTTTCGGCAATCAGGGTTGTAGCGTTCGAGGCAGCTACAACAAATGGAATGCCTGCATCACCGTAAAGCTTCAGGGTTGGCAAAGTAGCGCCAGAGCAGTAACCGCCAACCACACCAAATACTTCTTCCGAGATCAGCTTACTGGCAGCGGCGGTAGCCATCGATGGATCGCAACCGTCATCACCGGTGGTGGTGACAATTTTATATCCGAGTACTCCACCGGCAGCGTTAATTTCCTCAACTGCGAGCAGCGCAGCGTTTTCCATGTCAACGCCATCGGCAGCTTCCGAACCAGTTGTCGGAACCATAATCCCCAAAAGCATCTCGCCTTCAAATTCACCGGCGGGCTCTCCTGTTGCGTCATCCTCTGCGGGAGTTGTCTCAGGCTGACCGCAACCGAATGTGCCAAAAACCAAAAACAGTGCCACTAACACAATCAAAAAAACATTCTTATTCTTCAACAATTTTAATGACCTCCCCTTGATTTTGGGTTTTGTCCCGGTTTCTTAATGCTATTGAAAAAAGCAACCGTTTACAGATAAAAATAATGCATCATACCAAACTGATACTTTATCTTAGCGCAGCTCCCCCCTTTACTTAAAAACAGTAGAAGGAAAATATTAGCATATCTATTTTCAACCTCACCTCCCTTGCTGTTTTAAATAAATTATATCAAAAAATGTAACTGCTCAGGCTGATTTTTCAGCCATTAAGCATTTCGTTCTTTGAAAACCG
>CAYMDO010000061.1:0-5327 GCA_964389365.1 uncultured Syntrophomonadaceae bacterium
TCGGTTTTTAAAGAACGAAATGCTTAATGGCTGAAAAATCAGCCTGAGCAGATACTTTTCGCCTAATATATTACGCGGAGGGGAAAACCCTTGAAATACAGGTACCTGAAAAATGTTGTCACTTTGCGGCTTGATCAGAATAAATGTAATGGTTGCGGCCTCTGCCTTGAGGTATGCCCACAGCAGGTATTTTCGATGGAAAACAAGCTCAGTTCAGTAACAGACCGTGATGCCTGCTTGGAATGCGGAGCCTGTGCCCGCAATTGCGTTCAGGGCGCAATCTATGTGCGACCGGGAGTCGGCTGCGCCTACGCGGTATTAATTGATAAGCTGGGCATCAAGGGCAAATGCTGCGGCGATGCCTGCGGCTGCACCTTAGAGGGAATCTCTGACAGTTAGCCTGATGTATCAATTTCCTTCAGCTGTCTGCGACGCTCCTTCCAGTCGGGCATCAGAGCATTTAAGCAATTGTAAAAGTCCCTGCTGTGGTTATGGTGCACAAAATGGACCAACTCGTGCAACAGCACGTAATCGATGGATGCCGGGGGCATTTTTATTAACTCCAGGTTTAGGGTTATCTTCCGCTTGTTAAGTGAACAGGAGCCCCACCTGGTTTTCATCTTCCGGATCTTCAGCTCGGGCTTGGCAACACCCAAACCTGCCAGTAGCGAATAGATTCGTTCAAGGGACTGGCTGAAAAACAGTTCGGCCTTTTCACGGTACCATTGCTCAATCATCTCCGCCCTTTCGCCACCGGTGCGGCCATCCCGAACCAGGAGGTAAACACTTTCGCAGTCAAACAAAACTGCTTCCCGGTTCAGCGCAGGCTGAACCAACAGGTTATAGCTGCTGCCCAGGTATTTCAGCTTTTCTCCGCCAAGGTACGATCCGGCACGGGAACCTGTATGGCGTTGGGCATACCCAGCAAAGTGCTTTAAGATCCAATCTCCTTTTTCCTTCACCAACTTTTCAATTACGCCGAGCGGCACTTCGCCGGCGGCAGATACTTCGACAGTAAGGTCACTTTTAACCCTGAGATTTATATTTTTAACCCGCTTTCTGGTCAGGCAAACCCTGATATTTTCACCTTTGTAGCTGACCGTAAAGCAGATCCTGTTGTTAATGTTATTCATAAATGCCCCCTGGTATTCACCGGCACTAGCGTATCATTATCAGGGCAAAAACATAAACCTCAAAAACTACTGTTTGCAATACGGACGCACAATAAAAAAGGGCGGTATATAACCCGCCCGCCATTTAGTATTTTCCTTATTCTGCCTTCCAGACTACCTCACCTTTGAAGATCGTAACCAGCACTTCAGTTTTATCGATGTCAAGAGGGTTTATTTCAAAGAGGTTTTGGGAGATAATCACAAAATCGGCACTCTTGCCCACTTCGATGCTGCCGGTTTTGTCTTCCCGGAAGTTCTGGAATGCAGAATTGATCGTAAAAGATCGGATCATATCCACAAGGGAGACCCTTTCCTGAGGGGCCAGCAGCCATGTCGGGTCATCGATGCTTGTAATCTCATCAACCCCGTAAAACTCAGCGTTGTTCAGGTTGCGGGTTACCCCGACCTCAATCGCCCAGAAAGGAATCGGGTATGGAGTAACTCCGTGGTCGGAAGAACTGACCAGCATAGCCCCGGCGGCAATAAAAGATTGCATCGGGTATTCGCGTTCAGCTCTCTCGTCACCCAAAAGCGGCTGATCGACCACTTCCCACCAGTAAGGCTCTTTAAAGGCCCAGTAAGGCTGCAGGTTGGCTATGATACCGAGTTCGGCAAAACGGGGGATGTCTGCCGGGTCAACCAGCTGAAGATGGGTGATCAGGTTGCGATAATCGCCCCCGCCGTTTTGTTCCAGCACGGATTCAAATGCATCAAGTACCTGTCTGGTCGAAGCGTCACCAATAGAGTGAACATGGATTTGAAAACCTTCCGCATTAGCCCTCGCAAAAGCTTCAGTCATCCTTTCGGGTGTCCAGAGCGGTGCTGATACAAAACCTTCACCTGCTTCAGCCGCTTCGGCATACGGTTCAAGCAAATAGCCGGTTACCCCTTCAATAACCCCATCGGCAAAGATCTTAACGCTGCCGTAGTTGAAAAGTTCTGACCGGTAACGTTCGCGGTTGGCAACTGCCTTTTCTATCTGCGGTTCAAGATCCGAGTTTGGCTCAATTACAGTATTTTTCATTACATAGAGCTTCAACTCACCTTTTTTATCCATATCCACGAAGGGATCATAGGTTTCCTTGGCCAGGATTCCCGAACCCATGTCGGTAATGCCCACATAGCCGAGGCTGTGCATATATTCCTGGAATGCCACGAAGGCATCGTGCAGCTGCTGATCAGAAAATACCTGCGATGGAGTCAGCTCGATTGCCAGCTCCTTCAGCGTGCCCCAGAGCTCTCCATCTTCAGTTTTTTCAATCACGCCGCCCTCGGGGGATATGGTATCTTTAGTGATGCCAAAGTATTCAAAAGCAGCACTGTTCAGCCAGCGGGTATGCCCGTCATAAGAGCTGATTATAATCGGCTTGTCGCTGATCGCGTCAAGCCTCTCCTTGCGTGGGCCCTTTGCCACCTCTTCCCCGGAAAATGCACCGATAGAAAAACCATCCCCGTAATAAATATCCATTTCCGGGTGCCCGGCAACGAACTCTTCAATCACCTGCATAGTGGCTTCTTCAGTTAGAATCCCGTTTAAGTCAATCTGGTAAAGCTGTGAAAGGATCGTTCCCGGGGCATGGATATGGGAATCTGTCATCCCGGGCAACATCATCGAACCTTCAAGGTCGGTTACTACAGTTGTTTCCCCGATATATGCTTCAGCATCAGCTGCACTGCCGACAAAGATAATTACACCATCTCTGACTGCTACGGCCTCGGCAAAACTGTTCTCATCGTCAACGGTAAAGATTACGCCGTTGATCCACACCTGGTCCGCAGTATCCATCTCCGGCATCCCTTCCTCTGACTGACAACCGGTAAGCACAAATCCGGTAATCAGAAAAACTAGTATTGCGGCGAGTAAAACCTTTTTCATAAACAGCACTCCTTTCTTAACTTTTGCAATATTAGCACAACGTTTGCAGCAGAAATAATATTCACCCCAAAAAGGGTAAATCCTTCATGGTTCTGATATTATCTTTGTTTTAGGCGCTTTTTTAGCTGCTTCCCGCTAACCACAACCGCCGAACCATACTTTAGCCGGAGGTTGTCTCTGACTGCCAACAGCTGTTCTTCTTTCTTTTCGCCGGCTGATGGCTCCACGAAAGATAACTGCTCTTCGCTGTCGAAGCCGGATACTTTTACCCCCACCAGACGCCATGGTGCCCTGCCGCAGTGCCTGTTGAACAGTTCAAGCGCCACTTCATAGATAACGCGGTCGTTATTCAGTAGGTCAGGAAGAGTTTTGCTGCGGGTTATGGTTGTAAAATTGCTAAACCTCAGCTTGAGGGTTATCACACTGGCCTTTAAACCGGAAGAACGAAGGCGGTACCCCACACCGGCTGCCAACTCCCTGATCACAACCGGGAGATAATCCTGGCGGTCATATATATCTTCGGAAAAAGTAATTTCCTCCGATATCGATTTAAGGTCATGGACGGTTTCCAGCTCACGGTCGTCTGCCCCGTGGGCAAACCGGTGGATATTAGCGCTGTTGCTGCCGAAGATCCTCCGCAGGGTAGCGGGCGGGCAGTGAGCCAGGTCATATACCGTTTTCAATCCTAAAGTGTTCAGTTTTTCTGCAGCTTTCGGGCCGATGCCCGGAATGACCCTAACCGGCAGTGGCCAGAACAGTTCCGGAACCTCATGCACCCATATTGCTTTAAATGAGTCCGGCTTGGCCAGTTCGCAGGCAACTTTGGCCAGCAGTTTATTGGATGAAACACCGACGCTGACCGGCAGCCCGATCTCCTCTCTTACTTTGCGGTGAATGTCTTCAGCCACTGTTAAGCCGAGGCCTTTTCTTACGGCAAGATACGCCTCATCGATCGATACTACCTCGATGTTGGGTGTATAGCGCCCAAAGATCTCCCTTACCTGCCCGGATACTTCGCTATAGCGGGCCATATTGCCCCTGACCACTACAGCCTGCGGACAAAGTGCAAGAGCCTTCTTCATCGGCATCGCCGATCTCACGCCAAACCTGCGGGCTTCATATGAACAGGTGGAAGCCACGCCGCGCCCGGTAGGGTCACCTCCAACGATCACCGGTTTTCCGCGCAATTCAGGGTGGTCAAGCTGTTCTACTGAAGCGAAAAAGGCATCGAGATCACACAGCAAAATGTCGTGTTCTTTTTGCATCAGGCTTTCTCCTTTACACGCTTAACTAGATCAAACAAAACAAAAGATGGTATATAATAAACCAGGTCAATAATAAGGGGTGGTGGTGCTAAATGAGCATTATCGGCAATTTCCTCTGGTTTCTGCTGGGGGGGCTGATTATGTCATTTTTATGGTTAATCGCAGGGCTGCTGGTCTGTATTACGATTATCGGCATCCCGTTTGGCCTCCAGTGCTTTAAATTCGCCGGGTTTATCCTCTGGCCTTTCGGCCGCCAGGTGGATGTCGGTCATTTCGGTTTTTGCGGCCTGCTCGGCAACATTATCTGGATTCTACTCCTTGGCTGGGAGCTATGCATAATTCACCTGACCCTCGGCGTGATATTCTGCATCACCATCATCGGTCTCCCTTTCGGGATCCAGCACTTCAAGCTGGCGATGTTGGCTATAGTGCCTTTCGGAGCTAGGATCACCGGTTAATTGCAGTTTTTAAAACAGCAGAAATATATTCCCTTACATTTTATCGGTCAACCCTGAGATAGCTAAAGTTAAAAACCCCTTCACTCTTATCAGGCAGGGACGAAAATGCCCGTACCGATTTGAACAACTACCGGGACGCGCTGTTTTTAAAGAAGAGGGTAATTCGGTTGGTATTGGTGCCGCAGCGATTATTATCAACCCCCCAGATGTTGGATGTTTTGGTGAACGACTGGTTGTTGATTACGACTCCCACGCAGATGAAACCGGCATTCGTACCGAGCCTGACCACATACTCTTCTAGATTGATCTTACCTTTTCTCACTTCGCCAACTTCAAAAGCAACCCAGCCGCCCGGTGCAGTAATACGGTAAAGTTCGGCAAAAACCCTGCCCATTGCCTCCGACCAGGTTTCAACCGATTTTGCGATTGTCAACTTCTTTTCAATGGCCATGCAACCCAGGCTGTTAAACCAGCACCTGAGCCAATTATCCTTTGAATATTGGTATCTGCTCAGGCTGATTTCTCAGCCACTAAGCATTTCGTTCTTTGAAAACCG
>CAYMDO010000062.1:0-4844 GCA_964389365.1 uncultured Syntrophomonadaceae bacterium
CCAGCTATATTTGGCTATTTGCCTGTTTTTTTTCCTACGCACTGTCGAACTCGGGGTCAACTTGCTATAAAAAATGCTATTTGCTATAATACCCCTGCGAGGGCGTGTAGCTCAGTTGGGAGAGCACTTGGCTCGCATTCAAGAGGTCAGGGGTTCGAATCCCCTCACGTCCACCAGGGTAAGGGTTTTCGGGTATTGTTGCGGCCTGAAAACCTTTATCATAAAGGCTGTTAATAAGCCAATTGGAGGTTATATAATGAAAAAAAGTAAGCGTGAACATCCCTTATATTTTGCTTTGGTTGTAATAGTGTTTCTGGCAGCCCTTACAGGCGTCTCCGGTTGTGGCAGCGATCTTTCTTCAGTTTCCGGGGATATAACGGTTCCCGATGACTACCCTTCGATACAGGAGGCCATAAACGCGGCGGAAGAGGGGGATGTAATCGTTGTTAAGCCGGGAAAGTATGTTGAGAGTATTGATTTTGGCGGCAAGAACATTACGCTGAGCAGCACCAACCCGGATGACCCCGAGATAGTGGCGGCTACGATTATCGATGCCGGCGGGGTCAATTCTGTAATATCCTTCAAAAGCGGGGAAACTGAAAGCGCCGTGATAACCGGTTTCTCCATCACCGGCGGAAGCGGTAACCTGGAAACCCTGGAATTTATCATTGAGGGCGAATCGCAGGATATCCCTTCCTATTACGGCGGCGGTATTATTGTTTTAAACGCCAGCTCACCCACAATCTCGAAGAACGAAGTTTTTGACAACGTGGCTGAACGCGGTGGGGCCATCCTCTCTTACGGCTCTTCGCCGGTTATTATTGACAACACGATCAGGGATAATATTTCCACCGGAGGCGGTGGGGCCCTGTTCCTGGCTAATTCAAGCGCTACTGTCAGCAACAACAAAATCTCAAACAATGTGGCCGGCTTGAGCGGCGGGGCTGTTGCGATTACCGGCGCGGGCGAGCTGCCTTCCCTGATTGAAGGCAACAACTTTTCAAACAACCGTGCCGATAACGGCGGAGCTTTTTCAATCTTCGAATCTAATCCGGAAATCAGGAACAATACAGTTATCAACAACTTTGCTACGAAGGGTGGGGGAGGGATCTTCATGATCAACTCTTCTGTCCAGCTGATCGCAAATAGTATTACTGACAACATCGCCGGCAGTGCAGGCGGAGGGGTGGCAATTTACTTCAATTCAACCCCCCTGCTTGAAGACAATACAATCGTCGGCAACGAAGCAAATGGCGGTGGAGGTATGGCGATCTACTTCGGGTCTGCCCCGGTGATAAAAGGCAATACTGTTACCGATAACAGAGCCAGGATTGGCGGGGGAATTGAGGTTAACGAAGGTTCTAAACCCGAAATAACTGATAACGAAATCTCCGGCAACTATGCCGAGATTGGCGGGGGAGGCCTGCTGATCCACCTTTCCGAAGCGCTGATTACTGGCAACAATATCGCTAACAATGAATCCAGGAGAGAAGGCGGGGGCATCTACATCTTTGTCGATGCGGTCGCAAGGGTTTTCAATAATGTTTTTACTAATAACAAGTCTATCAGCGGCGGGGCTATTTTTGCCGATGAGGGGGCTGCCCTTGAGCTCAATAATCCGGATGATAATAATTACAGTGGCAATGTTCCTGACGATATCATCCGGAAATAGTTATTCAACAGCTGAAACCCTGATCTTCAGCGGTCCGGGCCGGGATGGTTATTAGTACCGGTTAATCAAGGCTGCCCGATAAGTTGGGCAGCCTTCTCTAAGTTAATTTATGAAGATAAACAGCCACTTTAAATAACCTGCAGATCACAAGTTTCTGTTATAACCAAACCTATGATCGGGTTAACAGGCCGGGGGGATAAATATTGCCACGGAAAAAATCTCGAAAAGAAACCATTTCTGATATGGGTCTTCAAAAGAATAAAGACAAAGCCGGGGCCGCAAAAATATTGCTTGTACTCATGTTTGCCGGTTTATTGCTGCTTTTACTGGTCGGGCCTTTTTATCGTGGTTTATTTTTTACCGAAGACCTGTTATTAGCCCAGGCTGCAGTATTTGCTCTTTTTATCCTCTGGGGAGTTTACCGTATCCTGACCAGGGAAAAAGAGCTGATCAAGAGTCCCCTTGAACTTTGCCTCAGCCTGCTGCTGTTAGCCTATGCGCTGTCATTTTTTGTAGCGGTTCATGAACGGGCAGCGCTGGAGGAGAACCTGAAAATAGCCGCATACCTGGCAGTTTACCTGGTTGCAGTCGAGATCTGCCGCAATCTTAAATATGGAAAAACGGAAGATGTGTCACTGAAACCAGCAGAAAACCAGACGGAACAGCAATCTCCCGGTTTAAGCCTGGTCCTTCATGCCCTGATCGGTGCTGCAACAATCATAGCAGTTGCCAGCCTTGGCGTAGCAGCCGGCCACTGGAACTTTATCGGAGCCTATCATGATGCCGCTTTGCGTATCGCTTCGCCAATGGGTTATGCAAACACTGCGGCCGCATATTTTATGGCCGCGTACCTGCTTACAGTTGCCACGGCCCCACTGGCCAATAGGTGGTGGCAAAGAACGCTTTATCTCGCCCCTGCAGCTCTTCTTTTTTTGGCTACCATACTGACATTTTCCAGGGGGGCCTGGCTGCTGCTGGCGCCCCTGATGGTTTTACTGATCCTAACTGCAGCTCCCGGCCAGCGCCTACGGGCATTTCTTTATTTAATTGCTTCCGCGGCTCCCGCTTTGCCGGCAGCATTCACAGCCGACCCATTGTTCCGGTCAACTGTCCCGGCCCAGGCCTGGCTGCCGATTGCCGCAGCTGTGACGGGTGCTGTTGCTCTAGGGATGCTGGCGGAACTTTACCTGGCACAAACAAGGAAAGCAAAGGTTTATGGCGCTGCAGCTTTTGTTATAGCAGTTCTTGTATCAGTGGTTTTCTTGCTGGCCGCTCCGCAAATAAACCCCGGTTTGCCTGAGGATCCGGGTGACGGAAAGACTTTTGTTGCCTCCACCCTGGGCAATATTTTACCGGAACGCTACTACGATCGCATATATTCACCCGGCCGTGTTATTAACATGAATGCCCGTTTTGAAATGTTTCGTGACGCTGTGAAAATCATTAAAGATTACCCCCTTTTGGGAACCGGCGGTGGCGGCTGGGCTGCCCTCTATCAGGGTTACCAGGACCGGCCTTTGAGCGGCAGGCCTTACTTTTCCAGCGAGGTCCATAACCACTTTTTGCAGGTTTGGGTAGAAGCGGGGCTGCTTGGTTTTATAGCCTTTACGGGGATTTGGATCAGCATGGCTGCCGCGTTTATCCGCACCTGTTTTATTAACCGTGCTGACAGCCGAGTTTGGCAGCGCTGGACTGCCGTCTTTCTTCCGGTTGCGGCGCTTGGCGCCCACAGCGTTATTGACTGGAATTTTTCGCTGGCAGCCGTGGGGTTCTACCTTTTTACCCTTTTGGGAGCCGGCCGGAGCCTAGATATTGTGAACTGGTTCGGGAACAGGGGCCGGTCAAAATCTGTTGTCAATGCAATTGGCCCCGGCAATGTTTTTTTGCTGATAATCGGGATTATTCTTTTTTCCGCTAACCTGGTTTTAGTTTCCGGCTTTAACAGCACCGCGCGCTCCCAAAAATATATCGAGCAACGCAACATTAAAATGGCAATACCGGAGCTGCAACGTGCAATGCGCCTGGACCCCTTGCGGGCGGAAAACCACCATAACCTGGGCGTCGTGCTGGAAGAACAATCACGGGCAGGGCAAAGCATCGCAGATCCGAAAGCAATCATTTATTTGGCCGGCCGCGCTTACCAGCTTGAACCATACAACCCGCTTTATATTTTTCGCTACGGCGAACTTACCCTTAACTATGTCGATGTCCGGAGCGGGCTTGATACGATCGACCGCCTTTTGACAGTGAGGCCGCTAAGCGATAGCAGCTACATCCAGGCCTGCCTGGCCAGGCTCAGGCTGGCGGAATACTATTTCAGTGCAGGCAGAAACGCCGAGGGTATAGAATATCTGGATGAGATTGAAGGTATTGCAAGCCGGATGCAGGAGAGGTATGGTGAAACCGAACCGCTGAATTATATGCTTGGCCGGGTCCAATTGTTTAAAGGAAACAGCAACCGGGCGCGGGACTATTTTTTGGCTGTCCGTGAAGGAGACCCTTTCTATGAGCTGGCTCAACAACAGCTACAAATACAGGGTCTGCCATAATCCAATAGAGCTGTTTTGGTTCGGGAAGCGGGCGCGGCAAGCTATTGCCTGCGCGTTGTTGACACCCAGGATGTAATTGTCTATATTATGGTTACGAACAGAGATTATTTTGGGGACGTAGCTCAGCGGGAGAGCGCTTGACTCACATTCAAGAGGCCGGAGGTTCAACACCTCTCGTCCCCACCAGGATAATAAAGGGCACCCCCGGAGGTCAACTTCGGGAGGGGTTCTTTTTTATATCCGCTATTCTGCTTGGTTCCCCCGGCTGCTGATGCCGAGGACGCGTCGCGTCTATATTGGACGTGTTTGCAAGAATGGCTGATGCGACTAATGATAGCGGCACTGATGAGGCTTCGACTGAATTAAATGCCGGCACTGCTGTTGGCGCTACATCCGCGGGTATGGGAGATACAGTATGATCAAAGTTGAGATTTTTTATCCAGGAACTATAGTATTAATATCAGACGTAGATTCTACCTTAGTTCCCGGGGCAACAGCAGATTATTACATGAAGTAAATACACAAAATGCTACATCAGGCCAAATTGCAGATCAGATAAATTATAGAAATTTTGTAACTGCTTAGGCATCGCCTAATCAACCAGATATATTTGTTCTTTGAAA
>CAYMDO010000063.1:0-4795 GCA_964389365.1 uncultured Syntrophomonadaceae bacterium
TTGCTTGGTGGTGTGGGAGGGTCGGCGGCTTTACGGTCGCCCCCTATCCCGATTTGCACATATTTGCTGGTTGCGTTATAATAAATATAACCATATAAGTTAGTAATAATACAGGGGATGAATTGCGTGTTTGCACAAAAATGCCCGGGACAGGATACGCGCTATTGGACAGCGAAGGATGTTTATGAAGAAAAATGCCCACAGTGCGGAGAGATGGTTGAGTTCTTTAAAACAGATGTTCGGTTGCGCTGTCGCAACTGCAAAACCAGGATAGCTAACCCCAGATTCGAAATGGGATGTGCCCAGTGGTGTTCATATGCAGAACAGTGCCTGGGACCGGGAGCAAAAGGGCTGAAAACAAAGTCAATCAAGCTTGCCCTCGAAGAAGAATTAGTTGCCCGGGCAAAGTCTAATCCTGATGTTGCAGATCAGGTTAAGCGATTATTTGAAAAAGCTGAGGAGGCCTGTATTGAAGATAAGCTAGATTTACCTCCGGTTATTATGAATCTATTGGCGCTGGCGCTGCAAAAATTTAATTTAATATCGGCGCCGGTAGAGTATTTAACAAATGTCGGAAAGAAGTTGAATATGCCGCCCGCAGCCATTACAGAATCCCTTGTACTGGCAAAAAGCCTGGCTGATGGTGAACCGTCAAATAAAGCGGGGCAAACAGTACTCAGGTTACTGGACGACATCAAAATGCAACAACCGGCATAAAAGGATTATCACTTTCGTTATTATTGGCGGTATTCAAATAACTTACAAGGGAAGGAATAAAATGGTAAAAATTGTTCGAAAAATAATTTCTATCGATGAAGAAAAATGTGACGGTTGTGGTCTTTGTATTCCGTCCTGCGAGGAGGGGGCCCTGCAGATTGTTGACGGAAAAGCCCGGTTAGTGAAGGATATTTACTGCGACGGTCTTGGTAATTGTCTAAGAGAATGCCCTCAGGGTGCAATTGAGATCATTGAGAGGGAAGCGGACCCGTTTAACGAAGCTGCTGTCAAAAAACATCTGGAAGAGTTGGCAAACGAAACAGAGTTTGGAAAAATTGAAGCATGTGGTACTAGTTGCGGCAGCAGCATGGTCAGGGATTTAAAACCTCGGGCCGGGGAAAAACAAAATGCAGCTGCAGCGCTGCCTGAACCGGAACCGGAGCTCAGCCACTGGCCGGTGCAGCTTCACCTTGTAAATCCGCAGGCACATTTTTTACAGGGGGCAAACCTCCTGGTCTCTGCTGACTGTGTTCCCTTTGCCCATGCAGATTTTCATCGAAAATTTTTAACCGGCAAATCGCTGATTATCGGTTGTCCAAAGCTGGATGATACAACAGCCTATCACCAGAAACTGGTCCAGATTTTTAGGCTTAATAATATTAAAAGTGTAACACTGGTCCACATGGAAGTAGGCTGTTGCTTTGGCCTGTCAAAACTTGTTCAATCGGCTTTGGCTGAATCAGGGGCACATATTCCGCTCGAAACGATCATTGTCGGAGTGGACGGGAGCATAAAACAGTAGGTGGCAACATAAAACATAATTATTTTGAGATATAAGGAGGCTGTTTTCAGGCTTCCGAAACAGCCTCTTCAGCAAGGTTAATTATGGTAGTTTCTTCTAGTATTTTGAGCATATCTTGTTGAGCTTTTGACCAAACACCTCTCAGCGGACAAAGTTTTTGGTCGCGGCAGGGTTTGCTGTTAAAAAGACAGCGGGTAATGCCAATAGGTCCGTCAACCGCTTCGATCACAGCACGCAGGCTAACACCGGAAGGGTCAGTTATCAGCCTGATTCCGCCAGCTGGACCGCGTGTGCCTTCTGTCCAGCCTGCTTCTTTTAATGCTCCCAGCAGCTGAACGACCAAGTTAACCGGGATTTCTCGCCTAGCTGCGATCTCCCTGCTGGTAACTGATGTGCCCGGAGGATGCGAAGCCAATTCAGTAAGTATAACAATTGCGTATTCGGCTTTTTTTGTAATCACCTTGAAAACCCCGCTAAAATATAACTAACTTAGTTATATTATAAGGCAGCAATATGCCGAGGTCAACTTTCAAGCAGGGAAAGATATGGCATAATATGGTATATTATTCCTAATGTTTGAATATGTCTCCCAATAGTAGTATAATTAAAAAGTAACCTGAAAATGAGGCGAAGACGATGAAACCAGCTTTAGCAATTTACAGGTTATTCTTACCGGTTCTGTTAGCTGCGATCATTCTGGTATGGATAATCATTGCTTCGGAAACCCCTGTTTCTGCTGCCGTAAAGCCTGTTTATGTAACAGAGCTTGATGGTGCTGTTACTGCAGGTTTGAATAATTATTTGCAGAGGCAGGTAGAGCTGGCTAAATCCGCAGATGCTCAACTCTTTATCCTGATCATGAACACATCGGGCGGGTTGGTTGATGCTACTCTTCAAATCAACCAATTATTCCTGAATGCAAAAATACCGGTTGCGGTTTTTGTCGCACCATCAGGGGCTATTGCCGGTTCGGCAGGGGCTTTTATTTTAATTTCCGCAGATCTGGCATTAATGGCGCCGGGAACAACAGTTGGGGCGGCCCAACCGATTGCGTTCTCGCCCGAAGGAGCTGAATCAGCCGATCAAAAAACTATTAACTTCTATGCCGGACACTTGCGCAGCATTGCACTTGAAAAAGGGCGGCCGGAATCAATAGCTGAAAAGTTTGTCACAGAAAACCTGACTATCGATGCCCGCGAAGCACTTTCTCTTGGAGTCATCAATTACATTGCCTCCGATTTGGAGGAACTCCTCGAAACGCTGGATGGCACAAAGATTGAGAAGCAGGGTATAACCTATAGTTTTAATACTTTAGGGGCGCCGGTTTTAAGGGAGGATATGAATTTAAGGGAGCGCCTTCAAAACTGGCTCAGCGACCCGCAGATAGCTTTTATGGTCTTAATAATCGGCTTTCTGGGGATTTACTTTGGTTTAAATGCACCGGGGACAATTGTCCCTGAGGTTAGCGGGTTGATTTTAGTCATTCTCGGTATTTATGGCATCGGCCTTTTTGATACCAATACAACCGGCATAGTTTTGATGTTGGTTGGTTTAGGTTTAATTATCGCAGAATTTTTTACCGCAGATATCGGCATACTTGGTATAGGAGGTTCGCTTTCTATGATTGCAGGAGCGGTTCTGTTACCGGTGGAACCTTTAATGGCAAGGGATTGGTATGCTACCTTCGTGATCACTGTAGTTGGGACTGTGGTCGGGTTGTTAATCATAATGATATTTGTTGTCCAGCGTATAATTGACAGCCGGCGCCGTTTCAATGATGGTAGCGCTTATTTTAAGCTGCCACGAAAAGGAGTTGCAGTAAGCGACCTTAAACCGGAGGGGATGATTAAGGCCAGTGGTGAACTCTGGAAAGCCAGAAGTGTGGATAAGACCGAAATTGCGCCTGGTACGGAAGTTGAAGTTGTTGGCTCGGAAAGCATGATCCTCTGGGTAAGGCCGCTTATAGCCGAGCAAAAAACCTTTTCGGAAGAAGAGCAAACCATCTTTTCACAAACAACTTAAAGGGAGGTAGATGGTATGATACGACTATTATTTAACAGTGGTTTGTTGATACCGATTATCCTGATTCTCTTTTTCTTCGTTACATCGGCACTAAAAGTTGTTCGGGAGTATGAGCGCCTGGTTGTTTTTCGTCTCGGACGCCTGATTGGCGAAAAGGGCCCCGGGCTGGTATTTATCATTCCCGTCGTAGATCGTTTTGTCCGTATTTCACTGCGGATTATTACCCTTGACGTGCCGACCCAGGAAGTAATCACCCGGGATAACGTTACAACCAGTGTAAACGCAGTTGTCTATTACCGGGTAATTGATCCAAACCGGGCGGTCAATAATGTCGAGGAGTATAAAATGGCTACAGCCCAGCTGGCGCAGACCACTTTAAGGAGTGTGGCAGGACAGGCTGAGCTTGACGAGCTGCTCTCTGAAAGGGATAAGCTGAACCTGAAAATCCAGAGTATTCTCGATGAAGCGACCGACCCCTGGGGTATTAAAGTAACAGCAGTGGAGATAAAAGACGTCGGTATCCCCGAAGCTTTGCAAAAAGCCATATCAAGGCAGGCCACTGCAGAACGAGAGCGAAGGGCGGTTATTGTTCAGGCTGAAGGTGAAAAGGAGGCGGCCGGTAAGATCGCTGAAGCAGCAAAGATCCTGAATACTGAAGAAGGTGGCTTCTACGTTCGCTTGCTGCGGACCCTACCGGAAATTGCCAGTCAACAGGGCTCGGTTATCGCTTTTCCACTGCCGATTGAATTAAGGCATTTACTGCCATTATCCGGCGATGCAAAGCCGGAAGCGAAAAAAGAATCGTAAACCGGTTGAAGCGAGCGCTTATTGGCTGATAACAGCGGAAAAATTAACCTATCATACAAAACTGCTTTTATTGTCAACCCTACCAGCGGGTCCGGGTATACCGGAAAAATTTGGCCTTACATTGCCGAAAAGCTTGATCAATCCGGTCAGCTGTATCGAACCTATTTTACGCGCAGCAGCGGTGATGGCAAAGTTTTAGCGGATAAGGCTGTTAAAGATGGAGCTGAGCTTGTCGTAGCCGTTGGAGGCGATGGAACGCTATGTGAGGTGGTCAACGGCATTGATCCCGGGAAGACTGTCTTTGCTGCACTGCCTCTCGGTACTGGTAACGGTTTCAGGCGTTCCTGCGCTCTCCCCGGACAGTGGCAGGTGATCCTAAAAGGTTTGGGAAGCTGGCAGCCCCGCCGCATAGATCTCGGCCTAGTTAACGGTTCATATTTTTTGAAT
>CAYMDO010000064.1:0-4460 GCA_964389365.1 uncultured Syntrophomonadaceae bacterium
GCATTTTACATAAATTAACTAATGGACAACCGCGATTTAGGGTGTTGAATGTCTGATATAATATTCAATGAACAAAATTTATAAACATATAAAGCCTAAAATGATATGGCTAAACTGGTTAAAAGAAACGAAGCGCTTCATCCGGATCAATCTTCGCCGCATAACGTGCCGGTATAGTTACAGCCAGAGTACCGGTTATAATGGTAATTAAAGTAACGGCAACCATTAATAACGGATCCCAGGCCAATGTGATTTCCCCATCGGAAAAAAGAAGCCATAATCGCTTTGCAACCAACAATCCGGTATGATAGCCTAGCAAACCACCGATGGTACTTATAAATATGCCTTCAGTACAGATAATCCTGAAAACATGTGAACTTCTGAAGCCGATAGCCCTATAGATACCAATCTCCCTGGTTCTTTCGCGAACTGCTGAATACATATTCAGGCCAACCAGAAATAGTGCGCTAAAAAATATCAGAAGCGCTGCAGCATAACCATAACGGACTATTGTGTCGACCAGCTCGTTTCTACCCTTTACAGCCTGGAGTACACTAATAATTCTCGCATGCGGCAGGCCTTGTTCAAGCTGCCTGAGCATGGCCGATTCCCCAACCTGACTGAAGTCCACAGCCAATTCGATAATAGTAAGCTTACCATTTTTACCCAAAAGTTCCTGGGCGGGGTTATAATTCATAAATACCTGGCTATCTTCCGCCCCGCCGTTCGGATTAAGAATCCCGACAACCATAAATTCATTCCCGGATATGTTGATAACTTGATCTACTTCAATACCCATTCTTTCAGCGGCAATTCTCCCGATAACCACTTCGCTGTCGCTTAAATTTGGAGCCGTTTCATCCGGCCTTCTTTTATCGGTAGGTGTTTCGGCATCGTGTTCGGCGCCTTTTTCTTGTTCAACCTGCATATAAAGCCATGGCTTCACTGCGTACTCAGCTTCCAGGCTGCCTCCGACTACAGCAAAATCAACCCCATTGACAGGCGCGATACCAATCAGTTTTGGAGATATTGCTACAATAGCCTGCCGATCAGGTAACTGCTCCAGGGCTTGCAGGTCTTCTATTCTCAGCTCCTCGTTATCATAATGCAGCTCAGGTACTGTTATTCCCCCGTAAGAAAAAGCTAGCGAACCAGTATCAGCCATTATCACCAGGTTAGAGCCGATATCTGCAAGCCGCCTGTTAATTTCAGCTTCCATTGATCTGACCAAACTGTAAACCGTAACCAGGGCTGCCGCACCCAGAGTCATTGCAATTATTGCCAGTAATGCTTTCTCCTTTCGACGCCTAAAATTGTTTAAGGCTATCTGTAAGAAACTCATCTTAGCCCTCCGGATTGAAGGGTGCCATACTGATCGGCATGGGAAAATTCCTGTTGCACCGCATTCCCAGTGATCATGCCGTCCTGCATCAGGATGGTACGGTCCAGATAGAAGGAATTTTCCTTATTATGTGTTACCATCAGGATTGTTAACCCGGCAGCGTTAAGATCCTTAAATAACTCCATAATTCCTGCCGCGGTACGGCTGTCAAGACTGCCCGTCGGTTCGTCTGCCAGCAGCAACGGAGGCTTATTAACCACTGCCCTAGCGATAGCAACTCTTTCCTGTTCCCCCCCGGATAGCTCATTGGGCAATCTTCTGCTTTTATCAATAACACCAACCCGCTCTAAAACTGTTTCTGCCATCTCTTTTTTAACGCGCCTGGGATGTTCAGTGGTTGTTAATGGCAGCAGCACATTCTCCAGGGCAGTTAAGTATGGAATCAACTGAAATTGCTGGAATACAAAACCAAGATACTCGCGCCTGAAATCGGCCCTTCGCTCATTAGACAGGCTGTAAAGATCAATGCCGTCAATTAAAATTTCCCCCTCGCTCGGGGGGTTTAGTCCGCCAACAATGCTTAATAGGGTGCTTTTTCCCGACCCGGATGCACCCATAACTCCGACAGCTTCACCCCGTACTATACTGAAAGAAACACCTCGCAGGGCCCTAACCTGCTCTCCGCCAGGATTATAGGTTTTAGACAACTTACCTGCCTTTACCAATATATCTTTTTCCACTTGTCTACCTCCCTGTCATATAAACCGTAATGCATCGATTGGATCCAAGTTTGCCGCCTTAACGGCCGGATATATCGAAGCAACAGCAGCAAGAACCATCGAACCGGCTGCCACCGGCAACATCAAATTCCAATGCCAGCCGGCTGTTCCGGTTACACCTGCCAGATAGAATCCTGTCGTTACAGCAATCATGTTGCCTAAAATATAACCAAAAACACCACCGGTGAAACCACCGGCGGAAGCCTCGAGCAGAATCATCTGCATAATCTGAACACGCCTAAAACCGATTGCCCGAAAAATTCCGATTTCCCTTGTTCTTTCACTGACCGATCCATTCATCAGGGTTAGAACCAGAATCATCACCGATCCGAGGGCAGCCCAGGCCAACAGTGTAGCCATCATGGCAAAGCGCTCAATTGTCTCCCCGCGGAGCAGGGCTGCCTGACCCAAAGCCGTCACCCTGCTGTTGGGCAGAGCTTCAGTAAGCTGGGCAGCGAGCTCTTCTACCGGACATTCATTACAATAAGCGGATATTTCAATCATCGAAAGTTCATTCGGTTTGTCAATGAGAGTCTGGACAACCGGCAGCGGCCCATAAACCAGTCCGTCTTCAGTTGATCCGGTCTGTTTAAATACTGCCGCAACAATAAATTCTTCGCCGTTCAGATTAACCCGATCACCGGCTCTTAGCCCCAGGGCTTCGGCCACGTCGGAACCGACCAAAAGATTATTTTTTTCCATCACCATATGGACCGGATCTTTTGCTTCTTCAGCCGGCCTGCCCTGATCTACTTCGGCGAATTCAAACCATGGTTTCATCAAAAACTCTTTATCCGACTGAACTCCAACCAGGATTACGGCTTGACCGTTTAGTTCTGCTGCTGTAACCATTTTGGGTGATATCACATTTATGCTGTTTCCATCAGGGATCTGCCTAATTTTAAGTAAATCATCTTCAGTAATCTTCAAGAGATCAACAGATACTCTCGATACAGACATCCCTCCGTAACTTAGTTCTATCCCCTCGCTGCGCGGCAGGATTACTATGTTCGCGCCATACTCATCTATTTGGTTACCTAAATCCAGGCGTGCGGCAAAAACCATCAGAAACAATGCCACTGCGATTGCAACCCCAACAGTTTGTCCAAAAACCAGCAGCAGCGTACTGAATTTACGTTTAACCAGGCTCCGGGCAACAATATCGCAGAGATTCATTTTTTAACTTCCCGTCTCGTCCGAAACCGGGCCAAGATCGCTGAAAACTCCATTATTATAGGAAAGCCTCCTAACCGGTTTGCCCTGATTATAAACTACCACTTCCTGATGGCAGCCGTAATCTTCTACGGTTGAAGCATCAGCTGTTTCCCCGAAAGTCGTTTTGTAATAAACTAGCGCTTCCTGTCCGATAGATTCAGCAGCCAGTTGATCTTGATTTCTTGCACAGCATGATGCTGCAGGTGCAAAGCCAAATGATTCCCTTTCAGATGCTCCGCTTTGTACAACCGGGGCTTTGGCGGTTATAAAGGTGTTTACCAATATAGCAGCCATAATTAGCACAGCCCCAATTAATAAAAAGCTTATAAAAAAATTTCTCGCTTTAACCGGCTCTTCCTGGATTTGACCATTCTTATCGTTAGCTTCGTTATCTTTGTTCATCTTTATTCTCCTTTTTAGTAAATTGCCCTGATCCGCCAGCTCAAAATATTGATTAGCGGAATTTTTATCAGCCCGTTCTCAATTATAGGATCCATGCTCTCCGGGGGATATTTTCCACAGACCGGTGAACCGGAAATAAATTCATGCTGCTCAAGAGTGTAAGTTGTGCGACAGGTATCACAAACCAGAGTATCGCCGGCCAACGAAAAAGTGCGTCCGCGGCATGGTTCGCACATGCTGCTGCCTGCAAAAACCCGACCGGATGGGCCAATATAGGCCATTAGCGGCACAACAAGCCCTTCATCATTTTCCGCCTCGAAGTAAACTATGCTATTTTTGTCAACTACTTCAAGGGGAATAGTTAACCAATCTCCATCGCTAGTAGCTTCAACTTCCGTCATAGAAATTAATTCACCAATGTAAGAACGTTCTTCCAATAGCTGATCCCCGGAAACCGAGGCAACTGTGCTGTTGCTTTCCTGTTTAAGATAGTAGCCTGATAACAGGGCTATTCCAGCGAATAGAATGGCAGCAATTACATATAAGCGAGTCTTATTTAGCCTTGACTTTCCTTGCTGGAACTTCTCTTTCTTGGCAGAACTGTTTGCATATTGTTCTGTGTTCTGATCTGTTCTGTTTTTCATTTAGCGTGCATCTCCTTTATCTACTACATATAGTAGTATCTTTATTTATTTTTTTCCCCTGATATATATACTATCAGG
>CAYMDO010000065.1:0-4404 GCA_964389365.1 uncultured Syntrophomonadaceae bacterium
CGGTTTTCAAAGAACAAATATATCTGGTTGATTAGGCGATGCCTAAGCAGTTACGCTTAGTAAGGATCCTTGTTTATTGAATCAAGTTAGCATGATATTAGAATGATTTCAAATATATTCTCAGTATACTAATCGGAATATTATCAAGTACATCCCAAAATAATGCCTGCCGGGAAGCTTTTAAAGCACATCAGCAAGAATAAATGCCAATCATCTGCAAAAACTCTCTCTTTCATCCAGTGAAAAGAGCTTAAACCAGTTTCATAATGTTTACGGTACGGGCGTTGCCGTTTAATGCTGTTTCTTCTTCTTCGCGCCAGGTCAGAACCAGGCGAGCCGCCAATAAGTGAGCCTGCTTACGCAGATCAGGCTCGCTGTAAAATTCGCAGGCAATCGTCTGTTCATCCAAATGCTGGATTAAAATTTCACGGATTTCATCAGCCGGGCCATACAGTATTATTGGCTGGCCGTTGATTGCGGAAGCCCGTTCGGCTATGAGATCATCCAGCGCCTGGTGTATTCTAATCAGCTGCCGGTAGGACTGGCGCATATAGCTATAGGTAAGGCTGGCTTTCTCCTGCAGGCCCCTAGGGGTAAGAATGTAGCGCATGGTGCGGGAGTTAAGCTTCTCTACTTTAACCAATCCTTTGCGCACCATTTTTTTGATCAGGATATTTACCGCGCCGAGGGAAAGGCCGGTTCGCTTGGATATATTGCGTTGGGTGGTGATTTCATTTTCGTGCAGGTGGTTTAAGACCTGGTATTCACTTTCCATAGGGGGCTCCTTTATCCTTGCTCTAGATACCCTTTAATATAAGATCTAATTTGTGGGGTTATTATAAAAGGGCAATTTAATACCTATGCTTGCCGGGAAGCGGCGGGGCACATCGGCAAAAGTGATGTTCATTCTGTGAACATGTTACCGCTGAGGGATTGGTTTGTCAAGCAAAATTTCAGATTATAATCAAAAAACGGAGCTGGGGCTTTCTTAAGGCAAAATTTTTTATGCTGTATTATATGTGCTCCTTCGACATGGCCTTGCATCAGATCATTTATATTTTATGGTGAACTCCTCGCCCCTGACCATCGGGCCTGCGGCATTGTAGGGGGTTAGATCGAGGGTGCGATCATAGAGGTTGCGGCGGGCCAGCATTTTCTGTCGCTGCTTGCGCCGCCCGCGTTTTGGCTTGCGATCGGGGTGGCCCATAGTAACCACCTTTCTTTGGGCACTATAACACTTCATTAAATTTCTCTATACTTATTCCTGAGCGACAGATCAATCCTCGTAAAGTACCACGAGCTACCTCTGAATGCTTCGGTATTGATAGTGTTTCATCATGGCTACTCTTAGTCATGATGATATGACTCCCTTTTTGCCGGGCAACTTCCCATCCGAACGATTCAAATGCTTTCACCACGCTTAGCGGTTTCAGAAGAGGCACTTGTGACACTATATTGCTACCTCAACCTTACGTATAGCTATTGTGAGTGGCATGTTTTTCTCTGCACGAACTTCAAGGCATTCCTTGATAGCTTCTTTAATACTTTTTTCTGCTTCCACTTCTGTTGGGCCCTGACTAATACAACCAGGAATAGCAGGACATTCAGCAATAAATATGCCATCTTCATCTTGAAATATGGTAATTATAAAATTCATTTCCTTCACTCCAGATCGATTAATAATATATTTGCAGGTAAGTCGTTTGCATTTATGCTTATTTATATTTTACACTTATCCGTTATTACGTCAATCAGAGCTGCAACCGGGGGTTATGTTAGTAATAAATCGGGCAGCTGATCGTTTAGGAGCAGGCGGGGGCGGGTGGTGAGCATTTGGGCGGCGGTTCCCGGGGCGGATAGGCGGTCGAGAACAGCGGCGGATTTTTCGACAGTCAGCAGGCGGGAGGCGGCGTTGTGGGCATCGGTGGCAAAAAGATGTGCCAGGCCGGCGGAGATTATATACTGCGCTGTTTTTTCAGCTTCGTGTCCCAGCCAGCCGGTCAGCGCGCCCCAGGTTACCTGGAACAGTGCGCCGCTCCGGAATAGGCAGTGGATGAGGTTTGGGTCTTTATGCAGCGCTTCGGCCCGCTCGGGGTGGGGTATAATCGGCCGGTAGCCATTGGCTGTAAGCTCAAAGATCAGCTGCTCGGTATAGGGCGGCAGCGGTTGGGAAAATGGCAGCTCGATGAAAAAACAGCGGCTGTTATTCAGGGTTTGCAGTGCGCCTTTCTCGAGCAGGGCCGGAATCCCCGGTTCGATATGGGGCTCTGAACCGGGCAGGATGGCAAGTTGAACTTTTTGGCGTTTAAGTTCTTCCTGCAGCTCACGCAGGCGTTCTTTGATCAGGGCCGGCGCGGGGCATCCTTCAAAGCTGTGGGGGGTGGCAACAACCGTATCATAGCCGGCGGCAACCACAGCCCGGGCCAGCATTACCGCTTCGTTCATGGTGCGCGGCCCATCGTCGAGACCGGGCAGGATATGGTTGTGAAGATCAACGTAGCCGGTCAAGGACCGCCTCCTCTTTATAAAACCAGAAATGCGGTTATTCGCTGATCGGATAAATTAATTATCGTTGCAAATACTGGATGACATATCTTGAAAAAAGCACAAAATCTTCAAGCCGGTTATTGATTACATCGATCAGGATATTTTCGTCAAGTTCGGAGTATTCGTGAACTAAAATGTTTCTTAACCCGGGCATTCCCTTTATGGACAAGATAAAATTTTCAGGAATAACATCCAGTTTAGCCAGAGCAGGAATGATGTCGGCGTATTCATTGATTGTGAGACCTTCCGCTGCAATAATATGGTTACCAATATCCAAGACCAACTGTATGCATAGCTGCAAACCATGCTCAATAACCCAGAGTTGATCTAAATCGCTTTCCAACTGAGCGGCGGTTAATCCCTGATGCTTCTTAAGTTGTTCCGTATAACGCTCCAGTTCTGCTAATTTTCTGTAGACCAGTTCCGAATCAACCATTTGTTCCACCTCTTCAGTTCGTTTTTTGCAGCCTTTTGCGCAGATATTCCTGCTGCACTTTATAGATAGGCTTCAGATCGAAGTAGTTTCGGTTTGTGGTTTCGTGAAACTCTCGACGTTCAGCATCTCTACGGGTGAAGATCAAAATGCCCTTGCTGATGACCTGGTGTTTTAAAAGTGTAGGAGCTTTGTTAAGGATGACCACATCGACTGTTTGCGATAACAGCGATGAGAGCTCTTCAATAAGCTCGCCTTGGTAACCATAACCGCAGGACGGGTGCTTGTAAACAGGATCAACAAAAACAGCAACATCAATATCGCTCAGAACATTTGCTGTGCCACTTGCGAGGGAACCAAATAGATAGGCAAAGCGAATTTCCGGTTTCGAGGTAAGAGCTTTTTTTAGCACCGGAAAAACCTGCTCTAATTTAATAGTCTTGTTGATATATGTATTATTGTCAGCCATATTTATCTAGCTGCATTATAGCAAATGTATTATTTTTCTTCCAGCAGCATGATGTTCCGTGGGGCGAAGCAGTTGATGTCGCCGGCACCCATGGTGATAATCAGATCGCCGGGCCGGGCAGTGGCAGCGATTGTTTCTTCCAGAACGGTGATGTTATCGTTTTGAGTTACAGGGGGAGCTGTATTCAGCTCGCTGATGCGGGTGGCTAATGCGGCAGATGTGATGCCGGGCAGGGGCGCTTCACCATAGAGCCAGTCGCGTATATTTTCGCCCTTACCGTAGATAGGCAGGGGTTTGCCTTCAAGAGCATTGATAATCATTAAAGGGATCAGTTTTTCCGGAAACTGGTACGGGCCATAATTATTGGAGCAGTTAGTGATCATTGCCGGCAGACCATAGGTGCGGTTATAAGCGCACACCAAATGGTCGCTGGAGGCCTTGGAGACCGAATATGGGCTCGAGGGGTCATAGGCAGTTAATTCGATAAAATAGCCCGTGGACCCGAGCGAGCCGTAAACTTCGTCGGTGCTGACGTGAAGGAAAAGTTGGGTGGTGAGGGATTTTAAATCGTTTAACCAGTGCTTCCGGCAGGCTTCGAGAAGGTTAAAGGTGCCAATAATATTGCTTTGAATAAACTCAGCCGGGCCAAGAATACTACGATCAACGTGGATCTCGGCAGCAAAGTGGAAAATGATATGTGGATTGATGCTAACGATAAGATCTTGTACCCGGGCGTAATCAGCCAGATCGGCTTGCTTAAAACTATAGTTAGGGCTTCCTGAATAATTTAAAAAAGCCCGTAAAATATAGCGTTACAGCACATTTCATGCTATAATAAGTGCAAAGAAAACCCTCACAGATTTTCAAAAACCTTGCACTTGGAGTGTTGCAAATTGGTAACTGCTCAGGCTGATTTCTCAGCCACTAAGCATTTCGTTCTTTGAAAACCGAAAAA
>CAYMDO010000066.1:0-4279 GCA_964389365.1 uncultured Syntrophomonadaceae bacterium
TTTTTCCCGCTTTAAACCGGTGAGCTGTTCAAAGGCATCATTTATTTCAAGAAATATATAATCCTCAGCATGGCCGTGCTGATCAAAAACAACTTGGTGATAGGCAAAACCATCGGGCATTTTGGCAAATAATATGCGGTACTTTCCATTATCAAACAGCAACGCTATCAACCCCGTTAATAAACAAAGTCAATTGCCGTTGGCTATATCAGGCGGCGGCAGCCTATTAACTGTTAAAGCTACCCGGTTATCCGTTTCTACCCCGGCAGGGAAAAGTAGAAAGTGGCGCCTTTGCCTACTTCCGCTTCTGCCCAGATCTGACCGCCATGCCTTTCAACAATTCGCTTAACAATGCTTGCGCCGATACCGGTCCCGGGAAATTCATCGGTACGGCGCAGGCGCTGGAAGGGAATAAAAAGCTTACTGGCGTAATCCATGTTAAAGCCTGCGCCATTGTCACGTATATAGAAGGTCTTCACTCTATTGCCACCGGCGGCTGCGCCAACTTCGATAATGATTTGAGGCTCTTGAGAGCTGAACTTCCAGGCGTTATTCAGTAAATTTTCCAGGGCTATCGTAAGGAGCCTCCGGTCTCCCCTGGCCGCAAGCCCTTCCTCGACCTTTATTTCCGCTTTTAGTTCCGGTTGAGTTTCTTTTAGTTTTGTGAATAATTCCAAAGCCATATTGCCGAGATCAACCTGCGAATAAGTAAAATTAGAGCGAGTAACCCGCGACAGAACCAGCAGGTCGTCAATCAGTTCCCCCATGCGGCTGGAAGCAGCCTGAATCCTTTCAACGTAGCGCTGGCCGGCTTCTCCAAGCAAGTGGCTGAACTCTGCATGCAGCAGGCTGCTATAACCGCTCATTGCCCTCAGGGGCGCGCGCAGGTCGTGCGATACGGAGCATGCAAAAGCTTCCAGTTCATTATTCGCGGACTCAAGCTGGGCGGTCCGTTCCACAACCCGCATTTCCAGCTCTTCATTTATGATGGTTACCTCGTTCAGGTAACTGAGCTGCCGGCTCCGCCAGACACTGAAAAGCAACAAATATAAAAGTAAAAGAACCAGTACAGTAATAAGAATTTGCCTGTTCCGCACAATATCAATCGGGGCGATAAACTCGTTATAATCCATTTTAGTACCCATTATCCAATCCGTACCGGCCACCTTATGCAGAGCGCCAATCACTTTTTCTCCGCGGTAATCTAAACCTTCAACGATCCCCTCCTGCCCTAAAGACCCCTTTACTGAAAAAACATCTTTCTCATGAAGCGGTATGCGCAGGGATAAAGCCGCATCAGGCTTAAAATGTAAGGGGCTTAAGTACAACACTTCTTCTCCTTCAACTTTTACCAGTATCGATTCTGCGGTTTCACTTGGTATGGGCCAGATCGAAATGAACGGATAGAGGTAATCTTCCGGGTCAATCGTTAGTATAACCGCAGCCAGAGGTTCGCGAGAAGGACTTTCCGTAAAAACCGGGGCCACGAAACCGAGCATTATTTTGTCGGCGGAAACGCCTTCATGATGGTGAAAATCGACAAATACCACCTCGCCGATCCTGAAAGCTTCGTCAATCGCCGCCTGGTGGGCCGCTGTTATCTCACCGTAAAGATGTTCGCGAAGAGAGATGATCGCCGAGCCCCGGGCATCGGTAAGTGCACATGAAGCAAACCCATACATTTCGATAAAATTTTCCAGATAGTCCCTTAACCCTGCTGTACCTGTTATGCCGGCAGGGGAGTGAGCCCTACCTTCAAGCAATAGCGGCAAAGCCGCTGACTTACTCAACATCTCGGCATTTGCCATCCGTTCCCTGTGCCACAATGACAGTTGCGAGGATTTTAAACTGGCGATAGCGGTTAATTGCTGTTCCAGCTGATAGCGGGTTTTAGCTTCCGTGTCCCTGTATGAATAGAATCTGTTAATAAATGTGCCGATTGTAAACAGCACGGCAACCGCAATCAGGATAAATTTAAGGCGGCGGGAGCCCCGCACATGGGCCTAAAAGTCAAAGGATAAATTGGAATTTGCATCAGCCATAAAAGCACTCCTACTGCGAAACCTGATATGCCACGCACCAATTAACCATCAAATATAGCTTTACTTAACCTTCTTAAGCAATTAAATCCAAAAAATGTTCCACAACCTGAGGGTCAAAATGGGTTCCACTGCATTTTTTTATATGCTCAAGGGCATCTTTTTTGTTCCAGGCCGGACGGTAGGGACGGTCGCTAACCAAAGCATCGTAAACGTCAACTACTGCGAATATCCGCGCTTCGAGAGGAATCTCGCTCCCTTTCAATCCACGGGGATAACCGCTGCCGTCAAACTTTTCGTGATGGCAGTAGGGGATGCTCAGAGCCGGTTTTAGGTAATCGATCTGGGCCAAAAGGTTATAGGCAGACTGGGGGTGCCGGATCATAATATCCCACTCGGAATCATCCAGAGGACCGGGCTTAAAAAGGATTTGATCAGAAACGCCCATCTTGCCGATGTCGTGCAAAAGCGACCCGCGATAGATATGAGTCATTTTATCTCCGGCAATACCCATTTTTTGGGCCAGCTCCAAGGTTAGCTCTGTAACCCTTTCGCTGTGGCCCTCTGTTTCCTGATCGCGCAGTTCGAGGGCATTGGCCCACCCCCTGATAGTCGCGTGGTAGGCTGCGCCCAAAGATTCGCTCGCCGCCTGCAGATCCTCAAATAGCCTGATCCGGTGGACGGCAATGCCGGCCATTTCGGCTATGGAAGCCAGAAACTTCACTTCCTGTCCAGTAATAACCCGCGGCAGGGTTACAGCGATCACCATAACCCCGATTTTTTCCTGGCTGCTGTGGATGGGTACAAAAACCCCTCCCCACCCGGCCGGAACCAGGCCGAGAAATTTCTTGCTCAGCCTGGGATCGCTGGTAAATTCGCGGCTGATGCGCGGCTCGTTTTCACGGTAAGTGCCGCCGATTAACCCTTCACCCTGTTCAACAGGCATAGCGCCGATTTCGTTAAACCAACCACTCGCCGCCATCATCCTGAGATGAACTGCACCTGAACCAGTTAGCCAGATTGATCCCGTATCCGAATTAAGGGCGGAAAGAGTTTGAACCAGCAGGGTTTTTAACATATCGTCAAGATTTTCCAGGTAGCGCAGGTTAGTTGATATGCCGTACAGCACTTCCAGCTCGGCAAGCCGCCTTTTCAGTTCGGCTTCAGCCTCTTCCTTCTGCCGCTGGAAAGATATTGATTCTATAGTGCGTCGCACTGCTTGTCCCAGCCGCTTGGAACGATCTTTTAAAATATAGTCGCTGGCCCCCAGATGCAGGGCATTGATAGCAGCCTCCTCGCCGATCGAACCGGTTACAAGTATAAAGGGTATACCCGGGCAACGCTCATTGAGCAACTCCAGGGCCCGCATGCCGCTGAACTGGGGCAGCCTCCAATCGGCCAGGATAAACTCCGGCGGATCATCCAAAGCCTTTAAAAAATCTTCCTCGTTATCTACACGCTGCCATTCAGCGCTGAAACCTTCTTCTTCCAGGCGCATAACCATCATTTCAGCATCATCCGGGTTATCTTCAACGATCAGTAACCGCAGCTTCTTGTTCACCTACAACCCTCCAAAAAAACTATACTACACCATATTCAAATTTGGCGGCTCATTTATCAATACCCAGTAGAGGCCAAGCTGCCTGGCAACATCAGCAAAGCGGTTAAATTCCACCGACTTGCGGACAAAGCTGTTGGCCCCCATCTTATAGCTGGTCAAAATATCTTCTTCCTCGCCGGAAGAGGTCAGAACAACTACAGGCACACAGCTGGTAAACGGGTTAGCCCTGATGCGGTGCAGCACATCAAAGCCGCTTAGCTTGGGCAGCTTAAGATCCAGCAGGACCAATGCCGGAACATCCTTCGGATTACGCTCGCCGTAGGCTCCTTCGGCAAAAAGAAAGTCCAGGGCTTCTTCACCGTCGCGCACAACATTCACCTGCTTGATTACCCCGCTTCTCTTCAGGCCGATAATAGTAAGCTCCTCGTCATCGGGGTTGTCTTCCACCAACAGGATGAAACGGGTTTTCATAATATAATCCTCCTCAAATGATTGTAAGGTACCGCTTTTGGAAAGACAATTATTATTATTCTGCGCTGCTGCCCGGCAGGCCAGCCATGTCTCCGAAACCGGACCAGAGGGCCCTCTGCGGGAAGGGGATCGTAATCCCTTCAGCCTCGATGGCCGTTTTAATCTTCCACAGCATTTCCATCTTAACGCAGTAACACTCGCTTGACGG
>CAYMDO010000067.1:0-4011 GCA_964389365.1 uncultured Syntrophomonadaceae bacterium
TGCATCAGGGTTAAGCGGCCTTTCCTAACTACTAAACTGCAAAAGTCAGGTTATAACACAACGGCAAATACTTGACAACATTCAAATTCTTCCTTTTAGGTTTAAAATTACCTGTTAGCTTAACGGATTCAACACTTAAAAAGGTTTTTTGCGATCAAAAGAGAAAGATAAAAATTACAGGGCATATCAGGAATCATGCATGGAAGGGCAGGCTGGATATGGCAAACAGCATGGACAAGCTTTTAACTGTACCAGAACAGGTTACCGGAACCCCGCTGCTCTACCCCACCGGCAACGAGTACATTTCGCTCCCCGAAACAGACTGCAGGGGCTGTATCAATTCGATTAATTTTCTGCGCCTCGACCACAACGGGTTGCTTGATTTTAGGGGCAGCGCTGACGAAGCGCTGATTTCGCCGTATGTAGCGGTCAATAATAAAAACCTTATTACGTCTACTATACAAAACTGGCATCACCGATCAGGGTGGCTGCCCGGTTATGAAGCTAACCTTTCACATGGCCTGCAAATAAAAGGATTGATTGCGGCACCGCCCGGTTTTAAGGGTTTTATTTACCTGGTAACCCTGCATAATATGGGCAGTAAAACAGTTTGTGTTGAATCAGGTTGGCAGGGCTTTTGGGACAGCTTCAGCTATACCGTTTTTTCACGCAGAGAGCTTGGCATTGCACGTTCAATCACATTTAACGGCTGGACGAACAGCCTTGTGCTGGAAGCACGGTCCGGCCTGCCCATTGCCGCGCTTGCCTTCTCTGCGGACCCTGCCGCCGGCTGGCAATTATGCCCGGAAAACAGAAGATATAAAACGTCCGCTATGTTTGATTTGGGACCGGGGGAAGAAAAAACCCTGACATTATTTGGGGCTGTTAATCTCGAAGGGGACGGAGCGGCAACGACAAATTTCGATTTGCGCCGCCATGGAGCAACTACCCTGCTGAATATTGCCTGCCGCTGGCTCGAGCAGCGCTATATAACATTAGAAGACAAAGAGATGGAACTGCTGCTGAACAAGAATCTCTTTTTCTGTTATTTCTACTCTATGGCACGTTCACTGGATAATGATCAAATAGTTGCCCTTACTTCCCGCAGCCCGCGCTATTATGTGAGCGCTGCATTCTGGAGCCGTGACGCGCTGCTATGGAGTTTTCCTGCCGTGCAGCTTGTCGATCAGGAAAGCGCTAGGGATTTATTGCTTTCAGTCTTTGGCAGGCATTTAAGCCATGCCGGGGAGCATGCCCATTACCTGAACGGAACTATTTTATACCCGGGTTTTGAGCTCGACCAGCTGGCAGCTCACCTGACAGCACTTGAACACTACCTGCAAAAAACAGGTGACTACCAGATCACTGAGCAGGAAATAATCAGGAACGGGCTGACAGCACTGGCCGAAAAGGCGCTGCAGAAGTTTGATCCGGTTTGCGGCTTATACAGTACCTTCCTTGATCCGTCAGACGATCCGGTTGATTACCCCTATCTCACTTACTGTAACGCCTTACTGCAGAGAGCCTTCTGTCTTCTAGCCAAATTGCAGCAGCGGGATCTTTGGTTTAGCCGAAACGATTTCGCAACCCTTGCCCATGAGCTTGAAGTGTCAATATACGAACATTGCACAGTTCACGGGCCCTGCGGGCTGATGTTTGCCTGGGCGGTTGACGGGCGGGGTAAGTTTTCGCTTTACGACAACCCGCCTGGCAGCCTGCAGCTGCTGGCCCATTATGGTTTTTGTTCTCCCGGCGACAATATTTTCTTAAACACGGTACGCTGGATCAGGTCCCCAAACAACAGCTACTTTCATAGCGACAGCCCTTTTGCTGAAGCGGGTTCGCTCCACAGCTCCAACCCCTGGCCTTTGGGAGCCAGCAATGATTTGCTGGCCTTGAATGCAGGAGCTCTGGATTTCCTGAGAAACGTAAAAATGGATAACGGTTTTTTTTGCGAAACAGTAGATCCTGAAACCGGAATTGTGTCAACCGGGGCGGCCTTTGCTTCGGCAGCCGGTTTTTTGGCCACTGCCTTGAATCATCACTTTAAAACAAGCAATACGGGAGGGACGACAGAATGAACAATGCAAAAAGACTGCCATTATGGGGCAAGCTAGCCTATGGCGCAGGAGCCGGGGGTTTTAGTATTATTGACCGGGTAATGATCACCTGGTTGTTATATTATTACATTACCAGCCCCCTGGAAGGTGTCGAAGCCCTGATTCCACCTTTTATATTCGGTTTAATCATGTTCTTCGGCCGTGTAATTGACGCTGTGGCCGACCCGATCATCGCCCGCTGGTCAGACAACTACAGCGGGCGTTTCGGCAGGCGGATGCCTTTTATGCTTTTCAGCGGCATAACCTATGCTGTTGTTTTTATACTGCTGTTCTATCCGCCGGCAGCCGAAAAATCAGCTATCAACAGTATATATGTGGCAGCGCTGCTCGGGCTTTATTTTATCCTTTTTACCGCTTATGTCTGCCCATACCTGGCATTACTGCCTGAATTGGCCCGCACAAACCGCGACAGGGTTGACCTGGCAACCTATAAGGCGATCTTCAGCCTGTTAGGTGTCGGAATAGCATTGATCGGCGCCGGCATACTAATCGGACTGTTCGGCTTCCACGGCATGGTTTGGGCTATGGCCATAGCCGGCCTGATTTTGCTCTACCTGCCGCTGTTAATAAAAGAACGTCGCTATGCCAAAGCTGAACCGGCAACCCTGGGCCTGGTGGATGCGGTGGTCACTACTTTTAAAAACCGGGCTTTCTTAACTTACCTGATCGGTAATGTTACTTTCTGGTTGGGTTTCAACATCATAACCCTGAATATTCCTCTCTATGTAACGGTACTGCTGAGAGGCACTGAAAATGACACGTCTATCTACTTCGGCCTTGCTTTTGTAGTGGCTCTGCTTTTCTTTCCCGCAGTTAATATCCTTTCCAAAAAACTGGGCCTTAAAGTGATGATGATGTTTGCCCTGTCAGCATTTTTGATCCTGCTTCCGATTTACTTTTTCCTCGGGCAGCCGCTCTTTGGCCTTTCCCCGAATATCGTCGCCTATATATTAATGGGCCTGACCGGCCTGCCGCTGGCTGTTATTTTTATCGTCCCCGATGCCATCGTTGCAGCAGTATCCGACCTGGAAGGCAAACTCTCTGGGCAGCGGCGGGAAGCGATGTATTTTGGCGCCCAGGGCTTTATCCTCAAGATCGCCATGGGGCTGTCAACTGTGATTACCGGGGCGCTGCTGCAGTTTTTCGGCAGCACCATCAATGCTCCGCTCGGCATCCGGCTTACCGGCCCGGTTTCGGCAGTATTCATTCTAATCGGCATAATTGTTTTTTTCCGCTACCCTGAAAAAGAGGTTACCGCCTATCAGTTGGAAAAAGCTGGGATTACTGAATAGCATAAGGTTACGAAAGGAGCTTCTGGTATGTTACAAAACCCGGCTCTTGAAAGAGCCTGCCGTTACCTCGGCCAATTTAACCTGAACCTGCAGCCCCGGGAACACCGTCAAACGACAAAAACTTCTATCGAAGCTGCAGATGCACTAGGGGTAGAAGTAGGGCAGATAGCCAAAACAATTCTTTTCAGGGTTGGCGAATGCTACGGCCTATTCGTTGCTGCCGGGGATATTACGATCGACAGTAAAAAAGTAAAAACATTGCTGGGTGGCGGTAAGGTGCGAATTGCCAAACCGGAGGAGGTGGAACAGATTACCGGTTACCGGGTAGGCGGGGTTTGCCCGTTTGACATTGACCCGGGTATCCCGATTTTTATAGACGACTCGATGAAGCGGTTTCCTGTAGTCTACAGCGCTGCCGGTTCAAGCCACTCTTTTCTGCCGATAACCGTTGAACAGCTTAAACTGGTAACCAGCGGCATTATTGTATGTATGCAGAAAGAATAAACCGGTGGCGCCGGAAAACGATAATGATTTAAAAAACTATTGTAACTGCTCAGGCTGATTTTTCAGCCATTAAGCATTTCGTTCTTTGAAAACCG
>CAYMDO010000068.1:0-3822 GCA_964389365.1 uncultured Syntrophomonadaceae bacterium
GAAGGCGGCCGGACCGTCGGCGCGGGCGTCGTTACCGCGGTCAGCAAGTAACAGCCTGGCTAAAAATGATAATATTTAAGGGGCGGGCTGCACCCCCGCCCCTTAATCGTGCTATAATTATTGACATACAGAAATATACTATGATAGATTCATATTTACGAGTTTAAGAGGCAGGTGGGCAATAGTGCGTGTAACAGTTCATATGGCCTGCGGGGAATGCAAAGAGCGAAACTATACTTCCCGCAAGAACAAAAAAAACAACCCGGACCGGATCGAGATGAAAAAATATTGCAGCCGTTGCAAAGTGCATACCATGCATAAAGAAACCAAGTAGTGACGGGAAGCTTTATGCAAAATTGGTACAGGTTATCCGATTTTACGGCAGGCAGTAAAGGTGAGGGATTAAAGGGATGCGTTTTTTAAAGCGGTTAGGCAAGTTTATCGGTGAAGTCAGGGGCGAGCTGAAAAAGGTTAATTGGCCGACCAGGCGGGAGTTCAGCGTTTTTACCGGCATTGTGCTGTCTGTCGTACTGGTGATCGGTGTCTTTTTCTGGCTTCTCGATACGGTATTCCTGGCCATATTGCAGCTGGTAATCCGCTAATACCGGCAGGGCCAAAGTATAATTAAGGAGTGTGACCGGAGATGCCGCGGCATTTCCCCAATGATGAACATTGAAGCAGATACGGGAACTGAAAACGGCTTCCAGGGGGTTGCCGAAAACGAAACCGGCAGCGAAAGCAAGGAGAGCCAGGTAAAAAAAGACTGGTACGTTATCCACACTTACGCCGGTTACGAAAAAAGGGTTATGACCAACCTGGAGCGCCGTGTCGATTCGATGGACATGAAAGACAAGATCTTCAGGATCTTGGTCCCGACGGAAAAAGAGATAACCAGCCGCAGCGGCCAGAAACGGACCGTCGAAAAAAAAGTATTTCCCGGTTATGTTTTGGTGGAAATGGTTATGGACGACGACTCCTGGTACGTGGTGCGCAACACCCCCGGGGTAACCGGTTTTGTCGGCCCCGGATCGAAACCGGTGCCCCTGAGCGAAAAAGAGATAACCAATATATTGCGCTCTGTAGGCGTCGTGGAAGGCAAACCGCGCATCGACTTTGATTTGCGCCAGGTGGTTCGCGTGGTCAGCGGGCCGTTTAAGAATTTTGAAGGCAAGGTTGAAGGGATTAACAGCGAAAAAGGCACCGTAAAGGTATCTGTATCGATGTTTGGGCGCGAAACCCCGGTGGAGCTGGAGTTTCACCAGGTGATTAAATTTTAAGCAGCGCTGTGGCGCTCCTCGGAGGGCGGCTACAGCCGGGAGGCAAGGTTAATTATGGCTAGAAAGAAAAAAATTATCGGAAAAACCAAACTGCAGATTCCGGCCGGGAAGGCAACCCCTGCCCCACCGGTTGGCCCGGCTCTTGGCCAGCACGGGGTTAATATTATGGCTTTCTGCAAGGAATTCAACGATCGCACCGCTCAGGATGCCGGGCTGATTATCCCGGTCGAACTGACCGTCTATGAAGATCGCTCTTTTACCTTCATTACCAAAACCCCGCCGGCAGCGGTTCTGCTGAAAAAGGCAGTCGGCCTTGAAAAAGCGTCCAGCGAGCCTAACCGGGTTAAAGTGGCGGCTATTTCGCGCGACAAGGTAAAAGAGATTGCCATGCAGAAAATGGAAGACCTTAATGCCTACGATGTCGATGCAGCGGCTAAAATTATCGAAGGCACGGCCCGCAGCATGGGCATCGCCGTTGAATAACAGGTTGGGCGGCAGGTGAAAAACGGCAGGGAAAATTTAAGTGGGAGGGCCTGGCAGCCCGCAGACCACGGGAGGTTCACGAATAATGCCAAAAAGAGGTAAGAAGTACGAAGACGCACGTAAACAGTATGACCGCGACCTGAAATACGAGCCCGCGGATGCCCTGCGCCTGGTGCAGGAGATGAGCATGAGAACATTTGACGAGACGGTCGAGCTTGCCGTCCGCCTGGGCGTAAACCCGAAACATGCCGACCAGCAGGTTCGCGGTTCCCTGGTTTTGCCGCACGGCACCGGCAAAACCCGGCGGATTGCCGTTTTTGCCAAGGGCGACAAAATCAGGGAGGCGGAAACAGCCGGCGCCGATTTTGCCGGCGGCGACGAGCTGGTAGCAAAGGTTCAGGAGGGCTGGCTTGATTTTGACGTGGCCGTGGCCACTCCCGACATGATGGGTTCGGTAGGCAAGCTCGGTAAAGTGCTCGGGCCGCGCGGGCTGATGCCCAACCCGAAAAGCGGCACCGTAACCTTTGAAATTGAAAAGGCGATCAATGACATCAAGGCCGGAAAAGTTGAATACCGTACCGAGAAGGCCGGCAACGTCCACGTGCCGATCGGTAAGGTTTCTTTTGGCAATGATAAATTGGTCGAAAACTTTAACGCGGTTATTGAAGCGCTGGTAAAAGCCCGGCCGGCAGCGGCCAAGGGCCAGTATATCAAAGCGCTGACAGTCAGCTCGACCATGGGACCGGGAGTCAGGACCAGCGCCGGCACGGAAGTAAAATAGTTTTTCAGCAGGTATAAAAGTTAATATCACGCCTTTCCGCTGACGCCAGGCGCCTTGCCGCTTAATGGCCCGAACCGGCCGCCTGTCCAGGAGAAGCCCGCTTGTTATTAAGGAACAGCTTTTCTTTAGGCTGTTATTCGCGGGGCTTTCCACTTCGGAAAGCCCCTTTTTAAGTTTGCAGCCTTAAAATGTAAGGAGGTGAAGTTATTGATCACCAAAGATATGAAAAACAGGATGCTGGAAGAGGTAACCAGGGAGCTAAAAAATGCCGAACTGGTTATTGTTACGGACTACCGTGGTTTGAATGTAAAGGCCATAACCGACCTGCGCGGGCGCTTGCGCAGTCAGGACTGCCTCTACCGCATAACAAAAAATACCCTGAACCGGCTGGCCTGCAAGGCTGCCGGAGTTGGGCAGCTTGAGCCGTTCTTCGAAGGCCCTACGGCGATCGCTTATTCAAAAGCGGATCCGGTTGCAGCGGCAAAAGTATTCAGCGATTTTGCCAAAGAAAACAACGCGCTAATCATTAAAGGCGGGATGTTGACCGGTCAGGTGCTTGACGAAAATGCCATCAGGGCGCTGGGTGAGATACCGCCGCGCGAAGTGCTGCTGGCCAGGGTTGTCGGCGGTTTCCAGTCCCCTATTTCCGGTTTGGTCAACGTGCTGCAGGGCACGCTCCGGCGGCTGGTTTACACCGTAGACGCGGTGCGCCTGCAGAAAGAAACAGCATAGGCAGAACTTGATAGAAATATAAAAATATAAATCCAAAGGAGTAAAAAAATAATGGCAAAAGGCGATAATAAAGCAAGCGAAATTATGGAGCTGGTAAAAGGAATGACCGTTTTGGAACTTTCCGAGCTAGTCAAGGCCATGGAAGAGGAGTTTGGCGTAACCGCTGCCGCACCGGTAGCAGTTGCCGCCGTTCCGGCAGGCGGCGCAGCCGCTGCCGAGGAAGAAGAAAAAGACGAGTTTGATGTTGTCCTCACCTCAGCCGGCGAAAAGAAAATCCAGGTGATCAAGGTTGTCCGCGAGATCACCGGCTTAGGGCTGAAAGAAGCTAAGGACCTGGTTGACGGCGTACCGGGCACCGTGCAGGAAAAAGTGAATAAAGAAGAAGCTGAAGCAACAAAAGCAAAAATTGAAGAAGCCGGCGGCTCTGTCGAGCTCAAGTAGCCGCAGCGGGCCGGAACGAATAATGCATGCGGGGAGCGCCTGAGCGGCGCTCCTTTTTGGTGCGCCCGGCATGGGCGTTAGCTTGGCGGTGAAAGTCCGCTGTGGGCT
>CAYMDO010000069.1:0-3413 GCA_964389365.1 uncultured Syntrophomonadaceae bacterium
TTCGGCAAATTAATGGATTTGGAGATTTTTAAAAAAGTATTTGCGGAATGCCTGAATCCTGCCCGCTTTTGGTTGACGTCAATTACAAAATAAGCTATACTGTTAATGCTTCGGGAGCGGTTAACGTTTGCCGACGTAGCTCAACGGTAGAGCAGCTGATTTGTAATCAGCAGGTTGGGGGTTCGATTCCCTTCGTCGGCTCCACCGAAAGACGTGGAGAGGTACCCAAGTTGGCCAAAGGGGGCAGACTGTAAATCTGCTGGCAACGCCTTCACTGGTTCGAATCCAGTCCTCTCCACCAGACACGGGCCATTAGCTCAGTTGGTAGAGCACCTGACTTTTAATCAGGGTGTCCCAGGTTCGAGCCCTGGATGGCTCACCAGAAAATGAAACGACAGGCTAAAAACCCTGTCGTTTCATTTTTATTTTTTACATAGCATTTTTTGCCTATTCTCTGTTTGCGTATTTCAACTCGTCGTAAATCCTGAAAAAAACCACCACTATCTCCAGGTAGATGCGCAGCAGTATTGCTGCCACTATAAAGCCTACTACAACCGCAATGACAGCCAGGACAATTGCTACCGCTTCACCGGACATAATTGCCGTTACCAGTCCAAATACAGCGCTGACAAGCAAACCAAGCAGACCGATAATGAAGATAAACCGGATAACTTTCGGGGTAATCATTTCGGTCATGCTGAAGTCAAACAGGGAAGCAAGGAAACCTCGCTCTTCAGTGTAATCGAATGTTTCTTGCAGTTGAGCCAACTCGGTATCGCCGTTCATAAACTGCTTGCAGTGTTTGCATTTAATTGCTTTTTGAAATACTTCCTGGCCGCAATGAGGACAATTCTTAATTTCCTTCTCCTCGGTCATCTTTTCCCCTCCTCAATCCTGATCTCTCTTTTTTACACTTTTTATAAGTATGATACTCAAAACATGAATCTATAATACCACAATACCACAAGCAATGTCATACAGAGCGAAAAATGAAAAGATATCAATACCACAAATAGATATCGTCACACAATGATCATGGCAACCGCTATAACACATATAGATACGCCAAAGGCCTGCGAACGGCTAATTTTCTCTTTAAATATAAGCATTGCTAACATCACGGTAGCTGCAGGGTAAGTACAAACTAGCACCGCTGCAATATCCACCCGGGTCATCGAAGTTGAGACCAGGTATAAAACATTTGCGAAAATATCTAGGAAACCCGAAAATATTGCTATTGGATATTTGATCGGGTTAGGCAGCGGCAATCGAAGAAAACCGACAAACAGCAACCCGACAGCGGCAGCTGCCAGTTTGCCAAAAATCAGGGGGCTGAAAATGTAACCTGGCTCAATGCGGGAGATAAAGATAAAAAAGCCGCCAAAGGCCAGGCCGGAAATGATACCCTGCAATAATCCGTCATTTACATTTTTACTGTCTGATACATCAGTTCTGGTAGTCAGCCAGATACCGATCCCGGCTATGATAAAACCACTGAAAGTTACAGTGCCGGGTAAGCCTTCTTTAAAAGCACTATAAACAACCGGAACGGCAGAAGCAACTACAGCTGAAGCAGGAGCAACAATACTGGCCTTTTTGTAGGCCAGGGCGCTATATAGAGTTGCCAGGCCGAGAGAACCAAAAACACTGGCTAAGACAGCGTTAAATATGCTCACAACCGGGGGCAGCCCTTCGCCCCACAGGTAGGCCGGTAAAATAAGTATTACCGCTCCAGTTAGCGCTGTTATTAACAAAACCTGGTACTGGTTCAAACGCCGGGTGGCAACACCGCCGCTGAAATCAGCGCCGCCGTAAAGCATTGCGGCAATCAGAGCGTATACGGCGCCCAATAACTGTGCAGTCAATTTATCAATCCTTAAGAAAGAATCACTTATACAGCCTAACCCATGATATCACATCATATCACATCATCGGCAAAAATGAGGCTGCCTGATCGATAAGCAGCCTCCAGCTCATTTATTGAAAAGCAGCATTTTACCTTAATTACTCAGCTGGCTTGAACAACTGCTCGGAAAGTACCACAACACGGTATAATCAGCTTCGGAATCCATGCTCAGGCAATACTGAATGCCAAGTACTGAATCAAACCATAAAATTACTCCAACTTTATCTCCATCGTCTTCGGTGGTAAAAGTTTTTCCGGAGGTATAACTAACGTTTGTATCCACCTCTTCGATCCAGTCAAAGTATATTCCGGAGATATCTGTCCACTCTGAAGCGGCACTGGCGCGGTAAGTGTATTCAACTTCATCTAATGTGAAATCGACCTGTCCGATCTTTTCCCCATCTCCCAATGTTGATAATGCTGTAGGTTACATCTTTTGCCCCGTACGGCGTCAACAGGTTAAAACCTAATTCATCTAAGATTTCTTCTGCCGAAGACAGTTTAACCGGGTTTAGCAACTCTGTTTGCGGATCGCCGGCTTGGCCAGCTAAGCACGCCGCCAGAGCCAATTGCCATCATCAATATGGGTAATAGAATTAAAAACCGTTTTACCATTGAGCCCCCATCCTCAATTCTGCAATCTTGGCTTACTTGACGTACTTTATTTTTTAATTGTATCATTATCACAATCTGATAGTATAAATTATTCATATTTAAGTGAGCTGGTAAACGATGATTACAATTCGCAAGTTCCGGGAACAGGATTGGGCTGAGGCCTGGAATATTATCAAACCGGTTTTTCGCGCTGGTGAAACATATGCTTTTTCTCCGGATATTACTGCTGAAGAAGCCTACGAGATATGGATAACTGCACCTGCTGCAACTTTCGTTGCCGTAGATTCAGAAGATGCAATCGTAGGTACTTATTACATCAAAGCAAACCAACCGGCTTTAGGCGCTCATGTATGCAACTGCGGTTACATTGTCGCCGAACATGCCAGGAACCAGGGATTAGCTTCCCAGATGTGTGATCATTCGCAGGATCAGGCAATTGCCATGGGATTTTTAGCGATGCAGTACAACCTGGTTGTTTCTACGAATGAAAGCGCGGTACGGCTGTGGCAGAAGCATAATTTTGAGATTGTCGGTACGCTGCCAATATCTTTCCGGCATAGCAAGCTTGGGCTTGTCGATTCTTATGTGATGTACAAGCTGCTTCAATAACCTTTTGTGCGATTATGTAAAGCAACATTACCAGGCAATGTTTTTCTTTACACTTCTTTTACTCCCGCTCAGGCTACATGTTCCCGGCCGGAGACCGGTATGGCTTAACACCCGATATATTCTTTTTCAGCCAGATTGCAAACATTTGCAGTAAAAAGAAACGGCAGGATACTATACTGTACAAGGTTCCTGCCGTGACTTATTCCCGAGTTCGACAGTGCGTAGGATAAAAAACAGGCAAATAGCCAAATATAGCTGGCTATTTCCGCCTCATCAAAAACTG
>CAYMDO010000070.1:0-2341 GCA_964389365.1 uncultured Syntrophomonadaceae bacterium
TTGACAATTAAACCTTGCCGTTCACGCATGCGATAACTTTCACCTTTAATCATCACAAAGTGACAGTGGTGAACAAAGCGATCCAGGATTGCTGTTGCCAGTACAGGATCGAAGAGCACCCGGCCCCACTCATCAAAAGTCTTGTTGGAAGTAACAATTGTCGACTTCTGTTCGTAGCGGCCTGCTATGACCTCATAGAGATCGTCTACGCTGTTCTGATTCAGCTTTTTCAGGCCCAACTCATCTAAAATTAACAGCTCCGGGCCCAAATACTTCTTTAGTTTCTGGTTAAATGAATTATCAGCCCGGGATATGTAGAGCTCTTCCAACATCTGACTGACTGTGGCAAAAAGCACTGCATAACCCTGATGAGCTGCTTTAACCCCGATAGCGGTTGCCAAGTGGCTTTTCCCGGTTCCCGGCGGGCCAATAAAAGCGATATTTTCTTTCTTGCGCACAAATTCGCAGGTGGCTAAAGCATAAATCTCCTGGCGGTTGATCGAAGGCTGGTAGCTAAAATTAAACTCCTCGATCGTTTTGTGCTGCTTGAACTTAGCTTTTACCAGCCGGTTCTGACTGGCCCTATTTGTTCTGTTAATCACCTCGTCCTGGATGATCAGTTCGAAAAACTCAAGATAAGAGAGGTTGTTCCTGGTTGCCTCTTCAATCCTTAATTCTAAAGTGTTAACTACACCTGAAAGCCTTAAAGTTTTTAAGTTGTTTAAAGTGGCGGTGTTCAATTAATCACCCCCAACTTGCTTAAAACCAGGTATTCGCTTAAATCACGGGCATACTCACTTAAACTTTCTTCCACCGCTGTCTCCGGGATGGCAAGTGGCAAAAGCTTAAGCTCTTTTTCGCAAACCCGGCGCACCGTGGCATAAGAAAAAGAGTTATAAAAAAGGGCCCTGGCGCAGGCTGCATTGATCGTTTCGCTGCTGTATTTCTTGCGTAAAGCCAATACACCAGTAATGGAGCGGTAACCGTATTTTTGTAAGTCGCCCTTTTGGACAAAGGCCTCGAAAAAGAGCAGCGCCTCTTTACCGATCCCGGTCATTTCTTCGCGCTGTCTTGACAGGATTTCTTCGCGTGATATATTTTTCTTAGCCGGATAATGGCTGTTGTTTGTTGTGTGTTTGCCCTTCTCCCCTTCCCACAGGCTGTGAAGGGCAATCTCTTGTTGGTCGAAATAGGCTTTGACCAAATTATTTACTTCGATTATCTCCAGTTCATTGCAGGTGTATTGGAAAGGTGCCGAATAGTAGTTGCCCTTGTAGGCAAAATGACAGTTGGGATACAAAATGGCCCTGGCTGAGTTGGAAAAGATAAAATCCTGATGGTTTATATTTTTAAGAGCCTGCTTTTCGATTGTTTCAAATTCTTTTGCCGGCTTCTTTTTAGTGGTACCGTGGATTCTGCAGTTGGCCGTATGCTCAAGCCAGTAGTTTAAGAAAGCAGCAGCTTTGCTGTCATCTTCAAAGTCCCGGCCTTTGAAGCAATTTTCCTTGACGTAATCGACTGCCCTTTCCACTTTACCCTTATCCGTCGGGGTATAGATCCGGCAGGGCTGAGCATAAAAACCGTAGTGGGCGGCAAAGGCAGCGTAAGTACGCTGCACTATCGGCTCATAGAAGTTGGCGTCAATGACTCCGGCCTTTAAATTGTCCAGGATCACAGTTTCCGGTACCCCGCCAAAATAGCGAAAGGCCTCTAAATGGCAGGTGATAAAAGTCTTAACGCTTTGATCGAAAACAATCTTGGCAAACATGTAGCGCGAATAACTGAGGGTCATAATGAAGACCCAGGCTTTCTTGCGCTTCCCGCCGATTAGCAGGGTGCCGATGTAGCCAAAATCAACCTGGCTTTCTTCTCCGGGCAATGTTTCAATGACCATGTAGACTTTTTGCTGGTTGCCCTTTAATTTGCGCACATAATCTCTTACGGTGGAGTAGCTGCCTTCAAAATCATTCATGATTTGCAAGTCTTGAAAAATGCGCTGTGCAGTCAGCTCCCTGGCAATGCTTGCTACAATGAAGTCTCGGTATTCATCCAGCACAGAAGGGTGAGGCTTCTTTTCAATCGGCAGATCTTTATCCGGGTTCTTCAGCACCTTTCTGACTGTCTTACGATCAATTCCCAGCATCTCAGCAATTCTGGTCTTATTGTAGCCCTTCTCAAATAGTGTCTTGATTGTTGTTTGCATATGCACCTCCAGCATGTTCTGCTCCTTCCCTTAGTCTAATCAACAGTATTATTAATTAGACTATATCGGAGCAGCGGTTACCACCGGGGTGGGGAATTTTCTCCGTCAAAAGTGGGTATTTTTATTCTGCCATTGACA
>CAYMDO010000071.1:0-1652 GCA_964389365.1 uncultured Syntrophomonadaceae bacterium
TTTCGCCGCATTGCATTCAATAATGGCTCCCGCCAAGGTTTCAAAATCTGCCATCCAGTTAATCCTCCTTAAGCACTTATTTGTCTGTTAAAGCAATCAATGATCTTTATTTACTTCTTTTTCTTCTTAGCTTCGCGATCTTCAGCCTTCTTAATAATCTCATCGATTTTTCCGAGAACGTCAGCCGGGAGTGCAGGCACTTCATGATTCTTCAGGATATCGCGCATCTTTTGGGCTACCCGGTCACCCATAGTGGAGGAGTTGGTTGCATTTTTCCACTCATCGTAGCGCATCCTGTTAATGGTGCTCGGGAACCATGTTTCGGTTTTAAAGTGTTTCATGGTATGAGGTTCTGCCAGGTGGTGGCCGCCGGGGCCTACCCTGTCAATAACTTCAACTGCAAGGGTTTCGTCATCAACCGTGATACCGCGCATAAACCTCTTAACCATGCCGATAATTTCATCGCACATCACCAGCTGGTATAAAGAGCCCTGGGAACCGGAACCGGTATAGCCGACATCGTGAACGAGGTTGGCGCCTGACTGGGCGGCGATCAAGATACTCATGGTCGCTTCGCCGGCTGCCTGGCCATCCAATGTATGCGAATCGGTACACCCGGCAGTTCCGAAAACCGGGATGTTCATATAATGAGCTACTTCTGCAATACCGGCCTGCATAATATGAAACTCGGGGCTGCCGTAGCTGAAAACTGTGGTCTTCATATCCATGATGGCGTAAACACCGCCCATGATTATCGGCGAGCCTTCACGAACTAATTGTGAAACGACGATGCCGACCAGGCTCTCGGCAACACCGAGGGCAATTGTTCCGGCCATGGTTGCCGGTGTAGTCCCGCCAAGCATAACACATGGGGTGTAAACAATAGGTACCCGGTTTTTGGCTGCAAAAACTGCCTTGGCAATAGCTTCCCGTGAGTGGACCAAAGGCGAGCTGGGTTCAGAATAGAGGCAAATAAAAGGCCTCTTCTGCAAATTTTCCAAACCGCCCGCAACAGCCGAAGCAATATCAATGATATCCTGGTATTGTTCAATGTCAAAACCCCAGTGCACGATCGGTTTACGGCAATTTGTTACCAGCGATTTGAAAGCGTAAACATCGGCCAGGGTATCGGTTACCCCGGTCGGGGTACCTAAATCCATGGTAAAATCGATATTCGGCAGGGCATCGCAAACTTTACCGGCATTCTCGCTGTCACCGAGTACAGGCCTTCTTCTTTCACCGGTTTCCGGATCGCGGTGGTAGGTGTTTGTAGGCCCGGGGCCATAGTAAGTATTGCGGCCTTCCAGCACCATGCTCCGCTTGCCTTCCCTGTTGTACAACAAAATTCTCGACGGAGCAGCAGCTACTGCCCACTCTGTGATACCGGCCGGGATGCGAACCCGCTCGCCCTCAACCCAACACCCCGCATTTTTAAAAAGCTCGAGCGATTCCTGGTCGTGCACTACCGCCCCGGTTCTCTCTAAAATCTCGAGAGCGGCCTGGTAAATAGCTCTCTGCTGCGATTCAGTCAGCATCTGAAACATCGGGGTACCGTTTACTTTATAACGTGCCCTTACACATTTATCCACAAACATTATCTCCTTTCTTAGCTTGGTATAAGGTCGGGCTTGATCAGCCGGCCAGTTTCCGGG